>NZ_JABMIU010000018.1:0-76865 GCF_013332495.1 Brevibacillus sp. HB1.2 | reverse complement strand
CGTGCAGGATAGTTCAAAATAATGTGGATATGGTAAGTAAACTAATCTAAACACGCGAGGTGCGCTTTGAACTTAATACAAACGATCATAAGAAGATTTAACCTTAATGTTTTAAGTATAGATAATGTTCCTGAGTCTTTTAGTTCACAAGTATACAAACTGAATCTTACTAGTGGCGAAACTGTATATGCGAAGATCCCTTATAATAGGGATAAACTGTTTCGTGAATATCGTATGCTTGAATTGTTGTGCGAGGTAATACCGGTTCCAAAAGTATTAGATTTCTGGGGTGGGAATGACTTTATTTCTGGTGCCTTACTTCTATCTCAGATTCAAGGAATACCGTGTGCAGGTACAATTGACGATGAACTGTCATTTCAAATTGGGCTGTATCATGCCAAGCTGCATGACGTGAAAATGCCGGGGTATGGTGTTGAAGGTGTAGAAGGTTATCAGTTTCTTAATGAAAATAATTGGAGACTATACATAAAAAATAACTTTGAAAAGTTGAAAGAACCTTGTAAGGAAGTCCTTGAGAGAGGACTTTTCGAAAAATGTATTAATCACTTTGAGAGTGCCTTCTCAGCATTACCTCATCCTGATAGACCCTGCGTTGTTCATATGGATTTCCGACCAGGAAATATATTAACAAATAATAATGAGGTCGTTGGAATTATTGACTTTGAAAGTGCACGGGGAGGATCTTCAGAAATAGATTTTACAAAAATTAATCGATATGTTTGGGAAGTAAATCCTCAAAGAAGAGTTTCGTATATAGAGGGATATTCAACAATTCGTCCCATAATGGAATTGGATACAATACTTCCCTTTTATGATTTTTACGATGCTTTTAGTGCTGTTGTCTGGTGTAAAAACAGGGGAATTGAAAAAAATAAAGCGTTCCTCAAGGAAAGTATTTCTGTGTTGCAGAAATCCGTTGGTTGTTGAGCTAGAGGGATCGATAGTGTCATAAACAAAAAAACAGTCTAACACTTTATTTTGTGTTCTTGACTGGTTCTTGGTTTATAAAGATCGATTAGCCTAACTCTTTTCCTCGAACAGAGATAATTAAACAACTTAAAGCTACTTTGAATACATGTAAACAATGTGACAACCTTTGAATTAACAGTGATTGTCACATTGGAGTTAAGATAAACGCGGATTTACAACGTTAAGGGATTCATAAAATTCGGAGAAGGTGGAAAAGATCCAAAAGAATACTGCTGCCTATAAAGAGGTGATTCAGGAGTTTGAAAAAATGTACCAAGAAGCAGAGTGGATAAGGAATATCCCGTTGTTTAAAGATTTGGTATCATCCCCACTTGCGGATCAGATTCGGTATTTAGATAAATTAAAGTCAGAATTGGAAGTTAAGAAATAAAGATGATACTTCATGAGGAAGAGAAAGGGAATTCTCGCTTTGGAACGAAAAAACAGCCGATTACACCTTAACCGGGTACAGCCGAGATACATGCAAAAATGGGTCATAGTCTTACTTTTATTTCTAAATGTTGATTTTATCGAATTCTCCTGCCATGTCACAAACTGCATTCGAAAAATGACAATTGCTGTAAGCTTGTGACCCAAAATTACTCGTATCTCGGCTGTACCCCTAGATGTGCTACGGCTTTCCTTTGATGGAAAAGAAACAGCAACCATTCATAAATCCGGTTGCTGTTGTATCTCTCATTTTGGTTACTCAACATAACTATGTACAACATTGTGCTACTTTCAATTCATCACTTCTTCTTATCCATAAAGATCCGTCTTCTTTGATCATATAATCAATTTTATTACTCTTTAAAGCTTCTATCTGTTCTGAAGATGGTCCATCAGAAAGTCTATAGTAATCGTTTCCAGTCCCTACATATAAAAATCCAAATACTAGCACCACAACTATTGCTGTTGCAGCCAAAGACACGATTAATTTATTCTTCATAAATATCACCTTCTTTCAAAAAGGAGAATCAGGAATAATCATTCCTGATTCTCTTTTTTCTTACGTAATAGGGGGAAGATCTTGATCTACATAATCCTCTTCTTTACCTGTAAATCTCTCTAGTGTCCAGGTACTCTCTTTTTTGTTTGGTTTATTTATTTTTTTAAGCTTTCCGCTTTTGTATAACTCATCAATCGCAATTTTAACGTCTGAACGACTGCTATTACTGTCTATCCCCTCTTGTGCTGCTTTGTATCGTCCTTCTTCATTATTGTGCATATCCATTTTATATGTTAAAGATTTTTTGTTTTGATAGGAAGCACCATCTTCGTGTGCACTCGTCCACTTTTCTGCCCAACTATCATTCACTGCCCATACTATCCACATGTTCCATAATGCATGTCGAAAAGCATCTGATTCTTCATCAGTACCATTTCTACCGAAAGCTAGTTCTGTATAATTCCATGCCCCTTTCCCTGCCATAAGAGCTTTAAATCCTTTTGACGGCGATTGATCATACAATGCCTGCTCTTTTGGATTCAGTGTAACTACTCCATCAGCATAATCATAGAAATCATCCCAATCACCATCAGAGCTTGAAGCCAGGTTCTTTATATTTTGGTTATCATTGTTGTATATTTCGCACAATTCCAAAAAATGTTCATTAATTTCATCTTCAGTCGCTTTTGGGTGATCTTTTTCATATTGAGTCAACTCTTCTAAAATTTTTTCTGAAAATCTAAAGTCAACTTTCTCATAAGATTTTTCGTATTTCTTTTTCTCCTCGGAAATACTTTCAGCGATTTTCTCTGTACTTTTAGCAGATGCTGGCGTCAAGACTGACACTGGAGCAACTAATAATGAGAACACGACGAAAGGCACTAATACTCTTTTAAATTTCTTCATAGGCTTCTCTATCCCTCTTTTCATGTTTCTACATCTTTACGCTTCTGACTATAATGGGCATTGCCCGTTGTGAAAGCTCCTCCTTAATAGAATATCCAAATTGTACCATAATTTCTAAAAATAACCTTACTTCCTTTTTGTAGAAAATATAGAAAAACTGGAAAAATTATTTTCTCGATAGAATTACGTGCTATAGTAGTATCCATAAAAAGGGAATTGTATTGGGGGTTAATAGCTGTGGTTATGGCGGAAATGAGATCGTCGTTTGGCTGCGTTTTGAAAAGGTATCGAGAAGAGGCGGGGCTGACTTTAGCGGAGTTATCTAGAAAAACAGACATATCCTCTGGCACGATCAGTAAGATCGAAACAGACTCTCTCACTTTGCCAAATATGCGGAATGTAATTCGATTAGCTGAAACGCTAGACATATCTTTGTACGAGGCGGTTATGCCATATTTATATAAAATTAAAAGGACTAAAACGTTTGAATTATTGCTGGAAACGGCGATCAATCAGGGGAATGCCGTTCTTACGCAAAAAATCGCATCTAAGCTATTAGAATGCCCTAAGAGCAACACGTTTCTTTCGTTAGATTATCTTTATCAATTGGCGGGAAATACGGAAAATATAGAATTTCGATTTTTAATATATGGTGTGATTTCTCAGTATTCGCGCGAACATGGTATCCCTGTATTTTTAGCCAGGTCGTTATATCAGAAATATCTTATTCAACGTGATAGCTTTAAAAAATTGGACGAGTCGTATATAGAAGGTATGGAGTTATTGCACTATATTTCATATCTACACGTGGATGAAAGGGTTATGACTTACTATAAGTTGGGTTCGCATGCGTTATTTCGAGGATGTCATGAAGAGTGCATTCATCTATGTAAGAAAGGTATTAATGAAGATCATAAGCGAGATGAGCTGACAGCAAAAGCGTACCTAGCTATTATCATCGCTTACATTGAGTTAAGAGACTATATTCTTGCTAAAGTATATTTGGATGCGTATGAACAATTAGATTGTTTAAATGTACAGAAAGAATCTCAATATCTTCGAGCTATATTATACGCAAAGACTACGGATGATATTGAAAAGGCAGTACCATTATTATTAGATTGCTTGCACATGCGCCCGCAAAACGAAAAGTTACCAGTGGTAAATGATCTGCTGGATATTTATACAAGATTAGGTGATGAGTTGGGGGTCGTAGATATTTTTCAGTCAGAATCGTCATTTTTGCCGACTAACGTTGGTACACCGAACCAATGTACTCATCTAGGTTTATATTTTCGCGCAAAAGGGAATTTTTACATTGAAAAAGGCGATTTAGATATGGGGTGTGCCAGTTTATTAGAAAGTGCTATGTATTATAAGAAAATGATGAAATTGGAAGAAGCGATTAAAAGCATTGGGTATTTATTTGAATACTATACAGCTAACAAGGAAAATTTACCTTTTGACATACTCCAAAAAATGGAAATATTGTATACTGTACATAATACCTAAACCCGCAAGGGGGTGATACTCGTGAAAAAGTTGATGATGTCTTTATGTATTTTATCCGCGTTATTTGTCGTACCAGTTGGGGTAGATACGTTAAGTAAAGAACCTCCGATTGCAAAACACTATCCTGACCCATGGTAAGCCAATTTGCTCCCGACTCCGGTCGGGTTTTTTTGTGTTCAAAGGGGTAGCGCCAACATTTTGACCGATTTATACGCTTAGCATTAGCGGACGTAACTGGCCGTTTTCTGGCATGCTGATGACCGATAATGATGTTTAGCGGTCATTCGCTTAGAGTAAGAGAAATCGGCTTTTTATGCGGCTTAACGTCTTTAGCGTATATTTCCGTTAAAATGTTGGCGGTCGCCCTCAAAAAGCATGCTTTTTGAAATTGCTCCAAATAGATGCAATCACCATTTTTTGTAAGTGTGTGACCCAGAATTACTCGTATCTCGGATGTACCCCTTAACGTGGTGAAAACCGGCTGTTTTTGTGTCCATCTTCCCTTAACGTTGAAAATTCGCGTTTTGCTGGCGGTACTTCATAGGGAAAAACACACGGGCATGGTAGATGACGAATCGATCATGCCCGTTGCTTGTTTTGTTTTACAGCACTTTACTGAGAAACGCCTTGGTTCTCTCATGCTGGGGATTGTCAAAAATCTCGGCAGGCTTGCCTTCCTCTACAATATATCCGCCGTCCATGAAAATCACGCGATCGGCTACTTCACGGGCAAAGCCCATCTCATGCGTAACCACGACCATCGTCATTCCTTCTTTGGCCAAATCTTTCATCACCTGAAGAACTTCCCCTACCATTTCCGGGTCGAGTGCAGAGGTAGGTTCATCGAACAACATGATATGAGGGTCCATGGCGAGCGCCCGGGTAATGGCTACGCGCTGCTGTTGACCACCAGACAACCGATCTGGATACACGTCTCGCTTGTCTGCCAAATCTACTTTTTTCAGCAATTCCAGCGCCTTTTGTTCATTTTGCTGACGCTCTGAATTTTTGATGTGCTTGGGTGCGAGCATAATGTTTTCCAATACAGTGAGATGCGGAAATAGATTGAACCGTTGAAACACCATGCCGACACGCTCTCGCAGCTTGTTAATGTCCACTTTGGGGGAAGTAACCTCCACACCCTCAATGGTGATCTTGCCCGATGTCACCTCTTCCAACTGGTTCAGGCAGCGCAGAAACGTACTTTTTCCCGAGCCGGAGGGACCGATGACACAGACAACTTCGCGCTCTTCAATGGTAGTCGAGATGTCTTTTAAGACTTCCAACGAGCCAAAGCTCTTTTTTAAATTCTCCACATGAATCATTTCGCGAACCTCCTCTCAAGGGAACGAGATAGCAGACTGAGGATGTAGATCATCAGGAAATAGAAGACCGCTACTACTGCCCAAATTTCAAACGAGCGGAAGTTGCCAGAGATGATAATCTCACCACTGTTCATCAGTTCACGGATACCAATGACCGTTAAGAGCGAGGTGTCTTTTAACGTCACGATAAATTGGTTGACGAAAGCAGGAATCATGCGGCGAACAGCCTGGGGCAAGATAACTAGGCGCATAGCTTTTCCGTGCGTGAGTCCCAGGGAGCGAGCAGCTTCCATCTGCCCTTTATCGATGGAGAGAATTCCTCCTCGGAAAATTTCAGCCAGGTACGCTCCGGCATTGAGACTGAGCGCAAGAATACCCGCAGTTGTCTCTGGAATTTTGATATCAAGGACAGGCGGTAATCCAAAATAAATAAAGAAGATTTGAACCAACAGCGGTGTGCCGCGGAGAAAGTCAACGTAAGCGGTTGCAATGCCGCGAAGCACTTTGGACCGGCTTGTACTCATCAAGCCAAAAAGCAATCCGATTAAGAGAGCAAAAAACAGGGAAATGACCGTTATTTTTAGCGTGACCACAGAGCCTTGGGCCAAGACAGGAAGCGCATCGACAATGACATCCCAACTACTGCTCATTTGGACAACTCCATTCTTTCTAAGGTGAAAAAAAGGCGCGTCTCGCGCCTTTATTTTTTGGTGCTCAAGTAGGTGTTGATGATTTCATCGTATTTTCCATTCTCTTTCAGCTTCTTCAGACCGGAGTTGAGTTTGTCTTGCAGCTCTTTGTTGCCTTTTAAAACCGCGATGCCGTAGTGGTCACCATTGAGACGGTCGCCTACAATTTTTAGCTTGGAAGCAGGGTCTACCGTAATTTTATACGAGATAACCGGATAGTCTTCGATGGTCACATCAGCGTTGCCGTTCTGAACTTCTTGGAACATGGAAGGGCTATCGTCGAAGTATTTGACAGTCGCTCCGTATTTTTTCCCGAGCTCATCAGCAAAGGTCGCACCAGTCGTGCCTTTTTTGATGGCAATCGTTTTGCCAGCCAAATCTGCCTCCCCATTGATCGTTGTGTTGTCCTCACGTACGACCAGAGAAAGACCTGCTTGATAGTAAGGTTCAGAGAAATCTAAAATTTCTTTGCGCTTATCTGTGATGCTGATTCCGGCAATGGCTCCGTCCAATTGCTTCGCTTGAACAGCCGGAATGATTCCTTTGAAGTCCATCGGCTTAATTTCTACCTCAAAGCCCTCTTCTTTGGCGATGGCGTTGATCAGGTCGATGTCAATTCCCACGTACTTTCCGTCTTTTTCAAACTCAAAGGGTGGGTATGTTGCATCTGTACCAATAACGTACTTCTTGGCACCCGACTGCCCAGATGTTGAGGAAGCTTGATCCGTGCCAGTGCCACATGCACTTACCGTGAGTGCCAACAAACTAGAAACAACAGCAACCATTAGTTTTTTCATAAATTACCCCCAAGTATATTTATGATAGATATGATATGGACATGAATATAGTAATATAGAAAAGTCGGTAAAGTCAAAACAAACTGAAAGTAATTATTATCCATAATTGTATGAACGTTATCATGGTGAGATAACAGAAATGTTTTTTCATACCTGCTATAATGGTAGCAAATGTATAAAAGGGATGGGAAAAACGATGAAGCAGGTCACCATATTGATCGCCGACGATGAAGCGGAGATTGCTGAGCTCGTTGCCTTGCATGTGAAAAAAGAAGGTTACCACACAATTATCGCAGCGGATGGAAGGGAAGCACTCCAAGCTGTGCAGACGCATTCGATTGATTTGGCAATCCTCGATATTATGATGCCTGGGCTGGATGGCTATGAGGTCACCCGTCTCATTCGTGAACAGCACAATATGCCGATTATCTTTTTGAGTGCCAAGACGTCCGATCTGGATAAAATTTCTGGATTGGTGATGGGCGCAGATGATTATATGACCAAGCCATTCAATCCAATGGAATTGGTCGCTCGTGTGAATGCCCAGCTGCGACGCTTTAAGCAGCTGAATCAACCAGCAGTAGCAGTAGCGAGTAACAAGGTCTTAGAGGCAGGTGGACTTGTCATTTACCCTGAGCAGCGAACCGTGAGCCTGTACGGAGAAACGATTGAGTTAACGCCGAAAGAGTTTGATATTCTCTACCTGCTGGCCAGCTATCCCAAGAAGGTGTTTAGTGCGGATAATATTTTCCAGCAGGTGTGGGGCGAAGCGTACTATGAAGGCTGCAATACAGTCATGGTGCACATTCGCACCTTGCGAAAGAAGCTGGGTGAAGAAAAAACCAAGAACAAGTGGATCAAAACGGTCTGGGGCGTCGGGTATTCATTCCATGGATAACATGATACGAAGCTTTCGGTTCCAAATGGTCAAGCTTCTGGGCCTAAGTCTGCTTCTATCCGGTGCGGTTACCTATGTGATCTTTAAAGCGCTTCAGCTTTACTATCGAACACAGGTGAAGATGGAAAGCATTTTAGCGCCGATTCGCTATTTTATGCGAGAAATAGGGGACATTTACTTCTTTTTGATTTTTTTTGTTCCCCTAGCCATCTTGTTTTTCTTCTTGCTAACCAAAAGGTATGCCATCTATTTTCAGGAGATTTCCAGAGGGATTCATCATCTTGCAAATGGCGACTTTACCCATCATGTTCAAATACCGTCGAACGATGAGTTCGCAGATATTGCCAAGGACATCAATCTGGCGGGTGAAAAATTGCAGGAAGCTGTACAAAGAGGGGATTTTGCCGAAAGCAGCAAGGATCAGTTGGTTTTGAACCTGGCGCATGACCTACGAACGCCGCTGACTTCTGTTTTAGGGTATTTGGACATCATTTTGCGGGACGAGCAGTTAACGGTGGAACAAGCCAGGCATTACACGAATATTGCTTTTACCAAGTCGCAGCGTTTGGAAAAGCTGATCGATGAGCTCTTCGAAATTACGAAAATGAACTACGGCATGCTCACCCTCCAACAGAACCTGATTGATCTGAGTGAATTACTCATGCAGTTAAACGAGGAGCTATATCCTTCCCTGGAGAAAAATCAGTTGGAAGCCAGAATGAATGTGGCATCACGATTGACGGTTTACGGGGATGGCGAGCTCTTGGCACGCGTTTTCGAGAACATCATGACCAATGCCATCCGCTACGGGCACGATGGTCAGTTTGTTGATATCAAAGGTTTTCTTGCGGGTGACGAGGTCGTTGTGCAGATTATCAATTATGGTCACGAGATTCCCCCGGAAGATCTGCCGCATCTTTTCGAAATGTTTTACACGGGAGACAAGGCCAGAAGCCATCAAAACGGAAGCACAGGTCTTGGGCTATTTATCGCCAAAAATATCGTCGAGCGCCACGAAGGGACGATTTCTGCGCAAAGCAATTTGATCCGCACCGTTTTTGAAATACGCTTACCTTACGAACAGACTACCTCACTTTAAAAAAATTTAAGGATTACCCCACTTTTTCTTTTAAAAGTTTTTCTTATCCTGATCGGGTGACGAGCCAGGGTGGAAACTGCGAAGGAAGAAGTGGGGTTTTTGGATTGGCCAAAGATGACCGGAGCTTACAGTTTTTGGGGAGGTAAGGAAGGATGAAAAAGCGTTTGTGGATCTGGCTGGGGGTAGGCGTGCTTGTCGCTGGGCTTGGCGGCTATGCGGCTTCTTCGGGCGAAAAGAAGAATGGCATTCCTGTCATGTTATCAACGGTGGTAACGGCCGACTTGGAAAGCACGATTTTGACGTCGGGCATGGTCAAAGTACGAAATGAACATACATTGTTCGCTAACTATGCAGGAGAACTGCGGAATTTCTCCATCAAGGAGGGAGACAAAGTGACGAAAGGGCAGGTGATCGGCAATATCGACATGTCCGATGTCAGCAATGAAATCATGGATATCGAGGCACAGATCACCATTCAGGAAGCGAATATCGTAAAGCTCTCCAAAGGTGTGGAGCCTGAGGAAGTCACGAAAATGCAGGAGCAGCTTGCCCAGCATGAACGCGAATACCAAACGGCATTAAAAGATTACCAGCGAACGCAATCGCTGTTTACCGCAGGTGTGTCTACCCAACAGGCTGTAGAGGAGGCGAAGCAAAAGCTACAGACTGCGGAATCAAGAGTAAGGGTCGCGAAGCAAGATTTACTTTTGAAGCAAAAAGGGCCAGACAAGGCAGAGATTCGCTCCTACGAGGCGCAAATTCAAAAGCTGAATTTGGAAAAAGCAAAATATGAAAAGCAACGTGTGCAAAGCAGCATCGTGTCTCCGATTGAGGGGACGGTGCTCTCCATGAAGGTGAAACAAGGGAAGTACCTAAGTAAAGGCGAGGAAATTCTCACGGTTGGAGATACCAATGATGTTATGGTCGAAGCAGCAGTTGGAGAATCTGACTTGCGTAAAATCAAAATCGGACAGGATGCGGTGGTCTCAGGCATTTCCTTAGGCGGAGAACAGTTGCAAGGTAAGGTGTTGCGCATATCTCCTATGGCTGTAACCAGCAAAGAGCCGGGTGGAGAGAGTACGGGAGTGCCAGTCGCTGTTCATCTAAATGAGACGAGGGAGTATTTGAAGCCAGGTTTTCACGTGGATGTGAACATCGTCCTGCAAAAAGCAGCAAACGCTATGCAAGTCCCCATTGAGGCAGTCGTGACGGATCAAGATGGATCTTTCTTTGTCTGGGTAGTGGAAAATGGCAAGGCCAAGAAGAAAAAAGTGACGACTGGAATTGAAAGTGAATTGTTTATCCAAATTGAAAGCGGATTGGATGGCAGTGAAGAATTGGTAGCGAATCCACCGGAAACCTTGCAAGAAAATGAAGTGATCTTCCAAGCATCTCCCGAAGAGTTTGCGGGGTAAAGGAGGATACATATGCTGACCATTGAGGGGTTAACCAAACAATACAAGACGGATGAGCTGGAATTGTTTGCTTTGCAAAATATCAATATCCACGTGGCTCAAGGTGAATTCGTGGCGATCGTGGGACCTTCTGGTTCCGGAAAATCGACGTTTATGAACATGCTGGGTTGTCTGGATCGGCCAACCTCCGGATCGTATGTCTTGGATGGAATTGATGTTACGCAATTGAAGGATAGTGGGCTGGCGCAGGTACGCAATCAAAAAATCGGCTTTGTCTTTCAATCGTTTCATCTGTTGCCACGTGCTACTTCGCTGCGAAACGTAGAGTTGCCGATGATGTATGCGGGCGTCGGCATGACAGAACGCAAAAAAAGAGCGAAAGCGGCGTTGCAGCGTGTCGGACTCGGCCAGCGGATGGAACATAAACCGACGCAGCTGTCCGGCGGTCAAAGACAGCGTGTCGCCATTGCCAGAGCGCTGGTCAACCAGCCTGCGATTTTACTTGCTGACGAGCCGACGGGGAATCTGGACAGTCGTTCCAGCATCGAGATCATGGCGATTTTTCAGGAGCTGCATGCGCAAGGGGTAACGATTCTGCTCGTCACGCACGAGGCGGATATCGCCCAGCATGCCGAACGGGTCATTACGTTTCGAGATGGTCATATCATCCGAGATGAGCGAGTGGAGGAGCGCTTGTTTGCTACTGCGTCCGAGGAGGTGATCCTCACGTGAATTTACTCGAAAGCTTTCGTACGGCTCTGGAAGGGATTGGAACAAATAAGCTCCGAGCTACCTTGACGATGTCTGGGATCATCATCGGAATCATGTCTGTTATTGCTGTAATTACACTAGGAAACGGCAGTCAACAGGCCTATACCGATCAGTTGGAGAAGCTGGGTGCTACTAATTTCAGCGTTACTGTTTGGTGGGACCAAGGAAGCAAGATTACTGATTTGACAGTGGAGGATGCTTATGCACTTCCCCAACAATCGCCCTACATTGAAGAGGCCGTGCCGTTCACAAATCTTTTTGGAACGATTCGTGGCCCGAAAAAGGGGAAGGACGCAAGTATACAAGGAACAAATGAGGATCTGTTAAAGGTTCAACCCAACTTGAAACTAGTTGCAGGCAGATATTTTACTGCGAAGGAAGTAAGAGAGGGGAAGCCGGTTATCGTTTTAACCGAAAAATTAGCGGCAGGGCTTTTCGGACGTGAAGACCCGATTGGCAAGCGTTTGACTTTCAAAGCAGCATCCGTCATCGTTATTGGCGTGGTAAGGGAAGCCAAGCTGATGGTTGAGGCTGGTCGATCAGAGGGTGCCTATATGCCGATTACCTTTCTGCACAATATGGACGGGTACAAGTACGTTCATACGATAACCGTAAAAGCCAAGTCGAAGGAAACGATGGAAGCAGCCAAGAGTCAGACAGAGAAATACTTAAACCGCAGGCACGATCGCGAAAACTACTACCAAATCGATAGTATTGAGAACGCACTGGGGGAGATGGATTCCTTTTCCGGCACGCTCACCACGATCTTTAGTGTTGCAGCCGGGATTGCGCTGTTTGTCGGTGGGATTGGCGTCATGAACATCATGCTCGTATCTGTCACGGAGCGGACGCGGGAAATTGGCATTCGCAAAGCGTTAGGCGCGCGTTACGGAGATATTATGCTACAGTTTTTGATCGAATCGATGATCGTCTGCTTGATTGGTGGAACGATTGGGGTGCTGCTCGGCATCGGGACAGCCATGTTTGCCTCGCAATATGTCGATGTGCCGCCGCTATTATCGTGGGAAAGTATCGTAATCGCCTTCGGGTTCTCCAGTGCCATCGGTATTTTCTTTGGGCTCTACCCGGCTCACAAGGCAGCCAGACTCAATCCGATTGATGCGTTGCGATATGAGTGAGGAATGAAAAAGAAATGACTAGCAGATATCACTGCTAGTCATTTTTCTAACGTATAGGAATTTATAAAATAAATTCCGGAGCGCATGGAAACTTTCCGCTAAAACGCGGTCGCTCCTCCTTGAAAAGACCTCGATAGAGGTTTTCTTATTAGTCTCGAACCGATTGTAATGCCGTTGACCAACTAATCACTTGATTTAACATGTCGTTTACATGTGGGATGTGCAATTCGGATGGTGTAAAGACCGTGTAATTTTCAAAATCAGTAAATAGATTGAAGGCAGGTTGTGTACGAACGTCGGCCACCTGCAATTCCCCCAGGATTCCACGCAAGTGCTCTGCTGCACGAGTTCCGCCTGACGAACCATAGCTGACGATACCAGCCGCTTTGTTGTACCATTCCTTGCGGGCGAGGTCGAGTGCGTTTTTTAATACCCCTGTGATGCTGTGGTTGTATTCGGCGGTAACGAATACGAATCCATCCAGGCTGGATAGCTTTGTCGCCCATGCGGCTACTTGTTGCTCACCACTCGGATCGCCAAAGAACGGTAAGTGAAAGTCCGCAATATCAACGATTTCATACGCTGCATCTCCTCGTTGATCGGCAACCCCTTTGAGCCACGCACCTACTTGGGGACTGACTCGACCTGGGCGAGAGCTACCCAGAATAATCCCGATTTTTAAGCTTGAAGTACTCATGGTTCGTTCCTCCTTATGCGGCTTAGTTTAATCCTAGTTCTTTGGATCAAACATTATGCTTAAAAAAATGCCGCAACTGTAAAGCTCAGTTGCGGCATCGGAGTCTTAGGAGTAATGAATCGAAAGAAAGTTCCAGTAAAATAAATAGCCAGTATACAGGATGGAGAGTACCGCTGTTACACTATTCGCTACCTTCCAGCGATCGCGCTCCTTGGCTGTTCCGATTCGCAGGAGCAAATAAGCGGCGGCGGCCAACGAAACAATCGGCAGGGATGCGACAATGACTTGGTAGAAGGCTGGGTAGCCATAGACAAGCTCTGCGTTTGCATAGGTGAACTGGATGATAAAAAACAAGCTATGAAGCAGAGCCATAATCGGAACGATCTTCGAAATAGTGTGCGATTGATTGCGCCATTTGCGTAGCCCGAAACGAGCGATCCAGACGAGCGAAAGAAGGATGAACGCGATTCCGGGAATCACATACAGAGCCAGGAGAACAGGCGGACTTTCGATGAAGGAGATGCGAGGGAGCGAAAAGTTCATCGGTCCTGTCATATAAAATTTCCCTTGTTCCTCGTGAAAATATAGCTGTTCCTCACCGTCGATCTCTTGAAAGAAATGATCGTCTACCTTCACAAACTTTTTCTCAAGGGATTGTTGTCCTTCATTCTGGAACAAACCAGTCACGGATATCGTCTGCGCGTCCAATGCCTTCACTGTGTAGGTGTAGCTGCTGAGCAGGCGAAGCCCTTTGCCCCAGCCATTCTCGGGCGTCAGGGTAAGCAGATATTGACCTTCCAGCTTTTTCATTTCGTCTATGGTGCCATCAACAGGAGTTAGGGGCTTGCGTACTTGCTCTGTCAGTAGCTTGTCGGTAAACGCGTTCACGACCTTACCGTGCAGCTCCAAGCCCGGATGCGTGGCGTTCACCGTAACAAAGATGCCGATTGATTCTGAGGGAATCAGCACCATTTTCGAGATAAAGCCATCAATTCCACCGTTTGCCCATAGGGTAGGAATGCCGTTTTTCGTCTCTCCTTTAAAAAAGCCGTAGCCGATCCCGTACATGCGTTTATGGGCCGCGAATTGTTGGGCATGCATAAGCTGGACAGTCTCTGGTTTGAGCAGAGATGTGCCGTTATAGCTGCCGCCAGAAAGATGGGCGATCATATAGGGGGCGAAGTCGACGGGTGTCATATTAGCAGCACCACTCCCTGGGAAAATAATCCCCGAGTAAGGAATCGTTTGATAGCCGTTTCCGTCGTAATAATAGCTTTTAGCTAGATTGCTCCTGTCCTGCGGGAGATACAATTCGGCGGAATCCATACCTAGCGGGCGGAAGATATTCTCCCGCATATAGTCATGCAAAGATTGACCGGAAGCTTGTTCGATTACACTTCCTAACAATCCGGTGCCCGCATTACTGTATTGAAATTTGCTGCCTGGCGTGAAAATCGTCTCCTGCATCTGAAGCGTTTCATTTACGGTCTCGGTCGAGAATTCCGGTATCACACTCTGACGGTTGTCTCTTTTATAAATTTTTTCATCTATACCAGCTGTATGTGTGAGCAGGTGGTGGAGTGTGATTGGGCCGTAACGATTATTGGTAATTTTGTAGTCTTTTAGGACGGTATTCAAATCTTCGCGTAAGGAAAGTTTGCCTTGTTCCACGAGCTGCATCGCTGCAGTAGCGGTAAACGACTTGGTCACGGAACCGATTCGAAACACCGTACGCTCAGGATCAACGGGGATTTGCTGTTCGACGTCGGCAAAACCATAGCCTTTTTTAAAAATGATACGATCTCCCTGGGTAATGACAATGGCTGCGCCTGGGATATGCAGGTTGTTCATTTCATTTTGCATGAGGGGATCAACTACTTGTTCGATGGAAGGAGCAGTAAGCGGCGAGCGAGCATTGGCCACTGATAGAGGCTGTATCAGCATGAGGCAGGATACGAGCAGAACGGCAAACCATTTTCGTAGAGCAAATAATGTCATGTTCATCACCTTTCGCGTTTTGCGTCAGTCAATTGTTGTAAGGCCAGCGACAGGGATGAGTATAGGATGAGGAGTGTCACGGTGAGAAGTAACAGAATGTCATTGTTTATCGTGATAGTAGCTGGTCGTCATCTGATAATATAATGGAGAAAAAGTTTGGGTGTAGATGAGGTGTGCCAATTGCTTGCATTTGTTAAACGATGGTTATGGGTCGACTGGATGATCTTCACCATCCACTTTATGTGGGGATTGACGATTATTCTTGGTTTTGTCCGCCATCACGATCAATTGCCTTATCCGATAGTGATTACATTGATCGTTTCGTTCTTAGTGCTTGTCGTCCCCAGTTGTTTGCGTCGATACTCTCGTAACTTATATTTGTTCGCTGAGATTATTTTGAGTGGAGGCTTGTGCATTGCCTTGAACTTCTTTTTTGAAGGAGTAAGGTGGCAGTTTATCCCCATCGCTTTTCTCATCGGATATCACAGTGTGGAACGATCTTATCGCTGGACGGGACCATTGGCGATTTTGGTGATTCCGGCGATGCCGTTTCTTGTGGGAGAGGCAATTGGGTTTGCTTTCGAGCCTATAGTCGTAAGCGATCTAATTGTGTACCATTTCGCGGCATATGCGCTTGGTTTTGCCTTTCAATTGCTTAGCCGTATGCACAAGCAAGGCCTGATTATTCAACACCAGAACCAGATATTGGAGCAATACACTTCCCAGGTGGAGGAAATCACGCTGCTGGAAGAACGGAACAAAATGTCCAGAGAGCTGCATGACACGATCGGACACACGATGACATCGCTCATTATGGGTATGGAGATGCTTCGGTCTAAAATACCAGATGCGGAGGTTAGTCGGCTGGACATGCTTTTGCAGATGGCCCGACAAGGTTTGGATGAGTCCAGAGGGATTTTCCACAAATGGGCTCATAATGGCTATGAATCTGCTACGACCATGGAGTCCGCCTTCGTTGAATTGATCGGGCAATTTCAAGTGGCTACAGGGGTATCCGTCAAGCTGCGTATGTACGGCGCTGAGTATGCGTTGAGCCGTTCCATGAAGCTGACTTTGTACCGCTGCTTGCAAGAAACACTGACCAATGCTGTGCGACACGGAAAAGCATCACAAATTCAAGTGGGACTTTACTTTGAAGAAGCTCTGATCCGATTGCAGGTCGAAGATAATGGGGCAGGAAATGGGACGATCGAATTCGGATTTGGTTTGCAATCGATGAAGGAAAGGTTGGAAGCACTCCAGGGACGATTATCGATCCATTGTATGGACGAAGGAGGTGTGACGGTCATTTGTAGTCTGCCAGCTATGCAGGCTGTACCAAGTGCAGGCATACGTATCCTGATCGTCGATGATCAGCCCATTGTGAGGGAAAGTTTGCAACTCGTTTTACAGAATCAGCAAGATTTACAGGTGGTCGGGGTCGCAGAGAACGGCTTGCTGGCACTGGACATTATTCCAAAAGAAAAGCCCGACGTCGTACTTTTGGACGTTCAAATGCCTGTCATGGACGGGGCGAAGACACTACAAGCGATACGTGAGCGGTGGCCGGATATGCGTGTCATTATGTTGACGACCTTCGAAGAAACAGCCCTTGCGACAGAAACGCTAGGGAGAGGCGCGAATGGCTACTTGTTAAAATCGGTTAGTCCGGTCGAGCTCGTAGAGGCGATACGAGTTGTTCATCAGGGCGAAGCGTTGATTAACCATAAGATTGCGGATGTCCTTTTCAAAGAAATGCGCTTGCAGCAAGAAGAGCTGAATGGACTTCGCCAAAAGCAAGGACGCGAGTGTCCCTATGGGTTGACGGAACGGGAAAGAGGCATATTGGCCTCGTTAGTAGAGGGGCTACGCATGAAAACAATCGCGGAGAAAATCTTTCTTTCAGAAGGAACGGTACGCAATTGCACTACAGTGATTTATGCAAAACTGGGTGTAAAGAATCGCGAAGAGGCCGTTAAAAAAGCACGGGACGAAGGTCTTACTGGTTAGATGACCAGATTTTCAGGCTAGTTATGGTAGAATGGACAGTATCGAATGGAGGTTATATCAAAGATGAGTCAATTGCCAAATTGCCCAAAATGTCATTCAGAATACACGTACGAAGATGGAAGCTCCTTGGTATGCCCGGAATGCAGCCATGAGTGGACGCTGCAAGCAGACAGCGACAACGGTGAAGATAACAAGGTCATCAAGGATGCAAATGGAAACGTCTTGAACGATGGCGACACTGTAACCGTCATTAAAGACCTCAAAGTAAAAGGGACTTCATTGGTTGTGAAAATCGGGACAAAAGTAAAAAATATCCGTTTGATTGACGGAGACCATGATATCGACTGCAAAATCGATGGTTTTGGTCCAATGAAATTGAAATCGGAATTTGTGAAAAAGGTGTAAGCTGGGAATGTAACGGACAAGAAAAAGCTGACTGCATGTTAGATGCAGTCAGCTTTTTTCGTAAAGGCAAAGTCTTGTTAGGTGAGACGGTGAATGGACCAGACGATGCCCTCGCCTCCTCCACCTAAGTTGAGGTTGATGGTCAATCCATTGGCAACATAGAACAAACCGAGTGTATCGCCTGCATTGAGTTGAACGTCACCCGCGAGTGTGACGGTTCCTGCCCCCAGAATGGCTCTTAATGTGAGTACGAGCGCAACGTTTACGTTGAGAACAGGGAAATCGGCAATAATCAAATCCGTTGCGGTCGGAGTTATTCTTTGCACGACAAATGCGGGAGTAATTCCAGCGTCTAAGTTAACGGTAATGGCTGCGGTCGTTTCATAGTTAATGGTTGCCTTTATGGAGTAAGTTCCATTCGCTGGTACTGTGTAAGTGCCAGTTAGAGGGCTGAAACTTGGGCTGCCATAGTAGGGGCTGGCCGTTGACCAGTTAATTAATTGGGAAGATGCGCAAAGGGTCACAGTTGATAAGA
Organism: Brevibacillus sp. HB1.2; assembly: GCF_013332495.1. Taxonomy (NCBI): domain Bacteria; kingdom Bacillati; phylum Bacillota; class Bacilli; order Caryophanales; family Paenibacillaceae; genus Brevibacillus; species Brevibacillus sp. HB1.2. Next base: position 58,730 of record NZ_JABMIU010000018.1, on the reverse strand, counting down.
AGCCTGAGAAGTTTTCAGCGGTGAAAGCAGGTCCAGTCGCGCCTGTTGCCCCGGTAGTCCCGGTGGCCCCAGTAGGTCCGGTAGCGCCAGTATCCCCAGTATCTCCAGTAGGTCCGGTAGCACCACCGCCCGTCGCCCCCGTTATACCACCTGTGCTGTAGGATGGAACAGACAGGATGTTGTCCAGTTTCGATTGCAAGAGCATTTCTTTTTTCGCAACGTCTTGCAAGGTTTGGCGTACGCTTGTATTCACCAAAAGGAGATCGCTTATCGAAGCAGGAACAGTCAAACCTGGTAATGTACCAATGGCATATTGCAATTTTTCTGCTTCTGCATTAATAATATGCCCGAGGCTGAGCTCTTCGATGGCGATGGAAGTAAGGAGAAGATTGATAGCATCGTCTCTCGTTATAGTAATGGTGGGAGTAATATTGGGAATATTGGCTTGCGACATGGCATTCATCCTTCCTGTTACATTCAAAAACTTCTCACTATGCTATGAGGCGTTATCTGTGCAGGTGCCTGACTGTATAGAAACAGAAAAAAGCCAATCTGATTTCCAGATTGGCTTTTGTGTTAACCGGTAAGCGCCGTGCTCATCAAAAAATAGACCACCATTGCTTATGGCATTTATACATTCACCCACAGGGTGGGTAACTTTTTCATGATCACGAGGGGAGTCAGGTCAGAGACTCAAAATACCTTTTGTTGTAGAGAATGCTAGGGTGGGTTGGGTTGTATAAGTAGGCAATATCATTGTGGTGGCGTGATTTCTCGTTATCCCCCATTTGAGAATAGCATAAGCAGAGTTGAAGATGAGGTAGCCACGTCCAGGATACGTGGTCGATGTGTGCGAGCTTTTCAGCAGGTCGCTCCACTTGTGTTGCGAGATCATACCAAAAAATGGCGAGCAGCCAATTTTTATCTTCGACATGAAAGGCTCCAATCTGGCAGCACGCTTCCGCCCGTGGGCGATCGTAGTTGAACGTACGATATAGCGACGATAGAACATTTTGTCTCTCGTATAGATGGGAATAGCAATTCGCCAGCTTCAAGCAAGCGTTAATGTTGTCTTCTACCCAGCCTTGCTGGGTGTTCAGGAACTTCGTGTAAAAAATAATGGCCTCTTCATGATACTGATTGTCACGCAATTCATTCGCATAATAGTACAAGTCCCGTGGAGAGAATTCTTCCCCTTTAGCATCCCTGCGTCGGTAGATTTGCAGATTGCGGTCCGTGTATTCCTTCTGCTTGTTATGCGTGATGGATATGTCACTGTTGATGACGTTTCCGCTGACTTCCAAATATTCATGGACGGGTCCGATCCAGCGAAAACCACGGTCGCGTTTTACGAGGCGATTGCGGCGAATGCTGTACGCCACATTCCCATTGCTGTCCACAGAGAGGTTGTAGTTCATCGTGACACTGTCGATGCTGTAATTCAACGTAAGCTTCAACTCGCGGAAGAGCTGACGGTCTTTCTCCAGAAGGGTATCGTCTGCATCCAGCCACAAAATATAGGGGCATGTTGCCTTACTGAATGCATAGTTGCGGGCAGCGGAAAAATCATCAACCCACTCGAAATCATAAATGGCGCAGCCATAGTTGGACGCAATTTCTTTCGTGCGGTCTGTTGATCCCGTGTCGACGATAATGATTTCATCTACGAGATCCGCAACGGTGGAGAGGCAACACTCCAGAGCGTCTTCTTCATTTTTGACGATCATGCATAAACTAATTGAAATCTGATTCGCTTTTCCCGCTGTCATGCCATTTTTTTTACGATACTCGCTCACTCCTGCCAGATCCGACTGACGGTAGATGTGGTACCCAGGAAGATGCGTATCCACATGCAAAGAAAAGCCCATAGCTACAGCCCGAATGCAAAAATGCCGATCTTCTCCCCAGAACGACAAGTTAGCTATTCGTTTAAAGCTGACGCCTGCCTCCAAGACCTTTCGATGGATGAACGTGCATGCACCGAGACCTCCTACCTCATACACACCCGGTTTACGCAGCATCTCTAAAAAGTTTTGGTTCTCCGCTGATTCGGACGCCCCTTCGCGAGTCAATGTGTATTGATCCATCAGCCAAACTTGAGGAAGCTCAATCGAATCAGGCTGCCAACGTGTCCAGTAAATGTTGGAAATAATATCTTTATTGGCTCGAAGCAATTGTTGCAGGGTGTGAGGGTGTAAAACGAGATCGGAATCGATCAAAAACAAGTAATCGAAACCCTCTTTGAGCGCATAGGAGATAATCGTATCTTTCATTTGCGCTACTTTCCAAATATTTCGTTCCGTCCAATAATGAGTCATTTCATTTCGGACATACGTGTCATCGTCTGTGTTTTTGAGGATGACGGTTCGTTTGTTCTCCTGCTCGAAATCAGCCAAGAGTGTACTGGATAGTGGGTCTTTGTTATCGTCAATGAACATGTAATGAATCAGTTCGTTTTTGGTAGTCAGCTCCGTGAGGGATTGAAGGAATTCCTCCAAAATGATCGGGAATTGTTGAACGGGACTACCGATTAAAATACGTTTTTTACCCATGGTACACCCCCATATGTAGCCTTTGTTCAAACGGTTTCCGCAGATTTACTGAATAGCAGTAAGCCATTGTCCACTTTTGCGACAATTCGGTTCTCTTGCTGTAGCTCTTTTACATAAGAGCGGATAATTGAAGTAGTCAAACCGTAGCGGTGCAAGTCATCTTCAAACTCATATTTTTTCATGACTTTTTGAACTACTTGTTCGAGAGTGCTTGGCTGCTCATGAATCCATGCTTCAAGAAAAGCAGAGGTGTCTTTCATAAGGCTGAGATGCTTGTTAATTAAACCCGTTACTGTATTAAAGGGTCCACCATGGTACAGCACATAAGCGTTCAATTTCATCATCGAGAGCTTCTTGAAGCTTCTTTTGGCAGCCTTCAGATCGTTAAAAAAAAGGAGATCCTGCTTGTTCAACGTTTTGGGGCCAAACAAGGCATCGCCGCAGTAAAGAACATGATCAGGGGTAATAATGCCGACCATTCCCGGCGAATGTCCAGGTAAGGAGACGATTTTGAATGGAATGGTATCGACGTGAAAGATACCATCGGTGGATGGCAGGTAATCCGTTACGAGCGCACGTTCATTCCTTTTGTTTTGATCAGGCTTCGCATCAGACCCTCCACCTGCGTCGAAAACCAAAGGCTCGAGATGTGGATTTTCGATGATATAGGATGCTAAATGTGTCGCATAGATGCGAAGGTTGGGGAACCTTTTTTTCAAATAGAGATTGCCACCGTGGTTAACAGCGTGACCATGTGTATGAACAACGGCAAGGATTTGATACCCTCGATCGCTGATTCTACTGCATACTTTCTCGATGACAGCGGCATTTGGGCCGCTATCAATGCAAACAGCGGTTTTGCTGGACCTATCCAAATAGACCCCGATCCCGTATTTACCGGAGACCACATAACTGTTGCCGGCCACTTCGATCAATTCCAAACGATCCATATACCTTACTCCTTCATTAGATTCAGGTTCATATGTGGATGATCTTGGTGACATTGCCGATACGTACCTTTACGGAGTTCGGTACATAGGGAGGCCGTGCAGGTGCAGACACTCGCTTCGCTTGCATTTTTTTCTTGCCACGCACTTTTTCCACGTTCGCTACAGGCTTGGAACGCACGGATTTGTTTCTGTTTTTATTGGGAGTAGGGATAGACGCAGTTTGTGCTAATAATGGGGGTTTTGGACGTAGTGATTTCCGGTTGTTGGCTGTATCGATGCGTGCGTCATTTGCGAGCAATGGAGGGGTTGGGGGAGGCATAGGTGGAACGTCAGTGGCTTTCGTTTGCTCACCCAGATCCAACTGTATCGGTTCGTCATCTGGAAAAACTCCTTCCAGCTCTAATTGCATCGGTTCTTCGTAGGGGGAATCCTCTTCCGGCTCCATAGACTTTGCTTGATGATGGGGATGGTCTTCTATCAAGTAAAAAGCTTGTAATTGCCGCAAATGATCTTCAATGAATGTCGCGATTTGTTTATGTGGAAAGCTCCACGACTTTACCAACTCCGATAACTGGGCAATCGCAGCAAGGACATGTGTGTATGTTTCGCTTGTGGGATGGAGAGGGTTACGCGATTCAAAAAGGAAGCTGTGAGTAATCTGCTTATTATGTGTGTGGGTATGCAGTCTGACGAGCAGATTGATCATCTTTGATAGTTGGTAGCCAAACAGCATAAGCTCGTAATCTTTGGCATGATGAAAGCGGGATTCCAATCCTTTGACCAACTGGACGATGGAATAGGTCAGTTTTAGAACGGTGTCATCGATACCTCTGTTCTTCATGGCAATTGACCTCGAATTCCTGAAATGAACAATCCTTAATAGTCGATGGTGATGTCATCCAATTCATCCCCGAAATCGGATTCTTCCATCTCAAAATTTGATTTAAGCGCCACAGGGTACATGTGAATGGCTGCATCCAGTTTTTTTAACAAAAGCCACTCAGCCATCAGCACCGAATCCAGAATCGAAATGACTGTACGATTAAAGGTGATGATCTCATCATTGGACGGGTTGTTGGGGAAGTCCAGATTTTTGCCAACGAAAGCAAGGGCTTTGTCAGCTTCAGCATTTAGCAATCTGGACAAGGCTTCTTCCTCTAGAGCAATCGATTGCAGCAAATGACTCAAAGCTTCTTCGCGCGTCGGCAAATCATTTGATTGAACTTTATCTTGTAAGGTCATCATCATCCCTCTTCAATAAAATTATGATCCCATGAGAAGCAGTGTGAGTAGTGAGGGTTATTCTTTGAAGCAAGTCAGGTCGGGCAAGTCAGGTAAGTCATCGTGGTTATGATGATCATGCATCTGCTCCAGCTTAATAATGTCCTCCAGCTTGAATTGCAAGAGCATCTCTGTCTTGATGACATTGCGCAGCATTCGTTCCACGCTATTGTTTAGGGCAAGTGCATCATTGAGCGAGAGGGATTGCTCCTTCACGATTTTTTGGATCTTTTGCCCCTCTGCATTAATAATGTGAGAAAGTCCGATTTCCTCCAGCGCAATGGAGGTGAGAAGCAGATTTAATACTTCGTTGCGTTTCAATATGATTTCCGGTGTTATATTGGGGACCGTGGGCATTGACATCGTTATCTACATCCTTTGTTTGTATGATTTTGTATACAAAATAAGACTTGCCCGAAATAGAAGGAGATCTGCTTCCCTTTATTTGCACAGAACTCCTTCGGGCAAGTTTCTTACAACGTACTTAAAAACGATAGGATCGTCATAGGATCGCGTAATTGATAGTGAATAAATGGAAACTTCCTCGCAGTACATGTTATGTAACCGCGATCTTAATATGACAACTTAATCGTATTCATTCGATAAGGAAGTAGAGGCGCCCGGGATAATGCTAACCACATTTTCCAGCTTGAATTGCAAGAGCATTTCTTTTTTGATGACATCTTGTAGCGTTTTGCGAACACTGTTGTTAACGGCGAGAATGTCAGAGATGGTGGGGACGACCTCAGGCGTAACCCCCAATGTACCTACCACAAACTGGAGTTTTTCTGCCTCTGCATTCATAATATGCACCAAAGACAATTCTTCCAGAGCAATGGATGCCAGCAGTAAAGATACGGATTGCTCAATCGTAACGGAAATCGTTGGGGTAATGTTAGGGATGGTAGATTGAGACATGAGATCACCTCTTTGAAGTAATGGGTAACTATTTTACTCATTTAAGCCTATCGCTTACTTCTAAACGCGTGATCGATAGCAAATTCCCCCTTCGTTTTCACTACGGTAAGTGTATGCATAGGTGTGTGTCCCACTGAACTGTTAATTTGTACACCATGCGCAAAGAAACAAGGAAAAGGAAAAGCCCGGATCGATTGACCCGGACCAGTGGTATTGTGGTAGTTTCCATACGAATGAGGCCTATTAACTCGAAGGAATCTGGGGAAGAAGATTATCCACGATATTTTCCAATTTGAATTGGAGAAGTATTTCTTTTTTGATGACATCTTGTATCGTTTGACGAACGCTTGAATGGACGAGCAGGATGTCGGAGAGTGTAGCGGGTGGTTCAAGCCCTGGAACAAGGGTGCCTAAAACAAATTGGAGCTTTTCAGCCTCTGCGTTCAGAATGTGAGCCAAAGCCAGTTCTTCTAACGCGATGGATGCAAGCAAGAGCGAAGTGGTTTGGCCAAGAGTAATCGAGATAACAGGCGTAATATTAGGGATCGATGCTTGGGACATGATCATCACCTCATAGATTTATGCGTATGTAAGCCCCGGAGCCTTACCAATACCCAGCGACGATTTCCGGCTATCTCTCGAAAAAGTTCTTCGTAGTGATAGATTTTTCCGAGGTGAGCCAGAAAGGGATAGTGATCAAAATCATCTACGAGAATAAGTGCATCTGGTTTGAGTGTGTCAATAAATAGTGGATAGGCAAGAGAGCGGCCGTTGCCATGCGGACCGTCCACAACCATGACATCTACTGAATGACTGGAAAGCGATAGTTGGTCCAAATCGGCGTAAAATGCTTTTTGAATAGAAAAATGATCAAATTGATTCTCGGGAACATGCTGTCCGATGGCAGGCCACAAGCTCCTGCTCTCTGCTGGATTGTCGAAGACCTTGTTCCATTCCTCTTCGGATAGTTGCTTCAAAGAGCTGGTCACCAAAGCGACATGCGGTACATCCCCTAAGCTTTCCTTAATTTCCTTTGCACGAACCGGATGATGCTCCACGATGGTTGCTTGGACCGGGAGCAGCTCAAGATCGCCAAGTGATTTCCAAAACAGAGCGGAGTCACCTCCACCCAACTGAAGCACCTGGCACTCCTCCTTTTCTTTGTTGATATGACGGCATGCATGTACGAGTGCCTGTTTGCTCAGCGTGAGTGAGTTGTATCGCCAGTGATTACAATTGGACTGCTGCAAAGCCTTTTCGATATCGCGAATGATCATCTTCATTCCACCCATTCCAACAGATTGGGATGTTGATCCAAGATGGATTCATACTGTTCCTTCCAGCCATATCTGGCGTCGGGGTCGAGGAGCTGATAGCGGTTGTATTTGCTTTGTCTATCTTCGAGTCGTGCCCAGCCAAAATGTTTCACGCGTGATGGATGGCACAGGTAAGGGAATTGGTTGATCGAGAGAGGGAATCTGCCGCAATGCTGAGGGGTTTCTCTCCATATATATGGGAAGTCAGGGCGATATTTGATCATAAAAGGACGGTAGTAATGATGGGCTTTCCAATACACATCTTCGCGATAATGCGTCTCGCTCCACATATCGTACAAACGAAAGTAGATCGCCTCGTATGTCTGCTGTTCCAAAATATCGGAAACGTTTGAGGGGAAGGCGCTATCCATGATTTCATCGGCGTCCAGATTCAAAATCCATTCCGGCTCAGTCTGGATTGTTTCTTGCCATTGTTGTTTGCGCAAGGCGACCTCGTTGGAAAACTGAGAGGTAGCGTTTTGAACCAGATGAAGAGGAATGCCCTTGAGAACCTCTCTACAGAGATCCACGGTATGATCGGTACTGCCATCGTCGACGATGACGGCTGCGTCAATAAAGTCTTTATGTGCTTCCAACGCTTGTCTCAAATACCGATTGCCTTCATTTTTCACAATCATGGAAAGAGTCAGCTTGGCTCTGGTCATCTATGTGCTGCACCTCCTGCGCTTGTCGTGTTGCAATGCAGAAGATTTCATGGCCTTGGAAGGTCGACTGGAGGTTCACAGCTAGCTTCATGATGTCATGGATCGGTAAAGGTGTTTGCGTGGTCTTGCGCAGATGGTTTTCCAAGCGGTTTGTTTCTTCTCGAGAAAAGATAGAGAGGACCTCCCAGCCACCTTGATGGAGCAGTGAGATCAGATTGTCACGGGAGTAATGAAAGAGGTGGTCATTCTCGGTATACAACGGGGAATACACCCCAAACAGTTTATTGGTGAACGAGTTTTTGTTCGGCACGCTAAAAATGATTTTTCCTCCTGGTTTAAGAAACCCCTTCAATTCTTCAAGGTATTGCTTCGGATGCGAAATATGCTCAAAGACGTGACAAAAAACGATGGCATCAAAAGTACCAATGTGTTCGGGGGCGAGAACGGAGGAGTTCCATAACGAATGAACCAGTTGTAGCCCATACCGGTCTTGGGCGTATGCGCATGATTGGTGCGACGGCTCTACCCCAACAACCTCCCACCCAGCCTCACGAGCAAGGAATAACAACTCTCCTGTTCCTGGACCAATTTCGAGCAGCTTTCCTTTTTCCGAAAACCACATATCGAGCAGCAATGTATGGAAGATCGCATGTTCCGTAAATGTATTTTTGGCATATTGATCCCGCATGGAAACCCAACTTGCATCATAAATGTCTGCAACCAGCTGTGGCACGTTGACTTGATCGAGGTGAGGTTGAAAAACGAGATCACAATCTGTGCACGTTAGGAGCGAAAAGGTAGCGTACTGGTAGAAAAGCGCAACCTGAGCGCTGTTGCACAAGGGACATGAGTCATGCATGGATACGATCCCTGCTTTCTTTGTGATATCTGCCTACCACTACCTATGCGCTGCTTTAGCAAAAGGTTCGAAAACCAAGGAAATGGCGCCGTTCTGAAAGGAGCAGTCCGTTCATAGAGTAAAGGGGGGATAGACTACGATCTCAGTGATGTGTGTAAAAGGAGATGAGCAGCATGTCGGAGGCGCCCAAAATTTCCTTATGTATGATTGTAAAAAACGAAGAAGAGTGCCTTCACAAGTGCTTGGAAAGCGTGAAAGACCTTGTGGATGAAATGATTATCATAGACACGGGAAGTACCGACAAAACGGTAGAGATAGGCAAGTCATTCGGAGCGGTCGTACACTCTTATGAGTGGCAGGATAACTTCGCAGAAGCGCGAAACTTTGGACTGGAAAAAGCAACGGGCGACTGGATTTTGTGGATGGATGCCGATGAGGAAATGAATCAGGAAGACAGCAAGAAATTGAAAGAGCTGCTTCGCGGTCAAGAGGATTCTCTTTTTTATATCCATCTAATAAATTACATTGGAGATGAAATAAATGAAGACGATGCTTTTCATATCGCTCACTCACGTTTGTTTCGCAATGGCATCGGTTTTCGCTTCCATTTTCCCATTCATGAAACGCTCAACGTAGAAGAGGTTCTTCCCAATCTGACCGAAGATCTCCATATTCAAATCTTGCCTGTACGGATATACCATTACGGCTACATGAATGAATTTACTGGCAGAAAGAACAAATTCGAGCGTAATATTGGGCTACTCATGAAGGAATTGGAAAAAGAGGGCCACTCTCCGTGGATTGAGTATCATCTTGCCAGTGAATTCTCACGTATCCAGGAGCATGAGAAAACGTTCAAGTTCGTGAATCTGTCTATTATCGGGTTTCTCGAAAACCATATGATGCCTCCTTCGCTTCTTTATAAGCTCAAATACTCTACGTTGATCTCAATCGGCAGTGCTGAGGGAGCGTGGCCAGGAATTGAAAAGGCAATCGAGATTTATCCTGACTACGTTGATTTGCATTTGTACAAAGGGATCATTCAGTATTTGAAAAAGGACTATAAACGAGCCTTGATGACGTTCGATCACTGCTTGGAGCTAGGTGAGAGCAACATTCGTCATCTGACCTTGAAGGGATCGGGAAGTTTTCACGCCTGGTATTACAAAGGGTTATGCTACGAAGGATTGGGTCAAGTGGAGGAGGCTGTGGCAGCTTATCAGACGTCGTTGGCGATGGCGGGGAATTATGCGCCTGCCAAGGAAGCATTAGAGAAGCTGAGCCTGACGTCTGAAGTAAGTCATTCGCCATACAACAAATAGCATCGTAGCGAAAAGCCGTTTACGTCGATGGTTGAGACGTAACGGCTTTTTTCGTAATGGCAGAGCATGAATAAAATGACGTTAATCATCTTTATTACGGTAAAAGGTTTAATAAGCACAATGTTTCATTTGCGACAGCAGATTGTTACAATAAAAAACGCATTTCAACGGTAATAATAATCATTATCAATCACATCAAGTGAGGGACAAAAGATGAAGCGAACAAACGGAATGAAACGTCTCGGTCATATGCTTTGGACGCTTGCACTGGCAGGTACGGTATTACTGACCGGGTGCGGCAGCGCAGAGCAAAAACAGCCAGCAGCAGGTACAGATAGTGCGCAAACCGCACAAAAGCGCATCGTGAAACATGAGTTGGGCGAAACAGAAATTACCGGGGACCCGAAAAGAGTCGTCGCGTTGGAGTACTCCTTTGTAGACGGACTATGGGAGCTGGGAGTGACGCCTGTAGGAATCGCGCAAGAGAAGGATAAGGACGTAGAAGGACTGATCGGCAAAAAAATCGAGTATACTCCTGTGGGGACTCGCCAGCAGCCGAGTCTGGAAGTCATTAGCTCGTTGCAGCCAGATCTGATTATCGGTGATTTGAATCGCCACAAGGACATTTACAAGGATTTGCAAAAAATCGCACCGACGATCATTTTGAAAAGCCGCAACTCGACGTATCAGGAAAACTTGAGCTCGTTTGCCACGATTGGGGAAGCGCTGAACAAGCAAAAAGAAGCAGAACAACGCCTGATCAAGCACAAGGAGATCATCGCAGAGTTTAAGAAGAAGATACCTGCTGGGGATTCCCGCAATGTCATGCTGGGTGTATTCCGCGCGGATTCGCTGTCTGCACATGGTTCGAAATCGTTTGATGGTGAATTGCTCGAAATGATTGGAATCAAAAATGCGATTCAGGATGCGCCAGAACCAACGGTAAAAATCAGTCTGGAGCAAATGGTACAGTGGGACCCAGATGTGATTTTCCTGGCGGAAGCAGACGACGCGTTGTTGAACGAGTGGAAGCAAAATCCGCTCTGGAACAATATCACCGCAGTCAAAAATCAGGAAGTACACAAAGTAAATCGTGACCTCTGGACGCGCTATCGCGGACTGAAATCTGCGGAACGCATTGTCGAAGAGGCAGTGAACCTTTTGTACAGTAAGGATAAATAAGAACACATACGATGCAAAATCTGGAAAGACCGATCGCTGATCTGGTCTTTTCGGTGTTCTTGCACGTGGTAATTGATCGAGGTGGCTTGTATTGCAGAAAACAACGACACGACAACGAAAAGGTACCTTTGTCCTCATTGCGATCGGCTTGGCAATCCTCTTGCTCATTGGTTTTTTGCTGAGCTTGTTTACCGGAGTAGCTTCGCTGCAAATTCGATCGTTAGTGACGCATTGGCTATCGGGTGAATACTCCAAGGAGCTCTTGATATTCCAAACCATCCGGGTTCCGAGAGCCATACTGGGAGCCATCATCGGGGCGAATTTGGCTGTGGCAGGAGCGGTGATGCAGGCCGTTACCCGCAATCCGCTCGCATCTCCGCAAGTATTTGGCGTGAATGCGGGGGCTTGTTTGGTGGTCGTACTCGCGATTGTGTTTTTACCGGATATCGGGAAAGCCAATCTCATCTATTTTGCATTTGCTGGAGCGATTGTCGGGGGACTTGTTGTCTTTGGATTCGCAGCTTCCCGTGGGATGACCAATCTCAAGATCGCTTTGGTAGGAATGGCCATCCACCTGCTGCTCACCTCCATTACGAAGGGAATTATCATCTTTAACGAACACATATCGAATGTATTGTACTGGTTGTCTGGCTCCATTAGCGGAGCGGCTTGGACGGATGTGCAATTGATTTTGCCGTGGTCGATGGCGGGACTCCTGCTGGCGATCTGGCTGTCCGGCTCTTTGTCTGTGTTTCGACTGGGGGAGGAAGTCGCGATGGGGTTGGGACAAAAAATCGCCCGCGTCCGACTGCTATCTTATGTTGTGGTCGTTATTTTGGCAGGCGCCTCTGTTGCTGTCGCCGGAGCTGTCGGATTCGTCGGACTGATGGTTCCACATATCGCAAGGAGGCTCGTGGGTACGGACTATCGGGTCGTTATCCCTGTGTCTGCGCTTGGTGGTGCTGTCCTGGTGACAATCTCCGATGTACTGGCTCGCTTGATTTCCTATCCGTTTGAGTCTCCTGTAGGAATTGTAACGGCTCTCCTGGGAACCCCGTTCTTTCTTTACTTGGCGAGAAAAAAGGGGAGGGAAATGGTATGACGTCGCGAAAAAACACCCTACTCCTGATTGGCCTCGTTGCTTTAGTCTTAGTGGCAGCATTGCTTAGCATGGGGATCGGCCCTATCTTTATCGGCCCTGATCAAATCATTCGGGTGATCATGGGCGAATCTTCGTCGCTTACGTTTATGATTGAAAACTATCGATTGCCGCGGGCGTTGCTCGCGATTCTTGCTGGAGCGGGCTTCGCGATCGCTGGTGTGATTTTGCAAGGAATGATCCGTAACCCTCTGGCATCACCGGATGTCATAGGTGTAACCAAAGGCGCGGGCTTGTTCGCGGTAGTTGTCATCATTCTGTTTCCGACCGCTTCACCACTTCTTCTCCCGATTGTCGCGTTTTTGGGAGCACTGGCGGTAGCGATTGCCCTCATTTATTTCACTCGGAAAAGCGGTGCACAGCCAACTACATTTGCCTTGGTCGGCATGGGAGTAGGGGCGATCTGCCAAGCGTTGACGGAATTCATCATGGTGAAGTATCCGATGCAAGCCAATGATTCACTTGTCTGGCTGGCAGGGAGCTTGTGGGGGAAAGGCTGGGATGAAATTTACGCTTTGCTGCCGTGGCTGCTCGTATTCATTCCCATTAGCCTTGCCCTGCACCGAAAGCTGGACATTATCAGTCTAGATGAAGGTAGCTCTACCGGGCTGGGACTGAATGTCGTGCGAACACGCTATATGCTTTTGCTGCTCGCGGTTGCATTGGCAGGCGCATGTGTAGCGGCGATTGGCTCGATCGGCTTTGTGGGATTGATTGCGCCACATATGGCGAGAAAGCTATTTGGTCATCAGCATCGTTATCTGTTGCCAGGTGCGGCGGTTTTGGGAGCGTTGATTCTCGTGATTGCAGATGCATTGGGGAGAGGGCTGAATCCTCCGATCGAGATTCCCGCGGGTATTGTGACGGCGGTCATCGGTGTTCCGTACTTCTTGTATTTGGTGCGTCAAGAGAAGAAAAAGTAAAAAGTAAAGCCATCTTTTCCTCTAGCTTTGGAGAGAAAGATGGCTTTTTTCTATTCGGGCTCTTCTTCGAAAAAATCACCTTGTTCCAAGGTATACACAAAATTTTGTAACCATTCGTAATACTTTTTTGCATGTCGGAGCTTGTGCAAATCTTGGAGGGCGAGCTTTCGTTCCTCATCAGAGGTACTTTCCTGAAGGATCAGCTCGGTTAATTCAGGCATTGCCTGGTCGATGGCACCGGTCATCACATCGACTTCACGCTGCAGCTTGTATGTGAAGAAGTTTTGAAACGCTGTGAAGAAGTTGGTCTCCGCCGCATACAGCTCTTTTCGTTCCTGCTTTTCCTCGAGTTTTTTGACCATGCGGGATTCCATTAAGGATCTCACTGCATAGCTCATGTTGCTTTTGCTCATGTTCATCTGTGTTTTCATCTCGTCGAGCGTCATTGGGCGATTCTCGAAGAACATAACACCGTAAAGCTGACCCGAGGAATGAGTAGCGCCATACAAGTCCATTGTTTCCGCTATGGCTTCAATCATTTGTTTACGAATATGGAGGCGTTTTTCTTCTCGTACATTTTCCTCGTTCAAAGACATGCGAATATTCACTTCCCTCTCGTGCCACCGTCATCATTATTTCGTTCAATTCTTTTTGTATGATACTTCCATTATAGCAAAAATTCTTTCAACACGGTGATAAAGCTATTGTTATGAGCATTTACGTAATCTTAATGCTCAATTAACAGTGGTTTCATGGGCGAAACACAATGCGAATGTACAATAATTTTTGAACACATATGGTTTTTATCCGATACTTTCTTTCAGAAAAGGAGAATCACAGTGAAAATCAAGTGGAATGTGATGGCAGCAACGTTGGTCGTTACGAGTTTGTTGGCAGGCTGCGGAGCACCGAAGACAGAGGGAACAGCATCAAGCAGTGGGCAAACCGGTTCAGAGACTGCTGTGTCTAACGCATCTGGAGAGATCAATGTGTACACGGCAATTGAAGATGAACAGATCAAGACGTATCTGACTTCTTTCAAAGAGCAGTATCCGGATATCAAAGTAAACATCGTTCGTGACTCCACTGGTATCATGACAGCCAAGCTGATTGCCGAGAAGGACAATCCGCAAGCCGACGTAATCTGGGGTCTGGCTGCCACCAGTCTTTTGGTGATGGACGATATGGAAATGTTGGAGTCATATGCTCCCAAGGGCGTAGATCGTGTACTGGCTGAATTCAAGGACAAGGCCAACCCGCCGAAATGGGTAGGCATGGATATTTGGGAGACAGCCATTATTGTTAACAAAGCAGAGATGGAAAAGCGCAATCTACCCATCCCACAGTCGTACGAAGATTTGGTCAAACCAGAATACAAGGGCTTAATCGCGATGCCTCACCCTGCTTCTTCTGGAACAGGCTACTTGACCGTCAACGCCCTGCATCAGTTGTACGGCAAAGACAAGGCTTGGGCATATATGGACAAGCTGCATGAAAACATGATGGTCTACACGCACTCTGGCTCCAAGCCGGCGAAGATGGCGTCCGCTGGTGAAGCGCCAATCGGTATCTCTTATGGATACAGCGGCATCCAGGAACAGAAAAAAGGAGCTCCAGTCGAAGTCGTGTTCCCGAAAGAAGGCTCGGGTTGGGATATGGAAGCGAGCGCGCTCGTAAAGAAAAAAGACATCAAGCCAGAAGCAAAATTGTTCCTCGACTGGGCGATCAGTGATGAGCCGATGAAGGAATACAACAAAAACTACGCGATTTTGAGCATCAAGCAAGAAGGAAGTCAAATTCCGGAAGGCTACAAACAAGATCCGGTATCGCAGCTGACCAAGCTGGACTTGTATCAAGCAGCAAGAGACCGCGAAGGCATTCTGAAAGAGTGGGAGCAGAAGTACGGCTCCAAGGCTGAACCGAAAAAGTAAAGAATAAAGGAGCATTTGTGATGGGGCAAGGCTATTTGTCATTACGCAATCTCGCCAAGCGATTTGGGAAGCACACAGCGCTTCAGGACATTCAACTGGACATTGCCAAGAATGAATTCATCTGTCTGCTCGGACCGAGCGGCTGCGGTAAAACAACGTTGTTGCGCATCCTCGCAGGACTGGAAAAAGCGGATCAAGGGAGCGTCGTCATTGCCGGGAAAGACATTACCTCGCTGCCAGCAGGGAAACGGAATTTTGGCATGATGTTTCAATCGTACGCTTTGTTTCCGAATTTGACGGTCAGTGAAAACATTGCTTACGGATTGCGTAATCGCTTCTCCAAGGCACAAATTGCTGATCGGGTAGAGGAAATGCTTCATCTGGTTGAGCTGGGAGAACACCGCAACAAAGTCCCGGCCCAATTATCAGGAGGGCAGCAGCAGCGGGTAGCACTGGCGAGGGCCTTGGCGTTTTCGCCGGACTGCTTGCTCTTGGACGAGCCATTATCTGCGCTGGACGCCAAGGTTCGCGCCAAACTCCGAAACGAAATTCGTCGGCTCCATCATCAATTCGGGATGACGACGATTATGGTAACGCACGATCAGGAGGAAGCGTTGACGATGGCGGACCGCATCGTGGTTATGAACCAGTCGCGCATCATTCAGGTCGGTACGCCAAAAGAAGTGTACGAGCGTCCCAAAACGCCATTTGTCGCTGATTTTATCGGAGCCATCAGCTTTATCCAGTCGGATAAGCACTCGGAACAGGCTATGCTCGCCATCCGTCCGGAGCATGTTCAGTTGCTGCGTGACGGGCATGAAAAAGGCAGACAAGGAATCGTGCGCGAGCTGGAATATCGCGGTACGCATTATCGGATTGTCGCAGAGTTAATCGGTCCACAAGGTACTTTGTTGCAACAGTTTGTCACGATTGATGTCCCGGCACATGCTATGGTGTCTCATCATGTTTGGCCGGATCAAAAAATTGCCTTCACTCTGCCGCCAGAGCATGTCATCCGTTTTGATGATACGGCAGACCTGGCTGTTGGCTAAGGAGCGCATACGATATGGACACCTGGTTAAAACGAATACGCCCTGATGCCAACCAATGGAGCCAAAACGCGATCATCTTCTGCATGACCATCGCGCTGTTGTTTGCCATCCTGCTGCCGCTTGGTGAGCTGGTGATCAAGGCAGTTACGGATCAGGACGGGAACTTTATTGGGCTCATGCACTTTGCCAATTACTTCTCGACGCCGGCTCTCGTGATGTCATTGTGGAACTCCATTAAGGTGTCGACGGTCACGACGATCATTGCCGTTACGCTGGGCTTCGGATTTGCTTACGCACTGGAGAGAAGCGCGATTCGTGGCAAATGGTTTTATCGGTCTGTTGCGCTCTTGCCGCTATTCGCCCCCTCTATGCTGCACGGCTTGGCGCTGACCTACCTGTTTGGCAATCAAGGGCTGATTTCTACCGGATTTTTTGGGCTGTTGCCGGAATTCCGTATGGAGCTCTACGGGCCTATCGGGATTGTGATGGCGGAAGTACTCTATACGTTTCCGCAGGCGTTTCTGATGCTGTCGGTGGCACTCGCAAGTGCAGATTACCGGATGTATGAAGCGGCAGAAACGCTCGGGGCGTCCAAGTGGCGCACATTTTGGACAGTCACGGTACCAGGTACGAGGTTTGCGCTGATCAGTGCCATTTTTGTCTGCTTCGTCTTGACCTTTACCGACTTCGGTGCTCCCAAAGTGGTCGGCGGGCAGTACAACGTGCTGGCGACAGATTTGTACAAGCAGGTTATTGGGCAACAAAACATGCAAATGGGTGCGGCCGTTGGGGTGTTGCTGTTGATACCAGCCGTCATTTCATTTGTGATCGATCGCATCTCCCAACGTAAACAGAGCGGTTGGTTGAGTGCGAAGTCCACCCCTTACCGAATTGAACGCAACAAACTGCGAGATGGGTTGTTCTACGTGTTTTGCTCCGCCGTGTCCGCTGTGATTATTAGCATCATCCTGGTTGCGATTTACGGCTCTCTTGTAAAAGTGTGGCCGTACAATCTGTCCATTTCCTTTACACACTACGAAGACTTTTTGGATGGGGAAGGACCGTTTGTGACGAGCTTGCTTATCGCGTTTGCGACGGCATTGATTGGTACAGTCGCTACTTTTTTGTTCGCATATCTCATCGAGAAGTCACGCGGGCATCGTCTGCTGCGTCAGTCAGCGTATTTTCTGTCCATGCTGCCGCTTGCATTGCCAGGACTCGTGCTCGGTTTGATCTACGTATTCTTTTTCAACAATCCGAATCAACCGCTGCATGGCATTTACGGCACGATTTGGATCGTCATTTTGTGTAACATCGTTCACTTCTACTCGGTTTCTTTCCTGACGATGACGTCCGGTCTGAAGAAGCTGGATAGTGAGTTCGAGGCTGCATCGGAATCGATGAATGTGCCCTGGTATCGGACATTGCTGCGGGTGACAGTTCCGTTGTCATTGCCGACGATTTTGGAAGTGTTCCTCTACTATTTC
Organism: Brevibacillus sp. HB1.2; assembly: GCF_013332495.1. Classification (NCBI taxonomy): domain Bacteria; kingdom Bacillati; phylum Bacillota; class Bacilli; order Caryophanales; family Paenibacillaceae; genus Brevibacillus; species Brevibacillus sp. HB1.2. The sequence continues at coordinate 41,133 of NZ_JABMIU010000018.1, read as the reverse complement.
ATCAATAGCATGGTGACGGTCTCGGCCATTATTTTCTTGTATGCACCGGACCTGAAACCGGCTGCGGTTGCGATTGTGAATAAGGAGGACTCAGGTGATATCGCGCAAGCTGCTGCGATGTCTACGTTAATCATTGTGGCGAATCTGTTGGTACGTACCGCGATCATGTGGATGGCAGGCAAGATTCAGAAAAGAACGGATGCGCTTCTCGTCAGGACGAAAGAGTAAAGTCAAATCCGATTCAAAATGGAATGCAGGTGGGAAAAAGATGCCCGACTTACTTGTTAACAACAAGAGATATACGGTCAAAGCGATTTTGTTCGATAAGGATGGTACTTTGCTGGAGTTTGTGCGGCTCTGGGGGTACTGGAGCGAATCCGTCCATCGTCATTTTGCCAGCCAGCTTCCACAGCCGGCCCAGATCGCTCCTCTCGCAGAGCTGTGGGGGACTGTTCACGACGAAGACGGGCACGTATGCGACTACAGCATCAATGGTCCGTTAGCGATGGGTTCGACTGGTGATTTGCTTGCGATCCTGGCATGGCAAGGTTATCGTCAGGGACTATCGTGGGGAGAATCAATGAGACTCGCTAGAGAGTGCAAGGAGCGAGCTTATCAGGATATGGAGCAGACTCGTCCTGCCTATCCCATTCCGGGGCTGATCCCGTTCCTCGAACAATGTCGCGACCACGGAATGTTTATGGGGATTGTAACCGCAGACGAAACAGAGGAAGCGATCAAGCATATGGAATGGATGGGCATTCGCTCTTATTTTCCAGTCATTATCGGGAATGATCAGGTAGAGCGTGGCAAGCCTTATCCCGACATGGTGGTAAAAGCTTGTACCCAATTGGGCTTGAAGCCGAGAGAAGTCGCTGTCATCGGCGATACGAGCGGCGACATACGCATGGGGAAAAGTGCAGGGGTTTCCGTGACGATTGGCATTGTGAGCAAGGAAGACTCGTCTGACCGGATTCAAATCCTGGAGAAAGCAGAAGCAGTGATTTCCTCCTACGCACAGCTGAAGGTGGAGGCATCACGGCATGAATGAGGGGATCGGGTGGGGGTGGGTTCTCCTCGCATTCGCTATTCTGTTGGAGCTAGCAGGTACGACTTCGATGAAACTATCTGCGGGCTTTACCAAGCTGTGGCCATCCATTCTGATGTTTCTGTTGTACGGTGCCAGCTTTACTCTGCTTAATTTCGCACTCAGCTATATACAGGTCGGTGTCGCTTATGCGATCTGGTCTGGTGTCGGGATTGTTCTCATTACATTCGTTGGTATTTTCTTATTCAAAGAAATGATCAATCTACAGCAAATGCTCTGGATGTCACTCATTGTGATTGGTGTCATTGGTCTGAAAGTCAGCAGCAAGGTCGTGTAAAAATCATCAGTCGGACTCTATCAATCTGATCGAAATGAGGTGCGCGTTTATTATGAAAGTGATAAACAAAACGATGTCGATGGTACTGGGTGTTACGGTTGCCTTCATGGGAATGACTCAACCTTTTATGATCCAAGGTGTTCAGGCAGCAGGAGCGCAAACTGTCACGATGGACAAGCAAACCTATTTGTATGGTCAACCGGTTTCCTTGTCGTATACAGGAGCTTCCTTGAAGGATTGGATCGGACTGTATAAAGCAGGTGCCATTCCACAGGGCAGCAATCCTTCTCTCGCTTGGCAATATACGAGTGCAAACGGTCAGCCGAATGGTGCGATGAGCTTTACAAAGTCATTGCCAGCAGGTGAGTACGAGGCGCTGTACATGCAAAATGACGGCTACAACATTTTTCAGCGAGCTCCTTTTTCGATCATTACCTTGAATCCTCCTGCGGGTATTACTTTTGTCGATACGGATGACGATGCAGATCAGATCGCAGGCGATGTGAAAATCAAAATCCCTGCCGATCCTGCGAATGTGGCTCATTACAATCTGTACTGGGGAAATGATGTCGGAAAGCTGCCAGGAGAGCCGATCATCGCACAAGTGCAGCCTCCAACTACGCCAGGTGAAACGTATGCGACCTATACAATCCCAGCTAACACGGTCATTCCAAAAGGTGCGACGAAGCTCCTCGCTTACTCGGATTCAGCTGCGGGTGAAACGACTGCGAGCGCAGAGTTTACGATCCCAGGAATGGTGAAAGAGAAGCCATTGGTCAGCTTTGAAGTCATCACCGACATGCATGTGCAAACCAGCAAGGATCACGTTCATAATAAAAACCTCGAAGATGCTTTCAAAGATATGGTTGCGCTGAATCCGGACAGTGACGGACTCATGACTATCGGGGACAATACCGAGAACGGAACCGAAGCGCAATACATGGAGCTGGCCCGGATTTTTAACATGTACAAGGACCAACTCCCGGAAACCTATTTTGTGCAAGGGAACCACGACGTTCGCTGGGGGGACTGGACGCAGTTTTCCGAGCTGTTCCACAAGTACACCAACATGAAGTCCAGCTACTACAGTGAGTGGATCAACGGCTACCAGTTCATTTTCCTTGGCACGGAAAAAGGGCTGAAAGACTATTCCTACCTGTCTGAAACGCAGTTGAAATGGCTGGATGAGAAGCTGGCTGAGTCTGGGGGCAAGCCGACGTTCATTTTCCATCACCAACCGTTGAAGAACACGGTAGCCGGTGCCAATGATGGCTATCTCAAAAGCAATTACTGGTACGGTGTCAGACAAGATACAGAATTGAAAACGATCCTGGCGAAGCATCCTGGAGCTTTCCTGTTCAGTGGACATACACACTGGGAGTTGGGTGCGAAAGATACGATGTACAACGCCAAATACGCCACGATGTTTAATGCGGGTGCTACCTCTTATCTGTGGACAGACGCGAATACAGGCAAGGACGGAAGCCAAGGCTTTTTCGTGGAAGTTTACAAGGATAAAGTCCTGGTAAAAGGCAGAGATTTTAAAAACGACACGTGGATCGCCAATGCACAATATGAAATTGATCTATCCAAGAAAATTCCAGTGGTAGACCCTTCTACCGATCCAGATCTGACCTTGAGCAATCCTACGGTTCAGATGGTGAAGGAGAAGTACCTGTCGTCAGAAGCGATTGAAGTGGCCTACACGAGTTCGGTAAGAGAAGACTGGATCGGTATTTTCCCTACAGGCACGAAGTTGGGCAAAAATGTAAAAGCAATCGCTCAGCAAAAAACGAGCGGCGTGAAGCAACCCAATGGAACGGTCTCATTCAAGGATTTGAAGCTCGCTCCGGGCAAATACGATGCGATTTATGTCGGGGAAGCAGAGTATCGCACAGATAACGATAATTTGGAGCTTGGCCGCGTGACCTTTACGATTGTCGATGAAACGCAGGCACAGGCACCACAGGCAGTATCCTTTACCGATGCCGACACAAATAAGGGTGTGATTGGCGGGGACGTCACGATCACTCCTGCGGCAAATGAAGCGAACATTGACGAGTATGTACTCTACTGGGGGAACGACGAGGGCAAGCTGTCCGGTCAGTCAGCGATCGCATCTGTAGCCAAGACAGGCGATAAGGTCATCTACGCGATGCCGAATGGTACGGCGATCCCGAATGGCGCGACGAACATTCTCGCTTTCTCCAAGCAAAAGGACACAGAGTCAGTGGACTTTGCGCAAACAGCACTGAAGGACGCGTTTACCGAAGTACCGCCAGTCACACCACCGGTAGATCCACCTGTACTCACGCCAGATGAGCAGTTGCGCCAAGCCAATCGTGCTGCTGCTGATGCCATTAAGAACGCTACAGATGAGGATGTAGTAGAGAAGCAAGCCGAGAATGCGATCAAGCAATTGTCCAAGCTGATCAAGGACGACAAGCTCAGTGATTCTACGCATCTTGCTTTGGTCTCCGATGCAACGGATACCGTGTTGGCCGCGATGGTTTCCAAGTGGAAAGAGGATATCGTCGATGAGGATCAGGTGTTAGAACAGACCTATTCCCTGTTGAAGGATGCTTTCTTGCCAGTTGTAGGTGAGATCGAGAAAAACGATCAAGAACAATGGGAGCAAGCAGTAAAAGTCATGGCTCATGTAGCAGAGACGACGATTGCCAAGCTGGATAAAGACGATCTCTCTGAAAAATGGGTGAAAAAGCTGAAAGAACCAATCGCTGAACTTTTGACACAAGTCAGCACGATCGAAGCAGACGATAGCGAAAATACGGAGAAGGTAGTCGCTCAGATCGAACGTTTTGCCCAAGCAGTAGAGTCCATCGAGACATCACTGGACAAGCAAGCATCGCTGTTTGGATTGGAGAAGACAATCGAGATTCGCATGGACGGCGCTCGTCATGAAGTGCGTGCAGCGAAAAAATCGAAGGAAGAAGAAAAATCTTCGATGACACTAAGTGGTGATATCGTCGATGCATTGGCACAAAAACAAATCAATGTAGCCTTGGTGAACAAGGAAGACGCAGGTGTGTGGCTGTCCAGCGAGCTTCTCGAAGAGCATGACAGTGCGGATATCCACGCTGAGATCTCGAAGCTGGACGACATCAAAAAGCCTTCGAAATCGGGCAATGCCAGCGATATATACGAAGTTCGCCTGAAAGCAGACAACAAGGAATGGAAACGCTTTGACAGCGAGACTGTCCGCATGATTCTGCCTTACGAGAAAAAGGATAAATATTTGACGGCTCATCATTATGATGAAGCGGAGAAAGAATGGAGCAGCCTCAAGACTTCCAAAGGAAAAACAGTAGAGGTTATCAAAACGGGGGACCGCGCAAGCTTTGATATCGAAAAACCGGGCATCTACATGGTAGCGAGTGCAGGTCTGCAAAGCGTGAAAGTTACGCCAAGCAAAGCAACACTGTTGCCAGGAGAGAATCTCCAGCTTCAAGTAACAGGATCGTTCTCGAACCGCACCAAACAGGATCTGACCGATGGCGAGAGCGGAACGGTTTATGAATCTGACAACGATAGCGTCACTGTTGATGAAAACGGCTTGATTGAGGTTTCCAAGGATGCACGACCTGGCAAGAAATTTACAGTCAAGGTGACAAACGGAGAAAAATCGACCAAAGTGACTTTCTCCATTGCGGAAATCAAAAGTATCAATCTATCCACCAAAAAGAGTTCAGTGAAGCCTGGTGATACTGTTCAAATGATCGTATGGGCGAACATGACAGACCGCAGTGGACGAGATATGACCAAGGAAAGCACAGGAACTACTTACCGTGTAGTGGAGGAAGAATATGCGGTGATTAGCGAGGATGGTCTGGTAACCGTCCATGAGGATGCTCCAGAAAAAACCACGCTGACGATTGTTGCTGAGAACGATGGTCATACGAGCGAGTACAAGTTGAAGGTGAGAAAATAGAGGTACCGATTTACTAGGAAGAGCCTGACCAGTGATGGTTGGGCTTTTTTTTCTGTCCTGAAAATATTTATCCAACCCTTGTAAGAAAAAAACCGATCTTTTCATAGTAAAGGTAGAATGATTGCTGGACAGTATAAGTGAACGGAATGTCTGGTGATAGAAATAGAAGGGAGCGACAGTTCATGGAGGATGATCAAGAGTGGGTGAAGCAAGTCTTGGGAGGCGACCCGCATGCCTTTGCCCACCTTGTGAACAAGTACAAAAACAGGGTGTGCTCGCTACTCGTGAGGATGGGCAATTCCCCAGAGGATGCAGAAGATTTCGCACAGTCAGCTTTCGTTAATGCGTATAAATGCTTGCAGCAATACGATGCGAGCCGTCCGTTTTCAGCTTGGTTAAACAAAATCGCAATCAATTGTTGTCTGCAAGCGTGGCGGAGGGCCGAGAAGCATCCGAGCGTACCTTTACAAGAGTCCAATACGGCTCTTACCTGCGAAGAAAACCCGGAGTCATTTTATCTGGCGCTTGAAAAACAAAACGAACTATTCGCTGTCATGGAAGAGCTCGCTTCCCATTACCGGATCGTACTTACGCTGCGGTATTTTGAAGAGCTGAGTTATCAAGAAATTGCTGAGACGATGCAAGTGCCGGTGACAACCGTGCAGGTTCACTTGTACCGCGCAAAGAAAAAGCTACGTGAACTCATGGGGAAAAGGGGGGAGCTTCATGAAATGTGCTGATTGTGTTAGGCTGATCAATCAAGTCGACCGAGAGCTTTCATATGAAGAAGGAAGAGAGCTTCAGGACCATATCGCTGGTTGTGAACATTGTCAGTCCATGCTGCTTCAGGAAGTCGACGAAGTGGATGCCGACTTGAGTAAACCTTGGCCGATCGTATCTGCCTCGGATCATTTCACCGAAAAAGTCATGGGGGAAATTTTACAGGTAGAAGAGCAACAACAAGGACCGATGCGCCGAAAAAAATGGACAGGCAGTCGTCTATGGCAAAGGGCAGGTCTTACTGCCGCCATACTGTTGCTTGCCCTGACAGTGGGTGTCGTCTCATCTCCTACGCTTGCGCACTATGTCACATCGATTTTTTCCGAGTCGTTTATCGCGGAAATGCAGCGCGGAGGCGATCTAGGCTTTTCTCAAAAAGTGAATCAAAAGGTAACCGATCAAGGCATTACTATGTTGGTAGATGAGATTCTGGTCGATCCAGTAAAAATGTACGTGTCGATTCGGTTTTTTACCGAACAAAATCAAGAGCTGGAAGCTTCGATTGAGTTTGAAAACAAGGATAACCGGATTTTCCTGTCAGACCAAAACGGGAAGTACATCGGAACCCAGGTACAGCATTCCTACGGCTTTGAGACCTTGTATCTCCCTGAAAATATACCGAACGATTTGATTCTCAACCTGAAAGTAAACAGAGTGGACCTGCAAGATGAAGCTTCAAAAGAGGAAGAAGAGAAGGTCAAGCAGACTTACGGAAGCTGGCACTTGAAGGTTCCTGTCTCACTGGAAAAAAGCAAGTCGGCAACCCAAACGATTCCACTCAAGAAGACGTATACCTCGCCGCAAGGATTTATCCTAGTGGCTGACCGACTGGTGCTGACACCGATGGAATCGAAACTGATTCTCTCGTCCAAAATGAATGAGCAAGAGCTTGCCCGCATGGAGTCGAGAGTGCAAGCAGGGGTAAAAGTCTACAATTCGCTCTACCGGGATAAGGTTACCGCCCAAGAGCTATGGGATTTCTTTGGGGAGAATGCGACAGTCATGTGGGAAATCGTCGATGAGAAAGGCAAGGTTGTGATGGATACGAACGGGGCAGATGGCGAGTTTTATGGACCGATTGAACCAAACAAAAAACTGACGTATCGTACTGTCTACATCGAGAAGGCAGAACCATCCGATCTGCTCCTGACTTTTACGCCTGCTGACCTCAACAAACAGCCTCTAACCTTCACGAATGAGGGAAATACGTTTGTCTTAAAGTCGTTTCGCATCGCGCCCGAGCCTAATCCAGATCCCGGCACATCCGGATACGTCGGTATCGTAAAGGCAGAGTTCACCTATCATCCCGACACCTATGAATACCGTGGAGTCGATGCAATCGGATTGGGCGTCGTTAAAATGGAGCTGGAAGATCCTTCTATGGAAAAAGATCGTCCCCAAGCAAGAACGATCACGATCCGCGATTTCCCGAAAGGAAGGGAAAATCAACCGGTAACGATCACGGCCAGTCAGCTAGTAAAAAGGTATGAAAATGTGGATTGGAGCTTTGATATGGTGAGTCCAGCGCGTTGAAGATTGTCCTTCATAAATTGGCGTGCAGCAGCTCATGATACTACTGACAGCTCATTCCCGATCATTTCCTTCCATGGTAAACTGTCATGTGAGTGCAAAGATTCATCCATTCTTTCCTACTAGGTGGTACATACATGCGGTCTATATGGAAGATTTACAAAACGGACTGGATTAACATTTTCAAGGTCCCGACTGGGATTTTTCTGATCATCGCCATCATTCTCCTTCCTTGTTTATACGATTGGATCAACATCAAATCAGTATGGGACCCTTACGCCAATACGCAAGGTGTCAAGGTGGCGGTAACGAGCGAGGATCAGGGAGCCACAGTTGGCGACCAAAAGGTCAACATCGGAGACGAGCTCATAAAGAGCTTGCACAACAACCAGAAGCTAGGGTGGACCTTTGTGGACAAAGAAGAGGCCAGACGGGGCGTAGAGCGGGGCGATTACTATGCCAGCATCCTGATCCCAGCTGACTTTTCCACGAAAATCACGGGAATTGTCCATGGCGACCTGAACAAGCCTGAAGTGATCTATACGGTCAACGAAAAAGTGAACGCCGTCGCACCCAAAATCACTTCATCAGGTGTTTCAGCGATTGCCAAGCAGATCAACGAGAGTTTTACGGAAAGCGTCAGTGAAGCCTTGCTGACGAAGCTTACAGAGATCGGCATTAAAATTGAAGAGCAATTGCCGACCATCCGCAAAATCGAGAGTGGCGTTTTCCAACTGGAAAAAAGCCTGCCTGAGATTCGTGCCGCTGGGCAAAAAGTGTTGGAGATTGAAAAGAAACTTCCCGAGATTCACGAGAAAGCGCAGATCATTTTGGAAGTGGAAAAAAGAATCCCCGAAATCAATCAAGCAGGGCAGGCAGTGCTCAAGATTCAGCAAAACTGGCCGAAAATCAATGAGGCGGCGTCTGTCATTATCGCGATGGAAGACAAGCTGCCGGTGATTGAGCAAGCCGTCGGACGAATTGAAGAGCTGGATCAAAATTTTGATAAAGTCGCAAACGCAGTGACTACGGCCACAGAAAAAGCGAGTCAGGCCATTGAGATCGTTTCGGCTGCTCAAGATGCGTTGCCGCGTATCGCTGATCTGACTGATAAGGGCGCGGCTGTTGCCGATCAGCTCAATGACTTTTTTACGAAGCATGACGGTGCCTTTGAAACGATTGCACCGCTGATCAAGCAAAATCTCATCTTAGCCCAGCAAGCCTCGGATGCACTCACACAACTTACGGACAGACTGTTGCAAATCAATCCGGATCGCCTGCCTACTGCGAGTGAGGTAAATGCTGTGAAAGACAGGTTAGCCAGAGCCGCCAATGTTTTGGGGCATACCGCATCGCTTGTAGAGAAAGTAAACAGTTATATTCCTGGACAGCCATTGAGTCATTTCGCAGAGAGGCTGCGCACGATTGAGAGCAGAATGAACCGACAAATCGAGATTCTCGGCACAATTGCAAGCGCGCTGGAAAAAGGCAAGCAGCCTGCGAAAGATTTGGTGGAGAGCTTGAATCAGCTCTCGAAAAATACCAGCGCGGAATTGGGAGACATCCTGTCCCGTTACGATAGCGAAATCGTTCCGAAAATATCCGAGGGCATTGAAAGGCTGAAGGTGATCACAGGAGAATCTGCCGATCTACTGCATAAGGCCCAAGAAAAACTACCGGATATCGAAGCGATTCTTCAAGAGACAAAGACGGGCTTGGAGCTGGGATTGGCAGAACTGAAACGAATCCAGCAGGATATGCCGCAAATACGGGCGCAAGTCCACGAGCTCGCGCAAACGCTCAGAAGCAAGTCGGATGCTTTTGCAAATGCCATTCGCGTAGCAGCTCCGTTCTTGAAGGGGAATCTTCCTACTATCGGGAAAAAGCTCGACGAGGCAGCGGCATTCGTCCAGAACGATCTGCCCAAAGCGGAGGCGAATTTGACCAAGCTGGCTGATTTTGTGCGCTACAAGCTCCCGGAGGTGGAGGCAGGAGTCCACAGAGTTGCCACATTGGTTCGCGATGATCTGCCTAAGCTGGAGAGTGCCATTGGGCAGGCGGCTGACAAGCTGAGAGAAGTCGAGGCGAACAACAACTTCGCTGATCTTGCCAAGCTATTGCGTGGTGACATTAAAAAAGAGAGCGAATTCCTCGCAAGTCCGGTGCAGATCAAGGAAAACCGCCTATATCCGATTCCGAATTATGGTTCGGCCATGTCGCCGTTTTACGGTGTGCTGTCTCTTTGGGTAGGTGCGACCTTGTTGATTTCTCTGCTGAAGCCGAATGCGGAAAATCCGGGCGGAGTGTACAAGCCGTATCAGTTGTACCTGGGACGCTTGGGAACGTTCGCGACCATCGGGCTACTTCAGGCGTTGTTCGTCACGCTCGGTGATATTTACATCCTCGGGGCCTATGTAGCGGATAAAGCTCCGTTTGTGTTATTCGGTATGCTGATCAGCCTGGTGTTCGTTACGATAACGTACACGCTGGTGTCCGTTTTCGGCAACGTGGGCAAAGGAATAGCGATCATCTTCATGGTATTTCAATTCTCCAGCTCGGGCGGTACGTTCCCGATCAGCATGACTTCACCGTTTTTCCAAGCGCTGAACCCATACATGCCTTTCACGTATGCGATCAGCCTGTTGCGTGAAGGTGTGGGCGGCATCCTTTGGGAAACGGCGATTCGGGATATTCTCGTATTATTCGGCTTTATCGGGATCAGCCTGTTCGTGGCCCTCGCGCTGAAGCGTCCGTTGAGCGGACTTATTGAAAAGTCGATGGAGAATGCGAAGAAGACCAAGATTATTGGGTAAAGTTTCATGATGGAATAGAGCAGGGTGTCCTCACGTAGATATCACTACTGGAGGGTACCCTTTTTTCAAGGACAAGTGATTGTATGATTTGGTAAAATATAGGTGTTTTGTGAATCGTAAAGGGGAGTGAACCATGGGGAGATGGTTTGGATACATTCTACTGACGATTTTGATAGGCGGTGTGTGCTTTTTTATTATTACTCCAGAAATCACCTTGATATTGAGTATGTTCGTCATGATCGGAACCCTGTTTTATATTGTACACATTTTGAAAAATGAACTGCCCAGAGTAGTCCAGGATCGGCTGGAAAGACGATTGCGCAAGACAGACAAAAGCCTCGAGGAATTACAAAACCTGTACAAGCAGGAGACTGAATAGGGATGTTTTTGGGAGAGGACACCTACTGCTAGTGCCCTCATCTTTTTTTATTAGATAGGCGGATTCGCGCCAAATGGATGATCGACGACATACAGCCAACTGCCATCTGGCTGCTTTCGTACGATTTCAGATGTATGACCTTCTATTTTCATGGAGTTGCCTGCGTCATCTGTGGTATGAATGATAAAGTGAGCCCGTAATAAAGCAATATTTTCAAAAGGAACACAAAATACATTGGTGGAAACCATCTTACCTTGCACTTGGAGTAATTTCTCCAGTGTTTGGCAGATCGGCTCGATTCCTTGGCTCTGCTCGTTGTCTTGTGTAATGAGGATAGCCTGCGGTTCATAGAGAGCAAGAAGATTCATGATGTCCCCGGAATTGAACGCTTCTGCGAAGGCAGAGTTCATATCTTCCGGGTTTATGACAGGTTGACTGCGTTGAGAGAATGGCATAGGAGCGCTCCTTTTTGGCGCAGTAGTTGCGCGTTAAGCATAGCTCGAGTCAATCAGAGCGAAAAGTACGCACAAAAAAATGACCTAGTCATAAAAAGCTGACTATTGGGAGGTCGAGATGCCATATCAAGATGACCAGTTTGGATGTCCTGTCGAGGTAGGGCTCCATTTGATGAGTGGAAAATGGAAGCCTCGCATTATTTATGAACTGCTCAAGGACAAGAGACGATTTGGAGAATTGCAACGGCTGATCCCGGAAGTATCGCGACAAGTGCTCACCGTGCAGTTGCGAGAACTGGAAAACAGCGAAATCATTGCGCGACATGTGTACCCGACCGTGCCACCAAAAGTAGAATACTCGTTAACGGACTTTTGCAAAAGCTTGGCTCCCATCTTGGAGCAGATGATAGGAGTCGGAGAACAGTACATATCCAGACAAAAAAAGAAAGACATGCCACCTAAAAAATAAGAATAGGCGGCATATCCTTTCTACACGAGTAAAGGACACCTTTTTAAGGTGTCCTTTTTTCTTGAACAGATACGGAACTTGTCGCCAGTCGGGCAGCAGATGCCAGCCCCAGTAGGACGATGAACGTCTGAAGGAGCAGGGAAACAGTAATCCCAACAGAAAGTGAAAACTCAAAGGCAGTCATCACAGACACGATGGCACCCCCCATCCCAATGACAATCGCAGGTGTGAACGTATCCGCGATAGATATTTCAGCAGATACTTTTCCTTCTTCACCAGGCTTTGCAAGAGAAAACGCAATAGCACCGCTTGTCGGGTGAGCCAAACCGATTCCGAAGCCCATAATGATCTGGCTAAAAATCGCGACCACGATACCGAAAAGGTCTAGTTGAATCAACGTCAGCGGTACGGTGCAGGTGACTCCGATGAGCATAATGACAAGACCTGTGATAATTCGTTTTTTTCGACCGGCCCCTTGGTCTTTTTTGTCCAGCTTTGCTTGTACATTGGCTGCCAGCGACCAACTGATTGCTGCGGAGGCAACAGCTAAACCAGCTTTGTCGGCGGTTAAACCTAAAATCGAGGTGAGTCCAAGGACGAGATACGTTTGTGTGCCGTAATAGGCAGCGACAAAAAGACCCCGAGATGCGATGACAGCAGGTAAGCCAGAGCGTGCGAGGAGCGTTCCTTTTGGCATCAGCTTATACAACGGGACACTGAGGGTGAGCAAACCCGCGATGGATAGCAGGAAACCGTAGATGGAGGGGATTTTGCCCAGCCCCAAAAGTAAGGCACCAGTCCCCAGGGCCAAGAAAAAAGGCAGAAGAAGACTACGATTGTTTGCCGCGCTTGCTTTTTGCGGCTGTAAGCCTCGGAAAGAGGGGGTGGTTAAGAGTGCAGACAGAAAGATAAAGGGAAGGATCAACCAGAAGACATATCTCCACGACAACTGTTCAGCAATAATCCCGGCTACATATGGTCCGAACAGGCCAGGAAGAATATAAGCGCTGGAGAAGACAGCAAGAATCTGAGGGCGAAGGGAATCGGGGTAACGCAAGGTAATCATGGTATACACGCAATTGACCAAGGCACCGGCTCCGAATCCTTGCATCACTCGCCCAAGCAGTAAAGTAAGCATATCTGGCGCAATTGCAGCAACTACAATGCCAACAGCAAAAAGCACGATCGTGACAATGAAAGGCTGGGCAGGCCCTTTTCTATCGACGAATTGACCTGTGACCACGGTTCCAATCAGCTGAGCCAACAAATAAGCACTGAATACCCACCCATACAGATCCTCACCCTGTAGCTCTCGGGAAAGACCGGGGGCGATTGTGGTGACAGCCAAGCCTTCAAATGCTGTAGCAGTGACCACAAGAATAATACCAATCGTCAACGCTCGGTAATGCGTGCTCCAAATCCCTTCTGTACTCATCATTTTCACTCCTTTTTTGTATATATTCCGCCCTAAAAGTTGTTATAAAAACTGTTGTTATAACAACTAATTATATACAAAAAATGACATCCTGCAATATGTTTTGTTTTTAGAAGTTTTTTACGTTCTCATAAATAATATTGAGTGTTCTTCGAAATTGGTTCACTTCTTCTTCGGTCAATCCTGCAATGGTTTTCTCGTACGCTTCAATGGAGGGAGGAAGGACCTCGTCTTTTAAAAGTCGCCCTTTTTCCGTCAGATAGACACGAAGGGAGCGGCGATCCTTTTTATCTGTTTCGCGATGAATGAACCCTCTTTCTTCCATGAGAAAGAGCATCCGTGCGATATTCGTTTTATCCTTGTAGGTGCGTTCTGCCAACTCGTTCTGGGTCAAACCTTCTTCTTCCCATAACACGACAAAAATCATCCACTGATCGATGGTGATGTTGTACGGATTGCATACTTTTTGATAATAGTTGTTCAGTTTTAAATCCGTTCGTTTCACGATGACGCCGATATACTCATCTAATTTCATTGCGAAACCTCCTAGGTTAGGTAGTCCGTGCAATTGTTGCTAATGACAACTATAAGGATGCCTCGGACAAGTGTCAATTTGCAGGACGCATGTGTTAGACGCATGAAAAAGCCAATTTTGCTCAAAATAACAGCGGGATTCACTACTTATCAAAAAAGGAGAAGGAATAAATGACTCCAGTGTTCAGGAAAGTAACATTGCTGATGATTTGCGTGGCATTACTTGGTGTGCCGAGTATGGCAGCAGCCAAGGAATCGAAAGGAAATGTACAGCAGGCAGAGTGTATAAAGCCGAAAGAAGTAAAGCTACAGGGCGATATGCGCAGGCTCTGGATTGACCATTTGCTGTGGGACCACACCTATATGGTAAGCGCCTTGGCAGGGCTGGAAGACAAAGACGCCGTACAGGCACGTCTCTTGAAAAACCAGGTAGATATCGGGAACGCAATGAAGCCGTATTACGGAGAGGAAGCAGGTAAAAAGCTTACCGAATTGCTGACCGAGCATATTACGATAGGCGGCAAAATCATTGACGCAGCCAAAAAAGGCGATCAGGCTACTGTAGCAAAGCTTGATAAGGAGTGGCACCGTAATGCGGATGAGATCGCCAAGTTCTTAAGCAGCGTCAACCCTAATTGGACCGAGAAGGAACTAAAAGAGATGATGTACGTGCATCTGAAGCTGCTCACTAATAATCTCCAGGCGAGATTGAAAAAAGACTGGCAAGCGGATATTGCTGCATTTGATCAAGGTGAGGATCATATCATCTCATTCGCTGATGTGCTGACAGCAGGCATCATTAAGCAGTTCCCGAATCAGTTTTAACCACCAGCTTTTGGGTTGTGGACCTTTTACATACCGATAACGAGGAGAAGACCCAATGATGACTCCAATACTCCGGAAAGCAACACTGTTGATGATTTGCCTTGCTTTACTAGGCGTACCGGTGATGGCTGTAGCCAAGGAATCACAAGGAAACGGCCAGCAACAGGAATGCATAAAGCCGAAAGAAGTCAAATTGCAGGGCGATATGAGAAAGCTCTGGATCGACCATATACTATGGACGAGGAGCTATCTGGTCAGCGCTTTGGCGGGACTGGAAGACAAAGACAAGGTACTGGCGCGACTTTTGAAAATCCAGACGGATATCGGAAATGCGATTAAGCCTTACTATGGAGAGGAAGCAGGCAACAAGCTTGGCAAGCTTCTCACTGAGCATATCGTCATTGCAGGCAAAATTATTGATGCTGCAAAAAATGGCGATCAGGCGAGTGTGGCAAAATTAAATAAAGATTGGTTCCGGAACGCAGATGATATCGCCAAGTTTTTAAGCAGCGCGAATCCCAATTGGACCGAAAAGGAATTGAAGGATTTGCTGTACAAACATTTGGAGCTGCTCACCGGAAATCTCCAAGCGAGATTGAAAAAGGACTGGGAAGCAGACATTGCTACCTTTGACAAAGGTGAGGATCACATCATCTCATTGGCGGATGTGCTAACAGCAGGCATCATTAAGCAGTTCCCGAATCAGTTCTAAAATGAACTTCCACAACGAAAAAAACGCCAGCACTTGTCGTATCTGTGCTGGCGTTTCTTTCTTTTTATCCTTGTGCCGTCTTTTTCAAATAAGCTCTCCATGTGATGCACCATTGATCAGGATCATCGAGTACGGACTCTAGGACACGATGACCTGTACTATTGTGCGGCGCTGTTTTGACGATCTCCGGATTCTCATAGGCTTCCTGTGAAATATGGGTTAGTGCCGCAACGTATTCGTCGAGCTCTGCCATGGAATAGGACTCCGTCGGTTCCAGCGTAAACGGCTCCGGCACGACGTACGGGTGGTGACTGGTCCAGTAATGGTGGGCAAAGTCGATCATGCGGCGCTGAACATCATACGTCGTGACGCCCGTGTCTTCTTTTAGCTGCTGCCAGCTATAGCGAACCTGCTCCAGGCGTCGACCTTGTATATAGGGAGCGCTCGCACCGCGGATTTGTGTGATTTTGTGATAGAGATAGTTGTTGTTGAGGCAAGCGATTTCGGCAACTTCCCTCAAGCCGTCAGCACCAAGTGCACGGACCCAAGCGTAGGAGCGCAGAACAGCAGGTGGTACGCCGTAAAAGCTGCGGACTTTCCCGATGCTGTTTTTCAAATCACGCTTATAGAAGTAACGCTCTCCGTCGAAGTCTACGATCGGTCCTGGCAGGAATGGCGCAAGCTCGGCAGTGACCCCGATGGCACCTGTTGCAGGTCCGCCGCAAGCGTGAGGAACGGAGAAGGTTTTGTGCAGGTTGAAGAAGCACATGTCAAAGCCTGCTTCCAGCGCGCGGGTAATGCCGAGCAAACCGTTGGCGTTTGCTTGGTCGTAGCAGCACAGCCCCCCTGCGGCGTGAACGACATCTGTGAACTCCTTGATGCGGGAGTTGTAAATGCCTGTATCCTCTGGATTCGCTACGGCAAAGGCAGCGGTTCGCTCTGAGACGAGGCCCTTTAGCGCTTCTAGATCAGGGTAGCCGTTTTCGTCGGCTGGTACATATATGATTTTGAAGCCTTTGACTGCGGCCGTCGCTGCTTGGGATGGGTGGGAAAAATGGGTGGTAATAAACTCGTTGCGCTGTTCTCCTTCGCCGCGAGCTTCGTGATATTTGCGCACGATAGAGGCTTGGGTAAACAACGCCTGTGTGCCGCTGCCCGGTTGGAACGAGAATTTGTCCATTCCTGAAATCTCGCGCAAGTATAGATCGAGCTGATACGTCATCTCCAGCATCCCTTGGACAGTGGACTCGTCTTGCAGCGGATGCAGCTCCGCCATTTTCGGCGAGCGTACGAAGCGTTCATTGATTTTCGGGGAGTATTTCATCGTGCAGGTGCCTTGCCCGATCTCGACGTTGAAATCCGACCCCAGAACCTCCTGCGAAATGCGGGAGTAATGACGGATCACGCGGTACTGACTAATCTCGGGAAGATTCGGCCGTTTTTTCCGACGTAGGCTGTCTGGCAGCGAAGAGATGCCATCGCCTACGGTCTCCACGATGTGTGGCTCGACGGGTGGTACTTCGACGCCACGCTCGCCGGGCTGGCTCAGCTCGAAAATGACAGGCTCATCCCATTTTGCTTGGTGGAAGCGGCGTACCTTATGATCTCTCGGAATCCGTTTCATTTTGTCGATTGTTCCTTCGGATGTTTTCATGGTCGATTTCCTCCTTTTTCGTTTTTACAAAATGCTTGTGATGGCAGCGACGAGCGTATCAATATCCTTCTGGGTATGAACCTCTGTGACGCAGTAGAGTGCACATTGACCCAATTCCGGGTAGTGTTCAGTCAAATCAACTCCGCCGAATATTCCTTTGGCGAGAAGAGCAGCGTTGATGTCTTTGACGGTTTTGCCTGTTTGCGAAAAGTCGATCACGAACTCCTTGAAGAAGGGAGCGGTGAATTTGGCCTCGACTCCGGGAATGGAAGAGAGCTGTTTGGCGGCGTATTGGGAGCGCTGCATGATGCCTTGCCCGACTTCTTCCATGCCTACAGGTCCCATCGTCGCTAAGTACACGCCTGCGGTAATGCCCCATAGCGCGGTTTGTGTTCCGACAGACTCTTTGCCTTTTTCACGCTTGGCAAAAGAGGTGCGGTCGTACGCGACGTCCCCGAAGCCGTATTCGCCTTCGACCTCTGTCGGAGCGATTCCGAACAAGCGGGACGGATATTCCATGACGTAGGTCGGATCATCATGCGTCGCGATAAAGCCGGATTGCCCACCGCCGTAATGCATGTGTACGCCAAGCGGCTGCAAATCTCCGCACACGATGTCCGCGCCGTAATTCGCCGGAGATTCCATCACGCCGAGAGAGATGGGATCGACACCGACTACGCAAATGGCACCCGCTGCATGAGCCAAGTCCGCAATCATTTGTCCGTTTACTTCCACGGAGCCGAGGAAGGTCGGGTTTTCGAAGTAAACCGCTGCTGTATCTACACTGAGCTTTGCTTTTAAATCATTCAGGTCAAGACTGCCTGTTTCGTTCTTAAAATCGATCGTGGTGACAGTAAGATCAGGAGACGTATAGTTTTTGATGATCAAGAGCTTGTCGGGATGGATATTTTTCGAGACCAGTAGCTCTGTGCGTTTGGTGATACGTGCTGCCATGCGCAGAGCAGTGGAAGCAGCCTGTGCCCAGTCAAAGGTCGGAACGTTTACGACATCCATATCGACCAGTTCAGCTACGAGGCTTTGGTATTCGAACAACGCCTGAAAGCGCCCCTTGTCTTCGTAAGGCTCTCCAGCATACGCCGTCAGAAACTCCGCGCGGGAGTTGATTTCATCACAGACAGCCGGAACAAAATGCGGCCAGCAGCCTGCGCCGAGGAAGCTGATATTTTCTTTTGTGGTTTGGTTTTTGTTCATCAGCTGGTTGACGTGGCGCTCCAGCTCGTACTCGGTCAAAGCTTTCGGGATGTTCATTTTTTCTTGTAGGCGCAGCTCCCTGGGAATGTCCGCATAGATATCCTCGATGCTGGAAAAGCCGATTTCGGTAAGCATTTTCTCTTTGACTTCAGGTGCAGAATTCGGAATATACGGGTGGGCATAACGTTGTACGCTCATCTCATGGTTCCTCCATCTCTTCATTGGAATATTCAGTCGCAATAGCGATAAATTAAGCCAAACCGCCGCCGTCGACGACCAGTACGGAACCCGTCACCCAGGATGACAGGTCGCTGGCAAAGAACAGGACAGCATTGGCAATATCTTGCGGAGAACCGAGACGCTCCAGCGGACGTCCTTGGGCGGAGGAGACGAGGAATGCTCCTTCTTCCTTTTCCAGCTGGCGCGCTTCTTCACGCAACAGAGGTGTGTCGGTATCGCCGGGTGACACGCAATTTACACGGATATTTTCCGGACCGTGGTCAATCGCCATTGCCCGCGTCAGGTTGACGACGCCAGCTTTTGCCGCGCAGTAGGCCGCAGCCTTGTCACCGCCCTTGATGCCCCAGCCAGAGCCAGTGTTAATGATGCTGCCTCCGCCTGTTTTTGCCATGACCGGTATGACGAATTTCGAGAGGTTGTAAGCCCCCTTCAAGGAAACATCGACGACCAGATCCCAATCATCTTCTTCCAGCTCGACGACCGTCTTTCTTCTAATCACGCCTGCGTTGTTGAACAAAATATCGATGCGACCGTACGCTTCCTCGATCGCTTGCGTTACTTCGCGACAATCCTGTTGGGAAACGACATTGCATGTAAAATAACGGGCTGACCCGCCCGCCGCTACGATTTCCTGAGCCGCCTTTTCCCCGAGCTCCTCGTTGATATCAAGCAGCATGACGTTTACTCCGAATTGAGCCAGTCGTTTCGCTGTTGCAAGTCCGATACCGGAAGCAGCGCCAGTTACCAAGGCTACCTTTCCTTGCAGATTGAATACCTCGTTCGTGTTTACCATGGTTGATCACTCCCCTTAGATGAAAAGTTTATATTGCAATCACTGTGCCAAGTATGGAATGAACTCTGTCGAGTAACATGCTCCTTGCTTGATCGCCAAAACAGCTGATTTTACGAGGGTCTGACTGTGTTTTGTACCGTCATGGCGATGACAAAAGTGGCAAAGAGTTGTCATTATTGGCAAACATCCGTGGTAAAATGTTTGTGAACTATCTAAATATTTCATAAAATAGAGAGCAAGGACAATCAACAGGGAGGATATCCATGGTTTCGTTGGATCTGTGCAAACCAGCCATCGAAAAGGTCATTACTAGCATTTCAGATATATTGAACGTGGATGCCGCGGTGATTAACGAGCGCGGCCTCTTGGTCGTGAGTACGGAGCGCTACTTGAAACAAAAAGGCAAAAATGTGCATGTGCCCTCGATTGAATTCGTGTTGGCAAAAGGTCAGTATGTGGTAGACAAACCCGGCTCTATGGAAATGTGCAAAGGATGCCGTTTTCTCGACAGCTGTCCCGCCAAAGTAGAGCTGCTCTCTTCTATTAAGGTTGCCAATCATGCAATCGGGGTCGTTTCCCTCACATCCTTTACGAAGGAAGGTCAAAATCGCCTATCCAAGCATGCAGAGAGATACCAGCAAATCCTGACAGAAGTCAGCGAGATGATTACGGCGATTGTACAGTCTCATGCGACGAGACAGATCGAATCGTCTGATGACTCCATGCGACTGTTGGAGGGAGCGCTGGATACCGTTGCCGATGCGTATTTCACCTTTGACCGGAGTGGCAATGTCATTCACACGAACGCCAGCGCGCGTAGACTGCTGTCCCAGCATGAACTTCTGCCAGCGGAGGTTTCACGGATGCTGCTGCCGTCATTATCCGGGATGGCCGCACATTCCTTGCCGATCGCCAATTGTCTCGTTGACAAGCTGGATGCCCCCACTGAGGCCACGCCGATCATCGTCAACAATCAGCTCATTGGCGGCGTGCTTCGCGTGCAGAGGGGATCGCTTACCGTTCCGCGTTTGCTGGATCATCAAGGGAGCCGATCGTCTGGCAAAGTGGATAGCTTGGCTCAAATCGTAGGAAACAGCGCAGCCATCAAACAGGTCAAAGAAATGGCGATGAAAATCGGTAACAGCAGCTCTACGGTACTAATTACCGGCGAAACAGGGACAGGCAAAGGACATCTGGCAAAAGCGATTCACGAGGCAAGCACACGCGCTTACTACCCGTTTGTCGCGATCAATTGTGCCAGCATTCCGGAAAATTTGTTCGAAAGCGAATTGTTTGGTTACGAGGATGGTGCTTTTACCGGAGCCAAAAAGGGAGGAAAGCCAGGGCGGTTCGAAATGGCAGAGGGAGGTACGCTTTTTCTGGATGAAATCGGCGATATGCCGCTCTCGTTGCAAGCAAAGCTGCTGCGCGTCTTGCAGGAAAAGGTTGTGGAACGCATCGGCAGCACGCGATCGTTTCCTATCAATGTACGAATCATCGCGGCAACGAACCAGAATCTGGAGGAGCTCGTGGAGAAAAAAGCGTTTCGTGCCGATTTGTACTATCGGTTGAACGTCATTCCCATTCACGTCCCTTCACTCGCAGAGCGTAAGGAAGACATCGAGCTCTTGGCCGTTTCATTTATGGAGAAGTACGGAGAGCAAGCAGGACGCACCTTCTTCGGAATAGCACGAGAGGCGATCAACCTGCTCACGCACTATCACTGGCCGGGCAATGTGCGGGAGCTGGAAAACGCCATCGAGTACGCCATGAACATGGAGCAAGACACAGTACTGACTGTCGACAGCTTGCCTCCGCGCCTTCGTGCTCGTCCTCTAATGGCTCCTTCACATTCAGGTCCAGCTATCAAAGCAAGGGTCGCCGATGCACAAGCGGAGGCAATTCGCGCTTCGTTGCAAAAGCACGGCAGTGATTTGAAAGGAAAGCAGCGGGTGGCTGAAGAACTGGGGATTGGGCTACGCACCTTGTATCGGAAGCTAAAGCTGCTCGGTATATAAGGAAATCGAGCTGGAGCCTGGCGTATACTTGAGGGAGAGCCTATTTAGGGGGAAGAAGCATGAGTGAGCTAAATGCCTTATTTCGGAAAAGAATCGGCATGCCAGAAAATGAAACGATTACCTTCGATACATTGGATCGCCTCCTTGATCTGACAGCATTGGCGATTCCTTTTGAAAACCTGTGCGTTGTGGATGAGCGAACAAGGGTAATCTCTAGACAGTCCATCATGGAGAAGATATTGGTCAGAAACGAAGGCGGTCTTTGCTACGAACTCAATCCGATGCTGTATTTCTTCTTGCTGGAAAATGGATTTGACGCCCATCTGATTCGTGGAGTTGTATACAGACAGAACGTTGGCGAGTATTACACGATTGGTCGAACGCATGCCACGATTTTGCTTACCTATGAGGGGCAAACGTATTTGCTCGACACGGGTTTTGGTTCGAACCTGCCGTTGAAGCCTGTCCCGTTAACCGGGGAGACCGTCTCTTCGCGCAATGGTGAGTTTCGGATCAAGAAAGAGCAGACGGAGTATGGCGATTATGTACTCGAAATGAAGCTGCGACACAAGGATACGGACTGGAGGATCGGCTATACGTTTGATTCGCAGAAGCTGGTGACGGATGTAACGGAATTAAACGAGATTCAGACGATTATCGCTGACCATGAACAGTCTCCCTTCAACAAAAGCCCTTTGCTTACGCAGCTTACAGAGAGAGGCAATGTTACGTTGACGAATACGTCCTTTACACAGTGGGTGGATGGAGTCGTTACCAAAGAGGAAATCGACAACGCGAGATTCAAAGAGCTGGCGAAACAGCATTTTGGGTTGTAACAGCATGAATAACGTATGGCTGCTTAGTTTCGTCAGTTTTTTCACAGACATGGGTACATACATGGTTACCCCGTTAATTCCGATCTTTCTTGCCTCTTCGGGTCCTATGATTATTGGGGTGATCGATGGGGTTTCCGAGGCTCTGACCAGTCTGCTCAAGTTCGTTTCAGGTTATGTTTCCGATCGTTCCAAGAAACGAAAATCGTTAGCCATACTGGGGTATGGACTATCCGGGATCGGTAGGATATTCCTCGTAATAGCCAGTTCATGGGTAGGTGTTTTTGTCTGGAAGCTGATCGATCGTACGGGTAAGGGAATACGAACGGCTCCGCGCGATGCGATCATCTCGGAAGCAGGAGGAAAACGAAAGCAAGGACGCTCATTTGGCTTGCATCAAATGATGGATATGCTCGGGGCGGCGATTGGAATCGGCATAGCGTATCTCTTATTAACGATGGATGGAAATAAAGATTTCCACAGTGTTTTCTTGTATTCAATGATTCCGGTCGGCATTGGCTTCTGCTTGCTCTTTGCCATCAAGGAAAAGCGGGAAAATACGAAGGTGATTTCGCGTGAACCGAAAGCAAAACCGAGCTGGAAGAAGTTAAATCGTGAGACCAAGCAATTGCTTCTGATCATTATGCTGTTTACTGTTGCGAATTCGTCCAATTCTTTTTTATTGCTGCGAGCAACTGATCTCGGGATTTCTGCTACGAGTGTATTGTTGCTGTATTTAGTCCTTCATTTGGTTGCTTCGCTGTTTTCCTACACATCAGGTGCCATTTCCGATCGATTCGGACACAAGGTCATTCTAACTGTTGGCTATATCCTATACGGATTCGTATATATTGGATTTGGAATGGTGAGTTCGGTAACAGGCTTATGGTTGCTATTCATTCTGTATGGTTTTTATATCGCGTTGACGAAGGGCATAGAGAAGTCATTGGTAGCGTCCTCCGCACCGAAAGATTTGAAAGCAACATCACTGGGCATGTACTCGATGGTTACAGGAATCGGTTTGTTGCCCGCATCCCTTCTTACCGGTTGGGTATGGCAAGAGTTTGGCGCGGCTACCTCTTTTTATCTGAACGGTTGTATTGCTTTGGTGACTGCACTTATCCTGTACAAGGTGCTTTCAGGTAACAAACGAGATTTGTCTACGAATGAATAAGCGTAACAAGTTAGGCCACAGATATTTTTTCTGTGGCCTCGTTTTTATTCTTTTGCTTCAATGTCTACCAACAGCTTCGCCGGATCAACGGGTGTACCATTTTCGAGAATCTGGAAAGCAAGATGCGGTCCCGTGCTACGTCCCGTACTTCCTAACAGACCAATGAGCTGGCCTTGGGTCACAGTAGCTCCAGCGGTGACCTCCAGCTTTTCCAAATGAGAGTAAACCGTTTGATACCCGCCATCATGCTCCAGAATGACCTGGTTGCCTTTCCCTGTTTTTGAATCGTATTCAGCCTTGAGTACCTTACCGGCCGCTGCTGCTTTTACTGGAGTGTTCAGGTTGTTGATGATGGAGAGGCTGGTTTGATCGGGTGCGCTTCTCGTTTCCCCTTCTGCTGGTACAGAGAAGGTGACCTCGTTCCCGAGCACTGTTTTTGCATCGGTCAAAGTGAAGATGCCTAAAGCCAAGACGACGACGATACCAGATAGCGTCCACGTATACGCTCGTTTTTGAAAGTGACGAATCATTTCTATTCTCCTTTTCACCTGTTTTTTGGAGCTGGAGAACCCGGCTGTGAAGCGAATCTGTTTGGGACAGGCATACAGCTCGAGCATTTTGATCATGGTGTATCCGTAGCGAGGTACCTCTGTCTCCTGCAAATAAGTCAAAGCCAAGGCATCACAAGCCATTTCCTGATCCTGACGCATGCGGGAAGCAGCATACCATAACAGCGGGTTGAACCAGTTGAGGATCAGAAGCACGCTCATGATGCTGTTCACAGGAATATCTCGTCTTTTCCAATGCGCCAGCTCATGCAAAAAAATGTGGCGCAGCTCATGCTCGTTGAGCTTGTCCAAAAGATTTTCCGGCAGCCAGATTTGCGGTCGCCAGATTCCCATCAAGGCAGGGCTTGTCATTTGATGACTCATGCGCAGGGGAATGGATTTGGTGATGCCCATTTGTTTTTGGCATTGGGAAAAGACGCGCAAAATAGCTTCATCCTGTACGAACACATCGTTTTTTAGCTGAGAGAGCAATCGGTATGCACTGCGAGTCATGGTGATAGCGAAAATGGCGACACCGCCGATCCAGATGAGGGAAAGCAGGCTGATCCAGGAAAAGCTCGCTTCGTTTGCTAGAGAGGCATCTGGCTGGAGGGCAAATTCATGCGGATGCAAAGCCTCTGTAGTGAGAACAATCGGTTCCGTAGGCGGGTGCGTTTCCTGTATGGATGTCCACGTGGAAGTAGGCAGCCAGTTATACAAACTGATCGTGCTGTCTATGGACCAAGGAACCGCGAGCTTCCAGAGAAGCAGGAACCATACGGCATGGTGCCAGCGGATGGGGAAATGCTTTTTGCCGAGCTGCTGGCAGAGCAAGATCAAGAGCACGAGTAGACTGGCTTCGATGGAGTTAGACAGTGTCCACGTAAATGCTTGATTGAGGGTGAGTGTGAGCCATTGCCAATCCACCAGCTTATTTCTCCTTTTCGGAAAGGATTTTTTTTAGCTCGTCAATCTCTTGGGAGGAGAGCTTTTCTTCTTTTAAAAAGTGAACCAGCATGGGCTTTAAGGCTCCGCCGTACACGCGCTGCAAAAAGGATTGGCGCTCTTGGCGCTTGCATTCTTCCTCAGTGAGCACAGGAGAGTAATAGTAGACGCGATTGACCTGCTCATAGGTGAGAATACCCTTTTGCAACAAGCGGCTGAGCAAGGTTTTGATTGTGTTGTCTTTCCACGTCTTGTTGTCTCGCAGAGTGTGGATGACATCGGCTGCTGTAGCGGGGGACTTTGCCCAGATGACCTTCATAATCTCCCACTCGGCATCCGAGATTCGCGGTTGCTCGTCCAAGTAAGACACCTCCGTCGATTACATTTGTAGTCGTTGTTCCTTTTTTTAAGATTACACATGTAGTCAACAGGTGTCAACTATCATTTTTGTAAATCCGTTCCAGATGACCGTGATTGGAAGATGACAAGCGAATTGGTACACTGAAGAAAAAGCGGATAAAGGCTGTGATAAGCATGAATCTGGCAGAGCTGTTTGGCGATATTGATATTTACTTGTTTGATCAGTTGTTAAAGGGACGGGTTACGAAGGAAATGCAGATACTCGATGCTGGCTGCGGCTCGGGACGGAATTTGGTCTACTTTTTGCGAAATGGCTATACGGTGTATGCGGTTGACCAATCGGCAAAAGCTATCGAGGCTGTACAGCAAATGGCATCGCAACTGGCGCCGAACTGGTCAGCGGAGCGTGCTCGTGTGGAACCGATTGAGAGCATGAGCTTTGAAAACGAAAGCTTCGATTTCATCATCAGTAATGCCGTTCTCCATTTTGCTGATAACGAAGAGCATTTTCATCAGATGCTAGAGGAGCTGTGGCGGGTACTGAAGCCAGGAGGCATTCTATTCATGCGTCTTGCTTCCTCGATCGGGATTGAGGATGCTGTACAGCCACTAGGGAACGAACGTTATTTGTTGCCGGACGGAAGCACCCGTTTTCTCGTAAATGAACGGACGATGGTGGGCATGACGGAAAAACGGCAAGGCGTGTTCCTGGAGCCAATCAAAACGGTGAATGTAGCTGGACAGCGTTGCATGAGTACGTGGGTCATCAAAAAGAATGCCTAAGCACGAGAAGCCGCCTTCCTATAGGAGAGGCGGCGTCTTTTTTCTCACTCAAAAATCACGTGTCTGATCAAAAATAGCAAAAAGCTCGTCCACATCTACTTCCACACCCGTAGTAGCTAAATTCTGTTTTGCCGACTGAAGCAGTTCATCGAGCACAACGAAAATTTCTTCTCGCTCAACTGTTTCGATAAAGCCAGTCCGGCGATCCATTTTGTTGAAAGTCTCTGTGTACTCTTTGACCCATGCACGCAAAGCAGTTTGTATTTCTTCCGCAGTCGTCGTTTCTTCACTGCTTTGTTTTTCAAGCGCACTGATCGCGGTGTTCATTTTTTTATAGAGACTGGCGGCCTTGTTGGCGTTGGTTGTTGAGATGTGCTCCCTGCCATCCCAATCGCGAAACGGATTGGTCAAATTATTGGCCAGCCATTCGGGCTTGCGCGGCTTGGTGATGGACAAATCCAGCCCATTTTTTACTTCTTTTTTGTAGGCGGCTTTAATGGTCTTGGCCGCTTCTGCTGGGAGGCTTGTCATCCAGAGACTGGAGAGCTTGGGACATTGATCTGGCAAAGGGAACTCGTCCCCTGTGAAGCCAAACAGATCGTAGGTCGTAAACGTCAGTAGCTCCTTCAAGTGCTTGATACTGCCCAGATTACTGAGAGTACCAGGCTTGCCCCACAGACGGAGGTTCTGAAGCGAGGGATACCGCTGGACGAGTGGTTGTAAGTCCAGCTCCGTCACATCGCGCAGATTGAGTCCTCCTAGCTGGTCGAGTCCGCGGTGAAGCGGTAGCGAATCTGAGAATGAGGCGGTCAGCCAATATCCATCCTGTTCGGCTTCTATGAGTAGGTTCGGTGAAAGAGACTTACCCAGTATGAGCTCTCTTAGACAATCGTTCAGATGCAGTGACTCCAGCCCGTCCGCGTTTTGGACAGAGAGTTTACTGAGATGGCTTCCTATCAGATCTAGAGAGGAGCCGTTGGCTTTTTCCAGGTGAAGCTCCAGAATAAAAGGATTGCTTTTGACAAAGGCAAGTAAGGAATCGGTGGGCTCCTCTGCGTAGATTCTTGTCAGGCAAGGGAGCTTTTCCAATTCAGAGATGTCCGTCAGGCTTCGCAGGATGTCAGCATGAATGACGTTGTTAGATCTACGCAGGCTCTTCCCGCCCAGCGAAATCATTTTGTCATCATTTGCGGCCTGTTTAAACTGCCGGCGACGCTCCTCAGTAATTTGATTCCATTTGTGTTGACGGTAAAAGCTCCCTCCGACATCCCAACTGCCGTAACTCCTTGTCTCTTCTGTCACGAGAGGTGGTACATTCCCTACTTTTATGTAGCCTTTGGGCACCGCTGGATCAACATAGATGTGATCGAGCTTGTTGTTCCAGAAGAAGTAGTCGCAATATAAGGGCTTCATCTGGTGCAGCTCTGATTCATCAGGCAGTGTATCGCTGCTCCAGTCCAGCTCGAGGATACTGATGAGGTTGGATTTGCTCGTGTCAGGCTCTTTTATCGATGTGACCTGGCAAGCTGTGTACTTTTGCAGCTTCTCGACAAAAACACAGTAGATGTCTCCGACTGTGGGTGTCATTCCTACCATCCTTTCCATCTCGTAGGGCTTGTTATTATCGCTATTTTTACATATTTTTCATAGGTTGTCGTTGTTCTTGCTGTTTTCTATAATGAAAAAATAAACATAGATCGGACACAACGGCGTGTGAGAGGCGGCGAAGAGATGATGAGAGAAGAGAGCACACAGAAGTGGATGAGCCGCGTTTTGGAGGCCATTGTTGAAACGTCTCGCGATCATTTGTTAATCACGGATCATGAGGGCTACATCCGGCTGGTTGGCGATTCGTCGTATGAAATATACGGTATCGGGAAGGATGAGCTCTTGGGCAAAAACGTCATCGAGCTGGAAAAAAAGAAAGTTTTTTCTCCATCTGTCACGCGAAAAGTCATGGATGCCAAGACGCCGCAGACGATCATGCAGGAAATACCCGGGGGTCGAAAGCTGATGGTGATGGCTTTTCCCGTCTGGAACGAAGATGGCAGCATGCATTCGATCATCAGTTATTCCCATGACCTGACTGAAATTATGGAATTGAAACGGCGCTACGAGGGTCTGACAGAGCAGCTCAAGCAGTTTGAAACCGAGATTGAGGAGCTGCGCGAAAAGCACCAGGAGGGCTTCGTGGCAGTGAGTCAGCCGATGCAAGCCATTGAGCGTCTCATCAAAAAAGTCGCGGCTGTTGATTCGACTGTCCTGATACTCGGGGAATCGGGTGTCGGGAAAAATGTGATCGCGAAAGAAATTCATCGCAATAGTCGTCGTGCGGGTGGGCAGTTCGTGGAGATCAACTGTGGCTCGATCCCGGAGGGCTTGCTGGAATCGGAGCTGTTTGGTTATGAGGCTGGTTCGTTTACAGGGGCCGCCAAGCAGGGCAAGCAAGGGATTATCGAGATGGCGAATCAAGGGACCCTCCTCTTGGACGAGCTGGGGGAACTGCCGCTGACTTTGCAGGCCAAGCTGTTGAAGGTGATTCAGGAAAAACGGCTGCAACGCGTTGGGAGTACACAGTACCGCGACGTGGATTTTCGTTTGATTGCCGCCACCAATCGCGATTTAGAAAAGATGGTGAAGGAAGGGAAGTTCCGGCAAGACCTGTATTTTCGCCTGAATGTTGTCCCGATCCACGTCCCACCGTTACGAAATCGGCCAGAGGATATCGCGGCTCTCCTGAAGCGCGTCGTACGCTCGCTCAATGAACGATACGGAATGGACAAGCGTCTGGACCCTGCGGTGACACATGCCTTGATGCAGTACGAGTGGCCGGGCAATGTTCGCGAGCTGGAGAACGTCTTGGAGAGAATGGTGGTCACTGCGGACGAAGATGTGATCACGTCCCAGCATCTGCCCGCGGAAATCAGGTTGGCAGGGGAAGAGCAGGCAGCCATGGAGCCGAGTCTGGCCACTTCCAAGATGTCGCTTCGGGAAGCACTAGAGCAGGTAGAGGAAAAATGGCTACGCTATGCATCCGAGCACTGCCGGACCACGGGGGAAATCGCGGAGTTTCTCGGAATTAGCCAGCCCTCTGTCGTGCGGAAACTGAAAAAATATCGGATTCGTTCCAGGTGATTCAAAAATAAATAGTTTATTCAAAAATGAATCGAACATTCTGGTGTTTTCGATTCATTTTTGAATAATTTGATGTAACCATAGTGTCGGAAACGCGATTTCATCAAGCTCTTGCGGTTGGCATAGGTATTGCTACATATCGTGGTTGAGTTTACAAGCAAGCCATCCAACTAATACCATCTCGAACGAGGAGAGGATACGATATGTCCAAACAACGTCAATTTGTAAACGTAGCTGCTGGTGTGCCAGGTCCAAAGGGAGCGGCCTTGATTGAAAAAAGAAAGCAGTTCGTTCCAAAAGGTGTCGGCAACAATACCCCTGTTTTTGTAGAGTCAGCTTCAGGTGCATTGGTTACGGATGTAGATGGCAATACGTACATCGATTTTGCCGGAGCGATCGGTACATTGAATGCCGGACACTGCCCACCGGAAGTAGTTGAGGTACTAAAAGCGCAGTTGGACAAATACATTCATCCTTGCTTCCATGTAGGGATGTATGAGCCATATGTGGCCTTGGCTGAGAAGCTGACGGAAATCACGCCAGGCAGCTTTGAAAAGAAGACGATGCTCGCAAACAGCGGGGCAGAAGCAGTAGAGAACGCGGTGAAAATCGCCCGCAAATACACAGGACGCCCAGGCATCATTTCCTTTAGCCGTGGTTTCCATGGTCGTACGCTTCTGGGCATGTCACTGACATCCAAGGTGAAGCCGTACAAATTCCAGATGGGACCATTCGCTCCAGCTACGTATAAAGCGCAATTCCCGTATCCACTGAACAAGCCGGAATCCATGACAGATGATGAATACGCGCAATTCTGCGTGCGTCAGTTCGAGGACTTCCTCTTGACTGAGGTTGCACCGGAAGAAGTAGCTGCCGTGATTATGGAACCGATTCAGGGAGAAGGCGGCTTTATCGTCCCGCCTGTGTCCTTCGTTCAAGGTGTCTATCACATTTGTAAAAAGCATCAAATCCTATTTATTTCTGATGAGATTCAAACAGGCTTCGGTCGCACTGGCGCCATGTTTGCCTCTACCCATTTCGGTATCGAGCCAGATATCATCACCATGTCCAAATCAATCGCGGCAGGCTTACCTATTTCTGCGGTTACGGGACGCGCCGAAATCATGGACGCGCCAAACCCAGGTGAGATCGGCGGTACTTATGGAGGAAGCCCGCTTGGCTGCGTAGCGGCATTGGCAGTCATTGAGAAAATGGAGCGCGAAGACCTGTCTGGTCGTGCGCAGGTGATCGGGGACAAAATCAAGGCGCATTTCCACGCGTTGCAAAAAGAGTTCCCTGTGATCGCAGAGGTGCGCGGATTGGGTGCGATGTGCGCTGTAGAATTTATCGATCCAACAACCAAACAACCAGCGAAAGAGCTCGTTGCTGGCTTGACCAAAGGCTGCTACGAGTCTGGCGTCATCGTGCTTTCTGCTGGCGTCCACAGCAACGTGCTGCGCTTCCTGTCTCCACTGGTTATTACAGATGAGCAACTGGAAGAGGCACTGGACATTATGACGGATGTTCTGAAAAGCCAATACGTGACGAACTAAAACGCCCGAGGGGGTTCTCCATACTCATGAAAAAGCATCTCTACATCAACGGACAATGGAAAGAAGCAAAAGAATACGCACCACTCTACTCCCCGTATTCTGGGGAGCTGGTGGCTGAAATCGCTCAGGCAGACGATCATGACGTCGACGAGGCAATTAAGGCGGCCAAAGCAACAACCAAATTCATGGCAAAAATGCCAGCCAATCAGCGTGCTTTGATACTGGAGAAGGCCGCTGCGATTATGGAAGCACGCAAAGAGGAACTGGCGGTCATCCTCGCACAAGAAGCCGCCAAGCCACTTCGCACAGGTCGTGTAGAAATTGCCCGGACGATTCAGACCTACAAGTTCGCAGCAGAAGAAGCGAAGCGTATCCACGGAGAGACGGTGCCGCTCGATGCAGCACCGGGTGGTGAAGGACGTCTTGCTTTTACGGTACGCAAGCCGATCGGCGTAGTCGGCGCGATCACGCCTTTTAACTTTCCATTCAATCTCGTAGCACACAAGGTCGGGCCTGCCATTGCCGCAGGAAATACCGTTGTACTGAAGCCAGCAAGTCAGACGCCGCTTAGCTCGCTGATCCTGGCCGATATTTTCGCGGAGGCGGGCTTGCCTGCAGGAGCGCTCAATATTTTGCCTGGAAAAGGCGCGGTCGTTGGCGAAAGGCTGGTCAGTGACAGTCGAATTGCCGCGATTACATTTACTGGAAGTCCTGCGGTTGGAATCGCGATGAAAAACAAAGCGGGACTCAAGCGTGTAACCTTGGAGCTTGGCTCCAACTCCGCAGTAATCATCGACCACAACGTGGAAATCACGCAAGCGTTGATTGATCGTTGCGTGACGGGTGCCTTCTCCTTTAGTGGTCAAGTGTGTATCTCGCTGCAACGCGTTTATATTCACCAGAGCAAGTACGAAGAGTTCCTGGAGAAGTTTAAGGCTGGCACAGAAAAGCTCGTGCTGGGTGATCCGCTGAACGAAGAGACAGACATGTCCTCTGTGATCTCCGCCAAGGATCATGAACGCATGGGAGCATGGGTACAGGAAGCTGTAGAAGCAGGCGCACATGTAGTGACTGGTGGGAAACCTGTTAGTGACAAGCTCTTTGCCCCAACGATTCTGACCAATGTAGGCGCACATGTTGCCGTCTCCTGCCAAGAGGTATTCGGTCCAATCGTAGTCGTTACACCGTTTGAGACGATGGACGAAGCGATTGAGGCGGTAAATGACTCCCGATTCGGCTTGCAGGCTGGCATCTATACGAGTGACATTCACGCGGCTATGCGCGCAGCGGAAGAGCTGGAGGTCGGGGGCGTGATGATCAACGACATTCCGACGTTCCGCGTGGACAACATGCCGTATGGCGGGGTAAAAGACAGTGGCTTTGGCCGCGAGGGGATCAAGTATGCGGTCGAGGAATTAACGGAACTAAAATTAATTGCGATCAAACTGTAACAGCGAATGACGGGCCTGATGAGGCTCGTCTTTTTTCGTTAATGGCGTCCTGTAGGAAATTCAAATTTTTTCCATAAAGTGTCATAATTGAAACCGTTTCATATAGTTGTTTGGCATAGGTAGTTATGTTAGTCTAGCGTATAGAGGCAGACTATGTTCATTTCTGTGCAAAAAGTGTTTGATTACACTTACTTGTTACGCAGATGAAATAGTCGTTTTTTTATGCGTAAAGGGCATTTCTTACACGAAAAGGGGACAATCATGATTAGTTATAAGAAAGGGGTCAGTGGGTTCCGATTCTTTCACTGGATCTCCCTTGTCGCGATATTGGCATTGTTGGCAGGCTGTTCACCGTTTCAGGGGAGTGACAGCAGCACAGATAACAACTTACAGCCAGTCAAACCTGAAAAAATCGAGCGATACCAAGGGGAGAAGAGCAAGGGCGTGTCCATGGTCTACACGACGCAAAGACAGCTTGCTCTTACTTTTAATGGGATGGCAGATAAAGACACGATGAAAAGACTGCTGGATGAACTGGATAAGTACCACATCAAAGCAGCTTTTTTCTTGCCAGGCATGAGGGTAGCGGAAGAGCCGGACATTGCGCGACAAATTGTCGCCAGAGGTCACGATATTGAAAACAACACGTTGAACCAGTCAGATTTGCAGGGTCAATCTTACGAGAAAATGTACGAAGATATCAAATTGGCTAATGAGGTCATCAAAAGAGAGACCGACAAGACACCGCGATATATCAGAACGAAGTCAGGCGATTACTCCGACGATCTTCGATTGGTAGCTGCTCACAATGGACAAGAAGCGGTCGTGTCCTCCAGTTTGTTTCTGCACAATTGGCAAAAAGAGACGGAGGAGCAAAAAAATCATTACTTAAGAAAATACATGAATCGCGGCGGCATCATCGCGATGGACACAGAGGAGAACAAGTCTGTCGTAGAAAACATCCGGCTACTGGCAGAGGCAGCGACTGATGTCGGTTACAGATTCGTCCCATTGCACGAGTTGATTGCACAAGGCGGGGAGCGAAAGCCGCTGCAAGAAATACCGGGTTTTGATGCAGCAAAAATGAATGCGGCCTATCATGAGTCCAAGCCAAATCTCATCTATCGAAAAGAAACGGACAAGAAGATGGTCGCCCTGTCCTTCGATGATTGGGGTACGGATCAAACAGTTACGAAGATTCTCGATATCCTGGACAAAAAAGGAGTAAAGGCTTCGTTTTTCCTTCGCGCAGATGGTGTAGAACGAAATCCAAACTTGGCGAGAGCGATTGCGGAAGCGGGACATGATGTAGCCAACCACACCTATTCTCATCCGGTGAATACCAAAATTGCGCCGGAAGAATTGCAAAAAGAAATTGTCAAAGCCCATCAGATTATTACCGAAGCGATTCAGCAGAAGCCGACGATGTATTTCAGACCACCAACTGGGGCGTTTGACGAACAGACACTCAAGGCGATTGCAGCGACGGGCTACGAGGACATTACGATTTATGATGTGACGCCGTCCGATTACGACAAGAAACGGAGTGCGGACGAGATCGTCAAAGCAATTATGGAGCAGACGCGGAGCGGAAGCGTGATTCTGCTGCACATGCTCGATGACATTCACACAATTGAGGCGCTACCAACCGTAATTGACCAGCTTAGAAGCAAAGGATACACGCTTGTACCCATGACAGAGATGTTTGGCCAATAAAGCCAAAATAGAACAGGGAGAGGGAGCCGGCTTATGAATTTGTACGAAGGGATTGTGGAGAGGGAAGAAAAAATTGCTGTCGTCGGTCTTGGGTACGTAGGCTTACCGATTGCGATGGCACTGTCCAAACGTACTTCTGTGATTGGATTCGATGTAAACCAAGAGAAAGTAGCAGCCTATCAAAAGGGAAACTTTCGTGATGCTGACGTGGATCAGGAGCTGACGAGTGACGCTACTATTGAATTCACTTTAGATGAAAATAGATTGCAGGAAGCGCGATTTTTTATCGTGGCAGTGCCTACCCCGGTCAAAAGCGGGAATGTCCCCGACCTGAAATATGTAGAAAGCGCATCCCGCATGGTGGGCAGACAGTTGAGAAAAGGGGCAATCGTCGTATTTGAATCGACGGTTTATCCTGGGGCAACCGAAGATGTTTGCTTGCCAATCCTGGAGGCGGAATCCGGCTTGCGTTGTGGCATAGACTTCAAGATCGGCTATTCACCTGAACGCATCAACCCGGGAGACAAGGTAAATCGCTTGGAAAACATCGTCAAGATCGTATCGGGGATGGATGAAGAAACACTGGGAATCGTAGCAAGCGTCTACGAGCTCGTGATCCAGGCAGGCGTTTATCGAGCAGAAAGCATCAAGGTAGCAGAAGCCGCAAAAGTCATTGAAAATGCGCAACGGGATGTCAATATTGCGTTTATGAATGAGCTGGCGATGCTGTTCAATCAGATGGATATTCCGACAAAAGCAGTATTGCAAGCGGCAGGAACCAAGTGGAACTTCCTCCCTTTTTCACCGGGCTTGGTCGGCGGGCATTGCATCGGTATCGATCCTTACTATTTAACGTACAAAGCAGAAGACAGCGGCTATCGCTCCCGCATTATTTTGGCGGCCAGACACATTAACGATGGCATGGGGAAATATGTCGCCCAACAAATCATTAAAATGGCTGTTCGCTCGAAGCTCGACCTCACGGATGTGCGGATTGGCATACTCGGAATGTCCTACAAAGAGGATTGTGCGGATATCAGAAACACCAAGGTGACGGATATCATTGAGGAACTGAGGGAGTACGGGATCAACCCACTGGTCGTAGACCCGATGGTGAATCCTCGGGAGGCATACGAGGAATACGGCATCGAGCTGTCAGAGATGAAGGCTCTCCACGACTTGGACATTGTGGTTGTAGCGGTACCCCATGCTCCCTTTGCCCAGATGGAAGTCGCTGATTATGCCGCGATGTACGGCAAGAATGAAGCAAAAATCATGATTGATATAAAAGAGACTTATTCCAAAGCTGACTTTGAAAACAGTGGATTTCATTACTGGAGCTTGTAGGCAGTGGAGGGGAGAGAGCGACAGTGATGAAACAGTTGATAGAGAAAGTAAAGCCTAAAAAGAAAGAGAAAATTGAAGAAGTACTGACGGTTTCCAAAACGGAGAGGCGCGTGCTATCGAATGTGCCAGACCCGGAGAAAATTCGTGTCCAAGTGGATCGCCGCGGTACGAAAGATACGAATGAGCCAGGAAAGCTGGAGGACCCGGAATACCTGAATCGAATTCGGATGCTGAGTCTGCGCTATATGGCAGATTTCCCGGTGACGCTATTAACCAAGAAACAGCGGGTCAAGGATGGAATGAAGGCAAGAGCCGTCGACATTTCTTCGACGGGCCTATTAGTTGAACTAGATTCGGAGAGAGAAGACATCCAGGTGGGACAAGTGTTTATGATCCATTGCACAATCCCGCCAGGCACAATGCCAGAAGGCTATGAGTCAACGGTGAAGCTGGATGCAACTGTCGTTCGCCGGTTTACGGAGGAAGAGGAAGGGTGTCAGAAGTTCATGCTCGCCTTCGAGTTTTCCAAACCGCTGACCGAGTATTTTCGCAAAAAGCGCTGGGGATACGCTATTTATATCGCAAGTGCTTCCCTGTTTTTCGCTGCGGCGTTTATCGTGCTCATGCGCGCGGAGAGCGTGATTTATTTCAAATACAACATTTACTTGTATTTGTACAGCTTGATTGCCGCTGCCTTTTTGCTGACACGGTATTTATTCGGTGCTCTTTATCGGGAGGTTCCCGTCAATCCGGACTATACACCGGGCGTGAGCATCATTATTCCGTGCTTCAACGAAGAGCAGTGGATTCACCGGACGATTTTGAGTTGTGTGAATCAGAACTACCCGATTGATAAGCTGGAGGTCATCGTGGTAGACGACCGCTCGACGGACCGATCAGCAGAAGAGATTCAAAAGGTCATTGATATGATTCATAACGAGGCCGAGCGCTATATGACCCGCGAACGCGTGAAGATGCACATTCTTCCTGAAAACGGCGGGAAACGGGTCGCTTTGGTAAAAGGTGTGGAAATGGCCAAGCACGATTTGGTTGTCTTCGTTGATTCAGACAGCTTTTTGGAACCGACTGCGATTCGCAACCTCGTACAGCCTTTCCAAGACCCGAAAATGGGGGGTGTCGCAGGGCGTACGGATGTGGAAAACAAGTTCACCAACGCGATCACCAAGCTGCAAACGGTTCGTTACTACATTGCTTTTCGCATCATGAAGGCGGCTGAATCGTGGTTTGACAGTGTCACTTGCTTGTCTGGACCGTTGTCTTGCTATCGCAAGGAATTGATTTTGCAGCATTCGGAAGCATGGCTGAATCAGAAGTTTCTCGGGCAGCCCGCCACTTTTGGCGATGACCGAAGCATGACCAACTTTATTTTGCGAACACATCGGACAGGCTATCAGGATTCTGCGATTTGCTCGACGATTGTGCCGTCAGATATGAACATATTTTTGAAGCAGCAGATGCGCTGGAAGCGTTCGTGGTTGAGGGAGTCTTTGCGTGCCAGCGGCTTTATTTGGCGCAAGGAGCCATTTATGGCGATCTTCTTTTACATTGGTCTGATTGTTCCTATTGCTGCTCCCGTCATCGTACTGTACAACCTCGTATACGTTCCGCTCGTTCATCATATTTTCCCAGGTACGTTTTTAATGGGCTTGCTGCTGATGGCGCTCTTAATGAGCTTGGCCCATCTGTTTTTCCGTAGAAGCAAGCTGTGGGTTTTCGGGATTGTCTTTTGTGTGTTTTATGAGCTGGTGCTATTATGGCAGATGCCTGTGGCATGGGTGACATTCTGGAAATCTACTTGGGGTACGCGAGAAACGCCGCAGGACGTCGAAGCGAGATTGAAAAAAGAAGCCCGAAAGAAGAACAAAAAAGGCTTTGGGCTGCCATTTTAAGTGGGAAAGACAAAGGGAGTGAGGGTGTCAGGAGTTATGGGGAAAACGATGAGCGATGTCTTGGACTATCGGAAAAAAGATCGCAATAAATTCATCAAGACGCTGATCCAGATCGCTATCTTAGTCGTCTTGGGCGTCATGTTATTCAATGCTGTATTTGATTGGAAGAAGTACGAGGAACCGAATAGAGCGAGCTGGACGAATGAAAAAGGCTTTATCGCCATCTCCTATTTTGGCGTGGGTCGTTCGGGTACACCGAAGCTGGTAGCCAAGAAGCAATTGGATGAACAGCTTCAAGCGTTGTATGACCAGGGCTATCAAACGATCTCGCAACAAGATATCTTGGACTTTTACAAGAAAAAGAAGCCACTTCCTGACAAGGCACTGTTTTTAGCCTTTGAAGATGGCCGCAACGATTCGAGCTTGTTTGCCCAGCCGCTTTTGGAGAAGTACAACTTCAAAGCAACAGCATTGTCATACGGCAACAAGATGGGGAACAGCGAGAATAAATTCCTGCAACCGGAAGACATGAAAAAAATGATGGAAACTGGCTTCTGGGAGCTTGGTTCCAACGGCTATCGGTTGACGTATATCAATGTGTTTGATGATCAGGGCAATTTCATCGGTGTGAAGGATGAGGGTGAATTAACGAATAAAACAAAGGTGGGTTACTATAACCACTACTTGATGGACTTTATCCGTGACAGCAATATGATCCCGATTGAAGACAGAAGCAAGATGGAAGCAAGAATAAACGAAGACTACAAGCTGATGAATGATACGTATATGGATCAATTGGGCTTTGTCCCAGGGGCCTATATGATCATGCATGCAAACACCCTGTATGGTGGCATGAATCGCTTGGTAGCGGATGCGAACGACGCGAATATCAAAAAGTATTTTACGATGCACGTTAACCGGGAAGGAACCGCCTACAACGACAGCGAGGGGGATCTGTACAACCTGACCCGTGTGCAGCCAGAGCCTTACTGGTACACGAATCATTTGTTGATGCGTATCCAAAAAGACACCGACGAGAAGATTCGCTTTGTTCGCGGCGATGAAGAGCAGGCCAATGAGTGGGATCGTCTCGGTGGTGCCGCGCAATTTATGGAGGATCAGATCGTCCTGACCTCTCCAGCTGCTGGCTCTGGCATGTTATATTTAAAAAACAGCGACAGCCAGAAGGATATCAAGCTTTCTGCCAAGCTGGAAGGGAATGTAATCGGCAAGCAGTCCATTTATTTGCGTTATGATCGGGAAAAAGACAGCTTTGTACGGGTCGTCCTGCATGATAATGAGCTGCGCGTCGAGCAGAAGAAGGAAAAAGGCGAAGTTCAGGAGCTTTTCAAGACGGAATTGAGCCAAGTGATTTGGAATCCTGAGGATTTGACCTTCGACCGTGCTTCGGTCTATACGAGGGAGCAAGGCGAGTCTGGTGCTCCGGAGCTGGAGAAATACCCAATTAACATTAAAAATACGCGTCCACTCGAAATCACTGTTCAAGGCGACCGTCTCAGTGTTTCCGTGGACAAGATACCGCTTTTGGATCAGCAACAGATCGACCCGAGTATGAGCAGCGGTGCCGTTGCATTGGAAGCGGCCTATAGTGAAGAGAACAAAAAGGACGACATTTATGACGGGGTGTTTGCGGACGTAAAAATAGAGTCCTTGGCGCAACCGAGTAGTGAGCAGCAGATGCTGTTCAGTAATGTGCAGACAGGGTTAGCAGGAGTCGTCAGCTCGATCAAGAAAGCTATTTCTACTACAATGGACTGGGTCATCGACACCTTTTAAATCCGAAACAAGGGGGATCAGTGTAAGGTGTCAAACATCAAGAAACGATCGATCATTTTGACTGTTCTTCTGATAGGAGTGTGTATCACCCTCGTGTGGTACATGATGAAATGGAATGATACGGAAAGCTTGGAGAGTGTAGATGCAGCCAACAACACGACGGAATTGTCTGCTTGGGTGGTAGACTGGCAGTGGGAATCCGGTTTGGAGGATTTCCGCAGGATGACGGATGGCCTGTCCAGTGTGCAAGTCTTCGCGGCGTATTTTGATGAAAACGACAAGCTGCACTTTACTGACCGCATGACCAAGGCGATGCCTGAGATCAAGGAAGCCTCGAAGCAGGGCAGCTATGTCGATCTCGATTTGACCATTGTGAATGATCGTCTTAACAGTGATGGTACGCAGGTTCAAAAGGACCCGTCGATTGTCAGCCGGCTCATGGCGACAGATGCAAGCCGTACCAAGCACATTATGGAGATCAAGAATGCTGTGATCCAGAATGGCTTTCATGGTTTAGAAATCGATTATGAGAGAATTGACGAGAAAGACTGGGACAACTTCCTTACTTTTATCCATACCTTGTATCAGCATATGGAGCAGGAGGGGAAGTCACTTCGCATCGTATTGGAGCCGCGCGCGCCGATTGAAGACTTGGCATTGCCAAAGGGCCCTACTTACGTCATGATGGCTTATAATTTGTACGGAACGAATACAGAGCCAGGTCCCAAAGCCGATCATGCATTTATTGAACAACTCGCCACTCGAATGAAAAAAGTACCGGGTGACAAAGTCATGGCCCTCTCTGTAGGCGGATTTGATTGGGCTTCTGATGGAAAAGTGACGGCTGTGACGGAAAAACAGGCAGCAGACCTTGCTATCTCCAGTATCGAGCCGCCAAAGCGGGATAAAGCGAGTGGCAGTTTGTACTTCGACTACATGGGTGAAGACGGACAAAAGCACACGGTTTGGTATGCGGATGAAGAGACACTGTCTCAATGGGGCGCAGTTGCGAAGAAAGCGGGCATCGAGAAAATGGCGCTCTGGCGACTAGGTGACATGGGGGAAGGGACGTTGCAATATGTGAATCGATGAGGGGCTGTCGTGGAGGGAAGAAGCGAATTTCCAGTCTACGCTTCGGCCTACGCCCCGCAAGGGGTGATTGACTGTCCGCTTCGGAATAAATGGCGGGAGCGCTTCAAAGGTAGAAGTTTCGAGGATGTCATTCATAAGTGAAGCTGAAATTCCCCGCCATTTATTCCTACGCTGGGGCGGGCTCCAGAGGCGCTTGGACTGGAAATTCGCTTCTTCCTGCGCAGCTTTTCGATTCACATCTTGTAGAGTTAAATGAATAAAGAAAAACATGAGGGCTTTCACTGTGGGAAATCCCATCAATAATTTACTAGAATGTTTTTCTATCACAATGTAACTTTGTACCGGAGATGAACGTTATAATGCTAGAAGCGGTAGTCTGCTCTTTTACAGGGCGGCTACTACCTATTGATTTTGGACATCATTCATAGGAGCGTGGAATTTTTGGGTCTCTGGGAAGCTTTTGTCGCGATTGTGCTGGGGCTAGTAGAAGGTTTGACTGAGTTTGCCCCGGTTTCCTCTACGGGTCACATGATCATCGTGGATGACTTTTTGTTCCAAACGAAGGAGATGTTTTCACCAGAAGTGGCCAACACCTTCAAAATTGTCATTCAGCTCGGTTCGATTTTGGCTGTTGTCGTTTTGATGTGGGATCGGTTCATGAGCTTGCTCGGCTTGAAAAAGCTGGCGGGTAAGAGTGAGATTCAGGCAGGACCTCGACTGAATTTGGCTACGGTCATTGTCGGTTTGATTCCTGCGGGGATTCTGGGTGTTCTGTTTGACGACTACATCGATGAGTATTTGTTCTCGACTAAGACCGTGGTAATTGGTCTGGTGCTGGGCGCTCTGCTCATGCTGGCTGCGGATTGGTTCCGACCAAGACGTCCCAAGATCGAATCGGTTGACCAAATTACGTACAAGCAAGCGTTGCTGGTTGGACTCATTCAATGTTTCTCCCTGTGGCCTGGTTTTTCCCGTTCGGGTTCCACGATCTCGGGGGGCGTACTGTTGGGCATGAGCCATCGTGCGGCGGCAGACTTCACGTTTATTATGGCTGTGCCGATCATGGCGGGCGCGAGCTTTTTGTCGCTGTTGAAGCGTTGGGATGCGATTACGATGGACAGCATTCCATTTTTCGTCGTCGGTTTTATTAGTGCGTTTGTGTTTGCGCTTCTGTCGATCCGTTTCTTCTTGAAGCTGATCAATCGCATCAAGCTGACACCTTTTGCGATTTATCGTTTGGTGCTGGCCGCAGTTATTTACTTTGGGTTTATGTAAAAATCAAAAAGACGACAAAGGCTCCCGGTTG
>NZ_JABMIU010000017.1:0-93559 GCF_013332495.1 Brevibacillus sp. HB1.2 | reverse complement strand
GGGGGAGAAGGGGCTTTTTTCGTTTAATTGGGGGATTACTCTGCGTTTACGATAACTCTGTACGGAATCGTCGTGTTGTTCGTGTTGTAGACTAACAAGTAATATTTCCCTGGTTTTGCCTCAAATTCTCCAGTCAATTTCTTACCTACGTTTTCGGGGTAGGCCAGATACGTATCGAGATCATCTTCATGGAATACCACCCAGTTTAAGCCTTCGTCCTTCTCGCTACTTACCGTAACTTGAACGATCCCTTCCTCTTTAACCTGAATGAGGTACGTGTCCTTGTCATCTGTACGATCGGTTTGACCACTTATCTCTTCGCCCAATCGTAGCACATTAGCCTCATCGAATGAATTGTTCGGTTCCGTTTCGGATGGTTCTGATTCTTCTTCTGGCAATTCAGCGGTTACTTTGTATGGAATGGTTTCACCGTTAAAGTTGTACACGGACAAATAATAGGTACCCGGAAATGCTTCAAACTCACCCGAGAGCTTTTTTCCTGAGGTATTGGGGTAAGCGACATATTGATTCAGATCATCCTCGTGGTGAACGACCCAGTTCAAACCAGAATCATGCTCACTCGATACGTTGATTTTCACTGTTCCGTTGCCCAATACTTTCAAAGCAAAAATGTCCTTGTCGTCTTGTTTGCTTGTTTGACCACTCAATTCCACATTGCTTTTCAACAGATTTGCCTCTGAAAAGCTGTTGTTTGGTTCTTGTTCCTTTTCTCCAATTTCTCCACCCTGCTCCTCGATCGTGATGCTCATCGATTTCGCAGTAACCGCTCCTTTGTCATCCGTTACGCGCAGTTTCACGGTATATTCTCCCTGATTTTCGTAGACATGCGTAGGATTGGCATCACTGCTGCTTGTGCCATCTCCAAATTCCCACAGATAGGATACGATGCTACCATCCGGATCGGAGCTTCCGTTACTGCTGAATGCAACCTCCTCGTTTACGGCTGCTTTTGACGGACCGTTCATGACAATAACAGGCGGCTGATTCTCCCCATCTCCTTGTTCTGGAAGTACCCCGTGGAAGGTGACATCATATTCAAACTGATTGGACGCATTTACTCTGTAGTTGGTAAAGTAGGCGGTTACGGTTTTGTAGCCGTTCCATGGATGGGAAGTAAGTGTGGTTAGAAACTCGTCTGTGATGCGACTCATCGTTTCCCAGTCTTTCTTCTCCCCTTCTGCCTGCGTACCCGTGTACGTCCCTGTTAACGTAAAGGTTTGGAAGAACCCTGAATCGTGCCTTTTGGTAGACACATTTTGCAATCCGGTGACATCTTCAATTTCCTGGAAGATTTCCGCACTTGCTTTGGGGGCCGGCGTTACCAGATAATCATCCGACACCAGCGGCACGGTCAGATCAGGATAGCTGTCTACCAACGATTCCATGGTACGGTGGTAATCCCGATTTAGCTCTGAATCATTGCTGAGCGTACGGATTAACTGGTCATAACCGTCAACGTTATTGGCCTCTATGTAATCCATGATATCATCGAGCTTGTTCCAGTCCTCTTTCATCATGTGATACTGCAAGGCGTATGAATACGTATAAAAGTCCCACGAGCCGTAGCGTGCGTGCAAGGTTTGAGACGCCGTGTACCAATTTTTTTGTCCAAAGCGAATCAGATTGTTGACCATTGATTTTCGAGGCAGAATACCTGTTGTTCGCGTGGAGCCTGCAAAGAGTTCCGCCCCTCCTTCTTCAAACCACGACAGTCTCTCGTCTCTGTAAATCGGGCCTTCATTCCACAAACCAGGTATAGCATAGCGCCCTTGCAAATAGTGCGTGAACTCATGACGGAACAATTCTTCTAGTGTGTACGTACTCTGCTGCGGTGTTCGTTCGTAGGTGAAGAAAGTTCCTTTCCCCTCGATATACATACCCCCGTTGTCTGTTTCATAGCCATACAGGGGGTTGTTCATCTTGTACTCTGAAGGACTATTGTAAAGGACAATGGTCAAAATATCGTCGGGGTTCCCTTCTTCCATCGGTTCATCTCGTCCTGCCATCCGATGAAACTGAGCTTTTACCTCTTTTGCCGCCCAATATAACCGTTTCACTTTTTCTTCTGTGACATCTCCACCTGTTTTCATGACGATGCTTCCGTCATCAAACGCATATTCTTTGGGCAGATATTTTTCGATGGCATCCTCACGAATCTTGTTAAACTGGATGTCCCTTCCCTGCGCATCTTTTCCGCCATAGACCGTCTGGATCAGCTTCGCTACCTGCATATACTGTAGTCCCACATACGGATAAAGCACTAACGCTTCTGTGAGGACCTCGTTACCCTTATTCGGATTGGAATGATATTCTCCCAAATAAGCACTGTGATAAAAACCATTGTCGAGGACCCATTCTTTCGCTTCATCTGTATCGCCATGCAAGGCGAGATTTCCCAACTCGTTCAGATACGTATCTATTTTGCCGTAAAACTCCTGTTGCTTGGTTGGTTCATCCACTCTCCACATCAGAATATAGCTAAACTGGCTCATGATACGGAAAACAGCATCACCCGCACTCCGCTGCGTAATGAAAGTATCCATTTGTTCTTCGTATTGACGGATGATCGGTGCAGCTTTCTCTATGAGGGAAGCGCTTACAAAAGTGTTTCCGATAAGTCCACCAAATGCACCTACTACCTCATTTTGAGCATCTGTCCCTAATTTAAAATTTGGATTGTCTGCAATGGCTTGCAAAGCAGGGAACACTTTTTGATGCTCGCT
The DNA here is from genome assembly GCF_013332495.1 of Brevibacillus sp. HB1.2. Classification (NCBI taxonomy): domain Bacteria; kingdom Bacillati; phylum Bacillota; class Bacilli; order Caryophanales; family Paenibacillaceae; genus Brevibacillus; species Brevibacillus sp. HB1.2. The sequence goes on along the minus strand of NZ_JABMIU010000017.1, from coordinate 90,815 downwards.
TCTCTGATTGAGATAGGATAATTCCTGATGGTAGTAGCCGAGGTAATATCCAGAGCGAAGCACCTCAACCAAGGTGTCAATTCCTTTGGAATCGCTGCTGGAGTATTGTGTGCCTCTGACTTGCAATGCGTCAATGATGGCTTGAACGCGCTGACGATCGTTGTAAAAGGCATACGAATCGGGGGTAAAATCAAATAATTCAGGAATCTGCTCCCAGTTGATCGTCACCAGTACATTGACCAATTCGTCGTAGCTGAGCTTGTTCAAATCGGACATCGCGTACTTTTCGACATTTGCCTTCATGCTCCGTTGCTGTTCCTTAGAAGGCTCTTGCTCCTCTACATTCCAGGTCGGCTCCACTGGATGCGGATATTCTCCTGCTTCGTCACTGGATTGATGCTGAAACGAGGTGATCGGGTCCAGCTTTCTCTCCACATATTTTCCAGAAGGCGGAACGTTTTGACTCCCATCCCTACCGATCGTACTTGCATAATCGTTGACTGCCAAGGCTTGGACAGGACTACCAACCATCCCCAATAGAAATGATGTCGAGAGAAGGACACCAGCCATCATGCGGCTAGTGTGTACCGTGGAACGCTTTTTCTTCATGAATGAGCAAACCTCCTTTGAATGGTAACCGCATTTTTGTTTGTTGCGAGGAAACCGTATTTTGTTTTGTGCAGACTCACCTTCTCTCCATTTGGAACGCAATAACATACATGCTGATAAAATTGCAATTATGGTGCCAATACATATAACAGAAAAGAAGAGTAAGAATGTATACATTTTTTTACAAATATTCATAAACATGTATAAGATATTAGACACCGTTACTATGAAAAGCGAACTTTGCTTCGTACACGCAAAAAAGCGCGTTCCCGGAAGTGGGAACGCGCCATGTTTTACTTTCACATCTATTTTTCTTCTTCCAATTCTCTCATCGATTCTTCTTGCTCTTCTTCTGGGTTCCAATAATCGAGCACTTTTCCTTGCAGAACTTTGCCTTGAATGAATTCTACCTGCTGCTCACTGAAATCCTCTGTCCACTCAATACCCAATTGTTCAGCTAGACGTACGACGGTCAGCAATTCTGACCAAGCCACGTAACGTTTGTACCAGAAGAACTGTGGCTGTTCGTTCATGTATGGGTAAAGATCATCGAAATCGGTGTGTTTACAGTCAAGAGCTCGCTCAAAATTCACCTTGGTTTGGCGTAACTGTTCCTTGAAAAATGTGGGTAGATCTCTTTGTGCGTAGCCAGACATGGACTGTCCCCCCTGTCTCCCGATTTATTGGTATTGTACCACGCGAAAGAACCTGTGCAAATAGTCGAATCGGTTTTGAATCGTTCTTGCTGGGCTAATCTTTAGCCGTTTGATGCATCTGGGAACTGGTTCTGCCCCTCCTCTTGTGGCGGTGGCGGTAATTGGATTCCGTTGGAGGAGCCATTTGTCTGACTAGATTCTGGATTCACGATATCCGGTGGAACCTCACCTGTTCCCGGATTTGGCGATTGCCCACCATCTCCATTATTTGTATGCTCACCAGTTCCTCCGGTACCTTGGTCAGGTGGAATTTCACCATTGCCATTTTCCGTACCACCCGGATTTTGTCCTTGATCGTTACCTTCCTCATTATGACCTGGATCTTGATTAATCAGATTCTCCAGCTTCTTGGAGTCGATCGGGACTTCTTTTGATGGTGTCCCTTCCTCACCTTGCGCATTTCTCGGAACAACTTGATAACGATATTGTCTTGGACTATCCAGCACATCTACGAACGAGGTTTCCTTCATACCCGCAGAGATGAGTTGTCTTTCGCCGTTTTCACTAATGCGGTACAAATCGTACGTACCACCTTCAGCTCCGCCAATCCAGCTAAGCACTACCTTCAATTGGTTATTATCCAATGTCATGTCTGCAGCCAATTGGATTTCCGGTTCAACTTCCTCTTGTTTATGTTGTACGATGCCTTCTGGTCGAACGAAGTCCGATGACGGCACACCTTTTAAGGCTGTTCCCAACACTTTGGAGAACATTTGCGCCGTCATGCTACTTCCTTGGTGCATCAAATGCTGTTTGTCCTCCGGATCGAAGCCCATCCAGACTGCACCGACGTATTCCGGTGTATATCCGACGAACCAAGCATCCTTGTTTGCTTTGCTGTCGCCTGCTATCGATTGGGTCGTACCGGTTTTACCTGCAACATGGCGGCCAGAGATACGCGCTGCCTTCCCTGTCCCTTCCTGAACCGCTTTCTCCAGCATAGTGTGAATCTCCCACGCTGCTTCAGGCTTCAGTGCCTCAGATTGTTTTGGCTGGTATTCGCGGACGACACCCTCATCCTTGTTCTCAACCTTGGCGATCGAGTGCGCCTCGGACACTACCCCTGCATTCACAAAAGGTGTATATGCCTGAGCCATTTCCAGCGGGGATGTACCTACACTCAAGCCCCCGAGGGCAATTGCCAGGTTTCGATCGTTCGGAGTCAGCTCAATGCCGACTTTCTTGAGGTATTCCAAACTTGCTGGTACACCAATCTCATTTAATAACCAAACCGGCGGGATATTCGCAGAGTCGATCATCGCCCGGTTCATGCTCACCGTTTCCGTGTATCGGTTATTGTAGTTGCGCGGCTCGTAGCCATTGAAGCTCTGCCTTTTGTTGCTCAGTTGCGAGTTCGCGTTCCATTTGTTGATATCTTTATTGACTGCTGGAGCGAACACCGCGATCGGCTTAAAGCTGGAGCCCGGTTGACGCTTCATGTCTGTCGCATAGTTAAAGCCTTTTGCCGCATAGTTGCGTCCGCCCACCATCCCGGCAATTCCGCCCGTTTTCGCGTCGATGACAATCATCGATGATTCTACACCGCGCTTGGCGCCGTCTTTCGGGAAGTTTTTGGCGTTGGCATATTCCGCTACCATGGCATCCTGTACTTTCGGATCGAAGGTCGTGTAAATGTTCCAGCCTCCGCGGTACAGTTCTTCTTCTGTCACGCCAAACGTAGCTTCGGATTCTTCCACCATATGGTCAAAAAACGCGCGATAGCCTTTTTTCAAGCTCGCACCCGCCACTTCATGCGGTTCGGTCGGCAACGCCTCTGCTTGCGCTGCCTCTTTTTGCTCATCGGTAATGATTCCTTGCTCATACATCAGACGAATAACGGTGTCTCGACGCAGTTTCGCTTTTTCCGGATTGTTAAAAGGTGAATAAGTGGTCGGTGCTTTTGGAATGGCCGCCAGCATCGCTGCTTCCGCAACAGTAAACTTTTCATCGCTTACCGACTTGCCGAAGTAATACTGGGCAGCATCCTCTACCCCAAATTCCCCTTCGCCCAAATAAACGCGGTTCAAGTACATCTCTAAAATTTGATCCTTCGAATATTTGCGCTCCAAGCCAATCGCGATACTCATTTCTTTTGTTTTACGCCAGAACGTTTGGTCTAGGGTGAGAAAGACGTTTCTTGCCAGCTGTTGGGTAATGGTACTTCCCCCTTCAGCTAACGATCCTTTTTTGATGTCATTGACGATGGCGCCACCGATCCGGACCATATCGACGCCTTTGTGTTCATAAAAGCGCTTATCCTCTACGGCGAGGAAAGCATTGATCAGAGTCTTTGGCATTTCATTAATCGGTTTGTATATACGGTTCTTCTGACGAATCAGACTCGTCATTTCTTTCCCGTTTTTGTCGTAAATGACAGTTGGTTCTGCTTTTAAGTCCTGTAGCTTTTGTACGTTTTGCTCAATCATCCGATCTCCCGCATACAACAGGGCGAAGTAGCCCCCAATTACACTAAGGAAAAGGAATATTGCAAACGATACGGCAATCATCAGCAAGTTGTTCTTTTTCTTCCTGACTTTCTTCTTGGCCTTTGCTGCCATTATTTACCTCCTGGTCTTCTCTCTCTCCCCCACATCTTATATAGACGGTTCCATTTCAAAAAAGTTTCTGTTTTGGGTTGTAGTCTATCATTCCATACAAAATTCCGTTTGTCACTGGAAAAGCCTATCTCCTGAAACAGAAGATAGGCTTTTTCCTAAAGGTTAACGATTTATTTCAGCAGTTTTTCTGCTTCAGCCACAACGTTTTCTACCGTGAAGCCGTATTCCTTCATGATGCGCTCACCTGGTGCAGATGCGCCAAACTGATCGATTGCGATGACTGTACCGCTATCGCCAGCGTAACGCTCCCAACCCATTGGAGAGCCCATTTCTACCGCCACGCGTGCTTTTACAGCCGGTGGAATTACAGCGTCGCGATACTCTTTCGGTTGACGCTCGAACAGGTTCCAGCTCGGCATGGAAACAACGCGTGTTTCAATACCTTTCGCGAGGAGTTGCTCACGCGCCTGCATCACGAGGGATACTTCAGAACCAGTTGCCAACAGGATGAGTCGCGGGTTGCCGCTTGGCGCATCTGCAAGCACATACGCACCTTTGCTCACGCCTTCTGCCGCTTTCTCAACGGTCTCAGGCAGGACTGGCAGATTTTGACGAGTCAGCACCAGTACAACTGGCTCATCTGTGCGGGATACAGCATATTTCCAAGCCTCGTTCGTTTCTACTGCATCAGACGGACGAAGAATGGTCAAGCCTGGCATCGCACGCAAGGAAGCGAGCTGCTCAATCGGCTCATGCGTTGGTCCGTCTTCACCAACTGCGATCGAGTCATGTGTAAATACGTACACAACTGGCTGCTTCATCAGTGCAGAGAGGCGAATCGCCGGACGCACGTAGTCGGAGAATACGAAGAACGTACCGCCGTATACTTTTACACCACCGTGGAGAGCCATACCGTTGAGGGCTGCACCCATTGCGAATTCACGAACACCAAACCAAATGTTGCGGCCATCGTAAGAGCCTGGCAGGAAGTTGCCCGCTTCTTTAATCACCGTGTTGTTGGAATGTGCCAAGTCAGCAGATCCGCCCAGGAAGAACGGAACGCTGTTTGCCAATGCATTGATCGCATTACCGGAAGCAACGCGTGTCGCCAGCTTCGCGCCAACTTCGTACGTCGGCATATGGTTGTCCCAACCAGCAGGCAGATGACCTTCTTGTGCAGTCGTAAATTGCAGCGCCAGTTCCGGATACGCTTTTGCGTAAGCAGCAAACTGGTCGCGCCAAGCAGCTTCTGCTTTTTCTCCAGCATCAGCCAAGCCTGCAAAGAAGTCAGTCACTTCTTGTGGTACGTGGAACTCACTTTCATGGTGCCACTCGTAGTTTGCTTTTGTCAGCTTCACTTCGTCTTTTCCAAGCGGAGCGCCGTGAGAAGAGCTGGAGCCGCCTTTGTTCGGGCTTCCGTATCCAATGACGGTTTTTACTTCGATCAAGGTAGGACGATCCAAATCTTTTTTCGCTTCTGCGATAGCCGCGTCAATAGCAGCCAGATCATTGCCGTCTTCTACGCGAATGTATTGCCAACCATACGCTTGATAGCGATCCGCTACGTTTTCAGAGAAGGAACGGGAAAGCTCCCCATCCAGAGAGATATCGTTCGAATCGTAGAGCACGATCATTTTGCCCAGTTTCAAGTGAGCAGCCAGAGAAGAAGCCTCGCTGGATACACCCTCCATCAGGTCACCATCGCCGCAGATTACGTATGTGTAATGGTCAACGATGTCAAAATTGTCGCGGTTGTAAACAGCTGCCATGTGCTTTTCAGCCATCGCCATACCGACAGCCATCGCGATCCCTTGTCCCAGAGGACCCGTTGTCGCGTCAACACCCGCTGTGTGTCCAAACTCAGGGTGACCAGGCGTTTTGCTGCCCCATTGACGGAAGTTATGTAGGTCTTCCAGTGAAACATCGTATTTCATCAGATGCAACATCGAGTATAATAGCATAGAGCCATGTCCTGCTGAGAGGACAAAACGGTCACGGTCAATCCATTTTGGATTGCTCGGATTTACTTTCATAAAGCGGCTCCACAGTACATGTGCCATAGGGGCTGCCCCCATCGGCATTCCCGGGTGACCGGAATTCGCCTTCTCGATGGCATCAATCGCCAACGTGCGGATGGTATTAATGGATAGCTGATCAACAGACGTATGCTGAGTCATCTCGCAAAATCCTCCCTGCGTTTTCTAGAAATAACTACCGAGTATCGGGTAAAAACACACTGTGCCATTATAGCATAGTTCCCATTTAGAATCATGTTCGCTTTGCATGAATGAAGGAGGTCTTTTTCAATGAATTGGCTTTATCTTATAATCGGAATCGTCCTGGGTGCTGCTGGAATTATTATGCTGCTTATGGGCTTGACCAGCTCACCTATATTGAAAAAAAACAGACTGGAACGCCGTAGACAGGCTGCCGAGAATCATCGCCCGGAAGAATATCATTAATAGAGGAGAATTCGCATGCAGATAGAGCGCTTCGCGATGCAGGTAGCCGTTCACCTTTTCCTAGTGAAGGGTGCGCAAGTCCTGTTATTACGCCGCTACAATACCGGCTACGAAGACGGCAATTATAGTGTTCCCGCTGGACATCTGGATGGGAATGAAGAAGTGAAGACAGCCGCGATCCGCGAGGCAAAAGAAGAATGCGGAATTGACATCGATCCAGCGAGCTTGGAGATGGTAGGCGTCATGCATCGTCGCTCCAATGATGAGCGCATCGATTTTTTTGTCGCTGCCACAAAATGGCGCGGAGAAATTATCAATGCCGAGCCGAATAAATGCGATGAGCTCGTATGGGTGGACATGGATAAATTACCCCCGAACGTCATTCCTTATGTGAGACAAGCTCTCTCGAACTTTAGACGAAAGCAGTGGTTTGACAGCTTTGGCTGGGAGCCTGCATTCGACTTGAAGAAGTAATAAAAAGCAACCAATCCGCCAAAAGCATTGTGCTCGCATTGGCAGTTTGGTTGCTTTTTCACATTATCCTTCGCTTACTTGTAACAGAAGGTGAATCGCCTTGTTCCAACGAGCACGCAGTCTTTCCCTCACCGCTTCGTCCATCTGCGGCTCATAGCGACGCCCTACCTTCATTCGCGCTTCTAAATCGTTCACCGACCACCAGCCGCACTCTTCCCCGAGTAGAAACGCAATCCCCATCGCTGTTGTTTCATTGATCTGGGGCACCTCAATCGGAACACCCAGCAGGTCTGCCTGAAACTGCATCAAATACGGATTGTCCGTCAAGCCGCCATCTACACGCAAAACCGAAATCTTTTGTGCGACTGCCTGTTCCATTGTGACAAACACATCCGCTACACGGTGAGCGATCCCTTCCAGCATCGCTTTTGCCATCAGCGGTCGGTCAGTATGCTGGGAGAGTCCGAGAAACACCCCTCTCGCCTCCGAGTTCCAGTATGGCGTGCCGATCCCATTCAATGCCGGGATAAATAAAAGATTGGTTGGGGCTTCTCCTTTGTGCAGCTCTTCATACCACTGCTCCGACCATCGTTGCAGCTCGTCTATATCCTGATACAGCCCAAGCTGCTCCTTGCCCCATTCGACAGCAGACCCCGCCGCATAAATCGCTCCATCCAGCGCATAAGTATGCTTGGCCCCGCGTTTCCAGACAAGCGTCGTCAAGAGTCCGCTCTCTTTCGTAGCAGGCGGTTCGTTTCCCACGTTCATATAAGCGAAGCAGCCCGTGCCATACGTGCATTTGGACATACCCGGCTCTATGCAGAGATGACCGTAAAGGGCGGCTGGTTGATCCACCTGGCTGACGAGAATCGGTGCTTGAATGCCGCAAAATGTAACCGGATCTGTACGGCCAAACAAGCCAACTGTTGGACGAACCTGCGGTAACCAGTCTTCCTCTATCTCCAAATACCGCAATATTTCCTCATCCCAATTCCCCTGCCGATGAGCAAACAACAGCGTTCGGGCAGCGGTGGAAGCATCGGTTACATACGAGGCACCTCCTGTCATCTGCCAGATCAGCCAAGAGTCAAGCGTGCTGCAATAAGCCTGCCGCTGTCGGATCTTTTCTTGCACCAGAGGCACTTCCTCCATCATCCATCTAATCTTAGTCGCAGAAAAATACGGGTCAATCAAAAGTCCGGTTTTCTCGGCTACCTTCTGTGCCCACACACCATCCGCCTTCCAACGCTCGGCGATTTGATCGGAGCGGCGGCACGACCAGACGACAGCCGGATAAAGCGGCTCTCCGCTGACCGAATCCCAGAAGACGACCGTTTCTCCCTGATTAGCTAAGCCTACCGCTTCCACCTGCTCAGGTTCGATACGTCCCTTGAGCAGCACGTCAGCGACACCCATCAAGACCTTTTCCCATATCTCCTCCGGGTTATGCTCCACCCATCCGGATTGTGGATAATATTGCGTGTGCTTCTGATAGCTTTCAGCAGCAACCCTTCCAAGGTGATTTACCAGTAGCACCTTGGTCCCAGTTGTTCCCTGATCGATCGACAGCAAATACTTCTCCATACAGCAGACTCCTTTTTCATTATTCTAGGCTGAATGATCTTCTTTCTCTTCATCAAATCGGAATGTTCTGTCTTTAATACCAATACGGCCCTCCATAATCCCTTTGCGGAACAGCAGATGATACAAAATGACGCCAACAGCCAGCAAGGTAGCTGCGACGATCGCTACGCTATGGAAATTTTTCGGAATGGTCAAGATGCCAATTTCAAAGATCAACCAAGCGATAGCAAGGAAAGTGAGCGGTGTGCGCCACTTGCCCAGGTCAAAGTACTTCGATTTGGGCAGTTCCTTGCGTTTCCAGGCATAAGCAGCAATCGTTGTCAGATAGAGAAGGGCAGGTAGAACCGAGGTGGCCCCTACCAGAAGGGTTAGGGAATCTGCGAATAACACAGCGAGAATGCCTAGCACTAAAACGAGTAAAACTGCGTTTGTTGGTACGGAAGTCTGGGGTGATACCTTCTTGAAGATGGAGGAAGCGAAGAATACATTGTCGCGTGACAACGCATAGATGAGTCGGGAAGCGGAAGCCATGATGATCAAGCCGCACGCGAAGATGGAGATGAGGCAAAGCACCAAAAAGAAGCTGGATACAGCAGAGCCAAGACTTGTTTGCAAAATGTACGGAATCGGATTCGCTACACCGAGCACAGCCGGCAGATCCGTGATGGCAACTGAAATGACGATCAACAGCAAGAAACCGATCATACCACTTAGTAATACGGATAAAATCATGGCACGAGGAACCGTTTTCTTTGCATTGATCGTCTCCTCAGAGAGATTCGCAGCAGCCTCGAAACCTACCAATGTAAAGGAACCCATCAGCGCAGCCATGATAAAAGCGCCTAGGTATGAACTGTCCGATTGAGTCGCAGCGGTACCCATATCGGTCAGCATGCTCCAATTTGCCCCGTTGTACATCACCACTGCCCCCAGCACCACAACGATCCCGACCATACCGATCACTTCAGTGTATACGGCGATATCATTAATACGAGTAGCCAGCTTCACTCCATAAATGTTTAATAAAGCTTGTACGACCAGTGTACCAATTACGATCCAGATCAGCGTTTTGGAGCCTGTATCCCAGCCAAACATCTCGGCAATGATGGGCGCCAGCGCATAGTCAACAGTTGGAACCACGATAACGAGAAAGCAAAAGGCAATCCAGCCAGCAAACCAACCAAGCCCCGGGTTGGCAAGACGTGTCACCCATTGATAGGAATAACCGCTCAATGGAATGCGTCCAGCCAGCTCTGCAAAAATAATGGCAACTAACAAATGCCCAATGGTTACAATCGGCCAGGTCCAGATACCAGCCGGCCCTGCCGTACTAAGCACAAATCCATAATTACTAAAAATGCCTGTGGTAATGGAAATGAAAGAAAACGCGACGGCAAACGAACTGAACAGTTTTAATGTCCGTCTCAATTCTTGCTTATAATGATACGTTTGCATATCTTGCGAATCATTTGCTTGTACCGATTGTTTCACCATTGATTGCCTCCCTCACCATTTGCTTTACACGGATGTCTTAGCAACGATGACTTGCAATCCTTCCTGAGCGAGTCGCCCAGCAAGAGATTGGGGTAGTTCCTCATCTGTAATGACTACGTCGATGTCGGATAGCTCTGCCACCCTCATAAAAGCGGTTACATTTATTTTGGAATGATCAATCAGTGCATATGTTTCTTTGGCGTTTGTAAGCATCAGCTGCCTGATGTCTGACTCGCCCACATGGTAATCCGTAAAACCAGTTTCTGCTGCCAATCCCCCCACACCAATAAACGCTTTGTCTACAAACAAACCCTCGAGGCTTTTCCTGGCGATCGGACCGGACATGGCCAGATCCCCTGCGCGCAATTCACCCCCACTCATGATCACCTTCGCATCCGGGTGATGAGATAGTTCCAATGCCACCAGTAGCGCATTGGTTATCACCGTAATTCCTTTTTTATGGTAAAGGTGTTTGGCGAACAATTGTGTCGTCGTGCCCAAATCAATATAGATCGCGTCGCCGTCCTCCACCAAGGAGGCTGCGGCGACCGCAATCGCCTCCTTCTCCGCCAAGTTTAATCCACTACGCTTGGCATAAGGAGGTTCCACGTTGGTTTTATTCAGAATAGCGCCACCATGCACCTTTTTGAGTAGTCCCTGCTGCTCCATTTCATACAAATCACGCCTGATTGTTTCGCGCGTCACCATTAATCGGCTGCATAGCTCCGCAATACGAACGGATTGATTTTCTTGTAGCATTTGCAGGATCAGCTGCTGTCTTTCTTCTTGTAGCATGGATGATCACCATCTTCTCTTAATTGTAAATCTCCTGACTAGACTGGAACAGGGTCTGGACGTTCGTCGCAAATTCTTCTGCCTTTTTCTTCACAGTCCCTTTCATTAGTATATCTCCTAATGATGCCAGTCGTCCTGTCATTTGCAAATCCATCTCATATTGCACCCGTGTGGTTCCCGGCTGTTCCTCTTTTAGCTGAAGGTGCAATTGATTGCGGAACAATCCTGCCAACGCTACCGGTTGCCCAGTCATCTCCACTTGCAGGGCTTCTCCATCTACCGCTTCTTTTAATTCCCCCGTGACGCGGAATTGAATCGTCATAAACTGTATTTTCACTTCCATGTTCGCTTCATAACGGGTGGGGCTGCTCATTTTTACTTCTTTGCAGCCTGGTACGCAGCCTGACAGCTTTTCAACATCCATAAAGACGGACCATACATCCGCTTTGCTTGCCTGAATGGTAAACGAGTCGGATAGCTTCATCATGAACTCTCCCTTCTGATGATCGCTTTAAAAGAGGTGCTTGGCTGTTTCTTTCGCCAATTCCATCGAATTGGTGTGATCATCGTCGCCAAGGCAGGTACAGCTCCCTGCTGCATAAACATCTGGCAAATTCGTTTTCCCCGTGGCATCTACGATAATGGCATCGTGTTGATCACGCTCGATTGGCGCTCCTTTCAAGAAAAACGTGCAGGGCACCCGACCCTTTGCAAAAATGAGCGTATCGCACGCCACTTCGTCTATCTCATCCGTCATCCGATTTCGCAGCTGTACTCCTTCTACACGGGACAATCCCTTGATAGAGGTAAGCTCCCAATCTGATTCAGCATATTTGACTAGATTGCTCGTCTCTTTTTCCAGAAGGACCGCTGTACTGCGAGAGATTCTGCCATTCTCGATCAACACAATCTTGCGGCCCGGCTGATATCCTCGCTCGATCAACTGCATCGCCATCATCGGCGTCATGACTCCTGCTGGACGTGTCCCCGGAATTTTGTGCGCCTCACGCGGTTTTTCCAGCGAGCCTGAGGCGATCAGTACCTTTTTTGCCTCAATAGAATAGGTGCCCATCGGCGATTGGACGTACAACTGGTGCAGTTGACCGTTTGCCCCTGGGAAAAAACCGACGACAGTTGATTGTTCGTGAATCTCGTAGCGAAGGGACGCGGCTTTTTCCAGCAGTTCCCGTTCTGGAGCAAACTCATCAGAGCTCCAATACGGTAAGGTGAAGCCACCTCTTCTCTTCTGGTAATCGATCATCAGAACAGAGCTGACTCCTCTTTCCCACGCTGAAAGGGCTGCTGTCAATCCCGAGATTCCTGCTCCAATGATCACCAATTCATACATCATGCCTGCTTCTCTCCTTGTGCTACAGCTAGATAGGAGTTTCTTACTCCTTTTAAAGGCTGCTTCCCGGTGTGTTCAGGATAGGTCTCGGCCATAACATCGATGATTTTGGGAATACAGCAGTTTCCTTGGCATTCTCCTAAGGTGGCGCCCGTCCGCCGCTTCACTCCATCAATGGTCTGTGGGGTGAGTGGACGCTTTAAGGAATTGACGATCTCACTCCGGGTAATGGAGCGGCACAGACAAATGATTTCTCCTGTTTCCTGCTCTTCTGAAAATAGATCCGGCAGGGCATGCTGTGCCTGTTCGTTTGTTTGCAGCTCAAGCCCGGCTTTCTGGAGAGTTGCCGCTACCAGCTCTGCTATGCCAGGCGAAGCAGAGAGTCCAGTGGAACGAATCCCGGCGGCATGAATCATGCGTGGCTGTACAGCGGATGGACGGATGACAAAATCTCCTTCGCTGCAAACTGCCCTGACTCCGGCAAACTGACGAATCGTAGTAAACTGCCGAGAGTCGGGAACCAGCTTCTCACAGCCTGCCAGTACCGATTCCATGCCGGCCTGAGAGGTGGATCGATCCCATTTGTCCTCTTGATCCTCCGCCGTTGGCCCAAGTAGAAAACCGCCGAACACGACTGGTGAAACCAACACGCCCTTGGAGGTTTTCGTAGGAACAGGCAGGATGATCGAGGAGATGGATATCGCCTCTTCGGTCAGGATAAACTGGCCTTTACGTGGTGAAATCGAGAAGCTCTCATCTCCCACCATCCGGGCAATTTCATCGGACCATAATCCGGCAGCATTCACTGCATATCGGGTCGTGACCGTTTCACCATTTTCCAGCGTAAGGCGCAAGTCCTCTCCATCCGGTACTGTCTCGATGTCGGAGACGCCTTGCCCAAGAACAACCTCCGCACCGTTTAGCACTGCTATCTCTCCGAAGGCTCTGGTGGCCCAGAATGGATCGCAGATTGCTTCACCTGGCACTGCCAATCCGCCTGTTACCTTGGCTGTCACAGCGGGATTCATCTCGAGAATCTCCTCAGCAGACATCCAGTGAACATCTACGTCATTCGCCTTTGCATTGGGAACATAGGTGGTTTCGATTATCTGCTTTTCTTCTTCGTTTGTCGCCACCATTACGGCGCCACAAGGAATGAAGGGGATTCTCAGATTCTCAACCAATATCGGCCATAAGCTGCGGGAGCGGCGAAGGCACTCTGCCTCAACCGTGCCTGGCTTTGCATCAAACCCGGTATGAACAATCCCACTGTTCGCCTTGCTTGTCCCTTCACAAACGTCAGGCTGCTTCTCGATTAAAAGCAGTTTCAGTTGATAAAACGAAAGGGCGCGTAATATGGCTGTACCGACTACTCCACCACCAATCACCACAACGTCGTACTTATGGTTTTGCATTCTGTTCCACCAACCTCGGATTTTTGTTTGCAAAACATTGCTTTTGTTTGCTTTATTTCGTATTCATTATATTCTGACTTGTATTTTTCTGTCAATAAACGAACTGCTCCCATCGTATGATAGCAGCAGCTCATCATTTTGCATTTTTTTGCAAACAGCGGTTAGATTGTGAAACGGTTGATCATTTGTTGTAATTCCTTTGCCATCTGGTTTAATTGCTCCGCGGATGTAGAGAGCTGGTTCATCGAGATGCGCTGTTCTTCCGTTGAAGCAGCCACATTCGATGCACTTGCGGCAGATTCCTTTGCAATGGAAGACAACTGCAAAATGGATGCGGTCACCTGTTCCGTAGCTGCTGACATTTGCTCTGCAACCGAGGAAATTTCCTGAATCTGATCCGCTACATCCTGGGTAGAATCCATGATTCGGCGGAATGCTTCCCCTGTTTCATGGGCGATCTGGATTCCCGTTTCAACCTCGCGTGTTCCTTCATCCATAGCTTGTACCGCTGACGTCGTTTCCCGCTGGATTTCGGTAATCAGGTTGGCAATTTGGTTGGCCGAGTCGTTGGACTGCTCTGCCAGCTTGCGCACTTCATCCGCTACCACAGCGAAACCTCTGCCCTGTTCACCTGCACGAGCAGCTTCTATCGCCGCATTGAGTGCCAACAGGTTCGTCTGGGATGCGATGCTTGCGATTACTTCCACGATCTGTGAGATTTCTGCTGAGCGGCTATCCAGCGAACGAACGACATCGGCAGAATGGCTTACGGATCGATTAATCGAATCCATCTGTCCTGACACCTTTTCTACGGATTGGTTGCCTGCCACCGCTTCGTTTGCCATATGTTTCGATGATTCGGCCATCGTGGAGGAGGCTTCGGCAATCCGCTGAATACCGATCGCCATCTCTTCCATAGCCCGCGCACTTTCTTCGGCACTATGCTGTTGATTCTCCGTGCCGGTTGCTACTTCTTGGAACGACGAGGCCACCTGGCCAAAGGCAAGTCTTGCTTCATGAGCCTTCTTTGTGGAGGTTTCCGAGACTGTTCCTACTTGACCGGTATAGCCGCTAATATTTTTCATCATTCCGTGCAGATCTTCAATGAATGCATTCACTGCAGTCGCTACGTCGCCAATCTCATCCTTTCGCCGGATTGGGATCGTCTGGGTCAAATCCTTTTTTTCCACCAAATTAACGATGCCTGCTTTCAGTTGCAGCAGTGGACGTGCTACCTGTCGATTAATGAACCAGTACAAGAACACGAGGAAAATGCTGATGGAGACACCAAAAATTATCAGACTGATGTAAAGATATTGGGTAATCGGCCCATTAATCTCTGCTGCGGGCATGACAGTAGCTAGCGTCATGCCCGTTTCCCCGATTGGAGCGAAGGTGACGTATTGCTTCTGCCCACCTATGGTAGCCTGGATCATCCCCGTTGCGGTTGCTTCGGTAATGTTTTGGGCAATGTCCTTAAGCCCCGTCTCAGACTCGTCCGTCATTTTCACTTGCAAGTTCTTTTGTGCATCGCGATGGGAAACGTAAATGCCCGATTTGGAAACGATAAAACCGTAACCTGTTTCGCCAACCTTTAGATTTTCGATGCTTTTGTTAAGCTCCGTAAGTCCGATATCCAATGTCGTCGTACCGCTGATCTTGCCTCCCACTTTAATGGGCGCAATGGCTGTAACCATAGGAACTTTGGAAATCGGGTCGGCATACGGCTCAGTCCACACATATGGTTTGTCAACCATCCCCGCTTTGTACCAATCCTGCGCAAGATAATCATAGCTACCGTCGCTGTAAGCCGGATCGAGCTCTACTTTGTCGTTATTGCGGATAGCGTACCTGCCGTACAGCTTTTGCGAGCTGTCGAAGCTGTATGGCTCCATCCAAAATCCACCGCCCACAATCAACGGCTCAGACGCTACGACATCGACCAGCGTCCCTTCGAGATGCTTGATGGTTTCCTTCGAGCCATGAGAGACAGAATAAGTGAGTGTTTCCGAGAGCTTGCCTGTCTTGTCCAGCATACCATTCAGATAAGCCGCCTCTTTGGCTACCTGCATTTGTAGCTTTGCTTCTACTTCATTCGAGATAATTTGCTCAAACTGGAGAAAACCAAACACTAGCTGAAGAATAAAAATACCGATGGTGATGGCAGCCAAAATGGTTACCAGCACATTTTTTATGCTCCTCATGCAAAAGCCTCCAATCACACAAATTGAAAAAATGGAAATTCATGACACGACGACATTTGGTAATCTACCCCACTATTACCATATGTAAACTTCTTTTTCACAAACTTTTAAAAACGTCAGAACATTAAAGAAAATAAATCTACCTAACAAAAAGGCGCCTGCCATCCGAAAAGTTCGTGGATAGTAGACGCCGTACTCTAGGAATTCGTATCGATTACGAAACAGGTGGTTGCTTATTCGTTCGAGGTTCTTTCATTCCACCAAGACGCTGCAACTGGCGAATCATGAGGAACGAAAACCCTGCGAAACAAACGATCGTCAACGTAATTTTGCTATATTGATAAACTCCCGCAACCATTATTTCCAGTTGATCGGAGAACCAATAGCCTGCGACAAAGTAATGCAAGGTCCAAACGATACTGCTCGGCAAAAAGAATAGAAGGAACTGCCGAAACGGCATTCGGCTGCCACCGGCGAGAATAGGCACGATATGACGAATAATCGGAAGAAAGATACCAAAAACAAGTAGCCAGCCCATTGACCCGCGCAATGCCGACAGGAAATCAGCACGCAAGCCCAGATTCCGGACCATCCAGCTAAATGCCTTCGCTCCCAGTAAGTACCCCGCGTAAGAAACAAGGAAAAAAACGGGGTATATGACCGCAAATGCTGTAAAAAAGTCCGCTCCTGTATTGGCAATCTGCGCCCCCACGGTCATGACCGTAATCTCATCAGGAATGAATTTTCCCAGCATGCCTGTAACCATCTCCCAGAATAGCTCGTAATACCCTGTAAACTCCACCTGTGCCGCCTCCTTTCTCTCTGCACTCTATCCTAACGGGTAAACCTTTCAAAAGAAGACAGAATTCCTTAAGAAATGAATAAGGATTTCTGAAGAATTTCTTACGAAGTGCGCAAAAAAGCTCATTCCTCCAAAGTGGAATGAGCTTTTTAAGTTTATCAAGTCACTTCAATGAGGAATCAGGATGATTAACCCTCATTCCACATATAATCCATTAATTCAAGCGTCAGAGAAGAAGTAATGAACCCTTCCTCCGCTAATTTATGCGCTAAAAAACTAGTTGCTTCATTTGACCTTTTCATTGACTCTTCTTTAAACTTTATATAAAAGCCACTTCTATCATACTCATAATCTGCTATATTTAGTTCTTTTAGTAATTCTGCCAAATGAAATCCAGAGACTCCGAATAAAAATAACTCCTCTTTGTAGTTAATAAATTCTATGTTGGTAGGAATCGATTGGCTGTAAATTTTATTAATGGTGTCTTTCGAATCAATGACGTTCTTTTTATCCTTCAGTTTACAATACGATTCAAAATCATTAATGATCATAGAATCAAGTAAAATTTTCTGGCCGCTAGATAATATCTGTTTTTGGACTTCAGGATTCGCTTCCAGATTCTCTTTAATAATTTGTGTGATCTGACTAAGTTTTAAAATAATGCTATCCATGACAACATAGTCAATATTCATGCCTTTACACATATTCTCGAATACAGGTGAAATATAGATTCCTTCTGTGTACTGCTCTATATTCAGCAATATCTTAATCGATAAGCCATTTGTATTCGCAATAAATTTCAATTGTTTTAGATTCCTAGAAGAATTCAAGTTTTTTTCTTCTATGCATATGATTTGCTCATTTTCACTACAACTTATCTTTTCTTTTAAAATTATTTTCGAAAAATCAAGAGTGCTCATTATATATCCTCCTATTTAAGGCAATAAGGATTCATGCAATGGGTACGCAGTAATTATATCTTTTATATTCGTTCCATCACCAGCCAAATACATTTCAATGGTCATTCCGTTTTCTGCTTGTCCTCTATATCTATTAGTCGGTCTACCTAGGGAATCTAATTGCCTACTCTTATTCATATGAGCCTCCATAATCTTGTCTACTACTTCATCTGGCGTATATTTATTACTGAAAAAAGATGAATACTCCGTTTTTTCTACTCCATTAATTTTTACTCTTGCTATTGATGTTCCATATTTATCTGCCTCTCGAACAATTTCAATAATCTCGTTTCCTGGTGGGAGAACTTCGTCGGCATAGTGCCATCCCGATGCTTTAGTGTTTTTGACTTCTCCCTTAAATATATGTTCAGCAGTATTATCTAAAAATTCATACGGCTCCCTAACTTTTGGCATTTGCCATCCATTACCATTTCCAGTTCCCTTCTTCTTTTTCTTAGACGCATCGAGTAAATTCCCGATGTTTTTGCTTCTCCCAAAAGTAAGTGCTTGCAAAGCAAGCCCACCAACCGCAAGTCCGTCCGCGATATTGATTTTATCATCCCGCAACGTATTCAAGTCCTCCTGCATCGGCTCAATATAGCCTTCCCTCACAAACACGTTAACACCCTTAGGTAAATCCTCTGCCGCCTTTTGCAAACCTTTCGGCAAATCATTTGCGGCTTTCTCCAAAGCTCCTGGCAGCTCACTTGCCGCTTTTTGCATTGCAGCAGGAACATCTCCCAGCTTTGATATTCCTTTGACGAAGTTGTCCCACATGGTTGGCTTTTCCTGTGGCTTCTCGCAAGCAGGTCCTTGTCCAAAACCGACATCTGAAGGTCCACTGTTTGCTGACGACTGATTCCCTATCGTTACACCACCCAAATCCTGCCCATCATCTTCAATCTTGATCAGTCCGCAATGGAAACACATATTCGTGGATTTGTTCAGCAATGCGGGGTGTCCACCGACCACTTTATCCGGCTTGCCATCTATCCATGGCATGGTCATCACAGGTGTGCACGGCATCGGTGTTAGTACACCGTTATTTGCTGCGGTAGCAGAAGCGACAGCGGGATTCTTCAAGTTGCTGCACTTTCCAAATGGCATGATATTAATGTTGGGAACAAAGTCCATGATGTTCATTTGCGGCTTCCCTTTTACAAAAACACCATGACTGAACGGCATTTTCAGCCGACTTAACTGACTTCCGCTGCTGCATGATAAAATAGCACCAACAACCACATAACTCTTACGTTCCGCATTCGATTTCTGGACGGAGATACCTTCAATATTGGGCATACAGTCTCCTCCTCTCTGTAAGGGTCCTATACAGATGGAAGATGCTTGTGCTAAGAGATGACGACCGAAATCCAATCTATATATAAATAAGGAAATAATGCCCACATAATAGATATCGGAAACTGGACTAATCAGAAAAAATAGGTAGAAAGTTGCCAAATTACATTTCACTAACGGGTATCGAAAATAAAAAAACGTGCTTACCATCTCCCGCATACACACGGCTTGGCAAACACGTTCTTACTCTTTATTCTATTCCCTCAACCTTTCGCTTGCTGCGCAACGCTGACATGGCTTCTATGAACTCTTCCTTGTCAATGACATTCAGCTCATATAGCTCCCGAATTTCATCTTCTATCAACAGCAAATCCCCTTCAGGATCGCCAGTATAAATAACCAATCCGAAACGGTGCAGAAACGCCTTCAAATCGAATTCATTCGGGTTTATTTTCAATGAGCTCCCTCCAGATCGATTTCCATCCTGGCGAGGACGGCATCGTAATCAAACTCGACAGCAAAGCCGGTAATGACGATGATCTTCGCGTGTGGATACGCTTCTTGCCACGCCTCCTCCTCTTCCGGTTTCAATCCGACGATATACAAAGGGTCCACGGACAACTGTGGGTGTTCTTGACACAAGCGTAAAAACTCCTTGCATCTCTCCTGTTCGACAGCCGCATTCAGGACGAGGACAGCTCGCTCAACTTCTCCGGACTCTCTTTGTTTAGCCAGCAACTCAAACGTTTTGACCGAAGGCACAAGGGCGTTGATCTCAGGAAAACGATCGAGCACTTCATCCAGCCAATCATCTTCATGCCAGGCTAGGTAGTAAAGCATCGCAGTAGACATGTAACAAACACCTCATGGATATATACTTGACAATATAAGTAGCCATTCTTATTTCTTTTCTATTATAGCACGTCTCGCCAGAACTGCCCACGTTGCTGGCTTGACTTCACCTTTTCCTTCACGTAAGGTGGAAAAAGCAAACAATCCGCTTGAAAAGATTTTTGTGCGAAAAGAGGTAGACGTAGTGAATAAGAAGCACCTTGCCCTCTTGTTCTTTATTGCTTTTTTCATCATGCTCGGTTTTGGCATCATTATCCCCATTCTTCCCTTTTTCGCGGAAAAATTGGGTGCGACATCGTTTCAAATCGGCGTGCTTTTTGCCAGCTACAATATTATGCAGCTGGTGTTTGCACCGATTTGGGGAGCACTTTCAGACAGAATCGGGCGAAAGCCACTCATATCATTCGGGCTGTTCGGCTTTTCCATCACCTTTATCCTGTTTGGACTAGCTGACAGTTATACGGAAATGCTCCTGTATCGCATTTTGGGTGGAATCGTCTCGGCTGCCGCATTGCCAACCGTAACCGCTATGGTGGCGGATCTCTTCCCTTCAGAAGAACGTGCAAAAGGGATGGGAATCATTGGCGCCGGGATTGGACTAAGCTTTGTCTTCGGTCCGGTAATTGGTGGACTGCTCAGTGAATTCGGCTTTGCCGTTCCCTTCTACGCTTCGGGTATCGTGGCGTTGCTTACGTTTTTCCTGATCCTGTTTGCCTTGCCGGAGAGCTTGCCGAAAGAAAAGCGGGCGAATCTACAAAAAGAACAGCGGCAAAATCCGCTTGTCTCTTTGTTTGGTTCCATGTCCTTGCTGTACGGTATTTTGTTCACCGTCTCCTTTGCTTTTTCCGGACTGGAAACGACTTTTGCCCTGTACATAAGTGATTTGTACGGTTTTACCTCCAAAGACCTCGGCTATATGTTTCTCGTCATGGGCTTGATCGCTGCCGCGGTACAAGGCGGGCTCATCGGAAGAATGGTCAAGCAGCTAGGGGAAGCAAGCGTCCTCGTCATTGGGATGATTCTTTACGGCATTGGATTTTTTGCCATTCCGTTGTCGGGTAATTTTTGGGTGCTGGCGCTGATCCTCTCGTTATTCGGAGCGGGACAAGGAATGATCAGAGCGACAGCCACAGCAATGATCACCCAACGGACGACGCAAGGACAAGGCGTAACGAGTGGGGCAATCAGCTCGATGGACAGCCTTGGACGAATCTTGGGTCCATTAGCTGGTGGAGCGGTTTACCAGGTCTCCCACAGCGGTCCGTTCTTCCTCGGAGGAGTCTTGATGGTATTGCTCCTTCTCTGGTTCGTCAGCGGCTATCGTCGCCTGCCAGAGCCAAGCACTCAAGCACAATCGTAAGCGATACAAAATGAAGCACCGCCAGCATTCAACACTTTGCTGGCGGTGCTATTTTTATTGCAGCCTACTGTTCCTGTAGCTCCATCCAAACCGAAAAGGTTCCGTCTATCTCCTGCTGCACCTGATTGACCGATTGTTGCCAAGCCACTAACTGCTCATAATCTGCCCCTTCACTTTGGAGCAAGGCTGTCAATTCACCTTTTCTTTCTTCTAACAAAGCTATTTTTTGTTCAAGCTCTGCCAGCTTGTATGGATTCGGACGTTTGGCTGTCGCATTCGTCACGGCCGTCTCTTGAACTTGCTTGACTGCTGGCTGCTTTCGCTCTAGTTCCTCCAGCTTACTGGCACGAGCTGCGATCCGCTGCTTTTGCTTTTCCCTTGCTTCCTCATAGGTACCCACATCGTGAACCAGCCGCTTATTTTCCACCCAAAACACACCATCTGCCATCTTTTGCAGGAAATAGCGATCATGCGAGATGATAAACAACGATCCGTGAAAATCCGCCAACGCTTCCTCCAATGTTTCTCGCGCTTCAATATCCAGATGGTTGGTCGGTTCGTCTAGAATGAGCAGGTTGATTTCCTGATGCATCATTTGGGCCAAGCGCAGTCGCATCCGCTCTCCGCCGCTCAACTGCCCGATCCGCTTGAAAACTTGTTCGCCGTAAAACATAAACCGCGCCAGTAAATGTCGTGCTTCCGGCTCTGTCACTCTGGCTACCTCACGGAAAACGTCAATCAGCCGCTGATTTTGATCCCCTTCCAAAGCTTGCTGTGACAAGTAGCCCACCTTAACGCTGCTGCCAATTTTGAGCGTACCTACGTCTGGCTCAACCTCTCCTAGTAGCATGCGAATCAACGTAGATTTCCCGCAGCCATTTGGTCCAAGCAGCGCTTTTCGCTCCCCGTAGCGCAACAAAAAGCTAGCGTCCGCAAACAATTGTTTTCCGCCAAATGTTTTCTGTACCCCCGTCGCTTTCAGCACATCCTGCCCGCTTCGGTCGGTCTTCATAAACTGCAAGCCCATGCGATCCGCTTCCATTTTCGGTCGCTCGATACGCTCAATCCGCGCCAGCGCCTTTTCCATGCTTTTTGCCCTTCGGTGAAAAGCCTCGTTCGGCGGATTGGAACGATTGCCCCACTCCTTGAGCCGTTTGATCGTTTCTTTCATTTTCTTGATTTGCTTCTGCTGTTCCTGATAAGCGGCAAACTGGCGCAGCAAGCGTTCTTCACGCTCCGTAGCGAACGCGCTGTAATTGCCGATATAGAATTCGGCTTCTCCTCCGTCCACATGATAGACAGACGTGACGACCGCATCCAAAAAATAACGGTCATGGGAGATGATCAGGATTGTACCCTGATAATTTTTTAAAAACTCCTCTAGCCACTCCATCGACTCCACATCCAAATGGTTGGTCGGCTCATCCAAGAGCAAAACATCGCTTTTCTGGCAGAGTAGCTTTGCAAGGCCAGCCTTTGTTTTTTCCCCACCGCTGAGTTGGGCAAAAGGTGTCGCTAACAGTTCTGCACTAACGCCCAAGCCCTGTGTCACCTGGGTCATTTTCGTCTCCCACTGATAGCCATCCCGTTGTTCAAATTCATCTTGCAGCTTTTGATAGCGTAGCATGAGGCGGTTTAGCTCTTGTTCATTTTCATAAAGCAACCCCATCTGCTGCTCGAGCTCGCGCATCTGCTCCTGTAGCTTGATGACATCGGCAAACGCGCTGGCTACAACATCCGTCCCCGTCCACTCAGCCGGATACTGCGGCGTTTGCGGTAGGTACGCCCAAATCGTTCCTTTTGCCCGAAAAAGCTCACCCGAATCGGGGCCCTCGATACCTGCCAGCAGCTTGAACAACGTGGTTTTGCCTGCTCCATTCGGTCCGACGATCCCAACGCGTTCTCCTGCCTTGATTTCCAACTTGATATCTTGTAAAACCGGATCTGCTCCGTACGATTTCTGCAATTGCTGCGTTGCGACAATAATCATGATTGTTTCCTCCTTGAAATGTTGGTAACGGTTCAAAATAATGGATTTCCTGGTGGCCCCGGCACAATTTTTGAGACCACCCCGCACGTGCGAGTGGACGCAAAAAAGCCGCAGGCCATTACCTGCGGCATCGTGAAAGGGACCGACCTTACGTCAGTTACCCATTATAGACAAGAACAAATCGTCCCTGATCGATGCATGGTACGCCTATGGAAACTCCGTTCAGTTGTATGCGCAAAAAAGGACAGACTGGTCCCGTTGAATACAAAATCATGCGTCATACTGGAAGTTTCTACCACAAACCATGCTTGCAGAGTTCCGAACACGTACACACACCTCCATTTCTCAAGGGATAGGAAATCACAACCATATCTTACATCAGGAGCCACACAAAAACAAGAGGGCCTGCTATAGCAGACCCTGCGCGTCGTTTGCCCGATTTTCTTATCGACTTCCGTTGCCGTCTGTGGCAAACAGTGGCTTCTTCGTCTCAGCATCCAGGAAGACAATCGTCGTGTAAGGTGGCAGCTTCACTTTTGCCGCCAAGTACGGATAGGAAATCACTTGCGGGTACATTCTCCCCGGATCAGGCAGCGTTTGTTTGACATACACAAAAAGCTGCTCCCAGCTCTGCTCGACTTTGGTTACTTGCAGTCCGTAGCCAGGATTCGGCGAGGACCCGCGTGCGATGACATAAAGATCTCCCTGCTTGTGAATGCCTTGCTGTTCTTTTACCGAGTCAATAAATGTACGTTCCTGTTCCGTCAGCTTATCGGCATCAACAAGCGTAAAGCCACTCTCTTCTCCGGCCATCACAATTTCCACCGCCTTTTTCTCGGCATTCCACGTGATTTGATGTCCGGCCTGCTCTGCCATCCATCTCAACGGCAAATACACTTGCTTGTCACGCACGATTGCGCCCTGCCCATCTTGCAGCGACTTGCCATTCAACGCTACTTTTCCTGAAGCCAGTTGAAACGTCAGCGTACCTTTTGCCAGCTTCATTTCTCCATTCGTTGCGTCTTGTTTCCAAGTGCCTTCTAAAATCCGGCTCGCATCCTCGGCAGAGACATACGTACGCTGCTGGACGAGAATCGGTTCTTTTGCCAAGGTAGATTGCTCTCCGTTTACTAAGATCGCAGTTGTCGCTGTTTGTGCTGTGCTAGCCCCTGCCGCCTGCACAGGGTAAGCTGCCAACATCTGGAGTGTCAATGCAACTGCCAAAATCGATTTGCCTTTCATTGTTGTTCCTCCATCCCTGATCATCATTTTCGTCATTCTTTACTTGTTAGACATAGGTTACCTCTGATTCGTTTCACTATGACTGAGATTGGCGAGAGATTAGTGCAAGAGCCAATTTCCCATGACCAGAACAACCGGGATGGACAAGAGCGCCAGCAAGGTAGAACAAACCGTCGTCATGGCACCCATCTCCTCATCTGCCGCGTAGCGCCCGAATAAGATCGAGGCCAATGTCAGGGTGGGCATTGCTACTTGCACAAGGGAAACGCTGACAATATCGCTGTCGATTGAAAAAACGGACAAAAGAAAAGCCGTCATCAGCGGAAAAACAACTAATTTAAACGTGAGTGGCATACTCAAAAGCTTTAATGACACTTGCGGTTTATTGCGCAAAAACATAGGCAAGAGCATACCAATGTACATCATGGCTAACGGAGAAGCGAGCTTGGACAGCGTTCCAAACAGTTGCTTCACAGGCTCAGGTGGCACAAACCCGATGATGGCAGAACCGAGTCCAAAAACGATTGCAATCATCGGGATGTTAATGAGTGTCTTGAGCCCTTTTAAGGAGAAGCTTCCTTTTTCTTGGAGCATCATCACACCAACTGTCCATAGCACAACATCCACGCCTGCGTCGAAAATAGCGGCCAAGAGCGCCCCTTTTGGTCCAAACAATGCCGCACAAAGCGGTAAACCGATGAAGCCTGTATTCCCCAAGCCGGACAAGAGCGCGATCTCCCGACGTTTTTTCACCGGAAGCGGAAGTGCACGCGCACCTAACCAGCCGATGAAAATGCCCAGGCAGTTTAGGATAATTGAAATGAAGAATATTGCAAAAATTTGGTATAAAATTTGTTGATCAATGGTTGTCTGAAAGATCCCGTCTAAAATAATACACGGCATGGCAACATTTACAATAATCGTGATGACGAGTTGGCGGGAGTCCGCAGTCAAGGGTTGCCGGTAGCCGATTAAGCTACCGATCCCAATGATGACGGCCATGATGAGGATGGACTGCTGCAACGTTTGTAGTTCCATGCTGCCCTCCTGCCTACATTTCTACCGGAAGCCATTCGAGTTCGGTCGGCTCCCCTTTTTCACATGTTCGTAGCAAATCTCCGCACAAAGGAACAACTTGCTCAAGCGGAACGCACCAGGAAAGGGGAAAGGCAACTTCACTACCCTCGATGACGAGCGTGGACATTACCGCCGATTGCTTGTCTGCCGCAAGTACAAAGTGCTGCTCAACCGGCTCATGTTCTTTCCATTGCACTAATACTTTACCGTTGTTCCCGCCTGCTACGACCAAATCCACATGATCTCCATACGCTGCGTGTACCAACGTCCGCGTTACTCCGTCCAATTGAGCGATTTCCTTCAGCACTTCATGCCAAGCTACATGCTTTTGCTCCATTCCACTTCCATCTGTATACATACGCCAGTCGTTTAACATGTTGATTGACTCCTTTTATCGGTGCGCTCTCCTATGAAGAACAAGCACGTAATTGCTTGTAGGCCTTTCAATTCGTACTAATTGTACGCTTCTTGACGAGGAACCTCAACCACTACTTCTGCGCCAAGTTTTCGTCTCATGCACATAGCCACCGTATGAATGGAGAATCCTTAAAAGAGATAACAAGTGTAAACGTTCTGTAGTGGTGGGGAGGAAACAGGAGAAAACGCTCAGCTTCTTGTCCCACCCGCTGGGGGATTCACAGCCCGACTCCATGCAAAAAGCGAAACCGCGTCCAAAGTGGTCATTCCAGGATGCCTTTTCAGAGGTGGACGCTTAAGAGCGTGTTTCGCTTTTTGCATTCCGTCTCGGTCGGTGTACCAAAGATCTTCGCTGTTTTCTCCTGTTTCCTCTACGAGCTTTCCGATTTTAATCGGGTTTTTAAAGAGTTAAAAGAATCGAAGAACGTATTCAGTTACGCTAGAGAAGAATATTTCCAGACGTAGCGACTTGTGGAGTCCTTCCGAGCGGAGAAGGGATTTGCGGGCAAAAGAAACGCAACCGTGCTCACGCAACGTAGCGGCTACCACTTTTGCGTTTCCCCGCGAATCTCTTCGGAGCGGACAGTCTCAGCCCCCAGCAGGACGGAGCCTGGAGCCTAGACTGGAAATATTCTTCTCCCCACCGCAGCTACATAGAACGTTGTCCCCTCCAATTCAAAGTAATCAAATAGGATTTAACAATTTAAAGATTGACAAAGGCATGAACGACCACTACTATGAATCCATGAAATCCGATTAACATAAAGGGGATTACAACATGAAAAAAGTCATTCTGTCTACCTTACTATCTTGCCTGCTACTGGGAATGGCTGGCTGCGGCACTTCCGGTTCTCCTTCTCACCCGAATCCTACGACTCCGCCTGCTGATCAAGCAGCTTCGCAAAATTTGCTAGAAAAAGTGAAAGCCGAGAAAAAACTCGTCATTGGTACGGAAGGTACATACTCTCCGTTTACGTACCATGATCAGTCGGGCAAATTGACCGGCTATGATGTGGAGGTTATCACGGAAGTTGCCAAGCGGCTCGGTGTAGAGCCTGTGTTCCAGGAAACCCAGTGGGATGCCATGTTTGCTGGACTCGACTCTAAGCGCTTTGACGTCATTGCCAATCAAGTAGGAATCCGTCCTGATCGTCAGGAAAAGTACGATTTCTCCAAGCCATATACGATTTCCCGTGCGGTTTTGGTGACTCACAAGGACAATGACACCGTCAAAGATTTCAAGGATATCAAAGGGTTAAAAGCCGGACAATCCATGACCAGCAACTACGCTGACCTCGCACGCGCCAATGAGGCAGAAATCGTCGGTGTAGACAATTTCAATCAAGCCATTGACCTGATTGCACAAAAACGCGTGGACGTTGTGCTCAACGATAATTTGTCAGTACTTGATTTCCTGAAACAAAAGCCTGATACGCCCATCAAAGTCGTGGCGAAAAATGCAGAGGGCCAACCAACCGGTTTTATGTTCCGTAAAGGAAGCACAGAACTGACTGACGCGATTAATAAGGTGCTCGATGAGATGCAGCAGGACGGCATCCTTTCCAAGATTTCCGTCAAATGGTTCGGCGAAGATATCACGAAGTAATTCTTAGTCATTGACAAAATTGTCTGTCCCTTTTAGTATGTTCCTATTCAAATTCACATCGGTTTAGTGGGGGTTAATTTATGAAAAAACTATTTTTTTCCCTTCTCGCTTCCACTCTGTTAGTCGCATTGGCAGGCTGCGGGTCGTCTTCAACGGGACAACCACCGCAAAATAGTGCCACTCCTGCCCCAACAGAAGAGAAAAAAGAACAAAACTTGTTGGAAAAAGTAAAAGCCGACGGAAAAATTCTGATTGGAACCGAGGGCACGTATGCGCCGTTTACGTTCCACGATCAGTCTGGCAAGCTGACGGGCTATGATGTGGAGGTCGTGACAGAGGTAGCGAAGCGCATCGGAGTAGAGCCTGTTTTTCAAGAAACACAATGGGATGCGATGTTTGCTGGACTCGACTCCAAGCGCTTTGATGTCGTAGCGAATCAGGTAGGCATTCGCCCTGATCGTGAGGAAAAATACGATTTCTCCAATCCATACACCGTATCCACAGCGGTCCTTGTCACCCATAAAGACAACACGACCGTAAAAGGCTTCGAGGATATCAAAGGTCTGAAAGCAGCCCAAACATTGACGAGCAACCTCACAGATATCGCGAAGAAAAACGGAGCGGAAATCGTCGGTGTGGAAGGCTTTAACCAAGCGATCGATTTGCTTGTTTCCAAGCGTGTAGACATTACGATCAACGACGGGATTTCCCTCTTGGACTTCATGAAGCAAAAGCCTGATGTTCCTATCAAAATTATCGCAAAAGATCCGAACGTAGCGAAAAACGGTTTCCTCTTCCGCAAGGGTAGCACAGAGCTGGTTGATGCATTCAACAAAGCACTGGACGACATGACGAAAGATGGTACCCTCGCAAAAATATCAGAGAAATGGTTTGGTGCAGATGTCTCTAAGTAGCTTCTTTGAAAACCCAGAACGCCTGAACCGATGGATCGATATCGCGCAAAGCTCCTTTCTTCCTCTGTTGAAAGGAGCCTTGCTCTATTCTTTGACAATCGCCATCGCGTCCTTTTTCATTGGTCTGATCATTGCGGTTCTCACTGCGCTGGCACGTCTATCCGGCATAAAGCCGCTGATTGCCATCGCCCGCTTTTATGTATCGATCATTCGCGGTACTCCTTTATTGGTCCAATTATTCATCATTTTTTATGGCTTGCCGAGCATCGGCTTGATGATCGATCCGATACCGTCGGCAATCATCGGCTTCTCTCTCAGCGTCGGTGCCTATTCCTCCGAGGTGGTACGTGCCGCGATCTTGTCCATTCACAAAGGGCAATGGGAAGCAGCCTACTCCATGGGGATGACCTACTGGCAAGCACTGCGCAGAGTCGTGCTCCCTCAGGCAGCTCGCGTCTCCATTCCTCCTTTGTCCAACTCGTTTATTAGTTTGGTCAAGGATACTTCGCTGGCTTCGGTCGTTCTGGTACCAGAGATGTTTCGCAAAGCCCAAGAAGTCGTCGCTGCGACATATGAGCCGCTGCTCGTCTATGCGGAAGCAGCCCTTATCTACTGGGTGATTTGCTTCATACTCTCTATTATCCAGGATCGCATCGAAAACAAGCTGGACCGTTATGTCTAAAAAGCAGGTGAAAACGCATGATTACGATCACGGATGTGCATAAACAATTCAATACCTTACATGTACTCAAAGGCATTTCTCTCTCGGTGGAAAAAGGAAAGGTAGTCGTTATCATCGGTCCTTCTGGCTCCGGGAAAACAACCTTGCTTCGCTGCCTGAATGCACTTGAGGTTCCGACCAGCGGTAGCGTCCAAATCGGCGACGTCAAGCTGGACTTTTCCAAAAAAGTAGAGAGAACAAGTATTCCGAAGCTGCGAAAGCAGACCGGGATGGTGTTTCAAAACTACAATCTGTTCCCGCACATGACAGCCCTTGAAAATGTGATGGAGGGACCCGTCACTGTCAAAAAAGTAGACAAAGAAAAAGCACGTGCGAAAGCCGCTGCTCTCCTGACAAAAGTAGGTCTCGGTGACAAGCTGGACCATTATCCTGCACAGTTGTCTGGTGGACAGCAGCAGCGTGTAGGGATTGCTCGGGCACTGGCGATGGACCCGCAAGTCATGCTATTTGACGAGCCTACCTCCGCTCTTGACCCGGAGCTCGTTGGCGAAGTGTTGAGGGTGATGAAGGAGCTTGCCCAGGAAGGGATGACGATGATCGTCGTCACGCACGAGATGGGGTTCGCCCGGGAAGTTGCCGACGAGGTTATTTTCATGGACCAAGGCGTCATCGTGGAGAGAGATACACCGTCCCATTTGTTCGCAAAGCCACGTGAGGAACGCACACGTCAATTTTTGCAGCATTTGAAGTAAGAACCAGAAAAAAGACTCTGTCTCTTGTATAAGAGCACAGAGTCTTTTCTTTGCAATAGTGCCTTAATCATCAATGAAGCAAATCACTAGGAAAATAATAATGAGAATCCAAATGAACCCGCCACCAAAAAAGCCGAAACCATCGCGATTGCACCCCATCATTTACCTCTCCTCTCATTGAAATCAGATGGAAGCACCGATCTGCTGGCAAGGATCGGTACTCCATTCAGCTTATGACGACCGCATCTCTCCTGTATGGATGCCTGTCTATCCCAGTGATTAAAAAGAAAAAAACGGGTGCTTGCCCTCCGCATTTATACAAAACCTAAAATTAACAAATGCTTCATGTTCTCTCTACTCTTCCTTAACATCAGACAACTATCATGAATGTGTCAGACCCTACGATGGACATTACGTCCTCCATTTCCGCCCGAATAGCCCCCTTCTACATCGGGCGGGCTTTTTTTCTTTGCCGTAAACCTATAATATATGGATAAATAGACCATTTTTAGCGGAGAGAGGGATCATTTGTGGAAGGCTATAAACAGGCGTTAGCGCAATATATTGACGCTACCAATACACATGACTTTGCAAATGTAGAAAAAATGCTTCATCCGAACGCCATTTACTGGTTTTCCGACAAGACTTGTACATCCATGAGTGAGATCCGCGCTTACTTTGAAAATGCATGGCATCTGATCAAGGATGAAGTCTATGCGGCTACGGATGTCCAGTGGATTGCTGTCGATCAAAGTTCCGCTAGCTGTGTATATACGTATCAATATCAAGGCTATTACAACGGGGAATTCGTCACGGGAAGTGGCAGAGCTACGAATATTTTTACGAAAACAGAGACAGAGGAATGGAAGCTCATTCATGAGCATCTGAGCGGCAAAGTGGAGTAAGCCCCAAAAATAAAAGCCTCGCTAGGAAGCAAGGCTTTCTTGGTAAGTCGAGACCCCTCGTTCAAGGGGTCTCGTTTGTTATTTATCACTAAAAAGGGATTCGCTCTGAATGAATCACATACTGATGCTGGGCAGCCCACTCTTGGAGACCATCCCAGAATGCTTCGCAAACGCTAACGATTTTTGCTGGATCAGTCAGATCCCCCGCCATCACCAATCTGGCTACCTGATCGAATCCAGCCGGACGATGCGGCAATTCCAGCGCTTCCGGCAAAACCTTGGCCCCTGTCGAGTAAAGCTTTCGGTTGTGCAGCCCGATCAACATCGCACCGTATTGGGCAAACTCCATAGCCAAGTAGGGCAGATAGGTATGTGGGCCGTTTAGATTTACGTTTCGCAACTTGCCAATAAACTCGTACATTTCCCCTACGAGAATACCGTTGATTCCCTCTGTGAACTCTTCCTGCGCTGGTGATTCTGCTGCTTTTTTGAGCGTTTCAAAAAAGTCCTTCGGATCGTACAGACTCAGTGGAGTAAAGAATGGGCCATGTGTCAGCGGCCAATCATCTTCGACAGTAGCGGCAGTGTTCAGCAAAACATCTGCACTGCACACATTTACTTCAGCCTTCCAAGGTCCCGCTGACCATTCGTAGCTAAATTCTATTTCTTCCCCTGATTCTTCTAATACACAAAACATCTCGATATCCGAATAAGGGCCGTCTGTCCCTCGAGAAATGGAACCATACACCCCAATGGCGAGAACTTTTTCTTTGTACACTTCATGTAATCTCGCAGCAATTTCTTGGCAGGTTTGAAATCGTTCACTTCGAGATATTTTTACAGGTCCATTCATGTTCATTTACGTACATCTCCCTTGATCTATTTTGGGGTAGCTGACACAAATACATGAATGGAGGACCTCGGGATTAACGGGGGACTTTTTTTGGATGCATGTGAACTTCCTCCCATCGACCAGATCGTGGTTCGTAATGATATGCATTTTACCAAGGAAAGGAAAATCTTACGAGCGATTTTTATTCGTGTTGGGAGCATGAGTGTTGTCGATGGCCGATTGAATATACGCTTGTAGCGTATCGATGAAGGTACGAGCGGCAAACCCCATATATTTGTCTCTGCGATAAACCAAACAGATATCTTGGCTGGGTGTCGGATGCAAGAGGTTGATGATCGCAATCTCGTCGTCGTTTATGTTTTGCAGCAATAAGCTAGGCAGAATACAGCCCCCGATCCCCTTTTTCACTAGAGTCAATAGGGACAGGAGTGTGGTCGTTTCGATATGAGGCTGCAAGCGAAAGCCTTCCTGCATGCAATAGCGATTGATGAGCTGTCTCGCTTGATGATCCGACGGAAACATCACCATTTTCACACCTTGAAGCTGCTCAAACTTGATTGCCTTTTCCTTGGCAAGTGTATGTGCGGTATGAACCGCAAGCGCGAACTCTTCGTGAAATAGCGGAATGACAGTGATTCTCTCATCCGGCTCAGGTAACACAGTCACGCCCAAATCAATCTCGCCGGATGTGATTTGCTCCACTATTCTTGTAGACTCAATGACGGATAAGGATGTTTTGGGATACAAGCGGTGGAATTCTACAAGAAGAGCATCAAACAACAAATCGGCATCGCCAGGCAGGACACCGATCGTGAGCGTGCCCCCTTCGTTGTTTTTCATGGCAGCAATCGCTTCGCGTGCGTAGTCGATATGGGAAAAAACATGCCGACTCTGTTCCAGCAATACCTTTCCTGCTTCTGTCAGCGTGATTCGCTTGCCTAAGCGGTCAAACAGCGGGACACCCAGCTCATTCTCTAAAAACTTGATTTGCTGACTGAGATTGGACTGCGAGGTACACAGCTTTTCTGAGGCCCGGGAAAAATGCATTTCCTCACATATTGCCATAAAATACTCCAATTGCCTGAGCTCCATTGCTTCACCTCTTGTGCCCATTATCATTTTTACTAATCATTCTAATCGGAAAAGCATGATTGTTGCGATTTCCCCTACGACGTACACTTTAGTTGACGGTAAGATCGCTGTCAATCATAGGAAAATGATAGGGAGGTTTGTCTCATGTCTCAAAGCATGATCACTACAGCCACATCCGTTCGTCAAATTGGCCTGCAACAGATTCCGTTGATTCCTGAGGAGCTATTGGATGTGCAATCCCCCGCTTTTTCAAATACACTTCGCTGGAATATCGGGCATATCGTCTTTTGTTTTCAGCATTTTCTGTCCATCGGCTTGCCTTACCAATCTGACCTGCCCGCTTCCTACGCTACTCTTTTTCAGACGGGAACGAAGCCTTCTGACTGGACGACTGCACCACCCTCGATAGATGAGCTGATTCACTACTTGTCCGTACAGCTTGAACGGTTGTCCTCCATCACCCCTGACGCGCTAGAGGCAGCATTGCCAGCCCCCATTACAATGGGTCCCTTCCAGTTTACGACGGTAGGAGAAGTCTTTAACTTTGCCGTCATGCACGAATCCATCCATCTGGGGATCATTTCAAGCATGGTAAAAGTCGTAGCGCAGGAAGCAGCAGCAAAGTAATTGCAAAAAAACGAGACCTGTGAATGGTCTCGTTTTTTCTTCCCCAACCGTGTGCCTCGAGCGTGAGCAACATTTACCTGCAAGAAAGTACTCGACACTTTTGACATTCGCTATGTCTATTTTCCCCGTTGTTCCTTGCAATTCTCTATCCTCATAGGCGTCCCAACTGGAATCTCGCTTTCTATTCCAGGCAAAGATACGCTCCCAGCTTTCCTCTTTTGAAATCGTACCTTTTCCTTGATGATATTCTTCATATTCCTGTTCACTGTTAGCTAAGAAGTCATTATTTAATACCATATGCCACTCATCATAGTCAGAGAGTAAAACGTCTTGTTCATCCAATTCCACTTTGATTCGAACGAACTGGACTCCACTTTCAAAATAGCCTGTACGCCTCAAATCAGGTTTATCCACCCATAACCAAATCGGGTATTCTCCCCCATACTTCGCTACTCTCTTTTTCATCTGATGAATCATCCATTCGTATTCCTTAGGGAACATCGCATGTTTTCTGTCCCCTTGTAAAAAACCCCGTTCTCGAGCCAATTCCCACACTTCTTGGTTTTGTAACGTCCAAAAAACCCTCATGTCATACACCCTAATCGCATATTTCAAGTTACGTAAACATAATCAAGCACTAGTGTAGCAGGAAGTTGTCCAGTTATCACGAAAAAACGAGACCTCAGATTGGTCTCGTTTTTTTCCATTTATTCGAACCGAGTGAACTTTTCTTCAGCAGATGTGCGTGTGCGTGCTGCTGGTACATTTTCCTGATCGAAAAAACCGAGGTGCAGGAAACCAACGATTTTCTCTCCTGGCGTAACACCCAAGATGGCGTGTGCCTTCGGATCCCAGTTGTGCGCGTTCGTTTTCCAGACTACGCCTAATCCACGCTCCCATGCGAGCAACTGGAAGTTTTGAATGAGAGCTGCCGTCGCACTGAAATCTTCTTCCCATTGTTTTTGGCGCGGATCTTCTTTCATGATGACGACCAAATAGGCTGCCGGTTGGTTGTACATGTCTCTGCGTGCCTGATGGGCTTCTGGGGGATAGCAGGTGATCAACTTCTCTACAAACGCTTCTTTTTTCTCTGAAGATACAAACAGAAATCTCCAAGGCTCACGAATACCATGGTTCGGCGCGTACACAGCGTCATTCAATAGCTCCAAAACAAGTTCTTCGGACACAGTATCTGGTTTATAGTCTTTTTTAATAGAGCGGCGCTCTCGAATGATTTTGGCAATGGACACAACGGTCACCCTCTTCTCTTAGACTCCCACACTTTGATAATGGTTATCAATCTTATTCAGAACATATGTTATCGTGTACACTCGGCAAAATCAAGTAAGAAGTAAACGAAACTGCACACCACGCTTACAGGGATATGGTAAACTTTTGGACGAGGAGGGATGTAGCTTGGACGAACAGCGCCCAGCTCTCATAAAGCCCGGATTTTTCAGTATCGATGCGCCAGCAGACAGACGACGCAACGAATTTGACTTTCATAATGAAGCGCTGCTCTTCCACCAGCAGCCCGTCGATTTTGTTTTTTTCGGCGATTCCATCACGCATTGGTGGGATCTCGCTACCTTTTTTGGTCGGTCGGGTCAGACCATCGTGAATCGTGGAATCGGCGGTGACACAACCGAACAGGCCCGCAGACGTTTTGCCGCAGATGTCCTTCAATTGAAGCCACGTTACGTGGTGATCATGATCGGGATTAACAATACGTGGGCGTTGGATACATTCTTGCCTTCCGACCGACTAACACCTCAAGAGATTAACCAGCAGGTGACCCGTGATGTAGAAGCAATGGTGCATGCGGCTCTCGAGCAAGGCATTCAGCCCATTCTTTGTTCCCTTTTGCCTACATGCATGGACCGATACGCACGCAACTATGAGCGAAACCAACTCGTCATCACGATCAATGAACGTTTTCAAGCGATTGCTGAACAAACAGACTGTCTCTATGTCGATTACCACTCCCGCATGACGGACGCAGATGGTATCACACTGCGCAAGGAATTGGCTGACGACGGACTTCATCCGCATGTCCTCGGCTACCAGCTCATGGCGACCGTTCTCCGCGATACACTTTCTGCACATGACATCGCACTTGGCACACCATCATGAATAAAAAAAGGATGCGGCTTCTTATGCCCATCCTTTTTTTACTGCTTATTCCGGTCGACGGTCCGTTAGCCAATGCCCACCTGCGATTTTGCCCACTGATGCCATCAAAATAGACAAATGGGACTTGCCATCGATGCCTAAATATTCGTTCATGTCATGATCCATCCAGTGACCAATTGTCGTTACCCCAAGCCCCAGTCCGTTTGCTACCAAATGCAGGTTCTGCGACACGTGCCCGGAATCCCACCAGATATAGCGGTACGCACGTTCTTTGTATTTGTCTTTCGTGCGATCCACCATCGCTGTCCAAACGAAATTGACAGCAGCCCGTCTCGTTACCTCTTGCTCTTCCGTGAACAGATAGGCGATCTCGGACGTGTCTTCTCTCTTCAATCCTTCCAAGCACCAATTCTGTACATCCAGATGATACAGGCCTTTCTCCAGTCCCTCCACGTTGTTAATCATCAGATACGTCTCAATCGGATACAGGGCACCGGCAGACGGCGTCGTGCGTAATTGATAGTCACCCATATCATCTGTGATGCCCTGTGTACCCCACAGTAGGAGATTCAATTCGTTAAGCGTCATTGACTGCTTCAAGAAATTACGCTTGGATCTTCGATTAGCGAGGACCTCCCACAAATCGACGGACGCTGGAAACTGTGGCTTGCCTAAATCAACGCGGGCAAATACCTCTTCATAACGCAAATACGTCGCAGGTCTTTTGGAAAAATCGTAACGAGAGGCCCAGCCTTTTTCCAGCTCGCCCACTCGGTAAGAGGTCGCCTCGATAAATTCATTTGCAATTCGCTGCCATTCGGGATGCATCTATGTTCCTCCTCGTATTTTCTTACTAGTGATGCCTTTTACTATACGAAGCTCTTTTCCATTAGTAAAACAATGATTTATAATATTTTTCATAAGAAAAAACTAATGAAAAGGAACGAGGAGACATGACGCTTACCCAACTGCAAGTGTTTGTCGCCGCAGCAAAAGCTGGAAGCTTCACGCGGGCAGCAGAAGAAATCGGCTTTACGCAATCCGCCGTCTCGCAAATGATTCAGTCCCTGGAAAAAGAGCTCGGCGTCAGTCTTTTTCAGCGAAGTCGCAGCGGGATCACTCCGACGAGCATCGGAGAGCGAATGCTTGCGCACGCTCGCGACATTTTGAACATCACATCCTGCATGACGGAGGAAGCAAACGTTGCCCGCGGGATTACGTCCGGTACCCTGCGTATTGCCTCGATCCCCAGCGTCGCCTCCCGCTTCTTGCCCGGACTTTTGGGCAGCTTTCGCAAGCGGTTTCCGGCCGTGGACATCCTGCTTTTGGAAGGCGATAGTGATGAAATTAGCAATTGGCTTCACAGCTCGGTTGTCGACATTGCCTTTACCGTAATGCCTGATAAGGAAATGCAAACGTTGCCACTCTTGCAAGACGAAATGATGGTCATTTTACCAGATACCCATCCACTGAAAGACAGTCAGACCCTTCGTTTTTCCGAAATCGCGGAGCGTTGTTTTATCATGCCAAAGGATGGCTGCATCCGAAAAATGCTGCAAGAGAATCACATCATCCCAACGGTTACGTTTGAAGTACGTGAGGTGTATACGATTTTGACCATGGTGCAGGAGTATATCGGCGTCACCATCATGCCTGAGCTGTACATGCCACCTGTCATCCCCAAAGTCGTCGCGATCCCTCTGTCGCCCCCGATTACAAGGGAAGTGGTGCTCGCGGTGCGCAACTGGCAGTCGATCTCCCCACTCACGGCAGAGTTCGCCGTTCATAGCCAGCAATATGTAAAAGGCATGGACTTCACGCCAACGAGCAAGTAGCCCCACGAACAAAGCCCTCGCCTATTGGGATTGGCGGGGCTTTTGGTGTGCGAGAAGCTCTGTTAGCCATTTTTCAAATTTGTTGGCACTCATGATTTCATGTGTAATAAATTCACCCTGATAAAACAAGCCAAAGGTCGTCCATATGACAGGCGCGTTCTGTGCTGCTTCCCTCGTTGTCAGCTTGTACGAATGAAAGGGAACACTTTTCGCTTCCGCTACTTTTCTCAATTCTTCCAAAACACCAACAGCAAATGGACACTGTGCTGTGTAATAAATGGTGACGCCATTCTCCTTTGAAGAAGTCGTTCCTGTTTTCTTCAAGGACGGTATAGCAGCTTGTTCATTCCATTTCCATGCCACTAATTGAAAATACGGTTCTGCTTGATCTGCCAGCTCAAACCCCATATGTTCAAAAAAACGTCTCTCACTCAAATACGGGTACTTGTTCTTCCCTACGATATGAACGATTCCGTCCATGCCACGTTTGATAGCATCCTCCTTGCAATGATGCAACAATTGTTTCGCATACCCGTTCTCTTTATATCTGCCAGACACCCACAAGCAGTTGATATACATATAATTGGGCGCTTCAATTGGAACCCAGGCCATTTCCGCAGGCAAGTATTCAATAAACACTTTTGCCCGCTCATCTAAGCGATAAAACACCAATCCTTCATCCATTCGCTCTGTCAGCCACTTCTTCTTCTCGGCTACTTCATGTTCGTATTGTTTTGCACCTAATGCACAGCATATGTGCTCCGTTTCTATATTCTTTTTTGTTATTTCTATATACCCCATTTACTTCCACCTCCATCTTTCCTCTGCTTTTATATACTATCGCGGACGATTTGACCCAGTCTTTCGATACCAGATTCAAAATCGGCGATCGACGAGTACCCATACGACAGCCGGACATATCCTTCTTGCGTCTCCCCGTAAATCTTGCCCGGATTCAGCAGAATGCCCTGGCGTTTGGCTGCTGTAAAGAGCTCCATCATCGAGAGCTTTCCGTTCATTTTCAGCCAGATGAAAAATCCTCCAGCAGGCACTTCCCACGTCGCGTGTTCACTCATGTGCTTCGTAAGTGCCCGGATGGCAGCCGCTCGTCTCGTAATTAGCTGCTCTCTGACCTTGTGCATATGCCTCTCATACAAGCCACTCGCCAGCCACTCCTCCGCCACACGTTGCGATAGCGAGCTAACCCCGTAATCCGTCTGCATCTTGATATCGGCCAGGCGTTCGATGACTGGCTCTGGCCCCACTACCCAT
This sequence comes from Brevibacillus sp. HB1.2, assembly GCF_013332495.1. Lineage (NCBI taxonomy): Bacteria > Bacillati > Bacillota > Bacilli > Caryophanales > Paenibacillaceae > Brevibacillus > Brevibacillus sp. HB1.2. The sequence continues at coordinate 52,490 of NZ_JABMIU010000017.1, read as the reverse complement.
CCAATCCGCAAGCCGGGAGTCAGTGTCTTGGACAGGCTCCCGATGTACAGGACATGTCCATGTTTATCTCTTGCCTTGAGCGGCAGAGGTGGAGGCTCATTCGTCCACAGCTCGCGGTAAATGTCATCCTCGATAACAGGCAGACGCTCTTCTTCACATACACGCAGCAGCTCCAGCCGGCGTTTCTCTGTCATCAGGATGCCTGTTGGATTATGAAAGCACGGATTGGTGTACAGAATCGCCCCTTGCTCCTGTTTTCGCCTCGCATAGATCGCCTGCGCAATCATCCCCTGACGATCCATCGGCAATCCCGCAAGCTCCATCCCCGCCGACTGGAACACATGCAAAGAATTGAGATACGAAGGCTGTTCCAAAAACACGGTTGAACCTCGATGCAATAACCCGACCGAAATTAATTGGAGTGCCTGCAATGCACCAGACACGATTAAGACAGAAGACGGCGAAGCTGTAATTCCTTGTCGTCCGACATAATCACTGACCGCTTGGCGCAGGGGAAGGTACCCTCTCGGCTCTTCATATCCAAATCCGCTTAGGTTCCTCGTCACTCGCTCCATGACTTGCTTCATCGCTTCGACTGGAAACATGTCTGGGGAGAGCTCTCCTTTGCTCAACTGAATCAGGTCTGCCTGGAATTCACGCGTATTGATTTCTTGAACCGCCGTCATGCTTGGCTTGTGCAATCCAGATCTGACGTACTCACTCCAATCCGGAGGTCGTGTCGTAGCCAACAGCGTCCAGGTGTTATTGACGACGACAGTGCCCATCCCCAGCTTTCCCTCGATCAACCCGTCTGCGGTCAATTCCTCCAATGCTGCAATGACCGTGCTCCGATTGACTTCGAACGATTGTGCCAAGTCGCGTTGGCTGGGGATTTTGCTGCCAATCGGCCATTCTCCTGTCGAAATTTTTCCTTTGATAAAATCAATAATTTTCCGATATTTCGGCAACCGTTTCTCTCTGTGCAACCTGATCGATCCCCTTCATCTTCCTCATCTTAATAGGTAAAAGTGGTTGGTTTTTTTGATAGCCGAGTGGTTGCAGATATTTTACCACTTCTTGATTACCATAGAAAAGAAAGAAGAAACAGTGAATAGGTGGTTGGTTTTTTCATTCAAAGGAGGGAAGTTATCTTGTTGCATCATGTCAGAAGTCGTATTTTCGCTGCACATGCTATCAGCATTTTGTTATGGGCCTCGGCCTTTGCTGGTATTCGCGTTGGGCTGCAAACTTACTCGCCGGAGCATCTCTCGCTGCTTCGCTTTCTTATCGGCTCTCTTTTTCTCGGGATACTCGCACTCTTTTTCCGTATCCGTCTGCCAGAGTTAAAAGATGTCCCAGCTATCTTTATGCTTGGGGGCTTGGGTTTCGCCGTTTATCATACAGCGCTCAACTACGGGGAGATGACTGTAAGTGCAGGTGTAGCCAGCCTCTTGGTCACGACGACGCCGATCTTTTCCGCTCTCCTCGCTCTCCTATTTTTCCGGGAGCATTTCGGGGTGAGAGGCTGGCTAGGTGCACTGATCAGTTTTCTCGGAGTCTCCATCTGCACGATTGGCACAGGGGAGACCCTTCCTATATCAGACGGAATATTCTTGATTTTATTGGCAACCATTAGCGAAAGCATTTACTTTGCGTTTCAGAAGCCACTCGTAGAAAAATACGGCGTTTTCGCATTTACCGCCTACACCTTATGGGCAGGTACCTTATGTATGCTCTTCTTTCTGCCCGGGCTTGGCACAGCGATAGCCCAAGCGCCTTGGGATGTGACACTCAGTGTTGTGTATTTGGGCATTTTCCCTAGTGTTGTTGCTTATTTGTCCCTCGCCTATGTGACTTCTGTCGTTGGTACCTCGGAGGCTACTACCTCCCTTTACATGACGCCAGTGCTCGCTTTTCTGATTGCTTGGGTGTGGCTGGGTGAAGGTCCTACGCTTGTGACGATGGCTGGTGGCGTTGTGACGCTTGTCGGTGTCCTGCTCGCAACGATGAAGCCGCGGTTATCCAGAAGGACTGTCAAGCACCAAGCCTTTTAGAAACGCCAGTATTTCCATGCTTGTCGCTATTGGCGCATCGATCGGCATCAAGTGCTTGGCGTTTGGAATGACTACCGTTTTGCTTTGCGGATGCCTCGTAACTTTTTGGATGAGAGAGAGCTTCACATCGAGCTTTGGCTCAGTCTCCGCCGGGAGAAACAGAACCGGGCATCTCATTTGTGCGTAGGCATCTTCATAGTGCAAATCACAGACTGTCTCCATGATTTGAAGGTTAATCGTAGTCGGTATCTGGTATGTGATCAGCCCATCAGACAGAGGGTAGATCGTCACATGCTGAAACCATTTTTCGTAATACGGGTCCCACGGATACCAATGCTGCCTCGCGTATGACGCAAACTCCTCTCGATACTGGAACGCTGGCACTGCACGCTTGCGATACTGCTCCAAAATTTCAGCTTTTGATCCTTCCCGCTCGCCATTTGGGCCCACAAAATCAATCATGCCTGAATCCAGATTAATCAGTGATCGCACACGGTCAGGGTACATCGCTGCAAAAAAGGTGGCGAAATCTCCGCCGAGAGAATTGCCAATCAGATGCGCTCTATCTACCCCAGCATGATCGAGTACTGCCCGTATATCCTCACATTGCGTACCGATATCGTAGCCAGTAGCCGCATGCTCCGATTGGCCATGCCCACGCAGATCCATACAAATGGTGTGGAAATCCTCTGAAAAATAAGGTAACATGTCGTTCCAGATAGATGAGTTCCCGCCTTGGGGGTGCAAGAACAGAATCGTTTCACCATTTCGTGCGCCTTCTAACACATGTAACCTCGTCCCCTTCTGATAAATCATCACTGATTTCACTTTGACTCACCCTTTTATTCGTTTTAGCTAAAGCGAGGAATACATATGAACCGAACAGGTCGTTTACTAGAACTGCTTGCACTTTTCCACACAGGAAAAACCTTTACCGTGGGCGATTTAGCCAATACGTTGTCTGTGTCCAAACGAACGATGCTGCGTGACTTGCACTTGCTCAGCGAGGCTGGTGCGCCCTTGCAAGCTTCCCCCGGTCCTGGCGGCGGTTACAGGCTGATTCGATCCCATCAGCTAGCGCCCCTTGCTCTCACGACAGAGGAAGCCGTTGCTCTGATTTTGTCGTATGAAGCTCTTCTCTCCTACACGGACAAGCCATTTGCAAAAGAAACCCTATCTGTGATCGCCAAGCTGCTCTCGAGTCTTCCAACAGACGCTTTGATTAAAGTAGAGCAGCTACGCAAAAAACTGCGGGTGACGAACCCGAGCAGAAGTGTGGAAGCGCCCTTTTTGCGACCTCTCTTGGATGCTGCTCTTTCCCAACAAGCTGTGGAAATTGCGTACGACTCCCTGAATCGACGAAGCACCCGCATCATTCAGCCCGATTATTTGTACGCCTTCGATGGCTACTGGTACTGCAAATGCTTCTGCTTTCTCAGGGGATGCACGGTCAAACTGCGCGTTGACCGCATCCAAGCCATGACGATTGTGGATACCCCTACCTTCGTCCCTGATCCGCATGTCTCGCAGTATGAAGAACTAGAGCAGCTTCCCCTGCGAATTCGTTTGACGAGAAAAGGCTGCAAACTAGCCGAAAGCCACCATCAATTCGGCAATCAGATTACGCTTCTGGCAGATGGTTCCGGTTTCATTATCGACACTGTCGCTCCCTCCGAAATCGATTGGGTAGCCCGGTTTGTACTCGGTCTGGGAAGGGAAGCGACAGTAGACGAGCCTGCTGAGCTAATCGGCTGGCTGCATAAAGAGCTTCATGCCCTGTGTCATTTTTATCCCGTTTGAACGCCACTCTGTTCGGTCCTGAGATGAGCATAGCAACAAATGGTGTCAATCGATGTCAGTAATAAGAAAAGCCAGGAAGACTCTCTTCCTGGCTAGTACTGCATGCCGAGCTCTGCCGCCAACACGAGAAACATCGCATGCGACCAAAGGAGCGGCACAGCAGGATGGCCTGCCCTCTCCACCCACCTCTCATAATGAGCCGGAGAAAGCAAATGCTCCTGCACTTGTTCAGGCAGTCCGCTCGCTTGCCGCTGGGAAACAATCCACGCTGCTATCTTTTCCGCTTCTTCACGCCTGCCCGTTTTCACGTAATACCAGCCCAACCACGCAGATAATAGCAGCCACTGCCCCCCGCCATAATACGTATCGGTCGGGTAGCGATGCACGCCGTATCCTGCTCGCAGCTCCTCTTCTATGGCCTGCACGGTTCGGATCATGAGCGGATCATCCACGTCGACGATCCCATACGGCAGGGCCAGCCAGAGAAGACTCGCATCCACCGAATGATCCCCAACGGACTTTATCAATCGCCTGTTGGCTGTGCCATGCTCGCGTATGAATTGGCGAATGGTCTCTCCTTGCTGAGCGAGTTCGAAAGCTCGGTCGGACAAATAAGGCTCCATCGCCTTGATCCCGGCATAAATAGCTCCTAGCGTTACTGGGTGGATTCGGTCTCCTCCCTCTTCCCAGCAATCAAAGTTAGGGAGCTGCCAGCACGCCACTACATAGTCAATCGTCAGTTCAATAGATTGCCTCAGCTCGTGAATCAAGTCATGCTCCCCACTCATCCGCACATGCTCAGCCAGCCCCCACAACCATGTCCCGTAGCCATCGAGCTGAAAGCTGCCCCATTCGCCTGCTACTTCTTCTCCGTCCGCTGTATAGCGCGTATGCAAATAGCGGTCGTTCCCCGCATCATTTTTGTCTAATCCTTTTTTTACTGCCGAAATGGCTGCTCTTGCCTTTGCCTCATGCTTTCGGATCACATCATCGCACCATTGGTAAAACTTGCGGGCGCTCTCATGGTTGCCGGTACGGTTCATCGCGTAGGCCGTAAATGTTCCATCGCGGAGCCATGCATATTGATAGTGAATAAATGTGGGTGAAGCGAGATACGCCCCCGTACTCGCTTGATGCTGAAGGATCAACTTTACACTTTCCTCAATCAGGGTCATGGTTATCCCCCCTTATTCGGACAAGCCGACTTCGTAACAAATACAGTCGCTGCTCGTCTTCCGGCTATGCTTTTATAGCATATGCAACCGACGTCCAAACGAAAACCCAATATGCATAGCAAAAGAAAACCCACTGGATGCGCATATCCAGCGGGTTCTTGTGACATTTAATTTTGTGAAGGTACATCCGTCTGTTCGGATTTCAAGTAATGCTGCAGCTCCTCATAAAAAGTCGGGTTGCAAGCCATCACGCTGCTTTTTTGGTCGTACGGCAGTGGTGTCCCCATCATGGTCGTCACCCGGCCACCCGCTTCCTCTACAATAATGCGAGCTGCCCCGAAATCCCACGCATTGAGCTGCATACTGACGTAGCCATCCAGTCTACCCGCAGCCACATACGCCATCTCCAGAGCGGCGCTTCCTAGCAGGCGCATTCCGCGAACCTTCCCAGCAAGCTTTTTCACGATCAAGTCGATGCCAATCTGCTCAGCACGCTTGTTCCAAAATACACTCGTGCATAACAAAGCTTGTTCCAGGCTTACTGCTCGATTCACCTGCAAGGGACGATCATTGAGAAAAGCCCCTTCCCCTTTTACCGCATAAAATAACTCGTCTCTGGAAGGATCGTAAACCGCTCCGACCATTCCCTCTCCTTTATGGTAAACGGCAATGGAAACGGAAAAATTGATTTGCTGATGAACAAAATTGGTCGTGCCATCAATCGGGTCGATGACCCAAAGCGTGTCATACTGCTTGTAATCCTCCGCATGTGCACTCTCTTCTCCAAGAATGCCGTGATCAGGGAAGCGTGCAAGAATCATCTGAATGACGTGATTCTCCACTTCTTTATCTACGGCTGTAACAAGATCGGAGGCTGATGTTTTATACTCGACGGTAAAAGGCTCCTTCATTCTCTTCAGACTCAGCTCACCCGCTGAACGGGCGCATTGCAAAGCGAGCTCCTTGAGAGCCGCCAGTGTTGATGCTTGCACACGTATCGCCACCTAAAACTTGACTTATTTTTTCGCAAAGCACGCCCCTTTCACCTAGAAAGAGAGGCTTCGACGTTTTATTTAAAAATGATGAGACAGCTCGTGCTAAAAAACGGCCATGCTATATTATTTAGTGTACCATACTTTACCTGCTGTTACACCACACGTTAGCCATGAGGAATGCGCCTGAAAACGCCCGAATGATTGAAAAAAGGTGTCTCCCTCGTCATTATCTGACTGTGGAGACACCCTTTTTTACATGACTACTTTAGCAGCAGCGCGTTACGCCGCCTTTTTCAAAGCGTTCAGTCAAGGCGTACATGTAGTACTCACGCTCTGTCATCGGAAAGATACCTGGCGCCCCATGCGTCTCGTACCAATGGGCGAGATAGCGATCATAGTCGGGCATTCCGAAAATCGTTTTAATAGCCGAGCTCACTTTGCGCATTGCCTTTCGCATGGCTCTTAGCTTGCGCCTCATGCTACGTGATGCCCTTTCCCGTCAAATACATTTCCTTTGGACTTGATGTACGGCGACTCCTGCAACGGATAGTGCTTGCCACGGAGAATATTGATCCATACCCGCGCTCCGTCGAGAATGATCCCAATCGTAATGACCATGAAGATCGCACATACCACAGCATCGATCTGGTCGTTGAAGATCATTTTTTGTGCAGCTTCCACCGTTTTTACCCCTTTTGGAAGCGTACCGGCATCCAGTGCCTTTTGGAATGCTTCTGCATGCGAGAGGAATCCGATTTTTGGATCAGGATGGAACAGCTTTTGCCAGCCCGCTGTCAACGTAGCCGTCGTCAGCCAAGCCATCGGTACGAGTGTGATCCATGAGTAGGCGGCTTTGCCCATTTTGAAAATAATCGTCGTTCCCACCGTAAACGCAATCGCGGCGAGCATCTGGTTGGCAATACCAAAGAGCGGCCACAGGGTGTAAATGCCTCCCAACGGGTCCATGACACCTTGGAGCAGGAAGTATCCCCATCCGATGGTAATGATCCCAGAACCAATCAGATTACCCGGCAGCCAGTTGACTTCCTTCATTTTCGGAATGACATTTCCGAGCATGTCTTGTACCATAAATCGGCCGACACGCGTTCCCGCATCGATCGTCGTCAAAATAAAGACTGCCTCAAACAAGATCGCAAAGTGATACCAGAATGCCATTAATGCCTTGCCACCTAATACACCCGAGAAAATCGTCGCCATCCCGATTGCTAGTGACGGCGCTCCGCCCGTCCGGGAAAGGATCGTCTTTTCCTGAATGTCGTTGGCGAGCGTTGTTAATTGGTCAGGGGTTACAGTATAGCCCCAGCCCGTTATCGTCGTCGCAACCTGGACTGCATCCACGCCAATTGCTGCGGCCGGTGAGTTGATCGCAAAATAGACACCGGGAGTCAGCACGCACGCTGCAATCATCGCCATAACCGCGACGCCAGACTCCATCAGCATTCCACCGTAACCAATCAGTGGCGCATGCGATTCCTTCGCGATCATCTTCGGCGTCGTTCCGGATGATACGAGAGAATGGAATCCCGATACGGCTCCGCACGCGATGGTAATAAACAAGAAGGGGAACAGATTTCCTGCGAAAACAGGGCCAGTTCCATCGATGAACTTCGTCAGTGCTGGCATTTGCAACGGCGGCAGTGTCAGCACGATTCCCACCGCCAATACCGCAATCGTCCCTACCTTCAAGAATGAGCTGAGATAATCGCGCGGTGCCAAGAGTAGCCACACAGGCAAAACTGAGGCAATGAAGCCGTACACAATAATCATCCAAGCAAGCTGTACCTTGGAAAAAGTGAAGGCTGGTCCCCATGTTGGCGATGCAGCTACGATTTGACCGAGCCACAGGGAAAAGAACAACAACGCCAGCCCGATGATCGAGCCCTCTAATACCTGCCCTGGTCGTATATACCGCATATACAATCCCATCAATATAGCAATGGGTAGCGTCATGAATATCGTGAAGGTAGCCCACGGCGATTCTGCAAGAGCGTTCACAACAACCATCGCCAAAACAGCAATCAGGATAATCATAATGGCAATGATACCAATCAGCGCGAGTGCTCCGCCTACTGGACCGATCTCTTCCTTGGCAATTTGACCAAGAGATTTACCGTTGCGACGCATCGATCCGAACAAAATAATGAAGTCCTGCACCGCTCCACCGATCACAACCCCGACGATAATCCAGATCGTTCCCGGCAAATATCCCATTTGCGCAGCCAGCGTAGGACCTACAAGCGGGCCTGCACCTGCAATCGCAGCAAAATGGTGCCCGAACAACACCCATTTGTTCGTTGGCACAAAGTCTTTGCCATCGTTGTTCACTTCCGCCGGAGTGGCGCGATTGTCGTCGAGCGACATGATTTTACGAGCAATGAATTTGCTGTAAAAACGATAAGCTACAGCATAAGTGCAGAACGCAGCGGTCAATAACCAGAACGAGTTGACAGATTCCCCTTGCCAGAGCGCTATCATTCCGAATCCGACAGCACCCAATGCGGCTATCCCGCCCCAGATCAGGAGGGAAAGAAGCCATTTTTTCATCCGAGTCGCCCCCTTCTATTTATGTAATATTCAGGCAATAAATCCTTAAAAAAACGTATCACATCGGACGAGATCCCAACATAAAAAATGGCTGAACCGTACAAAAACAAGCACAAGCTGCACCATCCTCGTTTGAGTGTAAGCGCGTTCAATTTTGGGACGTAGAAAGTCTCCGCCCCGAGTCTGATCCAAACTCCTCCACAATATGTTAAAGTTATACATAAATTGGTATGGAAATCAAAAAGGAGAATACGCACATGCGACGAATCGGGGGTTACATCATTATCGGAATCGGAGCGATTTTTGTTCTGGCAACCTACCTGAACATTCCGCTCGCGATAGATTTGCTATGGCCAGTCTTTCTTCTCATTCCAGCAATCGGGTTTCATATTTTCTTCTTTATGAATCCGCAGCCAAATCGAGCTGGATTACTTGTACCAGGAGGGATCTTGCTCGTCTACGCTCCGCTCTTCTTTTTCAGTCAGCTATTTTTTGGCGGTGATATGAGCACGACGTGGCCCTTTTTTCTCATTGGTCCTGCCGTTGGGCTTACCGAGCTGTACATATTCGGCAATCGCAAACCCGCTCTCTTGATCCCTATTGGTATCCTCACCGTCATTGCCATCGTGTTTTTGATCGCGAATCTGGCGTCCACCCAAGTAGGCGGCATCCTTGGCTTGCTGCTGATCGTATTGGGCGGAATTATGGTGACGCGTAAGAAAAACGATCACTATCCCATGTAAGCAGTCGAAAAAAACAGACCAATCCTCCCCTCCCAAACGGGACGCAGGATTGGTCTGTTTCCTTTAAAACCCCAGTCGTTTCTTCAATTCCTTCACGACATTGCGGCTAACAGGCACTTCTGTTTTGCGATGATCTTCCATGACTAGATGAATCGAGCCTTTGAACCAAGGAACGAGCTCTGCCGTTTTGGATAAATTGACAATAAAAGCGCGATGCGTCCGAAAAAACTGCTGGCGTGACAGCCTGCTCTCCAGCTCCTGCAGCGTAAACGTGGTCGCATATTGCTCACCAGCTGTATAAATGCTCGCATACCTTCCTTCCAAAGTGGCATAGACGATTTCGTTTGGATCAATCAACATGATCTTTCCGTTTTTTTCCACCGGGACTCGACGCGGCTGAGTATCGACCAGCACATTTTGCAGAAGAGACTGTAGCCTTTCCTCCAGCAGTGGTGACGCGTCCAATGCAGGCTCACTTTTCCGCCTCATTTTTCGTACCCGATTCATCGTCTTTTCCAGACGTATTTCGCTGAACGGCTTGACAATATAATCAACGGCTTCCGCCTCAAATGCTCGAACCGCATGAAATTCATACGCACTTGCAAAGATGATGACAGGTGGATTGACCATGGATTCCAGAAGCTCCTGCCCCACATCGACGCCATCCCTGTCCTGCAAATGGATGTCCAAAAAAACCGCATCCGGCTCAGTCTGAAGAACCGCTTCCAACGCCTCTTCTCCGCTGCCCGCCTCTCCTACTACGGACACTTCCGAGAACTGCTCCAGCAAATACCGCAGTTCTTCTCTGGCTGGCGTCTCATCATCGACGATGAACACTTTGAGCACTGACGTTCACCCCTATCGGTAATTGTATGGTGCATGTTGTGCCGCTCCCGCTTTTGCTCTCGATCACGATTCCATACGGTTCTCCGTAGATCGATTGGAGACGGCTTTTTACATTGGCAAGACCGATCCCAGATAATTGCCGCCCTGCACTCTTCTCAGCTAGAGCTGGCTTGAATGGGTCCACTTCCATTCCGACTCCATTATCTGCCACTGTCAGTTCGACGATTTGCTTTTCTTTGCGGCGTGCACGAATCACTACGGTTCCCCCTTCGCGCTTGGGCAACAGCCCGTGCTTGACCGCATTTTCTACCAGGGGCTGCAAAATCAGTCCTGGTACGGTAAACCGCTCTACGCCATCCTCTATGTCGTACTCTACATGGAGCTTGTCTCCGAACCTCGCACGTTCGATGGCCAGATACGCTTCGATATGCTCCAGCTCACGCGCCAGACTGACATATCCGCCAGAGTCATGCAAATTTCGCCGGAAGTACTCCCCCAAATGAATCAACAGTTCGCGCGCCTGTTCGGGACGGAAGCGAATAAATGAAACGATCGTATTGAGCGCATTGAACAAGAAATGCGGATTGATCTGCGCATGCAAGGCTCTGATTTCTGCGTCTGCCAACAGGCGGGACTGCTTCTCCAGCTCAGCCAGTTCGAGCTGACTCGATATGAGGTTCCCCAATCCGCGTACGAGTTCCAAGTCCACTGCTGACAATTTGCGTGAGCGATCCTGATACAGCTTGAGTACACCCGCCACTTCACGTCTTCGCATCAGGGGGACAAGGATCGCATAGCGCAAGGAACAATTCGTCTCCCTGCACCCAATCTCTTCCTTCGTCTGCGCAATCTTCACTTCTTTGGTCGATAAAACTTCACGGGTCGCCTTGGTCGTTATGCCTTCTCCCACTACGTGATGGGACGAGCCTGCGCCAACATGCGCAAGCACAGAGCGCGTATCAGTAATCGCTACCGCTGCTACACGCGTCGTGCGCAATATTTCCTCCGCTACCTTTTGAGCCGAGTCGTACGTCAGTCCTTGACGCAAGTAAGACAGCGTTTTGTCCGCTACTTGCAGCGTTCGCTGGGCTTGGAGCGCGCCAATCCGATCTTCTTCCTTTTTGGCTAAATCAATAATAATGATCAAAATAGCAATCCCGACTGAGTTGACGACAGACATCGGTACACTAATAGCCTGCACCAATGCCAAAGCGTCAGCGTAAGGACGTGCGATGAGCAAAACAATTCCCATTTGCAGCCACTCCGCCAAGAAACCAACAACGAGTGCTGTCGTCCACCCGATTTTTTTGCTGCGGTTACGGCGGAACTGATAGATTAATCCCGCAAACAAGCCCTCGCTTATCGTCGAGATGGCACATGCCAAGTCCGTAAAGCCCCCCAAAGAATAGCGATGTATCCCGGCAATCAGCCCCGTCATTAGCCCTACCCAAGGACCAGCCAGCAAGCCTGCCACAACGGTCCCGATCACACGTGAATTCGCAATCGCATCCTGATACCAGATGCCATTGTATGTACCCAGTATGGAAATAGCGGAAAAAATGACGACCATTAGTGCTTTTTCTCGCCATGTCGCTTGCTGGTTCAATATGCTGCGGAATGCACGTACACGTGTAAACAGCAAGGCCACCACGATCAAAACAGCCGTCCGCTCCGTCAATGGAACCATTAATGCCATATTCATTGGTTGATCCCTCTCAATCGCTGCCCGATGATTCCTGTTCGTTTCTATAACTAATCAAAATATTCACTTTTCACATCGTATTTCCCTTTAGATTCTCCTCCTTTCCTAGCAAAAAAGGTTGCCGAAGTGATTTCGACAACCCATAGATACGCGTATCGTTTTAATATTCGAACTCCAGTATTTTACACTTTTCCTTAGGCTCAAATCCTAGCTTTGTCCCCAGACGTACCGATTCCTCGTTGGTTTCCAGAGTGGTCCAGTGCGGTGTCAGTCCATGTTCCATGCAATGCTCTAGGTACGCCGCGCAAACAAGCGTAGCAAAGCCTTTGTTCATGTCGGCTTCCTCGTACGTTTCCACGCTAATTTCATGGTCACGCTCATGGACACAGCAAGACAGGCAAGCACTCACAATCGTATTTCCTTTACATACGCAGAATCCTACACCCCACTGCAAAAAATCATCCACCGAATGATAGAATTCTTCTACAACCTCTATCAAGATGTTGTCAGGGTCGTTTTCAATGACACCCGCGTCAATTTTTTTCAAACTGTATCCTTCAGGAAGAGGACGGTAGCTGATCTTTCGCGCTTGGAATTGCTCGGGATTGAACTGGTAGTAATACTCCCAATCCGTTTCTATCTCTCGATGCGAGATCGCTTTGGTCACTGCCTCCTCCCACGCTTCATCAGGCACAACTGCCAGAAAATGAGTGCCCCCGCACGATTCAGTCGTATATCTGCGCAATTCTCCCTCAATAAAGGTACCCAGATCCACTGTGAACGCTTCATTGGCAGCATCCCCTACGAAGATACTGATCACGCCGGTTTGATCGACCAATGCTGTCCGGGGCTGCTCCACATCATCTACGTAAATCGCTCCTCGATTTGTCCCATTGATAATCGCATGGATGGTCAAATCGTTTACGTTATCAGGTGATAGCAACGTCTTGATTTTTGCATAATCCTTTGGTTCCAATCGACGAATCATCGCAATTTCTGCCCTTTCTCTCTCTTTTGGTCATCTGTGTACTTATGCGGCTAATAGCGGAGCGAAGTCATCCAGACTCAGCTTCCGCACGAAAGTCGGGTCATCGTCCACGTTCCTTTCCTGGGAGGATTCCAGCTCTTCTGCAAGCAGCACACGAGCCCGGTGCAGCCGGGATTTCACTGTGCCTTCTGGGACACCTACTCGCAAGGCGACTTGCTTGATCGGCAAATCCTCGTAATAGTGAAGCCAAACAACGATGCGCAGCTCATGCTCCAGCTTCCATACTGCCTCTGTTAGTTCAATAGCTCCGTAGGAAGCCTGTATCGATTTTTCCTCTATTTGTAGCGGAGACAGCTCTACGGTTGGACTTCGTTTCTTTTTTCGCTGCCATTGTCTACATTCGTTTATGAGAATTTGGATCATCCATGTTTTAAAATAAGCAGGCTCTCGCAGCGTTCGGATGGCTCTGAATGCTTTCATCACCGTATCCTGCACCACATCGGCACAATCCTCATCCCGCCCGACATAGGTTCGTGCCACACCATACAAGGTACGCTCGTACAATTGAATGACTCTGGCAAAAGCTTCTACGCTACCGTCCTGTGCTAGCTGAATGTCTTGCTGAACTTCCATCTTGACGCTCACATTGCATAAACCTCCTTTTATCTCCAATATTTGGTTCCTACTAGTATAGATGATAGAGGCGGTCATATGGTTCATGAGATTTTATTTTTTCTGCTTCGCAAATAGAAAAAGACCATTCCTTTAGCTTTTTCAGCTTGAGATGGTCTTGTCATGCTCGTTACATCAATAAATTACAGGTTACCTCTGCGCTCCTGTTCGCGCTCCAGCGCCTCGAACAGTGCCTTGAAGTTGCCATTCCCGAAGCCGCGTGCTCCTTTGCGCTGGATAATCTCGATGAACAACGTCGGACGGTCTACAATCGGCTTGCTGAACAGCTGCAAGAGATAACCTTCGTCGTCTCTATCGACCAAGACACCCAGCTTTCTCAGCGCCTCGATATCTTCATCAATTTCCCCAACACGCTCTTTCAAATCTTCGTAGTACGCATCTGGCACCATGAGGAAATCTACACCGTTATCACGCAGCTTTGATACAGTGTCGATGATATCGTTGGTCAGGATGGCAATATGCTGAACGCCTGGCCCTTTGTAGAACTCCAAAAACTCCTGAATCTGCGACTTGCGGCGTCCTTCTGCTGGCTCATTGATCGGGAACTTGATGCGTCCCGTTCCACTTTGCATCACTTTGGACATGAGCGCAGAATACTCCGTCGAGATGTCGTCCTCACTGAAATTTTGTACGGCTGTAAAGCCCATGACCTTTTGGTAATATTCCACCCACTCATCCATGACCTCAACATTACCAACGATGTGGTCGATGCCGATGATACCTGTACCCTCACCTTTGACTTGTGATTGGTAAGCTTTAAAGCCTGGGAAGAATGGTCCGTTGTAATTTTTCCGTTCGATAAAGGAGTGAATGTTTTCGCCGTACGTACCGATAATCGCTTTTTTGACCGTCCCGAATTCATCGGTATACTCAGTCGGTTCCATGATCGGAATGGCTCCGCGAGAAACGGCCTCCCGGTAAGCCTGCTCACAATCCTCTACACGCAGGGCAACGTCTTTGACTCCGTCCCCATGCTTTTTCACAAATTCCGCGATCGGGCTGTCAGGCGTAAGCGCACCACTGATCACGAACGTCATATGCTTCTGCTTCAAGACGTAGGAAACCTTTTCCCGAGAACCTGTCTCCAAGCCTGCATAGGCTACTGCTTCAAATCCAAACGCATTTGTGAAATAGTGCATCGCTTGCTTGGCGTTCCCTGTATAAAACTCCAGGTAGTCCCAGTCCTGAATCGGGAAAAAATCGGTATTGCTCATTGCCTACCCCTCCGCTTTCTTTTTCAATTATTGACATTATTTTGTTAATTGGGATTATTTTGTCGTTATCTTGAGAGTACATTGGAAGCGCTTCCTCGTGCAAGAGCACGGAACAACGCGAAAACGCTCAAACGCTTTCATTTATTAAAGTACGCATGCGAGTAACAACTGGATACCAAAAAGCCACCGATCAAGTTGACCGATGGCTTTCGCTGCGTTTTCCTATTACCTATGTTTGAAAACAAATTGTTTCAGTTCCGGTAGAGGCGCCGCTCCTACGACTTTGTCGATCAATTCCCCGTTTTTTAGCAAGATGGTCGTTGGCAAACTCATTATGCCATACTGATTAGCGATCTCCGTTTGTTCATCGACATTGACCTTTAGGACTCTCACTTCGCTGCTATGCTCCCCATCAAACGATTCGAGTATCGGCCCAAAAAAGCGGCATGGCCCGCACCAAGGTGCCCAAAAATTGACGAGCGTATAGCCTTCGCTTTTTACATCATGTTGAAAGGTAGTGTCTGTCGTGTGGCAAATGCTCATTTGTACTTTCCTCCCCTTTTTATGTTGAACAGTTTTTCGAAACGACCATTACAGACCCGTAATATCCTCAATGGAGACAAAAAAATAACTCGCTGTACTTGGATCATTTCAAACAACTTATTTACAGACTTATCGTACCCATAATATCCTTTAAAGATTTTTTGTGTCAAGTTGCACCTTCCTAAAATGGGCATCGAAAGTGCAGATGATAGCACGAATCACTCTTCCCCTTGCTCATGCTTCCGATTCACTTTATGATGGATGTATTAAGTCCATGATTGAGGTGTCTTATGAAGTATTCACAGGCAACAGACTATGCCCTCCATGCGATGCTCTATCTGGTGGCAGAAACGCCTGATAAACCCGTTAGTGTCCAGCTTTTGGCAGAGAAGCTAGGCGTTTCACAAACGTACCTATCCAAAATGCTGACGAAACTGGTTAAGGCTGGGTTGATCCACTCGGTCTCTGGCGCAAATGGCGGATACAAGCTCAAACGCAACCAGGATGATATATCGTTTCTGGATGTTATCCAAGCCATTGAAGGGACAACCTCCTTGTTTGAATGCAGCTTCCATCATGATAGTGCCTGTCTGATTCAACAGGTTGTGGCAGACGCTGAGCAGCAAATGATGCAGACGCTGAAGAGTAAAAAAATTGCTGACTTGGTCGCACATATCCCCAAACAACCTCATGAGCCTTTGACGTAAAACAACTTCCCTGAAAAGCTCCGGCCGCCTCGACCGGAGTTTTTCTTCATAATGGTATCGTTCATTCAATGAGAAAGGCGTGAACAATGATGAGCCAATGGACGGAACAAGCCGCCAAGCAATGGGATCAATTTGCAGAAGACTGGCGAAAACGAAGTGAGCACATGTGGGAAAAAGGCAGCCGCAGCACCATCCTCCCCTTTTTTATGAAGCATGTACCTGTCGGATCGGGACCTGTTCTCGATGCAGGCTGTGGTGACGGCTATGCCAGTTGCAAGCTTGCAGAGCATGGCTATCAGGTGGAGGGCATCGACATTGCCGGGGAAATGATTCGTCTCGCTCATGACCGGGTCATTTCCTTCCCAGGCTCTGTTCATTTTCAGACAGGAGACATCAGTGAGCTTCCTTTTGCCAATGATTCATTCGCCGGTGTGCTCTCGATTAACGTAGTGGAATTCACACCGTCTCCGCTCCAGACACTCCAGGAGCTTCACCGCGTGCTCGCTCCTGGAGGAATTCTCGTCTTGGGTATCCTCGGTCCTACAGCTGGCCCACGAGCTCATAGCTATCGCAGACTCTATGAAGAGGCAACCATCCAAAATACGATGATGCCCTGGGAAGCCAAGCAGTTGGCGAGCGAAAATGGCTTCACACTGTTGGGTGAAGAACCGGTATACAAAGATGGAATTACGCCAGATATCGCAGGTCGCTTAAGCGTAGAGCTGCGGGAGGCTGTCAGCTTTTTGACCTTGTTTGCTTTGCGGAAATAAAAAAAGAGCCGCATACGCGACTCCTACTTGATCATTTTAGTGATGCTCCCATTAGTGCTTATATTCAATGACATCTTCGACTGTGCCTGTTCCTTTCTCCAAATTGACGTCGGTAAAGTGCACCTTATATTTCGCCGACGGATTTCCATTTGGATACCAGTATACGTCAATGAATTGCAATACATCGTCCACTGTCACACCCGTAGCGGAAATTTTATAAGCACTTTCCGATGGGGTAAAATTCTTCGCTTTCATAGCCTCTTTTGCTTTTTCGATAAAAGGGGCTGCTTTTTCTTGCGGAAGAGGTCCCATAACGACACCAAGCTCATTGATCACTTTTGCATTTTGCACTGTCGCTGTCCCTTTCTCGACATCGACATCGATAAAGTTGACAACATAGCCTTTCGATTGCTCTTTATCTCTCCATAGAACCATTAAGGTTTTGTCTTTCTTGCTCCCGAAATGCATCACTTCATATCCATTTTTTGGCAGCTCAATCTTCTCTGCTTTCAAAGCCTCTTTTGCTTTTGTAATAAACGGAGCAGCCTGTTGATCTGTCAATTTCCAGGAATCCTTTTTTTGTTGCTTGGCCTCCTTTTCATCCTCCTCTTCCAAAGCAATGAGCTCATCGTAATTGTCTACATAGACATCATCGATATTCCCCGTCCCTTTCTCCAAATCGACATCTGCAAATCGCACGGAGTAATACTTTCCTCCCTTTTGCCCCGCCTCAGGACGCCAGGTAATTTGAACACTTTCCAGCACATCGTCATAAGTACGGCTGCTGCTTGACATCTTGTACCCGCTCGCTGGCAGAGCTATATTTTTTGCTTTCAAAGCCTCTTTTGCTTGTTCAATAAACGGAGCAGCATGTTTTTCTGTCAGCTCCTCTTCGAAGGAACCTGGACGATTAATGACATTTACCGTTTTGAGAGTCGCTGTTCCTTTCTCTACATCGATACCCTCAAATTCGGCGACATACGCCTTGTCCTTCACGTTGGTTTCAGATCGCCATACGACAGTCAAGGTATTGCTCTTTTTGCTACCATAATTCCGAGCCTTGTAACCACTTTCTGGGAGAGAAATGTTTTTCGCTTGAAATGCTTCTTTTGCTTTTGCAAGAAACGGAGCCGCCTGTTGATCTGTCAATTTCAAGAGATCAAATTCCTCCTCTGTTGCCTCGGCTGCAACGTTATCCTTCGTATCGTTGAGTGCGGCGCTGGCAGCTACAGGGGAGAACATGGCTGTCACTGTCAATGCGCTCATAACAGAGAGATTTAACCATGCAGCCGTTTTTTTCGTTTTGGACTTTTTCATCGTACTACCTCCAAGGTTTTTACTTTGGATCGAGTGTTTCTACTCGTCATCCATAGAATAGCTGCTGATTGTCATGGTTTAATCGGGAGGTTGTCAAGGTTTTGTCAAAACAAAAGAGCCGCTATACGCGACTCCCCATGTTCTTCGTCCACATGCTAGGAGGAGCTTGTTACGAAGGATCTTTTCTCCTAACTTCAAGGTGCATTAATTCACCTATTCCTTTGTCCAAATCAACGTCATCAAACGAAGCAATATAAACCCTATCCTTTATAGAAGCATGATCAGTCCCTTCAGCAACGCCGTCGGGATACCAGCGTATATCCACCTCTGGTGGTCGTTTCGGTTGATCATCGTAGTACGAAATCGTGCTGCTAATCCAATAGCCACTTTCAGGAAGTTTTACCTGCTTCGCTTGAAAAGCGTCTTTTGCCATCTGGATATAAGGGGCTACCTGTGATGGTGTCAGTTTTACACGCCTGATAATCGGCTCTGGTGCTTTTTCTTGCACGATTCTCGTTTCTTCTTCGTCTGTTTCTACGTTCTCAACTGTACCTGTTCCTTTTTTTAAATCAACATCTGAAAATTGCACGTAATAAAGCTTGTCATGAACAGCTTGATAAACATTATTGCTTCTCGTATATATTGGGTACCAGTAAAGATCGACAAGCGCTATCGTCTCTTTCTCCGTAATGGGCTTTATGAGCAAGCATCCTGCCAGATCGTAGCCACTTTGCGGAATTTTGATATTCTTGTCTTTCCAAACTTTTTTTGCTTGGTCAATATATGGGGCGAACATCGTATTTGGTTTGAACGATGCGATGTCCCTGCGTATACAAATCTCGATCTCTTTAATTGTGCCTGTCCCTTTTTTAAAATCCACATCAGTCAAATTGACAAAATAGCTTTCCTGAAGTCCTTTGAAAGGTCGTTCGGCTCCTGCCTTTACTTTTGGATGCCACCATATCTCAGCGGTCGTTGTTTCCTCGCTTATGTCACCGAAAATATCAAGCTCGTAATTATTATCAGGTAGGTCGATATGATTGGCGATAAATGCATCAGTTGCCAACTTGACGAAGGGCTCTCGCTGTTCTTTACTAAAGTCATTAAGACTTAAACTCACTGAACTTTCTTTGGGTTTCGGATTATCGTTTTTCTTCTTTTCCTGCTGCTCTTCATCCTCTTTCGGTTGAAAAGCGCTTGACGCTGTTGTTTCCGTTTGGATAACATCTTTGTTTTTATTGATTTCAGCCAAGCCAAATGTCGTCGGGGAGTAGCTCAAAGCGAGGGCTAACACGCTCAACACTCCAATACTTAGCCATAATCCCATCTTTATTTTTGTTTGTGTCAGTTTTTCCACAATTCTATCTCCTTACACTCTCTGCTTCTTATTCTACGTTTTCGCCATACCAATTAGATTCACCGTAATTCCAAACTACCCCAAGTTCAACCATTTTCCCTACGCCTTTGTCCACATCAGCGTTGTAAAACAATGCGTAGTAAACCTTTTCCTTGATCTTAGTCTCTTGGCCAAAAACAACGCCATTGGGATACCAGGATATTTCAACATCATTTCTACCTTTCGTCACAGTGCTGCTGATCCAATAACCAGTTTCAGGGGGGGCCATGCCTTGCGCTACGAACGCTTCTCTTGCTATCCGAATAAAGGGAGCCGCCTGTTCCTTTGTCAACGGATCAAAGAAGTTTTTATTCTTCTCATCATTTTGCTTCAGAGTGGTTTCTTCGTTTTCCACGTTTGCTGGTGGAGAAGCTTCCGTTATGATGACATCCTTTTTGCTATCCAGAACAGCCGGGCCGAAAGCAGCCGGAGAAAAGAAGGCCGCCACACCTAGTATGCCGATAACAACAAGACTAAGCATGAAGCCATGGGACTTTATCTTTATTTTCTTGAAATTTCGCAATAGATGCCTCCACCGTTACGTCGAAGTTTGTACTGGAACCTTTGTGTAAACCGATGTTCCCCCGTTTAATCGGCTTTTCATATAAATACTTCCATGGTGTGCCGTGGCAATCGCTTTGCACAGAGACAGCCCTAAACCGTGTCCGTTCTTTTTTCGATCCCTCGAACTATCCAGCATAAAAAATGGTTGAAATACATTCGCCAAATGCTCTTCCGGCACCCCACAACCTTGGTCTTCCACGCAAAAAACAACAAAAGAGTCTTCTGCATAAACAGCAAGTCTTATGACTGTATCGTTTTCAGACGCTTTGGAGGCATTTTCCACCAAATTGCTTAACAACACCAAATAAAGCTCCGGATCGACAGTTACGGTAGAGACAGAATACGCTACTTCCAGCGTTTGCCCCCTTCTGTCCAACGTAAACTGGGAAATGATTTTCAACTGCTGTATGAGGGAAGAAACATCGACTTGCCGTTTGTTGGGTGGCTCCCCATTTCCAAGGCGAAAAAGCTCCAACAGCTTTTTGGACATACCGTCAAGCCGCTTGCTTTCCGCTTGAATGAAACGCAGAGCCTGCTCGACGTCTTTTTCTTCCAGGTCATAATTCTGAAGCAAGCTGGCATAGCCCATGATGGATGTAAGCGGCGTTTTGAATTCATGGGCCAGACTTACGATAAATGCCTCTCTTTCCGTTACACCCCTCTGCAGAAGCTCCATGTTGGATTGGATCGCCTCCGCCATATAATTGAAGTCAACCGCGAGCTGGCCAATCTCATCGGCATGCTGAACCGTTATGCGATGCTGATAGCTTCCTTTTGCAATCCCTTGAGCCTGTTGGCTTAACATGCCGAGTGGACGCAAGGCTTGTCTGATCAGGACAAACAAGCCAACCGCAAAGACCGTCAAACCAACCAATACCCAAGAAGAGATCTGTAAGGAGAGTGACTTCTGGTCATCGATCAGACTCGTTATGTCATGGGCGTAATCCAATCGAAGCAGTTGGTCATCCATTTCCATCCAGCTGGAAACAAACAGTACGGTGCGCGCATCTATGTTTCGAATCACATAGCTTCTTCTCCCATCTTTGGGTGGGACAAGACTCATTACCTTCTCTTCTTCATTCGATATACTGCTAAAATGCTTTTCACCAGATTCACCCGTTATGGCAAGATGGCTTCTCTGATCAGTAAAATACTGACCATAATTTTGAAAAGATTTCGTTAAAATGTCTTTCAGCAACGTCGGATAGTAATCATCAATCGTACTTTCATACATTTTCAGTGAGTTCCCGATCATGCTATGGTTCTCAAGAGAACTGCTGATTTCCCTTTGAAGATTGTACTCAATGGAAACCTCGATGATCCGGTAGGAAACAAAGACGATGACCACTGTCACCAATCCAAACACCATGAGATAGATTCGCATCCACAGAGGCGTTTTCTTCATCCTCTCACGCATCTTACAACTCCATTCGATAACCAATTTTGTGCACAGTATGAATATGATCGGACAAACCTAGTTTTGTTCGCAGATTCAAGACATGTGTATCAATTGTTCGGGTGCTGCCATAAAAGTCATAACCCCAGACCTGATTCAGTAAACTTTCACGAGAAAAAGCAATATTCGGATTATGCACCAAAAACTCAAGCAACTCATATTCCTTCGGGGTTAACGTGACGAGCTGATTATTTTTGTACACTTTGCGGCTATGGTAATCCACTGTCACATCGCCTACGGTCAATGTTTCCAATACAACCTGATGACTTCTTCTCAGAGCGACTTCCACTCGTGCCAACAACTCCAGCAAATCAAAAGGTTTTGTAATATAATCCTCAGCACCAAGACGCAAACCTTGTACTTTGTCCATAACACTTGTCTTGGCTGTAACAAAAATGACCGGGATATTCTTTTTCTTAAAGGATTCCAACAGTGTGAACCCGTCAACTCCAGGCAGCATGATGTCAAGGAGCGCCAAGTGATACTCCTTTTCTTCGAGTTCGTTCAACGCCGTGTTACCGTCGGATGAAACTTTACAGACATAGCCCGAGGCGCCTAATGTCATTTTGATTAGCTCGGATATGGATGGATCATCTTCAGCGATTAGGATAGAATATGCCATTTCCTTACACCTCCACCATCATTACACATTCCCGATGTTTTCTTGTCAACAAAATGTAAAAATACAGCTCCACACGTAAACAAAAAGACCCGTACGATCACTACTTTATAAAGTGATCGTACGGGTCACATTCAATATAGACTACCGCCTTTTTTACTTAACGGTACTGAATATTATTCAGTTGCATCCACATCAATTTACTATCAATCAACATCGCAAGCGTCATCTCATCCATTCCATGCAGTTGACGGTACAGACGTTGGGTTTCGACCAAGTCATTGTAGGTCAAGAACGGATAGTCTGGTCTGCCGAATGTCCCGTCCGGAAAATAAGCGTAATGCAAATCGCCATTTCCGAGAATCCACTGCGATCCGAGGTTTACGACACCATAGAGCATGATGTCTGCTAAGTCTCTGTCTGTCTGGTCCCCGAATTGCAGGTAGCTTTTGTAGAGAAAATTGATTTCGGCCAACTGATGATTCAAAGAAACATGTGTCTGAATCATTGGATTCGTTGCTGTTGCGTAGTCAGAAACCAGCCACCCTTGCTGTACACCAGCGACGACAAAACGGTTCGTGGCTGCGTGATTGTGAAAGTAAGAAGCATATTTTTTCGCCGATTGGCAAAAGTCTGTTTCTTGGTACTGATCACAGCCCCGCAGCATCAGATCAGCCGCTCCTGTGTTGAATCTCGTATCGTAAAAGCCCTCTGGTATCCCGTAATCACCGCTTAACCACAAGGAGCGCGGCTGTGTCTTCCAGTATCCCTGAGGCTCCTGCTGCTTCAGGCTCGCTTTCAACATTACATAGCCCATATCCCGGGCAGCCTTGCTTCCACCTGTATATAAAAAGGAGCGAAGGACATAATTTTCAGGAATTCGCCAAAAGGAGGACTCCGAAGTCGGCTCGTACGTGGAAGGGCTTTGATAGTAATACCCATCGTACAGCCATTTTGCCTTTTCCGTAACGTCCAAGTTAAGCCAGACGCTGTCAATCGATTGTTCTCCCCAAGGAACGAGTGGATCTCTCGAATCGAGCGCCCACATTTCGCTGATAAAGCCAGCTTTCATCGGCAGCTTGATCACAAGCTCGACACCAGAAGACGTCTGTTTTACTTCAACTGGTAGCGCCAATGCCGGCTTTTCTTCAATCGTGGCTCTGCCTTTATCCACGTAGGTAATGGGTTTGCCTAACCAAATATACCTGCCCTCTGTCTCTACAAAACCAGAGGCAAGCGGAAGAGTCTGGACTTGATCAAGCGTGACGACCTTCCAATACGGTTTCTTCGACTCATCATAGGCTCGATAGCGGAACATCATGTTCTGACTGTTACCCTGAATCGGAATGGTGAAAACGTAAGGCATCATATTGCGCTGGCCTGTCATTTTATGGGCCCAATACGTGACACCATCTGGGAATCGAAATTCTTGTTTTTGGTGAATCGCGCCATTCAGGTGGTTAACATTCTCCGATTCTGTTGGTTTTTTCCATTCGTTTGCAGAAATATGGCTCGGAAAGAAACTACTTACGGCGATGGCCGTCATCAAAAGGAGCATTCTGCTGATTTTTCTGACCATGTCATCCCCCTATTTTATTAAAGGAGAACCGAAAGTCCTACTTTAAAATGAATATTTCGTAGCGATTATTATTTTTATAATAATCTGATAAATTAATCATAGGTGTCTTATTTTATTTCTCAGGAGGGAATTTATGGACAAGAAAGTACGCTACGTTGTTTCTACAGCACTCGTAATATCTCTGTTCACCAGCCCCTCAATCATCCATGCCACCCAAGCTGAACCACAACCCCACATTCCTTATTACGGAATAGGGCCAACCTATGTACAGCCTGCACAGATTGAGAGCTTGTTCCCCAAGCCAACTATCCAGTTTGGGACACCCGGCTTCCAAGAAGGAAAAGAAGCTTTTACATCCCAGGAAGAAATGATGGCTTACATAAGCAAGTTAGCTACAGGCAACAAGGAAATCAAGCTGCTATCCATCGGTACATCATTGGAAGGTCGCGACATCCCCCTGCTGCTATTCAGCAAAGACCACAACAAGCTCAAACAAAACAAGGAGAAACCACTCATCTGGCTACAGGCACAAATCCACGGAAATGAACCCGCCTCTGGTGAATCTGCTCTCGTGATCGCCAAATGGCTGGCAGAAGGAAAGCTTGGCCCCGACCTCCTGGATCAAGTAAACGTCGCGATTGTTCCTCGCATCAACCCGGACGGCTCCTACCAGTTTAAACGCTACATCGCGACAGAGCTGGATGCCAACCGTGACTACATGAAGGTAGAATATCCAGAGGTGCAATCGGTTCACCAGGCGATCAATACCTATCAACCTGATGTGGTGCTTGACGCCCATGAATACGGCGTCTCTTCCAGCCAGCTTCGCGATGTAGGGGAAAAAGGCGCGATCTCTTCCTACGACGTTCTGATCTCTTCCGCGAAAAACTTGAATATCCCCGCCAACCTTCGTAAAATGTCAGACAACCTGCTCTTGGCTGACGTTCAAAAAGCACTCGACAAGGAGCAACTTTCTCATCACGCATACTATACGCTGGCAAAAGGCAAGGACGGAAAAGTGACCGCAACAGAAGGCAGCACAGAGACGAGAATCGGCCGCAATGCCTTGGGCTTGAAAAACACGTTGACGTTTTTGGTGGAAACACGCGGCATCGGCATTGGACGCGCCGATTTTGAGCGCCGTGTATACAGCCAGGCCATAACTCATGCTGCTGTCATCCAATCAACAGCGGCCAATGCCAAAGCAATCAAGTCCTCCGTGACGCAGGCACGCGCAGAAATCACGGAAAAAGGCAAAAAAGCAAACGACAACGACAAACTCGTCATCCTGAGTGAGAATAAGCGAGTACCGGGTCAATCTCTCGAAGTGGTCGATCTAGCCACGGCAAAAAAAGTGTCTACCCCCATCGACTGGGTAAGCTCCACGGATGCCTATCCCGTACTCGAACGCGAGCGCCCCACTGCTTATCTTATGCCTCCTGGCTACCATGACGTTGCAGCCAAGCTGGAACTGCTCGGTGTTTCGGTAAGCAAGCTATCAAAAGAAACGACCATAGCGGTAGAAAGCTACACCATTTTGGAAAACAAGGTGAATCCGATATACGAGAATGGGCATTTCACCAACCAAGTGACTGCAAATGTAACAGAAACAACGAAAACCTTTCCTGCGGGTAGCTACGTGTTCAGCATGGCCCAGCCAAACGCCAACTTCATTGCTTTGGCCTTGGAACCGGAATCAGTAGACAGCTACGTCACGTTTAACTTCTTTCCCGTTGAAAAGGGCGATGAAGTCCCGGTATATCGCTATATGCTGGAGCAATCGCTACCCACCACACCAAAAAACTAAAGGAAAAAATCCCCTCTCTAAAGTTAGACTCCTGAGAGGGGATTTTTGTTACATGTATGGGCTTACTTTATTTCAAACACTTCTTGGGCAAGCCCTGCCAGCTTTTGCGTATTGTCGCTCACTTCGACCATTGTCGCAGAAAACGGAAGTGAAACAAAGTGAACAAATACCAAAAAGTCCGCATCGCTTGGATACGGACTCCTGATTCTTTTTCCTTATGATCACAATACCTTTTTGACATCCTTTACGCTCGACGCGAGCATTTGCTCTACTGCGTTGGCGTCCCTCACGTGCTTGGTCAAGCCTTCATTCAGCTCGTCCAGCAAGCCCTTCGCATCACTTACCTGTTGGGACACATCGTCAGCAAATCGCTTTTGGTGCGCGATGATTTCCATCACACCTGACACTTCGCCGTTCAGTACCTGGAAAGCGTTCACGATCTGATCCGTCTTCTCCGCAGCATCCTTGCTGATAGAAAGCCCATTTTTGATCGCACTGCTGCTTTTTTCACTGTTGGACAACGCTTCTTTTGTTTCTTCCTGAATCTTGCCGATCAATTCTGCAATCGTCTTGGTCGAGTTCGCGGTCATCTCGGCCAGCTTCCGTACTTCATCCGCTACTACAGCAAAGCCTCGGCCCTGTTCACCCGCACGTGCCGCTTCTATCGCAGCATTCAAAGCGAGAAGGTTGGTCTGATTGGCAATGTCGCTGATCACCTTGACGATGCTCGTAATTTCCGAAGAGCGCTCTTCCAAGCGGCTCATGGATTTGGACGTATGGACCGATTCTTTGTCGAGCAGGCTCATGACTTCTACAACGTCGGTCATGGCCTTCTTGCCTTCATCTGCACGCGCTACCGATTGTTTACAGATGTCTGTCAGGCGCTCTCCTCGAACCGACAACTGACTCGCAGACTCATCATCCCGCTCGTTAATACCCTGGATATTATCTACAACACGCTTCATCCTCGTCACCAATCGCACCATTTGATCGGATTCGGCGTTCATCGCTTGGTTCGAAGTGAGGATCGCACCCATCTGATCGTAAATACCGCGAAGCTCATGTTTCCAAGCGTCTTGTTGTCCTGCCATTGTGGTTGTGGGAGTTGCCACTGTCGTCGCTGCTGTCTCTTTTACTGCTAGGCCTTTGTCTTTTTTCCAAAACATCCGCTTCCCTCTCCTTTGTACCCATCAATTGTCACCTCGGCGGCTATATACGCGGGACTCGATTATTCCCGGATGTTGTTTCGCCAAGCTCAGCAAGTTTTCCAAGAAATAATAGTGACCCTCCAAGAGCTCCACGTCTTTACGCTCAAAATGCTTCGCCTGCAAATACTGCTGCATTTCCAAAGCATAGCGCTCCAGTTTATCGTGAAAATCGTTGGCACGAAGCATTTGCTCCACTTCTGGATATTCTGTTTTCAGGCGACTCAGCTCACTGTATACACGTCCACCCTCCAGAATCATCTGGTAGGCCGTACGCTCGAGCGTAGCTGTCGTAGCTGCCTCCTGTTCCTCACGCTCCTCGCGCAAAGCTGCCAAGTACGTGATAAAATGGTAGACAGTTAAAAACAATGGTCCTAAAAATAGAATGATCCCTGCTTTGTACACATGCTGATTGGACAAATTGCTGATGAGCAGGAACAAGTGAAACAAGATCGCACCCAACCATACATAGATGATGATTTGGTGATTGATCTTCCCTGCCTTTTGGTGGCGTGAAAAGGCAAAGGTAAGTCCGAGCAGATAAAAGGCAAGTAACGTAAAGCTGGCAGAAAACAAAGCCATCTCCATATCGATCAGCCAATCTGCGTCGGCGGGTATTTCGATAAAGAATTCAAAAGCGAGCACCAGCAGTGAGAACAGCAACCCCATGATCCAAAACCGGCTTACTTCCGAGTCATTTCTCCGCCGGGAGCGGTAGCGTTTTGCACGGGATCCTTCCATAATGCTCTCACCTCATTCTCTATGATTCGCCATGATTCTATCTTTTCCTTTCACATGGGGCCAAAATCTGACACGGAGGCTGTTATGACAAAAAATTTACCAACACCATTTACCGAGCGCATGCAAACCTTGCTCGGACACGATTATGAGGCATTTGTTTCCTCGTATGATCAGCCTGTGGCACACGGCTTGCGGGTCAATCCGTTGAAGGTGGGTCGTGACGATTTTTTGAAAATCTCGCCGTTTGCTCTGGAAGCAGTCCCTTGGTGCGAAAACGGTTTTCGCTACAAAGAGCCAGATCGTCCCGGCAAGCATCCTTTTCACTCCGCTGGCATGTACTATTTGCAGGAGCCCAGCGCGATGTCCGCTGCCGAAGCACTCGGTGCACAACCTGATGAGCGCATCCTCGACCTGTGTGCAGCGCCAGGAGGGAAATCGACGCAGCTTGCAGCGTTTTTGCGTGGACAAGGAATGCTTGTGGCAAACGAAATCCATCCTGTTCGTGCAAAAGCCTTGTCAGAAAATCTGGAGCGCTGCGGCGTGACCAATGCCGTCGTGACCAACGAAACGCCTGAACGCTTACAGGAGCGATTCCCCCAGTTTTTTGACCGAATTTTAGTAGACGCTCCATGCTCTGGCGAAGGAATGTTCCGCAAGCTACCCGAAGCAATCGAAGACTGGAGCCCTGCAAAAGTAACCGAGTGCCACCTCATGCAAGGCGATATTCTTGAAGCGGCCGCTGCGATGCTGAAGCCAGGCGGGACGTTGGTCTACTCCACCTGCACATTCGCTCCGTTGGAAAATGAGCAGTCACTCGTTAACTTCCTGGGACGTCATCCGGAATTTGAGATCGTCTCGCTGCCACATGTAGATTGCTTTTCTGCTGGCCAACCAGAGTGGGCCTCGCCGTATAACGAGCAGCTCACTCAGACAGCCAGATTGTGGCCGCATCGTCTACAGGGAGAAGGTCATTACCTCGCCAAGCTGCAAAAGAGTGATACCACTGAAGTTCATGAACCTGCCGGGAAGCGTAAAGAAAAGCGTGCGGCAAAATCGGCTCCGGCAGGTCGTAAAGAAGCCATGGCAGCTTGGCGTACGTTCGCGGATGAAGCACTCCCGGCGCTCTCCAAACCATTCGATGATGAATCAGCTTTTCTTTTGTTCGGCGAACAGCTCTACTACTCACCTGCTCCCGAGCTCGACTGGGACAAGCTCAAGGTCGCGCGCGTCGGTCTACACCTAGGAACTGTAAAAAAGAACAGATTTGAACCTGCACACGCCTTGGCACTCTCCCTCTCTCCTGCGGAGGCAGTCCGTGTCGCTCCGTATGGCGCAGACGATCCTGAGATGTTGCGGTACTTAAAAGGAGAAGCGCTCACGCGTGATGGTGAAAGCGGCTGGACGCTGGTTACTGTAGATGGATTCCCCATCGGTTGGGGCAAACAATCTGAAGGGCAACTCAAAAATCATTATCCAAAGGGTCTACGCTGGTTGTAAATTTGCATCAAAAATAAAAAAGCGCACAAGTCTACACGAAATGCATTCGTGACTGCTTGTGGGCTTTTCTCTTTTTCTTATGATCGCCCTCTGCGGGGCGGATTGTCTACTACCGTCAACGAGCCATTTCTTATATAACGCAATATTTTTGAAACAGATATCCCTGTTGCATTGGCTATTTGCATCGCATTTGAATTCGGATAACTTCTCACGTAATTGCGAATCATCTGGTAGTCTTGTATTTCGTTTTCTCCGCAAACCTGGCAAGTGTACTCTCCCCGGCCCATCGGACTGCCGCATTTCAAGCACGTATCCGTCGTCATCACTGGTTCTCCTCACACCCTGTACTATGGTACTTTCACAAGAAAGGGTTCTATCTTCCTATCTATTACCCAAATCACATGGGAGGAAAACACTATTTTCGATCGCGATTCCTGTATTCTATTTAAAATTCGATGCAGTCATTCCGAACTCCTTTAAAAAGGCCAGTATGGAGGCATCAGACAGCTTTTTGCGTAAAGGACAATCGCAAACCCAATGAGAAAGACACCACTGAGTCCATGAAAAACGTTGAGCCAACCTGGGCGAAAAAATCGAGCCAAATACGCGGCCAACAAAGCTACCAGCCCCAAGAACAATAAAGTCGATAACAGACAGCCTGTAGCAAACAAGAACAACTCTGTTGAATGAACAAAAGTGCCAGATGCCAATAGTGAGCCAAAAACTCCCGCCCAAAACAGAATGGTCAGTGGATTCGCGAGCGTCAGAAGCACGCCGTGCCAAAAGCTGTTTCGACCCGATGGAGCATGCTGGACTGGAGCTTGTTCATATACGCCTCTGCCTTTTATGGCACGCAAGGTTTGAATCCCAAACCAAGTCAAAATCAGAGCTCCCATAATCAAAACCATCTGTTTGACCCAATGGATTTGTAACAGCAGCGACAGTCCCCCGACCGCCCCCACCATATAAACCGCATCTACGAGTGCAACCCCCAGTACCATCATGAGTGCATCCCGAAATCGCCGAGTCATCGAGCGATGCAATACTCCCAGACAAACCGGACCAACGGATAGCTGGAGCATCATCCCGAATAATAGACCGTTCCAGATCGCCATCAGGTTCACATCTCCTCTTTCATGGAAGACAGGACGATCATCGTATTCGTCTTGCTTACACCATCTATTTGCTTCAATGTTTCAGAGATGAATCGTTCCAGATCGGCCGTCCCTTTTACAGCAACCTTCAATACATAATCGTAAGCTCCCGCAATATGATGGCATTCCAGCACAGAGTCTGCCTGCAAGACCGTTTCACGGAAGCCAGCGATATGCTCCGTTTTTTCGATTTCCACCATCACAAATGCAATCAGGTGAAGCCCTAGCTGTTCCCGATCCAGCTTCACCGTGAATTGCTTGATGAGTCCTGTATCCTCCAGCTTGCGTATTCTCTCGGAGACCGCAGGCACAGACAAATGAACCTGCTTACTGATGTCTGAGCTGGTGATTCGGGCATTTTCCCGCAATAAGCGGAGGATTTGTTCATCAATCCGATCCATTTGATCTCCCTCCTTGTTTTCCATTCATTATAACAACTTCTTTCAAAGAGAAAGGTATTCGGTGTAAGAACCTTATACTTTTAACTATTTATCCGTATTTCTTCATTTCTTTCTGTACGACATGTAATCTCAGAGCGTATTCCTAACAGATTTAGGTCATCCTTCGATTTCAGGTACGAAAAAAGCTTATTCCTCCTCCTGATCGAAGTGGGAATAAGCCTTTTTAGGAGCCTTACTGCTCTTCTTTATTCAAGTTCGCAATCTTTGCCCCTTGCTCCAGAAGAGCTTCATATCCATACTTGCTCTTGATTCTCTCTATTTCTTTTTCCACGCTAGCACTATCCTGTATGCAAGTTCTGTCCTCCGACAGTGTATACGTAATCCATTTATGTTCATAGCTCATTACCATAATAAAGAAAAATGCTGAGTTACATTACCAACACAATATATATTGTGTTCGACGTATGATAAACTTTGTCCCGAGCAAAGGATAAGAACTTGGGCATGCCATGGCTGTTACATAAAGAATTGCAAGCGTCCATAAAACTTCATAAAAAAAAGAACATCCAAATCAAAAAAACTGCCCAGACCCTTTTCGAATCTGGACAGTTTCTCTTACCATCTTTACTTATTTCCACGCGTTTTCCCAGCGGATGAGGATTGGCTAAACGGTCTTCCACCCTTGGCAGAGCGAGCGGCTCCACCTTTTCCCGCTTTCTTGGCATCGGCTGGCTTCGCAGATTTACCTGCTTTACGCGCTGCAATCGCTTCTGCCTTCTTGCGATTTTTCTCATACTGCGTCTGCAATTCACCCAGCTCACGCGCCATTTTCCTTTTGTAGCCTGGTTTTACCTTCGTCTTTTTCTTCAAGGCTTCACGTACAGGAGTGAACTCTTTGTCTTTTTCCTTCTGTTGCTCTTTCGCCTGTTGTGCACGCAGCTCAATGAAATGAGCTTCCCGTTCTTCCGCACGTTGACGGCGACCCGCATCCAGATGGCGACCTTCCTGCAAAATTCTTTCCTCGATCGATGCCTTCGTAGCTTTGGCAAAACGCCCCATCAAGTTCTTCTGACGAGGAGAAATGAGGGAGATGGCTTTACCTTTTTGTCCCGCACGACCCGTACGTCCAACGCGGTGAATGTAGCTATCCACGTCATTCGGCAAATCGTAGTTGATGACATGTGTTACGCCTTCTACGTCGAGTCCACGAGCCGCGATATCTGTCGCGATCAAGTATTGGAAACGAATCTCACGGAATTGCTTCATCAGTTGTTCCCGCTTGTTTTGGGACAAATCACCGTACAGTGCTTTCGCAGCGAGGCCATTTTCCTGCAATCGAGCTGTAAGCTGCTGTACACGTACTTGCGTATTGGCAAACACGATGGTCAAGAACGGCTGCTCTTGCTCCAGCACATCCACGAGAGCGTCCGTCTTATCGCTTTGGTTCACTACATAGTAAAATTGTTCAATGCGCTCAACAGTCTTCTGCTTACCCTCAATCTTGATATGCGGTGGCTGCTTCATGAAGCGGTGCGCCAGTCTTTTCACCAAATCAGGCATCGTAGCAGAGAACAACAGCACCTGACGCTGGGAAGGCGTGTGCACGATCACTTGCTCCACATCTTCCAAGAAGCCCATTTCCATCATTTTATCTGCTTCATCCAGCACCAATGTGGAGATGCGTCCGAAATGGAGCGATCCGCGCTTCATATGATCCAGCACGCGCCCTGGTGTTCCGACTACAACATGTACGGTTTCTTTCAATTTGCTAAGTTGCTTGTCGATATCCGTTCCACCATGCAGAGACAGCACGTTTACATTCAGGTGCTTACCCAGCTTTTCTACTTCTTTGGCAATCTGAATGGAAAGCTCACGTGTCGGGGTGAGAATGAGCGCTTGAATGTCGCGTTTTCCCTCTTCCAAAGCGTTGAGGATCGGCAGCATGAATGCAGCTGTTTTTCCCGTACCTGTCTGAGCTTGTCCGATTAGATCTTTGCCTTCCATAATGAGAGGAATAGCTTCCTCTTGAATTTGTGTCGGTTCTTTATAATACAGGTCTTGAATCCCTTGCATCAGCTCCGGACGAAAACCAAAAGACGCAAACGATTTTGCCATAACTTCCACTTCCTTTCACAAGCGAACCGATTCGCCACACCATGACTGCATGGACAGTGGATGCGATAAAACCGGCTCTCATCAATCAAATTCATCCTAGGCAGGTTGTTGCCCTTGCGAAATCCTATCCTACCTATACTAAAGGAGTACTCTCGAAAAAACAACTAAACCGTTCAACTCCCGGGTATTTTTCTCCGAGGCTCGTGATTTCATAACCTCTCCATCATCACAAAAAACACCCTCTCCATCGCAATGATACATGCATGGAGAGGGTTTCGCCTATCTCATCTATCGAGCAGTTGTTGAACCGTTTCCTTATCGAGCTTCTTGATGACAGCTGTCAGCAGCTGGGCAGCCTGCTCGAAATCGCTTTTTGCCATAATCGCATTATGGCTGTGAATATACCGTGTCGCAAAGCCGACGACAATCGACGGGCAGCCAATGCCGCTTGTATGGAATTTCGCTGCGTCTGTTCCGCCTCCTGCGAGGGCATCCACCTGGATATGGATGCCGAGCTCCTCTGCTGTGTCGAATACGAGATCGCGCAATCCGGTATGTGGAATCATCGTGGCATCAAATAACATAACGAGCGGACCGTCCCCCACGTTGCAGGTCATCGGATACGATTCATTTCCAGGCGTGTCATATGCGAGTCCAACATCGACAGCAAAAGCAATATCCGGTTCAACCAGCGACGCTACTGTGCCAGCACCGCGCGTCCCAACCTCTTCTTGAACGGTTGCACCGGCGTATAGCACATTTGGATGCTCTTCCGACTGCAAACGTTTCAGCACCTCGATTGCCAGCGCACACCCCGCTCGATTATCGAGCGCCTTTGCGACCCACAGCTCTCCGTTGCGCATCGTCGTAAAATCACTGTCAGGAACAATCCAATCACCAGGGCGAACACCCATTTCCTTCGCATCTGCTTCATCTTTTGCCCCGATGTCAATGTACAAATCCTTGAGCTTCATGACTTTTTCCCGCTCTTCTTTTTCCAGAGCGTGTGGTGCCTTCGAGCCAATGAGCCCGAGATACTCACCTTTGCGTGTCTTGACCTTCACGCGTTGTGAGAGAATATTATGCGTCCACCATCCGCCGAGCTGAATAAAACGCAAGTACCCTTTTGGCGTGATATGAGTCACCATGAAGCCCACTTCATCCAAATGTCCCGCGAGCAAAATTTTCGGACCGTTTTCTACCCCCGTCTTCTTCCCGAGTACCCCACCCAGTCGATCCTTTACCAACTCGTCACTGAGAGGCTGTAAGTACTCCTCCATCTTCACCCTGACTTCGCGCTCGTGCCCAGGTACTCCGTCCGTTTCCGTCAAATCCTTGATCAATTTCGTGAGATCGTCCATCCTTTATCTCCTTTTCGATACTGACGTATTCTCTTTATGATTTCGGGAAACCGCTTACAAAATCCTTTTATTTCCAAACTACTGACACCCTATTTGTTATTGTTTCCCCAACCAGTGTCCCGAATGCGCTCGAGTACTTCTTCATGCTGTCGCATTTGATTGGGTGGCCTTCGTAGCAGCTTCTTGTTCTTGCCCAACCCTTTTCGTAATCCGATGAAATAGCACGAGACAAATCAGTCCCATCCCTGCAAAAATTCCGGTGATCGCAACGTTAGGAACCCACGCACTGACAAGAATAAACAAACCTGCACTACTGACCCCTACCATGCTAAATAGGGAATGTACAGCCATATACGTGCTCCGCGCATGATCCGGCACCATATTGGCGAGTAGCGCTTGTTTTACCGGAATGTGCATCACTTCACCCAGTGTAGCGAAGAACATGGCAATGAGTAAGACAGCGGGAGAGTTGCTGAAGCTAATCCAGGCATACCCGCAAAAGTACAGGACCAGGCCTGCCAGGAGCACGGCCCTATCTCTCAAGCCCTTCACCACGTAGGAGATTAAAACGGTCAAGCAAACAACCAGCAACGTGTTTTCTGTTTTTAAAAGGCCTAACAAGTTCATCCCATCCACCTGAATAGCAAGAAACGAAAATAACTGCTCAGGCTCCGGGATATCGTGCACTAAACGAAGGCCTATGACATTGGTCAATTGCTCCTCTACAGCTATAATGAGCAGATTCGCTATGGTAAACAGCAGAAAAATCCGATGCTTGAGCACTTCTTTATAAGCTCCCATGACATCTGCCATAAAACTCGAATCTTTTTGTCTTTGTTTGCCAGACGCTGAGCGTGCACCTTTTTCTGGCACATACGTTTCCTTGATAAAAAGGATCGTAATGGCAAGCGAAATCGCGATGCTTACAGCCACACCGAGAAATAGGGCAAAGTAATGCTTGTCGAACAAAAAAGCCCCCACCAATCCTCCTATCGCTACCGCCAGATTATTCAACCAATAGGAAGCCGTAAAAATCGCTCGCCTGTTCTCAGGCTGACTCACATCAATAATGAGTGCTTGGTATGCAGGACCTGACGCCCCCAAACAAAAGTTATTGAACAGAAACAAAATAAATGTCACGTAAGGCAGCTGAATCCAGGGCGAGTTGACAAAGGCTACACCAAGAAAACTGAGGAAGATGACCGCCTCACACACAACGATAACTTTTTTTCGCCCGATCCTGTCTGCCACATATCCCCCTGCAAAAGAGCCTGCGACACTCGCTGCCATCACGCCTAAAAACATGAAGCCCGTTACAACCGTCCCCAATTGCTTGGAGAAAAAAACAATCAAGTACGGGGTCACAGTCATGCTCGCCATCGTCGTCAAAAATTGTAACATCAGCCTGATCTGAATGTTGCTGTCGAACTTCCAAAAACTCATCGTGACCACTCCTCTTTACGTAACGATTGATTAATCAATCATTTATATTCTAAAAAAAAAGACCGATGGAGAATGCTAGCGATTCTTCGGTCCAAAAAGCTGCATGGCAAACGGAACGAATTTTTCCCACATGTTGCTTTGTGGCTCATCGGTCAAATTCACACGCAGACCAATTAACAGACTCATGTACGCTGTCGCCACGTATTTAGGGTCTTGGACATGCAAGAGTCCTTTCTCTTGTCCATTGATCAAGAGCTCGGCAATTTTCGTACGAAATGTGTTGTGAAACGCATCTAACTCAGCAAATGAATGGGCAAAACGATTGTAGTAGCCAACTACTTGGACGACCAGACGCAAGTACGAATCGAACGCGGCGAAAAGCTTGATGTGATTGGTCACCATTCTCTCTAATTCCAGTAATGGCTCAGATGCTTGGGGATCAAAGTCAAGCAGTTTGACCGAATGCTCTTGTAATGGCTCCGTGACGGCAGCATGAAAGAGCTGATCCTTGTTTTCAAAGTACGTGAAAACACTGCCAAAGCTCACTCCAGATGCCTTCGCGACTTTTGCAATGGTGGTATCATCATAGCCGCGCTCGGCAAACAAGAGAACGGCCTGCTGAAGAATCGTTTCCCGCTTTTGCTTCATTTTTAGCACTTGTTCTTCTGAAAGTGGCATGCTGTACAGGCTCCTTGCTGATGAATGATTAATCGATCAATCGTTACTTGCATTATAGTACTGACTTCCAGCATTTGCAAAGAGTTTTGTCTCTCCTGATTCAGCAAAAAATAAAAACGGCTGGCACTTGTGTCCAGCCGCTTGCTATTCCTACTTCGCTAATTCATAGATCGCTTGCGCGTAAATCGCTGTCGCTTTGATCAGATCATCCACGAAAATATATTCATCTCGCTGGTGGGCACTGTCAGGACGACCTGGGAAAAGCGGTCCGAATGCTACCCCAACATCCAGCGAACGGCCGTAGGTAGCGCCGCCAATTGCAATGATGCCTGCTTCCTCGCCTGTTTGTTCCGTATACACGCGTTGCAGTGTCGTCACCAAAGGGTGATTCGGGTTGACGCGGTGCGGTGTCAGATGCTCAGCCACTTCGAGCGTAAATGCCCCTTCACTGAATTGTTCAGCAAGAACGGCCGACCATTTTTCGAAGGCAACAGAATGTGGGTAACGGATATTCAGACGGAAAAGCGCATCCTGCTTTTCGTCATACTCGATCACACCTGTGTTCAGTGTGAGCGCACCCATTTCTTCATCATCATGCGCGATGCCAATCGCTTCACCGTAATGCTGCTTGTGCAAATAACGATCAGCCAAACTTACAAATACTGCTCCGCGTTCATCCAAGGACAAGGTGCGCAAAAAGTGAATGAGCTCAGTACCCGCGTTGACACCTTTGCTCGGGTCCATTCCGTGAACCGAAACGCCCTCCATGTGCAGCACTACGAGACCGTCCTGCTCCTCCACTTTGCCTTTCAAGCTAGTCGCTTCTAAGTGCTGGCGATAACTTTGTGCAATCGCCTCACTATTCAAGCCGATTGGCGCAAGCGTTGCTACAGCCTTGTCTGGAACCATATTCATCCGCAAGCCAGCCTGTAAGGAAACGAGCTTTGCCGCCACATTATCCGCAGCAGGTATTCCAAGGCTTTGGAAGGATGCAAGCGTCTGCCGTAATGACAGATCGGTCAAGCCTTTTTCCGCATAGATCAGCGGGAAGTCTGCATCTGGTGTAAAGCCCATCGTCGGCATTTCTTCCGTTTCAAAATACGTGTTCACACACTGCCAGCTCGATTCTTCATCCGTACCGAAAATAAAGCGCACGCGCTTCGACAGTGGCAATCCCAACTCCATCACGATCTTCGCTGCGAAAATGGCCGCCATCGTCGGTCCCTTGTCGTCAATCGCACCACGGGCCACCATGCGTCCATCCACGATCTCGGCTGCATACGGAGGCGTACTCCAGCCCTCGCCTTCCGGCACGACATCGACATGGCTCAGAATGCCGATCAATTCCTCACCTTGTCCGAATTCAGCGTGCCCTGCATACCCGCGGACGTCTTTGGTTGTCATGCCTGCTTTTTCACACACGCCTAGAGCAAAGTCAAGCGCTTGCCGAATCCCTTCTCCAAAAGGGGCACCTTCCCGTGCTGACTCGGGGTCTAATACACTTTTAATCTGCAAAAATTGTTGTGTCGTCGCAATCAGTTCGTCCTTGCGTTTCTTTGTTTCTTCCAGCCAATTAACGCTTGTCATTCTCTTCTCCAGTCCTCTCATTCATGCTTCCTTCGTCCATTGCCGCATCGACGTCGAGATCCAGCTCCACCAACGATAACAATGACTCCATTGGCACTTCTTTTTTCGTAAATTCTGCTTGGGCGTCTTTAATTTCGTCCCGGATGTTGTTCATTTCGCTATCAAGCTTGTAAGACGCCTTGGCAGCCTCGAACAATCTTTGCCGTATATCGGATGGGATAATTCCCTCGTATTTATAATTCAGCGAGTGCTCAATCGTCGCCCAAAAATTCATTCCCAATGTGCGAATCTGAATTTCTACCGGAATGGTCACTTGCCCACCCGCCATCATGATCGGATACTCCACGGCAAGGTGATAGCCGCGATATCCGCTTTCTTTTGGGGTAGAGACATAATCCTTCTCCAAATACACACGCATGTCTCCGCGGTTGCGTATCATCTCAACGACTGCAGGTATATCATCAATAAACTGGCAAATGACGCGGATGCCTGCGATATCTCGAATTTCCCAGCAGATATTCTCATCAATCGGAAACTGCAAGCGGTTTGCCTTGTTGTAAATACTCGGGATCGATTTGACCCTGCCCACCGCAAACTCAATCGGTGAATGCTCCTTGCGTTTGCGCAGCTCGTTACGGATATTTTTAATTTTGACTTTGATTTCTTCTACAGCTTGTTCGAACGGTAGCAGATATAGTTCCCAATCTAGTTTGTGCACGCTTACGTCCCTCCGGCTTGAAACTCTCCATCGTCCTTATCATTCAACATTTTGTGTGAGATATCCTTCCAAAATACAAAAAGAGACGGGAGAAAAGGCAGTTGTCACTGGCTTTTGCTCCGTCCCTCTTTTCTTAATTTTCGCGCGAAACAAAGGTTGCAAGTGAGCTTCTCAGCTCTTCTGCTAGAATGGCCAGCTGATTCGCAGCATCTGCGATAAGCTCCATCGCTGCACTCTGCTCCTCTACCGCAGCCGAGATGCTTTGGACACCAGCAGCCGCTTGCATCGATGCGGACGATACTTCACCAGCGACAACGGCTACCTGCTGGGCATCTGGCGCCATACGCTTGAATGCTTCACTGACACCATTAATTTCTTGCGACACCCCGAGGATGTTTTCCTCGATGTGTTGGAACATCTCCTGCGATTGGTGTGCTGTTTTTATGCCGCGGGCGGTCGTTTGGGCACCCTCGACCATCCTGGCGACTGCTTCCTTCGTATCCTTTTGTACGTCTCCAATCATGCCTACGATCTGCTGGGCAGCGCTGTTGGTATCTTCTGCCAGCTTGCGCACTTCCCCAGCGACGACGGCAAATCCCTTGCCATGCTCTCCTGCTCTGGCTGCTTCGATCGCAGCATTCAAAGCTAGCAGATTGGTCTGTCGGGCAATTTCTGTAATGACGGAGATAATTCTCGAAATGTCCTTCGATCGCCCTTCCAATACATGAATGACATCCGTTGCAGCTTCTACCGAACGATTGATTTCGTCCATGCTGTCCATCACATCTGCGATCGCACGTCTGCCTGCGTGTGCATGTTGCTTCATTTCTTCCGCAGATACAGTCACCCGTTCTACATTTTCCGTTACGACCGCCACATCTTTCGTCAAATCAACAGCTAGATTCAAGGTTTGTCCCATTTTTTCTACCTGACTGTCAGCAGATGCAGCCACTTGATCGACGACGAGGACAATTTGCTGACTGGAAGCGGCAATCTCACTGGTGTTTCCCTGGATATTTCGCACCGCACCGGAAACGGAAGCGGCTGCCTGCTGAATCTGAAACAAAATTTTGCGTAGTTGCTTCTGCATCGTAACGAGAGACTCTGCAAGCTCCCCCAATTCATCTTTTCGTTTTAATAGCTTGTCAGGAATCTCACGCGAAAAATCCCCATGTCCGATCCGCTCTGCCACGGAAAGCATGCCGCGAAACGAGCGACGAAGCCAATTTGCTGTAAATAACGAGATGATGACGATTAGCAAGAGGACGACACCATTAAAGGCAATCATGGCATCCCGAATGCGGGTTGGGCCCTCCAGTATTTCGGTCATATTCATCTCTGCCAAAATCGCCCACGTCTTCTTCCCCACTTTGACCTGATCATAGGACACGAGCACTTGCTGTCCTAAGTAATCCATGCTTTCGACCGTTCCTTCGGATTGTTGGGTGAGCAAGACCTGATCAACGATGGGCGTATCTACTTTTTGCTGTAATAACGTATTTGGCTCACTGCCCAGTTGTGAGCGCATGAGCTTGTCCGGACCACCCACCAAGTAAATCTTCCCGGTTTCCCCAAGTCCCTCTCGTTGATTGAATATTCTAGAAATATAATCCATGGATACTTCGACTACTATTTGCCCGATGATGTAACCTCGCTCGTAGATCGGCGCTGCCATGTATACCCCTGGCGCTCCTCCAGATGGCTCGTAAATGCCTAGATCTGACATTTCTGCGCTTTGGGTTTTCTTGACTTGCTGCACAGTCTGGCCAAGTACAGAGTCAGCGTGTGGGCCTGTCAGGAGATTGGTACCAAAATCGGCCTGCGGCTTTGTCTCGTACACGATGTCCCCTTGTGCATTCAACAGAAAAGCATTTACGAAGCCGTAGCGAGCGACCTCCATTTTCAATTCGTTGGTATACCTCGCTTGCACTTCTTCGTAGGTAGGCGATTCTCGTCCTTGCCGCCACACGTCCTCAAACGAAGAAAGGGCAGACATTACTGTTCCCGATGCAGCCAGCGTATCCACGTTCCTGGCTCGCTCACGAAAGTAATTTTCCACCTGTTCCTTGTTGCTGTGACGCAGCGCTTCCAGTGTAGCGGCGCTTCCGTTCAACAATTCCTGCTTGGATTCCTGATAAGCAAACACTCCCGCTGCCGTCAGCGGTACACTTCCTGCCAGTAGTAGTACGAGCAGTATACGAGCGCCTAATTTCATGGAAGAGCCCCCTATTTTTTTCAATCTCATTTTCTGGTATACTTATAGAATATTATTTATATTTCTACTATTCATATGAATATAGTACCAGAAAAGGAAAAAGGAAGGCTAGACCAAAGTATCAGGCTGTTTCGAAAATCATAGCAATTTCGTCGCACATCGGCAGCTTGGAGCAATTAATACAATCCTTCCAAGCTTTTTGCGGCAGTGTTTCCTTGGCAACCACCCAAAACCCGCACTTTTCAAAAAACACTTGTTGATAGGTCAGCGCCAGTACACGCTTAATTCCCAGAAGGCGGCATTGCTCAACCAAATGAAGAACCAGATGTTTCCCTACGCCCATCCCCTTCGCTTTTTCCGAGATAGCCAAGGAGCGGATCTCAGCCAGATCCTCCCACAAAATATGTAGGCCTGCGACACCTACGACCGAATCTCCATCATGAGCGACAATAAAGGATTGCAAGTTTTCTAAGAAAGACAGCTTCGTACGTGGTAGCATCAAGCCTTGCTGTGCATATTCATTAACAATCTCCAACATGGCATCCACGTCTTTCATCGTAGCCTGACGTACTGCCAGTGCCTTTGCAACACCCATTTTACTCTCCTCCACCCCATGCATTTCGAGCCTGGCATGATTCAATATTTATTCATTATAGTATATAAATATACATTCGAGCTGCGCAGAAGTCTATCCTTTTTTCACCTAATTTATGCTCAATTGCATGAACTATTCTTTTGTTAGGTAACCGTTGTGTTATAATCAAGCGTACGAGTTCATAAGGAGGTGCTACATACTTGACGACGAGACGGGAACGGAAAAAGCGCGAAACACGCGAAAAAATCTTCAATGCGGCCATCAAGCTTTTCAAAACGCACGGCTTTGAAGCAACCACAATCGACATGATTTCCGAAGAAGCGGATGTTGCACGCGGTACGATCTTTCTGCATTTCACTTCAAAGGAAGCCATTCTCGCTAACTGGGGATATGAGCGTCTGCATGAAATCGAGGAGCGCCGGGAAGAGTGGGATTATGGTAACGAATGCAAATCGAAGGTGCTCCGGATCTACAAGATCATGAATGAAGTCACCATCACCAATTTCGATTTCATCAAAGTCGTCGTAGAATCCTCGATGAAACATCGGAAAGTGCTTGAGAATGAAAAGAACATGTACTTTGAATTGCGTCAACTTTTCGCTGACCTGATTGAAGAAGCGCAAGAAAAGAATCAATTGAAAAGTAAATTCAACCCTCTTGTCGCTGCGAATATGTTGGAAAACATTTACTATAACGCTCTTTATGATTGGGTACGCAGCGAAGGCGCCTGGGCACTCGAAGAAATCATGGAAGAGAAGGTCTCTATCGTATTCGAAGGGCTGGTCGTGGAATAATCCGACTGACCAGCCCTTCGAATGTGACTACTGTATGATTTATTCGAAATACGCCCATTTGTACTGTGCATATCCCAAACCTGAAATAACTACGCCTTTCAACTTGGGGTTCTGCGCATACACCGTAGACTTGAAATAAAACGGAATGACTGGCATTTCGTCCACCAAGATTTTCTCAGCCTCTTGCAAGATCGCTTTTCGTTTGGCAGCATCCTTCTCCTTGGCAGAAGCCGCCAATAGATCGGCATATTGACGATTCTCCCAACGAGTATGGTTGTTGCCTTCCTTCGTTCGGAATATTTCTAGGAAGTTGATCGGATCGTTGAAATCCCCTGTCCACCCCATCCGCGCTACTTGGTACTTCCCGTTTTTCACGTTTTCATAGTAGACATTCCATTCCTGATTCTCCAGCTTGACATGCACACCCAAGTTTTTTTGCCACATGTCCTGTACGGCTTGCGCTATTTTGGTCTGTGCTTCCTCTGTATTATAGGACAGTGTAATCGGCGGGAGCTGGTCGACACTAGCGTACCCTTCTTCCTTCATGCCTTCCGCCAACAGCTGCTTGGCTTTTTCTATGTCGTTGTCTGGAAACAAGCCTTGCTCGTTCTCAGTAAACATCGTAGGCGGCACTACGGCTGTTGCAACCAATTCCCCTCCTTGCGTGATGTTCTCCACGATGTCTTTCCGGTTAATCGCGTATGAAAAGGCTTGGCGAATTTTTTTGTTGTGGAAAGGCTTTTGCTCTGTGTTGAATTCATACCAATACGTCCCGGCTTTTGGCGTGATCACCAGCAATCCTTTTTCCTTCAAGGTCGGCATCGCGTCGAGTGGCAGATTGCCAGTTGGGGCACCTGCCCAATCGAGATCGCCGCCCTCCAGCATCGACAGCTCTGTATTTGCGTCATTAATCATATTCATTTCGATTTTGGTCAGCTTGACAGCGTCTGCGTCCCAGTAATGCTCATTTTTCGTAAGCGTCAGCTTGGTTTTATGCTCCCACGTATCGAGTTTGAACGGTCCATTCGAGGTGTAGGCTGGTCCTGCTTCCTTCGCCCAGTCCGGTTTGTCTTTCACCACTTTGGTATTCAGCGGGAAGTAGCTGTAAAAAGCAGTAAGCTCCAGAAAAAACGGCGTCGGATTTTCCAGTTGGACGACCAGTGTCTTGTCATCTGTTGCCTTGACCCCGATCTCTTCGGGCTTCGCTTTGCCAGCAAAGGCCGCCTCTGCATTTTTCACATAAAACAGCTGATAGGCATACTCTGAACCGTTTTTGGAATCGAGTGCCCATTTCCAGGCGTTCTCAAAATCATGCGCGGTTACGGGATCGCCGTTCGACCACTTCGCATTG
Organism: Brevibacillus sp. HB1.2; assembly: GCF_013332495.1. Lineage (NCBI taxonomy): Bacteria > Bacillati > Bacillota > Bacilli > Caryophanales > Paenibacillaceae > Brevibacillus > Brevibacillus sp. HB1.2. The sequence goes on along the minus strand of NZ_JABMIU010000017.1, from coordinate 9,102 downwards.
TCGCGAATCGTGAAGGTGTACGTCAACAAATCGTCTGATGCCTTGATTTCCTGAGCCATGGCGGGCTGTGGAACGCCCTTGTCGTCAATGCGAGTCAGCCCCTCAAACGTCTGAAAAATAACATTGGATGACCAAACATCCGAAATGAGTCCGGGATGAAGAGAAAGCGGTTCTGTAAAGTTATTCAGTTTAAGTATTTGTTCGGGTTGCACAGATGCATTAGCCGGCGTAGCTTCTGTCGTTGGTTGTGTGGCAGGCTTTGCTGCTTCCTGTGGTTGTCCGCATGCAGCTAGGGCTAAAGCCACGCCTGCTGCGAAAACAGCTTTTCCTGTTTGTTGCCACCATCGGTTTATGGAACGTCGCATGGTTTATTCCCCTTCGCTCGGGAGCCTTCGCTGTTCTTCTCTCTGCTGCCATTCTTTCAGCTCGCTTTTGATTTGATAGAGCTCTGCACGTGTTTCGAGCTTGAACGCTTTTAACTCGCTTCTGATTACAGCCAACTCATGAAAGAGTCGCTCCCACACTTCTTGATCTTTGTCCATGTTCGCCTCCTTTTTCGGTCGTATACACGGCAGGCAGTTCAATTGTCACCTGCGTTCCGTGTCCTCGTTCACTCTGAAAGTGGATCGTCCCTTGCATCGCCTCGATGATCCGGCAAGTTACCATTAATCCGAGACCTGTCCCTTTTTCCTTTGTCGAATAAAAAGGAAGCCCAATCTGTTCAATCTGCTCCGGCGTCATCCCCTCTCCCTCATCCTTGATGGAAATCACATGATAGTTCCCGGCTGCTTGTACGGTGACGTGCAGTACGCCACCTTGCCCCATCGATTCGATACCGTTTTTCATCAGATTCATCAATGCTTGCTTGAGCTTAACGGCGTTGCTCTCAACGAATAGGCCCGGCTCGGTCTCACAGGCGATTTCCACTCGGTTCATGACGCTGTAAGAGGACATGATGGCCGTCACTTCTTTCACGGTATGCGAAATCTCCAGTCGCTCCAGCGTCTCAGAATGAGGCTTGGCCAGATTTAAATAGTCGGAAATAATAAATTCAGCCCGATCGAGTTCATTTAAGACCAATCGGATGTATTCAATGTTTTTCGGATTCGACTCCTCACGCAGCAATTGGACAAAGCCTCGTACCACTGTGAGTGGATTGCGCACTTCATGGGCGACACTGGCTGCCAGCTCGCTGATCAGGTTCAGCTTTTCTGAACGTTCGACCTGCTTACGGATAATATGAGATTCTCGAATAAACTCGATGAAATAAACGGCTCCACCTAGTATGATCAAAGCGAGGTAGCCGATTTCCACTAGCGGCTCCAGATAATCGTTAATGATGGACAACGGGAACCCTCTCCAGATCAAAACAACCATCCCTCCACCGATGATGGATAGCTGCTTCAAGCATCCGATTAAGAGAACGACCGCTAGTTTTTTTCGCAAAGAGTAGCCATACCAACGATTGACCAACAAAAACGGTATGATCGCGTAGACCATCGTTCCAAGAATCGTTATGAGAACGCCATCGCCACCCAGAACAATCCTTACGACAAACATCACCAAAATCGTCAAAATGCCCGGGATATACCCAGCGTATAAAATGGTAATAATGATTGGTATCGAGCGTAAATCGTACGCCATACCATTACTGAGTTGTACTGGAAAGCTCATGGCAAAAATGACGCTGATCGAGCTACAAACGATAACCATTGATGACTTGACGCTCATCTTGTTCGAGGTTGATCGCCCCAGCCAAACATTTCTATACAGCAAAACAGGGACGATAACGAACAGTAACTGCAGCAAAATGTCTTTGATGATTAACATATATCGGTTCCCCTGGCTCTTAGAATATTTCGATTTTTCTTACAGAACACCATCTCTAGGTGTCTTTCTGGAAGGCACATTTTCAACATCTGGCAGAAAGGATGTTTTTGTTGCGGTGACCAGCACATTTCCCTATGATGAAGAAGAGCTTGTTTGAAGACCTTGGAGGTAATGACATACAAATGCGAAATGGTATAAAGCGTGAAGATATCGAGCTGTTGGCACCTGCTGGTAACTGGGACTGTTTGAAGGCAGCCGTGGCCAACGGAGCCAATGCCATCTTTTTTGGGGTAGAAAAGTTCAACGCGCGTGCGCGTGCTGAGAACTTCCAAATGGCGGAGCTGCCTGAGATTATGGCTTATTTGCACATGTACGGGGTAAAGGGCTTCCTTACCTTTAATATTCTCGTTTTTGAAAATGAACTAGAAGATGCACGCGAGTTGATAGACGCCTGTATTCACGCTGGAGTAGATGCTGTGATCGTACAAGACCTCGGTCTTGTAAAGATGATCCGCGAGATTTCTCCAGACTTCCCGATTCACGGCTCTACGCAAATGACGATTACTTCGCCGGAAGCGGTGGAGTTCACGAAGCCGTTTGATATGGAACGCGTCGTACTTGGTCGTGAAAATTCATTAAAAGAGATCAAAAAAATCGGGGAAAAAGCAAAGCTGCCGATGGAAGTATTCGTCCACGGCGCCTTGTGCGTTTCTTATTCCGGACAATGTCTGACCTCGGAAATGTGGGGTGGACGCTCGGCAAACCGCGGAGAGTGTGCCCAAGCCTGTCGCTTGCCGTATGACCTGATGGTAGACGGTGTGCAAAAGGATATGGGAAATATTGCTTACGTGCTGTCCCCGAAGGACTTGGCTGCCATCGATTTGGTTCCTGAATTGATCGAAGCTGGTGTGACTTCCTTTAAAATTGAAGGTCGTCTAAAAACACCTGAATACGTTGCAAACGTCGTGAGTAAATACAACGCCGCCATCGAGCGTTATTTTGCCGGACAAGATACAGGACCATCCGAGGTAGAAGTACGCGAGCTGCAACAAAGCTTCTCTCGCGGGTTTACACACGGATTTTTGACCGGGACAAACAACAAGCAGCTCGTAGATGGATCGTTCCCGAAAAGCCGCGGTGTGTTTTTGGGAACCGTGAAAAAACTGCTTCCTACCGGCGTACTGGTGGACATCACTGCTCCTGTCAAACGCGGAGACGGAATTGTATTCGACGCGGGTGACCCCACGCAAAAAGAAGAAGGCGGTCGCATCTACGATATTTTGAGCCGCAGTAAAAAAGTAGAAGGCGAAGTTTCCAAAGGCATGTACGAAATCGTCATGGGACGCAATGACGTGAATCTGAAACGTCTTCACGTCGGGGACCGCGTATGGAAGACGAGCGATCCTGAGCTGGATCGTCGCCTGCGCAAAACGTTCGAGACGGAAAAGCCTTATCGCACCTTCCCGCTGTCCGTTCACGTAAGCGGCAAGCTGGGTGAAAAGCTCAGCGTCACTTGGGTGGATAAACAGGAGAATCACGCGGTCAGTGTTCCTTCCGACGTGCTGCTGGAGACTGCTTTGAAGCGTCCTCTGACGAAAGAATTGCTGCACGATCAACTCAGCCGTCTAGGCGGAACTATTTTCCACCTGGAAGCTCACGATCTGACTGTCGATCTCGAAGGGGATCTCATCGTACCTGTCAGTGAGTTGAACCGGATGCGCCGTGACGCAGTCGAGCAGCTCGTGTTCCTGCGTTCCAAGCCGCCGATTTACCACCATCACGATATCAATGTATACGCGGACGTACCAACGAGCACACCAGTGGAAAAACCACTCCTGACAGCTCTGTGCCGCTCGCTTGAGCAATTGGAAGCAGCTGCGCAAACAGATGTGGACTTCCTCTACGCTGACTTTGAATTCGTCAAGCAATATCCAGAGGGTGTCAAGCTGGCCCATAAGTACGGGAAAAAGATCGGGATTGCTACGATGCGCATTCATATGCCGGATGAAAACGGTGTCCTTGCCCTGATCGCGAAAAGCAAGCCAGACGCTATTTTGGTGCGCAACACGGGAGCACTCTATTACTACTTGTCTCGCCGTGAAGAAATCGACATTCCGCTCATTGGCGATTTCTCCTTGAATGTCGCGAACCACAAGGCAGTTGAGCTGTTCCTCGCAACAGGTCTTGACCGCGTTACGCCATCGTACGATCTGAACATCCAGCAGATGGTCGATCTGCTCAGCCGCTCGAACGCTGCGAATATGGAGCTGGTTATCCACCAGCACATGCCGATGTTCCACACTGAGCACTGCGTATACTGCACATTCATGAGTGAAGGTACTGACCATACAAACTGCGGAACTCCATGTGAGACCTCCCGCATTTCTTTGAAAGATCGCGTCGGTTTCTCTCACCCTATACGTGTGGATACCGGTTGCCGCAATACCGTTTATAACGCGATTGACCAGTCCGGTGCTGAGTACTTGAGCGAGTTCCGCTCCCTGAATGTCGGCAGCTACCGCATCGAGTTTTTGGAAGAAGAGCCAGAGCGCGTGAAAGAAGTAATCAGTCTGTATCGCAAGGCATTGCGCGGAGAAGTTAGCGGTACACACGTATGGCGTACCCTGAAGGCAACCAACCAGTTGGGCGTCACACGTGGGCAACTGACGAAATAAATACCAGCTTTGATGAGAGGAGAGAGAAAGTATGGCTGACCTGAATCAACCTACTGTAGAAAACCTGGCCGTTATTATCGAGGGCATCAAAGCAAAGCTGAACATGGCGAATACGGCGGTGATGCGCCCGGAGGATTTCGATCTCGTTCATTACGAGGATTTGCTGTACCTGTACAACATGGTGCAGAAAAAAGCGGCGTTTGGTATCAATGAAATGACCGCCATCGTTGAAGAGCTAGGTGCGATGAGAAAGCAATCCTAGTTTTTGCCCTGATCAAGTAAAGAAGCGTCGCTCCAGTATGTGGAGGGACGCTTTTTTGTGTGGTTTTATTTTTGCAAGGAAATGGTAAACGTATGGAACTTGATGTTCTTTCCATGCTTTTGTATCGTCTCGATTGCTGATTGGATCAGTGTTTCTTTCCCCTTGCCATCCATTTCGACACCGCCACCGTTCGTAGGAAATGACATATATGGCGTGATCGTTAATTCTTTTACATCTGCTGTCACTGGGTCGAAACGTCTTGTACCCGTGAGATACTCTTTGCCGTCGGACTTTTTGCCTTGGCTGCCACCTGAGTACGCTCCCAGCTCGTTCCCTTTTTCATCAACGACCTTGAATTCCAAATAGCTCGATAAATACCCAATTTCCTCGGTTACTGCCTGGAAGCTCACAACCAGCCCCGCTGGACCCAGTGTGACATCCGAAACGGTCAGGTCAATGCCTCCAGCTTGTTGCTGGTGATTAATCGGAATGCGTTTCGTATCTGTACGTTCACTGATTGGTAGGGAGAAGCTCCACTTCTTGCCGTCCTCCCCCTGGAAGCTCAACCCTAGCTTGAACTCCTGAGGCAAGTCATTCATTGCGTCGATATCGACAATTCCGGTCGCAAGCGTCGGTGTGATTTGTGTTTGCTTGCTGCTTCCTGCGTATCCAAACGCTTCCCCGTTCACTGTCAAATCCGGTGAGGAGCCTAAATAATGCTCTCCAACTGTCTCCTTCGTTTCCAATGTGTACCCAATCGTAAAGCGTGTCCCATCATAGTAGACTTCATTGACGGTAATCGCATTGCCACCCACGTCCTGCGACTCGCCGATGACAGTTGTTAAGCCTTTTTCACTCGCTTGCTTCAATCCGCTGTCACCGTAAGTCGCGAATATCGATCCGATCAAAGGCACCTTGGAGACTAGGTTTGCCATCGCGGGTGAGACAGTCGCTGAGCTAAACAAGATACCTAGAGCAACGACTGCAGCCCCTGTGCTATACACCAGCTTCGTTTTGTTTAGGCGTTTTCTTTGTGGCGTTGCTTCTCGAACCGTTTTGGTGATAATGTCGTCCAGCTTCTCTGTAGGGACCGGAATGCGATCTACTTGCTCTTTATAGGCATGAATTTTTTCTCTCATGGAAATACTCCCCTTTCAGCTTCTTCCTTAATAGAGTAAGACCTCTGTGTATGTTCGTTTTCACGGTGCCTTCCGGGCAATCTAGAAAGGCTGCGATTTGCTTTACAGAATAGTCCTTATAAAATCGCAGCAAGAGAACCGTTACATACTTTTCTTCGAGCTCTCCCATTGCTTCCAGAAGGTCGATTCGTTCTTCCAGCCTTACCCCTTCTGTATCTCGTATATTTTCGATCATGTCTGTACTCAGCGAAATTACCTTTCGCTTTTTAGCCAAATAGGCAATCGCCGTGTTAATCAAAATTCGCGTCAGCCATGTCGTAAAATATTGATCATCCTTTACGGTTGAAATGGAGATCAAAGCTTTATAGACCGTTTCCTGAAAAACCTCCAGTGCATCCTCTTCATTGCGCGTGTACACGAAAGCCATCTTATACAGATTGGCTTTTTCCTGGTGCATGAGCATTTGGAATGCCTCTGAATCACCGTTCTTGGCGCGTGCAACGAGACCAAGCGTTTTGTTCAATCTGTTCCCCTCCTTTTCTCCCCAGTTAGAGAAATCAGGACTGTAAAACGTTTCACATTTTTTACCGAAATGAAAAAAGCCTGCTCACATAGTCTACCGGAGACTACGGAAACAGACTCTATCCGTTACACTTTTTTCAACACGATGACTGCGTTATGACCGCCAAAGCCAAAGGAATTGGACATGCCGATGGTGAGACTAGCTCTGCGGGCTGTATTTGGCACATAGTCCAGATCGCAGGCCGGGTCTTGCTCCTCCTGATTGATCGTCGGGGGAATGATTCCTTCCTGCAAGCTCTTAATCAGGGCGATCGCCTCCGCACCCCCGGCTGCACCAAACATATGACCAGTCATCGATTTGTTGGCGGTGATCGGTACACGGTAAGCATCCTCGCCAAACAGCTTTTTGATCGCCAATGTCTCGGAGCGATCTCCGATTTCTGTGCTGGTAGCGTGCGCACTGATGACATCCACATCTGTCGCTTGCACCCCTGCTTCCTGGAGGGCCCATTTCATCGCGCGATAGGGACCGATTCCTTCTGGATGTGTCGCCACCATATGATAGGCATCAGAGCTTGCCCCGTAGCCAATCACCTCGGCATACATGCGGGCGTTTCTTTTTTTGGCGTGTGATTCTGATTCCAAAATCACAATTCCGGCACCCTCTGCCATGACAAACCCATCCCGCTTGGAATCAAATGGCCGACTCGCTCCTGCTGGATCATCATTTCTCGTGGACAATGCCGTCGCGTTGCTAAAGCTGGCGAGAGATATGTCCGTCACGGCTGCCTCAGAACCACCAGCGATGACGATATCCGCCCCGCCCGATCGAATGAGTCGGAAAGCCTCGCCGATGGACGTATTCCCAATCGAGCAAGCAGTAACAGGGGACATCGTCGGTCCGTACAGACCGTACTTGATGCTGATCATCGCTGCTGCCATGTTGGAGATGAGCATGGGAACTAGCGTCGGGCTAATCCGCTCTGGACCTCGCTCACGCAGGACATCATGCTGCTCAAGGAGCGTCTCTACCCCACCAATGCCAGAACCTACATATACCCCGATTCTCTCGCGGTCCAACTCGTCCAGCCGAAGCTCTGCATCCTCTAACGCTTCTTCTACCGCAGCAAGGGCAAACTGGCAAAAGCGATCCATTCGTCGCGCCTCTTTGCGCCCAAACCGCTCTACCGGATCAAAATCTCGCACCAAACCGGCGATTTTCGTTTTATTACGAGCTGTATCAAACGTGTCAATATGCGAGATTCCAGACTTCCCTTGGACGAGACTGTTCCAAAACTGCTTTACTGTATTCCCTATCGGGGAAATCACTCCCATACCTGTAACAACGACTTTTTCCATGGTAAGCCTCCTATTTGAGTGCCTTATGGGAATCATCTTGTCACACGGGTTATCCTATTACAAGTTGTTGTTTATCCTAGTATAATAAGTACTAGTCTAACAAACTTAACCAGTTGAGGAAATGGAGAGTGTACCATGAATCAGCAAACGCGTTTGCAAGCACTGTCTACTTTCTTGAAAGCGCAGCGCGCCAAAATCCTGCCACAATCGGTCGGGCTGGCTCCTGGGACTCGCAGAAGAACACCCGGGCTACGTAGAGAAGAGGTTGCTCAGCTTGCGGGGGTCAGCTCCACCTGGTATACATGGCTGGAACAAGGCCGCGACATCAAGGTCTCGCCTTCTGTTCTGGATGCGGTAGCGAGAGCCTTGCAGCTCACCGTCGATGAGCGCAAATATTTGTATGCGCTGGCACTGGAGACAGGCACGGGAGTCGGGCAAGGTTTGCCAAAAGATGAGCCGCCGAAGATCAATCCTGCCCTGAAACGAATCTTAAAAGAGTTGCGCTCGTGTCCAACCATCATTTCAGATCGGCGCAGTCATATTGTCGGCTGGAACGAGGCAGCTGCACATGTCTTTCTCGATTTTGAACAAATCCCTTATGAAGAGCGCAATTTGATCCGCCTGGTGTTTACGCGAAAGGAATTGCGACGGCTGGCCGTTAACTGGGAGCATTTCGTCAGCGGCTTTCTCGCAATTTTTCGCGCGAATTATGGTCAGTATGTGGAGGATGAGTGGTATGAGCAGTTTTTAAGCGAAATGCGGCAGGTTCATCCCGACTTTCACGATCTATGGGAGCAAAGCCGCGTCAGCTCAGCCCCGGAGGTTTTACTGGAATTCCGTCATGCAAAGGCAGGGAAAATGCTCTTTGATCTGACTTCGCTGCAAGTTTCCGGGAGCGCGGATTTGCAGTGCAGCATTTACACGCCTGACCCGAATTCTGCAACGGAGACAAAGCTGCGGCAGCTGATTGATCGGCCGGGTTCTTCTACCAAACCGTGACCGAAGCTCTTTCTGGTTTGAGTTAACATAGTGGAGGAGAAGAAAAAGCACAGTTCTCTTCGACTCTGACACGCCAGCAGGGGGAATTGACTGGACGTCTCCATTTCAAAAAGGGGACCGTCGAGCCAAAGCCACCCTACGGGCGGATGTTTCTCGAGGAAGAAGTGTTCGACAAGCGTGGTCCCCTTTTTGAAGTTCCGACTGGGTAGGCGTTGTCAAGGTCTGCGAGCCCTGTGCTTTTTCTTCTCACTAGCCTTGTCCGTAGATCGAGGCCTTCTAAAACTTGCACGCAAAAGGAAAACCAGCCCAACGGCAA
>NZ_JABMIU010000016.1:0-99864 GCF_013332495.1 Brevibacillus sp. HB1.2 | reverse complement strand
ACTTAAATATAATACGTGTCCAACTTTATGGGGTCATTTCACTTCAGACTGGCTTTTATACGTGTAACAATGGAATTACTCAACCGAGCTTTTTCCAAACAGAATAGTGTCCAGTGCGAACTTGGAGCTGCCGCTGATGCCAAGAGCAACCAACATCGCAAGCAAGGCCAGATCCAATTCATAACCAGCTCCACCTTCACCGCCCAAGAAGCCAGCAGCGAGCTTGGCTGTAAAGATGGCACCAATCATAACAACAGACAAAGCACCTGCGAACACGCGAGTACCCAGACCCAGAATCAAGGCGATACCACCGACTACCTCCAAGAAGGCTACGAGATAAGCAATGAATGCAGGAAGTCCCATGGTTCCGAAGAAACCAGCGACATTTTCCAGCCCCATTTGGAATTTAGCCACTCCATGAATGGCAAAAGTAAGACCAGCAATCACACGTAGAATAAGTGCGCTCCATTCAAAACGATTTGACATGTATGAATCCCTCCGATAAATTTAAATGTGTAACAAAGTTACTTTTCGTTAGTAAGTATACAATAATAATTTCTTAAGTCAAGTCATTCGATTAAAATCCCAACGGTTGGCAAGTGCAATTTTCAAGGTTGATTCGCATCATTGGTTTTGATGGATTGAACAAAGAGCGGTATACTGAAAGGAGAATGAGGTGATACCTATGAAAGAGTCTACCCTCTGTCCGAAGTTCGAAAAAGGTATGCAGTTGTTGGGAAAGCGATGGACAGGTCTAATCCTATACCAGTTGTTGTCGGGACCACAGCGATTTTGTGCATTGGAAGGGGCACTGCCAGTTAGCGGAAGGCTACTTTCTGAGCGTTTGAAGGATTTGGAGAAGGAAGGACTCGTGCATCGGCAGGTGTTTACTGATTCTGCACCTGTCCGCGTAGAGTATTCCTTAACGGAGATGGGGAAAGCTCTGACTCCAGTGCTCAAAGGGATTGAGACCTGGTCGCAGAGCTGGATCGAGTTGAATGCAGACGAAATGGCTAACGACAGCGAAGAATAACACAGCCTATATAAAAAAGCATCAGGTGAGTACGCCTGACGCTTGCCACGATGAAAACCCCTGGAGACAGGGGTTTTTCTGTTATCTGTTCATCTTTACGAAGGATCTTCGTTCTTTTCTTGCAAAGCCTTCCACTTTAAAAATTCAATATGGCGCTTGACCTCAACCAGCTCGTCCTCTGACAGGCCATCGACATCTAAGAAGGTCGCCGGTGTTTCCCGGACAGAACCGCGTTGCCAGGTTGGTTCCTCCGTGCGCCCGTGGAGAAAATCGGTGGATACTTCAAATAAATCTGCGACTTTGGAAATCAGATGAAAATCGACGCCCTTCTTTTCGCCTGACTCGATCCGCGAAAGTACGGTATTATGTATGCCCAGCTTTTCAGCTAATTGAAGTTGAGACCATTGTTTTTGTTCGCGCAGCCATTTTATGCGTTGACCAATTATGGACATCGTGAGACCACCTTTATCGTTTTGGCAATTCCATTCTAACAATTTTCCAAAACGGAAAAAACAAGATTGCTAATATGACAAAATCTGTATTGACTTTGCTAAAATTGAAAGGATATGATGTAACTATAAATATTTGCCATTTTTGCAAATCAGGAGGGGATAACTGGTGGAACGACTCAACCTCCCTTTTATCGCGCAACGACGTAATGAGTGCAAGCTGACCTTGCAAGAGATGGCGGAAGCACTCGGGTTTCGAAATGCTTCGACATACTTGAAGTACGAGAAGGGAGAATATGACTTCAAGGCTAATCATTTGCCAGTGTTGGCTAAAAAACTAAGATGTAACATGCTTGATCTTTTTATCCGAATGGTTTGCTGATTTAGCAAAAGGGGTGGGGGGCTTGAACGCTTGGGAGGCAAATAGAAGGCAGCTGGAAATATGGAGAAAAACCGTCGCTTACGAAATTGAAATGATGGCGCCACAGAGTATGCCGGCTTGCGAGGGATTTCTCGAGCGCTTGGTACTATTTGAAAAGGAGTTGGAAAACAACGCGGGATGCCCATATCGTACGACACATGGTGGGAATGATGCCGGGTCGCGTCCGTTACCCGTTCAGGAAACAGAAAAAAGCCCGGTACGGACTTCACCGTGACCGGGCATTCGTTGTATTTTATAGCTTGCTGATCTCTTCTTTTAGCAGCTCCGAATGGGTTCCGAAGACGACTTGCACGCTTCCTTGACCCAGTCGCATAACACCTGCTGCACCGAGGTCCTTCAAGGCTTTGTCGTTGACCTTCTTGTCATCCTTCAAGACGAGACGCAAACGAGTGATGCAAGCGTCTACGCTAACGACGTTTTCTTTTCCACCAATGTGAGTGAGCACTTGGATCGCTTTATCCTGCATCGAATTGTTCCTTCCTGTAGCTGTAACTGTCATTTCTTCGTCATCTTCTCGTCCTGGCGTCTTGAGGTTCAGCTTCACGATCAGGAAACGGAACAGGAAGTAGTAGACCACGGCGAATGCCAGACCAATCGGAATGATCATCCAAGCATTCGTAGAGAGGTGGTAGTTGATGCCGTAGTCGATCAGACCCGCTGAGAATCCAAAGCCGTGCTTGATACCCATAGAGGTCACGATATACCCGGACACACCCGTCAATATCGCGTGAACAAAATACAGGAGTGGAGCAGCGAACATGAACGCAAATTCAACTACCTCGGTAATCCCGGTCAGGAACGAAGCGAGAGCTGCACCGATAAACATAGAAGCAACTACTTTGCGTTTTTCAGGACGCGCTGAGTGAATAATAGCGAAAGCCGCTCCAGGAAGTGCGAACATCATGATCGGATAGAAACCAGTCATAAACATTCCTGCTGATGGGTCTCCCGCAAAGAAACGATGCAAGTCGCCGTGTACGACTTTTCCTGTCGCATCGGTAAAGTCACCGATCTGGAACCAGGCAATCGCATTGAGTACGTGGTGCAGACCAAATGGAACGAGCAATCGGTTGAAGAATCCGAACAAGAAAGAACCTGTTGCGCCGAGACCTACGATCCAAGAGCCCAATGAGTCAAGGGCAATCTGGATGGGCCCCCAAATGATCCCGAAAATCAAACCGATGACAACCATGGAAAGAGAAGTGATGATCGGGACGAAGCGTTTTCCACCGAAGAAGCCTAGCCATTCTGGTAGCTTGATCGAATGGTAGCGGTTGTAGAAAAACGCTGCCATACCACCCGCCATAATACCGCCGATGACACCCATGTTCAGTTTTATATCATCCGCGATGAAAGGCAAGGCAGCAGGAACAGCTGCAAGTACTTTCGTTAATACGACGTAGGCGATGACAGCAGCCAAAGCAGCAACAGCATCTCCTGCCAATCCAATGGCAACACCGACAGCAAAGATTAAAGCCAGGTTGTCAAAAATGGCTGAACCACCAGCAGCCAAAAGCGGAGCGATGTAGGAGTCCATGAATGCACCAAAGGCGCCGAGATTGAGGTCCTTCTCGAATTTGAGAAGACCAAAGCTTTGCAAAATCGCTGCGGCTGGCAACGTTGCAACCGGGAGCATGAGGGCTCTCCCAATCTTTTGCAGAAAAGCGAGCATAGGATAAAACCTCCTTGGAATGAAATGAATTTATCAGGGAAGCCGCTCTCCGGATGAATGGCAAAATGATGAGGGCACAAGGAATAAGCCGGAGAGAGACCATTCTGATCGATATGTTGAAAGCGCTTACACTACTCAGGCGACAAAACCTTTTATAAGGCTTTGTCTTTCAGATAGTGAACAACCTCGTCTACAGTAGAGAGTGTAAGAACGTGTATGGCCAGTTGCTTCGCTTCCTCTACGCTGGTGGAGCGGATACGTTCTTTGACTTTTGGCATCACCGAAGCGGCACCGCTGAACTCATCGAGTCCCAATCCGAGCAGGAGCTTGGTTGCCAACGGATCTCCCGCCATTTCTCCACACAGCCCAGTCCAAATGCCCGCCCGATGGGAAGCCTCGATGACTTGGGAAATCAATCGTAATACGGCCGGATGGTAGTAGCTGTACAGCTCGGCAATATTGGCATTCATCCGGTCTACGGCCAGCGTATATTGAACGAGATCATTCGTGCCGATGCTGAAAAAGTCTACCTCTTTCGCAAACGCATCTGCTTGCAGGCAAGCACCCGGAATCTCCATCATCATGCCTACTGCGATCTTCTCGTCAAAAGCAATTCCTTCTGCCCGAAGCTCTGCTTTCGCTTGCTCTAACAATCGTTTGGCTTCACGCAGCTGCTCCAGATGGGAAATCATCGGGAACATGATCAGCAGGCGACCAAATGCACTGGCACGCAAGAGAGCGCGTAATTGCACCAGGAACAATTCCGGTCTGGCTAATGAGATGCGCATTGCGCGGAAGCCAAGGAACGGGTTTTCCTCCTGTGGAAGCGCGAGTGCTGGCAAATGCTTGTCACCGCCAACATCTAAGGTGCGAATGATGACTGGCTTGTCGCCAAAAGCAGCGGCTACATGCTTATATGCAGCAAATTGTTCGGCCTCATCGGGAAGGGTGCTGCGATCCATGAACAAAAACTCGGAGCGGAACAACCCGATTCCTTCTACACCAGATGCGACCAGTGCATCCGATTCTTCTGGCACGGCCATGTTTGCCATCAGGTGAACGCGGTGCCCATCGGTTGTTTCGGCAGGCAGCTCCTTAATGGCTTCGTACATTTTGCGTTCCTTTTCTTCCTGCGCGGCTTTTTCCTGATAGGCTGCCAGTGTATCCGCATCAGGCGAAACAATCAGCTGTCCAGAGGTTCCATCGATGATCAGCAAACTTCCGGAGTCTACTTTTTCCATTAAGGTATCGCCTGCACCCATGACAGCGGGAATACCGAGAGAGCGTGCCAATATGGCTGCATGAGAGGTAGCGCCACCTTTGGCCGTGACAATTCCTCGTACATGCTGGAGTGGAAGCTGAAGCGTCTCAGATGGGGTGACGTCCCATGCAACCAGGATGAAAGGCTCTTCCGGGTAGGAGATGACGGTGTCACCGCCCGAAATATTTCGAATCAGACGGCGGCTCACATCACGAATATCATCCGCACGCTCTTTCATGTAGGCATCGTCCATACTCTCAAAGAGAGCAATGAATTGATCGGCTACTTGCGAGACGGCGGCAGATGCCGCCAGTTGTTGATTTTCGATGAGCGCACTCATCTCCCCGACAAATGCCGGGTCATCCAAAAAGGCGATATGAGCAGAGAGGATGGCCGCTTTTTCCGAGCCTAATTGTTCCTCTGTCTGTTCCTTTAGCTTTTCCAGTTGTTCGCGTGCTTGCTCTACGCTTTTGCTAAGTAGTCCTAGCTCCTGCGTCGTATCCACTGGAGTGGTGGACTCTGCCTGCGCGATGGCTGTTTCGTGTGTGAGGCGTAAAACAGGGGCAATCGAAATGCCAGCGGAAACCGGGATTCCTTTTAACATACATCCTTCACCTTCCTGTCCGTCGTTTACACTATATGTTTGACGAGGATTGCTCCAATAGCTGCTGAATCGCAGTGGCTACGTTTTGTTCATCCGCGCCGTCGATCTGAACGGTCAGGGTGTCGCCTTGGGAAACACCCAACGTCATGATGCCGAGAATGCTTTTGCCATCTGCGTGTTTTGTCCCTTTGCTCAGCGTAATTTTTGACTGAGATTGCGACGAACAATTCACGAGCAGAGCTGCTGGTCTCGCGTGGAGCCCACCCTCTACATTGACGGTTACTTCAAATTGAACCATGTTGTACCTCCTTCAACCATGCGCTTCGCTTTATTTTAAGACGACAGTCATCAGTGGCTCTTGACCTGCTTGCACAGTTGCTTTTGCCACCACATTTTTTTCAGCAACCCGATCACCGTTTGTAATAACGATCGGTGTTACAATCGGACAACCCGCCTCTTCCAGTACGCTCTTGTCGAATTGGATGAGCTTGTCGCCAGCTTTCACTTGATCGCCAACGGAGACAAATGGGGTAAAGCCTTTCCCGTTTAATTTCACGGTATCGATTCCAATATGCATCAATATCTCAAGACCACTTTCAGTCGACAGCCCGATAGCATGGTGAGTAGGGAAAAGATGCGTTACCTTTCCATCGACAGGGGAGACGAGAGTGTCTGCACTTGGCAAAATCGCTACTCCATCACCGACGACTTTCCCTGCGAATACAGGATCAGGAACTTCGGACAGGGGGAGTACGGTACCTGTTAAAGGTGCAAGACAGGTTACCTCTTGTTGTTGTTTTTTCCGGGAAAAAAGACTGCGTAGCATAGTATCCTCCTTTTGCGTCTGAACCAAAAAAGGCATGAGACGGTTGAATTCATACGACGACATACTTACTATGTCCGTATGATCTCACCGCTCATGCCTAGTCGAGCTAGTAACACGCAGGATTATGATTTAATTTTGTTGTAATAAGCGATAAAGGTGCAGAGCCATGTAACCAACCTCGTCTTCTGGTACAGCGATCTCGAGACGGGTGGAGATGTATTCAGCCAGCTCTGTTGCCAATTGATAGGCTTCTGGCATGGTGGTTTTGACTCGGTCCAGAAGCGGGTTCTTGATGAATTTTTGTTGACGGATGCGCTCAACGGCAAAGCGCAAATGGGTAATGAGGCGAACGTAGTCAATGGTACTGCGTTCAATCGTAATAGCTGTTCGCTCTTCAATCAGGCTTACCAAATCCGTGATGATGTTGGTGAATTGGACAGCCTTTTTTACTGGGACGTAGCTGATCGCGGAGTGAATGTGCAAGGCCAGAAATCCGATTTCACTATCGGGAATGTCCAGGTCGAATGCGTTCTTGATCATATCCGCTGCCCGGTTCGCCAGCGCGTACTCCTTCGTGTACAGCGTCTGGATTTCGAACAAGAACGGATTCACGATTTCCATGCCGTTATTGAGCCGATAGATGGCAAACTGGATATGGTCAGGCAAGGCAACGTGGACGTGTTCGTTCAATTCTGGCGTAATCTCACTCGCAATGAGAGCGATAATTTCTTCCGCAATTCCTACGACAGCAGGATCTACTTGGCTCAAGATGTTCTGATACTGCTTCTGATGGTTCTCATTTTCGAGCCTGAAGCGCTTTTCCACACGCGAGTCATGGGCGGGGATGGTATTCCCGGGTTTTGCGCCAAATCCGATTCCTTTTCCGAACAGGACAATTTCTTGTCCGGGTCCGGGTTCTTCCACGAGTACGACGTTATGGTTCAACACACGCGTAATTGCGTACGTTTTTTCCTTTTCACGGGACAATCCATTCCACCACCTTTAGATAGACAAAAACGGTCCATGACCGTATTTGCTTACCGCAAGCGGTCACATCCAATTTAATGAAAAATGTCGATGAACCATGACATTAATCAGAAAAAAGAGCCGAAAAAACCTTTTTAACAAGAAAAAGATCTTCTCGGCTCATGCCTGCATTACCAGTAACACGCCTTGTGAAAACGCTTCAATTAAAGCTTATAATAGCTCACGTCTCGTACATTGTCAATCACCCTGTTAACGGGAAAAAACACGGTGGGCAGGAGAAGCAGAAGCCTGTCCCGAATTGTTTGAACCAAGCAGGATAAGGGCAAAACAAAGCCAAGCGGACGCCTCATTAGCAATCCGCCTGGTTTGTTACTTGGTGTACTTGTCGGCAATCGTAGATGCACAGAAGGAGTTCGGTTTGATTTCGGCACGAAAGTGATTGGTTTCTGCTAAGCTCAACAAAGACTGGATAAACTTACGGGTAGGGCCATTCGTACCGATATCAAAATGCAGGCGGATGGGAGTATCTAAGTGGTGGTCCCGCAAATATTGGCGTACTTCTGTGGCAAGTCCGACTGCGTACATCGCTTCCTGAAATATACGCTGTTGCAAGGATGCGTACCGGCGTTCTTGAAATTTGTGATAAAAGAAGGTGCCCCCATGGCCGGGACGAATCACTGTGATCACAAGAGCAAAAAAAGTCCCGCGGCTTTTTAATTGAGAGTCGGCCCCCACAATAATTTCAAATGGACCACCTATTGATGAGATGGTATGTTCGATGTGGGAAAACACTTCTTCTTTTGCCAGTAGACCTCTAGTCGGACTGTGAAAGCGATCAAATAACGTATTTGCAGAGGTTAAGCCCACTCACATCCCTCCAGAAAGAGGCTAACAATGATTTGCATACTTCTTCCTTACATCATTAATGTATGTAATCTCGCAGATAGTATGTGAACGGGTAGGGACAAAAACTTCTTGAATCAACTTTTTTGGGTAAAATGGTCCGTTTGTTCGGGACGAAAGACTGTTTTTGAAGGAGCTTTAGAGAAACGTGATACAAGCAAATGAACATGATTATTATATGAAACAAGCCATGGAAGAGGCCCGGAAAGCTGCTGCGATTGGCGAGGTTCCGATCGGTGCGGTCATCGTGCGCGACGGGGAAATCGTAGGTCGCGGCTACAATTTGCGGGAAACACAAAAAGACCCTACCTTGCACGCGGAATTGATCGCGATACGGGAGGCAAGTGAACGCTTGGGTGGATGGCGCTTGATCGGGTGTACGCTGTACGTGACGTTGGAGCCGTGTCCGATGTGTGCAGGTGCAATCGTTCAAAGCCGTATCGAACAGGTCGTGTATGGCGCTCGCGATCCGAAGGCTGGCTGTGCCGGGACATTAATGAACCTGCTCGCGGAACCGCGCTTCAATCATCAGGTGCCAGTCTTAGAGGGTGTTCTTGCAGAGGAATGCGGGCAGATGCTCAAGGACTTCTTTCGTGGATTGCGAAAAAAAAGACAGCCGGTACAGGAATGACCGGGCTGTCTGGACAAACTGTCTGCATGCAGGCGGTTTTTATTTGTTTACGTTTTGCAGCATGTGCAGCTCTTCTTCGGTCAGTTCGCGATACTCACCAGGGGCGAGTGACGGGTCAAGGTGAAGCGGGCCCATACGAATCCGTTGCAGATAGGTGACTTGCAGGTCGAAAGCAGCAAACATCCGTTTTACCTGATGGAACTTTCCTTCCATGATGGTGACGCGAATCTCTGATGTTTCTCCTGAAGAGATAATCTCCAGCTTGGCTGGCAGTGTAGTGAAGTCCTCCAATTCCACGCCTTTGGCAAACTCCTGTACATGGTGCTCAGTAACTCGGCCATCGATACGGGCAAAGTACTCCTTGTCCACTTTCTTTTTCGGGGACAAGAGACTATGGGAGAGGTGACCGTCATTGGTCAAGAGTAAGAGACCCTCTGTATCAATATCCAGTCGGCCTACCGGATGCACCTTGATAGCCCACTCGTACGGGAGCAAATCCACTACGGTTTCATGGACATTGTCCTCTGTAGCAGAAACGACTCCAGGCGGCTTGTTCAGTAAAACGTATACCCAGCGCTTAAAGTTAAGCGGTTCTCCATCCACAAGAATTTCCTGTTCCTCGGCAATGACATGCATCCCCGGGTCTGTTGCGACAACGCCGTCCACGACGATCAGTCGCTGTTTCACTAAGGCTTTCACTTCCTTGCGCGTGCCGATAGCCATATTGGCCAGCACCTTGTCCAAACGTTCACGTTTCATATATGTTCCTCGCTTTTCTTCTGATCGGATACAATCGTGTGTGCTGTTATTAGTTTGGCCTAATGAGCCGCGCAAATCAAGGGGAATGCAAAGGAATGAGTCTTGCATTTTTGACTGTATTTTGCTATAGTAAATAATGTTTCTGACAAACTAAATATGGAGAGATACCCAAGTGGTCATAAGGGGACGCACTCGAAATGCGTTAGGCGTCGTGAGGCGTGCGTGGGTTCGAATCCCACTCTCTCCGCTTAGATTTTTCGGATCGAAGAGAATGAAGCATATTTTTGCCAGTGAGGCAGAGGTATGCTTCTTTTTTTATATCACAAAAACTGTAAGCAAATTTTAATTTTGCGTCTAATAACGGGTACCGCCAGCAAAACGTGGTTATCTTAACTCCAATGTGACAATCACTATTAAATCAATGGTTGTCACATTGTTTACATGTATTCAAAGTAGTTTTAAATTAGTTTAATTATCTCAGAACTTTTCGTAGACCAAGCCAAAGATTGCTACCCGCGCCTTCGCTCGGGCTACACCCCCCATCTAATAACCGATGTACCGTCAACCAAATGACATAATACCCACATTAAGGATTTGAATGCAATAACAACCTCGATTTCCTTAGCGTACAGGAAATCGAGGTTGTTAAGTTTAATTAAGGGTTTGTTATTTTGATTCCTTTGTAGCTAGTGCTGTTTAAAGAAAATAAAGTTGTAGACTAGGAGGTAGCACCTGAATCAGTCTGACAAAGCCTGTTCTTGCGGCATGCCTTCTTTTTTTGCCTCTTGTCTTATCCATGAAAATAATAATAACGAGGCCGCGACTGCAATTGCCACACCGATCGTCCCGAACCACGGGATGGATGACAAGGATATCCGATCCACGGCGAGGCCGCCGATTCCCGCTCCTGCTGCCATCGATAATTGCATCGTGGACTGATTGAGACTAAGCATAATGCCTGAATAATTGGGTTCGATCCGTACCAAATTATACTGCTGTGTAGGACCGCTAGACCAGGCGGCGAACGACCACAGCATAAGGATGGCTACAACCGGCAACCATGAATGCGTGAATATGACGGCAACCGTGAGTAAAATCAAGGCGGCGATATGCAGCAACATACTCCAAGTCAAGGTGGGGGCTACCCCCCATTTATCCGTACTGTAGCCGCCGAATTTGGAACCAATTAAGCTGGCCACGCCGAACGCCAACAATACTCCGCTGAGCACTTCTTCATTTAAGCCCGCAACCTTGAGTAGATAAGGAGAAATGTAGGTATACGCTATAGAGTAGCCACCGAGCCAAAAGAAAGTGATCGAGAGTCCAAGAGCCACTTTTCTGCTTTTGAGGAGAGCAAGTTGCTTGGCTAAAGGTACGGGGGCATCCCCCTTTACTTGCGGGATCGTTTTATACAGAACAAAGATGGCAAGAAGACCCATTATGGCAATGAAACCGAATACTGATTTCCAGCCGTATGCCTCAGCGATCATGCGTCCGAGAGGAACCCCGATAATTAATGATGTAGTAAACCCCATCACTACGGTTGCAATTGAACTCGCCTGTTTACCTTCTGGCGCGATTTTCGCTGCTATATCCAAGGCGGTAACAACAACCATTCCAGCGCCTAAAGCCATTAACACGCGCGCAAGCACAAAAAGTCCGAATCCCGGCAGTACAAAAGACAAAATGTTGGCAAACACGAAAAGTCCCAGTGCACCAACGAGCAGCTTTTGCCTTTCAATTTTTGCCGTCAAAGCCATCAATATGGGGGTGCAAATAGCATATACAAAGGAAAAAACGGTCACAAACTGCCCTGCCGAAGTAATGGAGATCCCAAGCGTATCCGAGATCTTGTCTAAAATACCTGAAATGACATACTCGGATGTCCCAACCAAAAAACTGACAATCGCCAAAAAATAAACCTTCCAAGTACTCCCCTTCAATTTCACCACTCCTAATTTTTTCACATCTATATATAATGAATTATCGATGTGTTTCACATTAAAAATCTACACATCTCAATATATCGATATGTAGGATTGAAACAAACCGAATCCTCAAGAGAGCATTCAGCTTGTTGTCATTAAATCTCGTTATTGAAAAATGAACCGATTTCGCGGATCGCTTCCTCGTTTCTTTTGAAGTACGTATACTTACCGATCCGTTCCGCTGTGACCAGACCTGCCCGTTGGAGTATCGATAAATACTGGGAAGTTGTAGACTGTGTCATCTTCAGCGTTTCCGTGACTTGACAAACACATACCCCGACTTTCCTCATATCAATCCCTTCGTGGGGCGTAAAATGTTTTTCAGGCTCTTTCAACCAATGCAAAATTTGCAATCGCGACTCGTTGGACAGTGCTTTAAAGATTTCAATCGGTTCCATACACATTATAATATCGCAAATTATCGATGTGTCAACATGAAAAAGCTGCGGCGGCTGTATGAATAACTTAGCGCGGGTTTTATGTCATTTCGTTGGCTGTACCCCTAACCTAACTCAATGTACTATGAATACTATAAAACCAAATATAGATATCAAGTATTTAAAGAAATAAAAAGAATGGGTAACTCTACATTGAATACTGTAAAGTCACCCATTCTGACTAGTTAAGTTAAACGCGGATTAACAACGTTAAGGGGATGCGGACAGCTAAAAACGCCGATTTTAACCAAAATAAGGCATGCAGCACAAGACCAATTATGTTGTATCCATGAGGGTGAATCTTACTCTTTTTAGAGCTTTACGCAACACAATTTAGCCTCAAGATTGTATTTCACAATGCAACACAATCGTTAACGTGGTTTTTTCGCGTTCTGCTGGTGCTACCCTTAAACGAGAAGATTTTTACGACCAGGTTCATGGAATGGTGCCATATAATATTAGCTCCGATATGTTTTTTAAAAGCAACTTCGAAATGGGTCACTTTGTCGCTTTCATACATATAGAAGAAAAATGAGGTTTTTTTACAACCAATGCCCCCAAAAAAAATCTTAATATGATACGAAAACGCAATGAAATTGCGTAAAAACGAATGGAATAATTTATGAAAAACGGTTGTTTTTTACCTTCTTTTTTTACCTATAAGGTAGGACGGTGAAAAGCATGAACGATGAGTTATTAATAGAGGAGTGTAGAAGAGTTTTAAGAAGGATCGCTTGGCGGTTGCAGTATCAAGCAAAGAAGATTTCCACCCGAGAGCTTCCGATCATAGAAAATATCTGTGGGCAGAATCAAATGTCTTCTGTAGATTCTAAGTTACACTTAGAAGAAATGTTGAATTCCCTTCCGGATAAAGCAAGATTTGTTATTGAGCAAGTAGTGATCAATGGAGTTCCAGAAGAAATAGTTGCACAGCATTTAGGCATATCTCAACAAGGCGTAAACAAATACAAACGGAAATATTTAGGGATACTTCGAAAAAAATTAGAGTCTAACCTGCAAGCAGTTAAGTCGTAGGCCCTCCCAAATGGAGGGTTTTTTTAAAATTTTTTATAACACGAATAGCCCGATCAACGTCTTGATTAGGCTAAATCCCTTTGCTACCGGTTATGTTTAAACACCTTACCAAACGAGCTACAAAGGCCCTTTTATGCGTTTTTATTCTAGGTGTAGGGTTGGCTAGTCATTAAAAAATCGAAATTTACCTCATTAGAGCCGTTCAGATGATTGGTCACTCCATCAAAAAAGAACCCGATCACGCTCTAATTTATAACAAGAGCCCCAACTAAAAAGTTGAGGCTCTTGTTTGGGCGACCGCCAACCAAATGACAAATAAGCCATTTTTTCCCTTAACGTGGGTTTCTGGGTACTTTGCTGGCGGTACCCCATTTACTAGCCTATTGACGCTCATAATGATCTGGTCGGTTCGAAGGAGATTCGATCCTTACAGATCACAAGGTCTCCTTTTTCCGCTTATTTTCAACATAGGTTAGAAAAGCTTGCATTCCTTTAAGCCAAAGAGCCAAAAAGGGTGTCGTAACTGGTAGTACTATCAGGGCATATAGGGGTGCTAATTTAAAATAGTCATGCATGATATCATTCGCTGTAATCTCTGTTGACGGGGTCATTACACGCTCAAAGCCATACTCTAAAATAAGCATCAGCGTAGCACCAACTGACCCCATGAAAAGGGGGATTATAAAACCTAGAAAAGCACATAAAACCCAATATACCCATAGGCGAATGTTCCTGAATGCCTGGAAGTAACCTGAAATACCAGAAATAACAGATACAGGAAATAGGGATGTCACAAAAAACCATAACCATCCCCCAAACGATGCTCCCCCAACCGACATGCCGCCAGCTGCGAAATCTCCGAGGAAAGAAATGATAAAACTCAAAAAAAACATAGTTACCAAACCGTAAATAAGACCTACTAACGTAGAGCGCACTTTAATACAAATGGTCGCTCCCTCCCCCAAGTGAATTAGTTTCAATATTATTATTATTTATCAATAAATTCCACATATTATCAAATACATTTCATCAGTGGGTCGCGATATCTTTGTTATTTAAGCGTCTTTCGCTACTTATGCTTGAATGCTAATTACTTGGCCTAGTAGATTTGACCTATTCTGAGATTTTCGATGTCGTGGCATAAATGACCGAAATTCCTTTAATTGAAGGACAATTTATCAAAAAGTTTAACGTTCGGTTGTAGAAAACCAATCCTGATTACCTATATGGGTGAAGGTGATTGATATCAACATAGCATGAAGGTTGGGCGACCTTTATGTTATGCGCCCTTATCATTCATCTTATAATTCCTATAGGAGATGGATATAAATGGCAAATATTGTAGAATTGCGTGTAGCAGCGTTTATCCCTGAAGAATGGTTATTAGTTACTTCTGATCCTTATAACAATTATTATGGTGAAGGAAACAACCGTGATTTTACCTACTGGACGGAAAATCAGAATAAGCTATTTAAAATGGCTCAACACATTGTGATTAATTGGAATACTTCCACAATTGATGTATACAAAGCGGTGGGACCAACTAGAACGAAAATTGAAAATAGGGCAACCGGAAAGGAATATATTAAAGAATATCCGTTGACAAGCGACAAGGATATCACATATAAGAATACAGTTTTAACCCCAACGACTGCGTCCCTATATATCAAAGGTTCGGCTGGAAATTCTGCTTTGCCGGAACTTTCTCCTGCGATTGACTGGGAGTACAACATTTCTGTTGATAGAAAAACTGGACGTGAAAGTTTTAATGGAAGACATGATGGTTTCCCTAATCATGAGATTTATAAACGAATTGATAAAGGGACTCCAGTAGAACTTTATAGATTCTATAAGAAGACACCTGGACATTTGGTTGATCCAATGGATGTTGAAGTGAATTTTTCAAAATAAAGTTCAGAGAATCGGAAAGTCGGCTATCCAACTAATGGATAGCCGACTTTCTACAACACCGTACGTACCTTTCGGTATACGGCGGTTATTCTCGAAGAAGATAGACGATTGTGAAGGCTAAACCCAACACGAATAGCCCGATCAACATCTTGATCAGGCCAAATTCCTTTGCTACCGGTTATGTTTAGACCCCTTACCAAACGAGCTACAAAGGCCCTTTTATGCGTTTTTATTCTAGGTGTAGGTGGAAGGGGATTGGATAGTCATTGAAAAATCGAAATTTACCCCATTAGAGCCGTTCAGAATGATTGGTCACTCCATCAAAAAAGGAAGCATAGCGGCATACCCCTAAAGGTATCCGGATGCTTCCTCTTTTTGTTTTCCCCATCCTACTTCCTACAAAAATAAGGCCCACACCATTGGGTTTCATGGGTCTTCACATACGTCCACGTAAAATCCTTATCCACGACATACACATCGTATTCCGTTTCCAAGTCCGCGACAGAAAACACCGCAGCATTTTCCAAGATCAACACTTCATTGGAAAGCTGGTAAAACACATAGTACGACTCATGGGCAACTTTCTGAAAGGCTTCATCCGCTTCCTCGCGTTCAAGACAATCCCTCAGCTTATTGCTGAATAAATGCCACAGATACCCCTGGTAGCCGTCTTTATTTTTGAGAAAAATCCTCTCTTTATCTTCTTCGGTCAGATGGCTCGCAAAATGCTTCTCCCACTCTTCCCGTAAGTACGGTCCCCAAATAGACAGCTCTGTTGTCTTCGTGTTCTTCTCCTTCATCCGATCAGCTAGTTTCATTGGGCGCCTCCATGTTGACACAAGATCATTTCTAAGAAAATACGTATGAATGAGTGAGTCGGTCACGTCTCACCTATTGACAAAGAAAAACGAGGCGCATATTATAATACCCATAGGGGTATACGTATAAAATTGATCAATCACATTTCCACTCAAAACATAGGAGGTAGACAAAATGTCTGCACAACCGAATTTTAACGCTGATAAAACGTTAGATTGCAAAGGCTTGGCATGTCCAATGCCTGTCGTACGCACAAAAAAAACGATGGAAGAGATGTTACCGGGTCAAGTGATGGAGGTACAAGCGACTGATAAAGGCTCAATGGCCGATTTGAAAAGCTGGGCAAACAATACCGGGCATGAATTTCTGGGCACGATTCAGGAGGGGGAAGTATTCAAGCATTTCCTGCGAAAAGCGAGTACCCATGAGGTGAAGGAGGAGACAAACTTCCTACGGACCATTTCCAATGAAGAATTGCAAAAAAGGCTGGAAGCCAACGAGAAGCTGACACTCATTGATGTGCGAGAGCCGGCAGAATACGCTTTTCACCGCATTCCTGTAGCCATTTCAATACCTCTGGGAGTATTAGAGCAGCGCTTGGATGAGCTACAGCTCGATGATGACATCTACATCATCTGCCGATCCGGTAAACGCAGCGACATGGCTTGTCAGTTGCTGGCCGAAAAAGGTTTTACCAAAATCACCAATGTAGTACCGGGTATGTCTGGCTGGAATGGCCCGGCAGAAAAACAATAAGGGGGAGAGAAAGATGATGGAACAACAAACAAGTGTGAAGGCGATGACAGCACACGAGCTAACGCAGCTTCTTTTTGCGCAGGAGGAATTGTTTATTCTCGACGTTCGCAATACGAGCGATTACGAGGCTTGGCAAATCGAAGGGCATCGAGTAGTGAGCATGAACATCCCTTACTTTGATTTGCTGGATGGGGTGGAGACTGTTCTTGAGAAAATCCCTGTGAAACAGAAGGTGTTGGTCGTCTGTGCAAAAGAGGGCTCTTCCATTTTTGTCGCAGAGATGCTAGCAGAAGCGGGCTTTACGGATGTTTCTTACCTGCAAGGAGGAATGAAGGCGTGGAGTGAGCATCTGGAGCCAGTGAAGGTGGGAGACCTCCGTGATGGCGGAGCGATTTATCAGTTTGTCCGCATTGGAAAAGGCTGCTTGTCTTACATGATCGTATCAGGAGGGGAGGCGGCTGTCGTCGATACGTTGCGGATGACGGATGTGTACGAAGCATTTGCAGCAAAGCATCAGTGGACGATCAAGCACACCATCGATACTCATCTGCATGCCGACCATATTTCCGGTGGAAAGAAGCTGGCAGATCGGCTCGATGCATCGTATTGGCTCCCAGAAAAAGATGCGGAAGAAGTTACGTATTCCTATCGTAAGCTAGAGGAAGGGCAAGAAATCCAAGTGGGTACCACCAAAATTGTGATCCTGCCGATCTATTCCCCCGGACATACCATCGGGAGTACATCACTGGTTGTTGATGATACGTATTTTCTCACGGGAGACAGTCTGTTCGTCGCTTCGATCGGACGCCCGGATTTGGCTGGGAAAGCAGAAGATTGGGTGGGAGACCTGCACAACACCCTGTATAATCGATATAAAGAGCTTCCCGAGCATTTAGTCGTGTTGCCTGCTCATTTTGGCAGCTACATGGAGATGGGTCCAATGGGTGCCGTATCTGCCCGTTTGGGTGACCTGTATCGCAACAATCCAGGACTAACGATTGCGGATGAAAGTGAATTCAGGCATATCGTTACGCATCATTTGCCGCCGCAGCCGAATGCGTATCAAGAGATTCGTCAAGTGAATATGGGGAAATTAAAGCCGAGCGAAGAGGAACAACAAGAGATGGAAGTAGGGCCAAATCGCTGCGCCATTCACGATAAATAACGAAAAGGTTGTTCAAAAAATCGTCTTTTGATCACGAAGTAGTCCTGAAAAGTTGAATCGGCATCGAAATTGGCGTTCACCTTCAAAGTCCGGTGCTCATGTAGGTCCCCTACACTCGGCTCCTTCTTTTTCAAGTTCTCGCCACTTTCTCGGTGCTGAAAAGCCGACTTTTTGAACACTCATTTATATTCATTTATATAACAGGAGGAATGAAAAATGGCGGATATTGTGGTAGATACAAAAGGTCTGGCTTGCCCGATGCCAATCGTCAAAGCAAAAAAAGCCATGGACGGAATGCAATCCGGTCAAATCATGGAAGTACTCTCGACGGACAAAGGCTCTCTGAACGACTTCACTGCTTGGGTCAAACAAACAGGGAATGAGCTGGTTTCCCATGAGGTTGAGAACGGTGTGTACAAATTTTTAGTGAAAAAGCTGTAAGGAGACAGAAGCGAGCACTTTTGACCGTTTTTGTAGTGCTCGCTTACTCCTGATTTTCATAAACGATACGTACGCCAAGGTGCGTATAGATTTCTTCTTTGTAGTGGCCATTGGGGCATTGCTTTTCACTGAACAAGGCATTTTTGTGTGAGCGCAAAGGTTCTTGGCAGGTGGGGCACCGATGCTGAAAAATGGATTTGAAAAAGCGGACCATTTAAATCACCTTATTCACAGTTATTTACTTGGAATTAATTTTACTTGAAGAAGGCTCATTTGAAAAGAGGGTTGAGCATTCCGATGTGTTAGGTAGGAATGCGAGGAGGATATATGGACGTTTTACTGCTTCTGCTCATGGTCTCTCTCGGTTTTGTCGGCTCCTTTTTTTCCGGATTGCTCGGGATCGGCGGAGCGATCATCAGCTACCCGATGCTCCTGTTTATACCACCGGCACTAGGTGTGGCGCAGTTTTCCGCCCAGGAAGTTTCGGTGATATCGATGTTTCAAGTATTTTTCGCGTCGCTGTCTGGCGTACTGGCTTTCCGCAAAAGAAACGGAAAAAACTCGCCCCTGATTCATAAAGAACTCGTCAGAGATATGGGGGGAAGCATCTTGGCGGGCAGCCTGATTGGTGCGGCTCTCTCCCGATACTTGTCGAATGAAAACATCAATGTGGTGTACGGGATACTGGCGATCATCGCCGTGATTTTGATGCTCGTGAAAAATAGGGGGACAGAAGCGGCAGCAGGGGAGGTCGCATATAACCGCTTCATTGCTGCTGGTGCTGCGTTTGCCGTAGGAATCGTATCCGGGATTGTCGGTGCAGGGGGAGCGTTCATCCTCATTCCGATTATGCTGACCGTGTTGAAAATACCCACGCGGGTGACGATTGCCTCATCTTTGGCTATTGTATTCATCTCCGCAATAGGTGGTGTGATCGGGAAGCTGTCGGGTGGGCAAATTCCGCTCTTGCCCGTTTTGTATACGGTCATCGGAAGTGTTTTGGGTGCACCGGTGGGCAGTATGATCAGCGCCAAGAGCGATGTGAAATATTTGCGCTATGGCCTAATTGTGCTGATTTGTGGAACGGCCATCAAGATTTGGAGTGACATTCTATAAGGAAAGATGCTTTTCGTTGCAAAAGCTTCTTTCGTTTATTTCTATACCCATACAAGTATAAGTATATAGGAGAGGTGTTCTTACATGGAAAAACAACAAAAAGAAAAAACGACGATTGTGTTGTTCAGCGGTGACTTGGATAAAGCGATTGCAGCCTTTATTATTGCGAACGGAGCTGCGGCCTATGATCATGATGTCACGATTTTCTTCACCTTCTGGGGACTGAATACCATGCGCAAGGACGAGATCGTGAAAGTAGAAAAGGGGTGGCTTGAAAAAGCGTTCGGTTGGATGATGCCAAGAGGCGCCAAGAAGCTAGGACTGTCTAAAATGAACATGATGGGCATGGGGCCAGAGATGATCAAGCATGTCATGAAAAAGCACAATGCCCTGACGCTTCCACAACTCATCGAGCTGGCTCAGGAGCAGGGAGTGAAGCTGGTCGCTTGTACGATGACGATGGACTTGCTCGGTCTCAAACAGGAGGAATTGCTCGAAGGAATGGAGTATGCAGGTGTGGCCGCTTATTTGGGGGATGCGACACAGGCAAAAGTAAACCTATTCATTTAAGCAGCACGCGTAGGCAGCTTGCTTGACATTACCTGGATTTCGCATAAGATACCTGTATGTAAGGTAGTTCCAAGATTGATACGTATGTCTTGTCGTGAAACAGGAGGAATTCATATGGATTACAACTACAGTGACGATATCAAAAGACGTTTAAAACGAATCGAAGGACAAGTCCGCGGTGTGCTGAAAATGATGGACGAGCAGAAAAACTGCAAAGACGTAGTAGCGCAGCTCTCCGCTGTTCGCAACGCTTCAGATAAGGCTATTGCCCAGATTGTAGCGGAAAACTTGCAACGCTGTTTGTTAGAAGAGCAGGCTGCTGGAGGAGACACGAGCAAGCTGGTGAAAGAAGCCGTAGAGCTTTTGGTCAAGAGCCGTTAAACCGATTTTGGAGAGGAGCTTCCTATGAGTTTCACTACGATTCTTTTGCTGTTAGCCTACGCGATCATCATTTGGTATTTGGTCTCTCGCTTCCTTCCTGTGAAAGGATTAGAAAATCTCAAGTCAGATCAGTTCAAGGAACGGGTCAACCAAAAAAGCAGGGTGCTGCTCATCGACGTACGCGAGCCGCACGAATATAAAGCGGGTCACATTCCATCAGCGGTGAACATCCCTTTGTCTCAGCTCGACCATCGTGCAAAGGAAATTTCCAGCAAAAACGATATATTGCTATACTGTCGGAGCGGGATGCGTAGTAAGCAGGCAGCAAAAATTTTAAAGAAACACGGCATTCCTCAGATGGCCCATCTACAAGGCGGGTTCATTACTTGGAGTGGTCCGACGAAAAAGAAATAACAGCTAGCACCTGGTGTATGTTTGAATACCCGGGTGCTTTTTTCATGCGATAAAAAACAGGGTTGACATTTCGTTTCGTTGTAACTACAATGATTACAACAAGGTGATGCGGTAAGCGCCTATTCTTTTTAAAAGAGTTGTAACTAATTCGGTTACATCTACAACATACAAAATGGAGGAATATCATCATGAAGATTGCAATTGTAGCAGCAAGCGGTAAAGCAGGTAAGGTAATTATGAAAGAAGCGCTGGATCGTGGCCATCAAGTGACAGCGATTGTGCGTGATGCATCGAAAATCGAGCAAGCCGACGTAGCTGTGATTCAGAAAGATGTGTTTGACCTGACAGCGGCAGATTTGAACGGCTTTGACGTAGTCGTGAATGCCTTTGGGGCACCAGCAGGTCAAGAACATCTGCACGTAGAATCAGGGAAGGCTTTGATTGAAGCCTTGAAGGGTGCTCCTTCTACACGTTTGCTCGTTGTAGGTGGTGCAGGTAGTCTGTTTGTAGACGAAGCAAAAACACTGCGTCTCGTAGAAACTCCTGATTTCCCTAAGGCTTACTTGGCAACTGCGCAAAAGCATGGAGAGTACTTGCATGTATTGGAAGAGTCAAACGGCATTCAATGGACGTATATCAGTCCATCTGCCTTTTTTGACCCAGCAGGGGAGAGAACAGGCGCGTACCAACTCGGAAAAGACCATCTGTTAGTGAACGCTAGCGGACAGAGCTATGTGAGCTATGCCGATTATGCTGTAGCCATGCTCGATGAAATCGAAAATCCGAAGCATCGCAATGAGCGCTTCACAGTAGGCTCCTAATCTCGATTGGAATTAGGCTCCTTAACAAAAAGACCAGCTTCCTACAAAAGGATAGCTGGTCTTTGTTGTGTATCGAGATTATCTGCCAATCCAACCGACGAATGGGTAGGAAAACGGGCGTCCATTTAAGGAATAAATGATACCTTTGATCGGGTAGTAGATCGCCATCAGTCCAAACACAATCAGGAACGGAATCCCAATCAACAAGAAGGTGAAGAACCAGGAAATAGCGATGAGCACCGTCATAATGATGTGGAAGAACAAAGCTTGCAGCGCCATATTTTTGGCGTCACGATTTTGTACGAGCAGCCAGACAAGAATGGGCACAAGGATCGGTGCAAAAAATGTGCTAGCGTGCGTTATGACTTTTACACCTTTATAATCCATAAATAAGTCCTCCTTGATTAGATGTAAAACTTGATCTACTGTCATTGTAACGTATGGATATCACTCAAAAAACCATCATAAGCGTGATTATTTGATCCGACTATAGACGGAGGAATTTTTATTTCCATTCGTTTACTGTTATAGTAGTAAGAAAATCTTTCGTTTTTGGTAGATAATTCGTAATGTTTTTTGGATATGATAAATGGATAAGCAAGAACTGAGAAGGGAGCATATAGACATGATGATCGATTGTCATCATCCGTCCAGCATGAAGGATCGGATGATGTTCTTCTATAATTTTTTGCGGTCACCTGGCCAGGTAGGCAGTATTACTCCTAGCTCCCGTGCGCTTTGTAAACAAATGGTTGCGCCCATCGACTGGGAGCACGCACATACAATTGTAGAATTAGGAGCAGGAACGGGGATTTTTACGAAGTGGATCGAGCAAAAGAAAAAACCGGAAGCCGTACTGGTATCTTTTGAAAAGGAGACCAAGATGCGCAAAAGGTTGGAACCACTATTTCCCGATGTACGATTCCACGAAGATGCGGTAGATTTGAATCGGGTTCTTTCGGACGCGGGATTGGGCAAAGCCGACTGTATTTTGTCAGGACTGCCATTTGCCAACTTTCCACAAGAGCTGCGTGATCAAATTATGGATCAGGTATATCATGCACTAAAACCAGGTGGAGTATTTGTCGCCTTTCAATATTCGCTGCAAATGAAAAAGCAGCTTTCCTCTGTATTTGAGCAAGTATCGGTGAAGATGGTTCCATTGAATCTGCCACCTGCCTTTGTCTACATTTGCCGGAAGGATGATAGCAAGGGTGTCGGCTAGGAGGATTTCTACATGATTGTCGATATGCTGTCCGAGTCTGTGGGTCAGTTTGGCTATTTTGCTCTTTTCTTTATGTTATGGCTAGGGATTGTTGGTATGCCGATTCCTGACGAGGTGATCGTGCTGTCTGCAGGAGTGCTGACCTCGATGGGAATTCTGCATGTTGTTCCTGCATTTATTGCGACCTATTTGGGTGTCGTGTCTGGGCTGTCATTGGGATATGTGCTCGGAAGATGGCTAGGTGCACCTGCACTGAACTGGATTAGTCGCAAAAAAGGAATGAACAAGTACGTAGATCAAGCACAGTCGCTGCTCGATCGTTACGGAAGCTACGCTCTATGTATCAGCTATTTCTTTCCTGTCGTCAGACATGTGGTTCCTTACTTAGTCGGGATCGGGAAAATGACGTTTCCACGGTACGCCCTGTTTTCGTATACCACCGGCTTTGTATGGACGTTGATCTTGTTTTTGCTTGGTCATTTCATGGGAAATAAGGTGGAGATGCTTACTTCTTATGTGGCCTTGTTGAATAATCGAACCGTGATTTTCTCTGTCTTAGGTGTACTGGTTCTCATTGCTGCTGCTTATTATGGGTTTACTGTTTGGAAAAAACAAAAAAGCATCGCAGCTGCACCACAGCCTCTGATGATCGATCGTGATCGGCAAGAGTAATCTGAATGTAATCATAACGAACCCTCTGCGCGGAGCAGAGGTTTTTTTGCTTTTTATCATAAAAAAACCCCGTCCGTATGTGCGGCAGTGGCACAATGGAGGGGCTTTGGACAACGATTAAGAGGTAGCCTTGTTTCTTCGAATGTTTCGCTGGCGCAGCCATTCCGGCAAGATGATTCCGAGTAAAATGATCACGACACCGCTCACTTGGAGTAGAGTGACAGATTCATTCAGAATGACATAGGAGGAGAGCACAGCCATAGGTAGCTCAGCTGCTCCTAGTATAGCTCCCATCCCCGGCCCTATATGGGGCATACCATAATTGAAAAAAACGGTCGGGATAAAAATACCGAAGAAGGCGAGCAAAAATACGTATGGAAACAACCCGTCCAACAATGCTCCGTTGAATAGAAAAGCGGGTGGGTAAATCAGGCTGGCCAACAGAAAAGAGCCAGTCGCCATGCTGGAACTACGAATCCACGGATTAATTGCAATGGCAATTTTCCCGCTGAACAAAATAAACAATGTAAAAGAAACGGCTGAGAGTAGACCGAAGACGACACCAAGGATATGAAATTGGGCCAAACCGCCGCTCTCAAAAATTCCTCCTGAAAGAAGGGTTCCTGTCAGCAGCAATAGGAGGGAAAAAATCGTCTCCTTCCCCGGCATTCGGCGAGTCATCACAGCTTCAACCAGTACGCCCATCCATGTGAACTGAAACAAAAGGACGATGGCGATCGAGGCAGGGATATATTGCAGGGCATTGTAGTACATAATTCCCGTGGAGCCGACAGACAGACCTACGGCGACCAATAAAAACAACTGGCGGAGGGGAGGCTTGGTCCGCAGGAAGAAAAGAGCGGGTATCCAAGTCAGCACAAAACCCAAAAACATTTGCCCACCAATTACTTCTGCGGGCGAATAGCCTTGCTTGTAGGCAAGCTTTACGATGGTTGATAGTATGCCGTAACTACATGCTCCGAGAAAAACCAGGAGGATGTATCTCATCTGATGCATCTCCTCACATACGATAATAATTCTTAGCTAGGATATTACGACAGCGTCCGTTTGTCTATGGATGAAGAAGATTCCATTTTTAGTTCGAACAAAGGTTTATGTTTGATCCCAGCGGGAAATAGTGAAATGACACTATATAATCGTACCCACTATAAATGGTGTAGCTATTGACTTGGTGAACAGCTTAGATAAAAGGGGGAGGCTTGTGTACCAGAAGTGGAGGGATCGATTATTTTCTACATTTTTATTGTTGATTCTAGGACCAACTATTCTTGTTTGCTTCCTTTTTTATGATCAGTCCACAGAGGCAGTGTTTGAACTATACAAGACGAACATGGATGCGAATATAGGGCTCGTCGATGAACGGCTTTTGTCCCTTTTTCAGTCTATCCAAAAGGATACCGATGAATTGGCGAATAGACTGGCCATGCGTATCACAGAGGAACCATCTTTTGACGAAGGAAAGAAGAATGGCTTTCGGCGTGAGTGGACATCGGAGGAACAAGTCCAAAATCTATTCGAGCGTTTCTCCCGCAACCAAAACGTGGTAGGAAATATTGTTTTTCTCGGTGAGGATGGAAGGGTTTTCTCATTACACGAAGATAAGAGCTGGAGTGCGGATAATCAATTTATGGAACGAGAGCAATGGGGAGCCGGAGAAAACAGGGTGGATTTTCTTACCAAAAGGGAGCAAGAGGAGCGCCCAAGATCATTTTTTCTCGATAAGCGCCTGGAGAGTTCGAATCCAAAAGCTACGGGACTTTTATTGGTGGAAATCAATCTGGATAAACTGACTGACTGGATCCGTACCTATGTGGTTCCAAAAGAGTATGGCATGATGGTCCTTTCCCCCTCCCGAACCATTATGATTCACACCGATAAAGCTATGATTGGAAATCATGTTTCGGCGCTTCCTCATTATGAAATGGCACGCAGTCAGTGGGAACAATCCAATGAAAATGGCCTCTTTTCGTTGCTCATCCAAGGCAAGGACATTTACGTATACCGTCAAGTATCAGAAAAAAGCGGTGGTGCTTATTTTGAATGGTTGCCGAGAGAGGGGATAAACGAACGATTACAACGATTGAACCTCATCTTTTGTTTCACCCTTTTTATTGTTGTTTTATTTGCCTGTTATGTGGCTCATCGTTTATCAAAATGGATTGGTGAGCCGATCTATAGCTTGGTATCCGCCACGGACTCGATGTTGAAAGGTGATTTTTCCATACGCGTCCCGATACAGGGGATGAAAGAAATAACGTTACTGGAGAATAAGTTCAACACGATGGCAGAACAGATGCATGCATTAATTACTCGAGAGCGGGAGTATTCCCAACAGAGCTTGGATCAAATCGTTCGCAGCTTTTATTTAGCCGTAGAGATGAAGGACCCTTATACAGCAGGACATACAGAACGAGTTACGCACTATGCCCTTATCATTTACGATTATTTACAGCAACAGGAGCAGCTTGCCTTTTCACGAGATGATTTACGTTATGCTGGCTTAATGCATGATATCGGAAAAGTAGCCATTCCTGATCACGTCCTTTTAAAAACAGGAAAGCTATCACCTGACGAGTATGAATGCATGAAAACTCATTCCATCATCAGTGGAGAAATTGTGGAGCAGATAGAAAATCTGTCACATATCAGTTCAGGGGTAAGGCATCATCATGAGCGCTGGGATGGAAAAGGTTACCCTGATCAGCTCAAAGGGGGAGAAATTCCACTGATTGGCCGTATTCTGGCTGTAGCAGATACATTTGATGCCATGACTTCTACGCGTTCCTATCGCAAAGCCACGTCAGCAGAAGAGGCATACGAAGAAATTCTGCGATGTGAAGGAACTCAGTTCGACCCCTCCATTGTTTCGATTTTTAAGAAGGCTTTTGAGGATGGAGCTATTCAGATTATACAATCGGCGGATTGTAAGGGAAGAGTTAGTAAGGATAGAGAGATTTCCTAGCACTGGATAGGTTTACTCCTTGCTATCGGTTACTAACTTTGGTATTCTAGTTCTACCGTGCTAGACGGGGAGGTTGCGGTGCCCTGTAACCTGCAATCCGCAATAGCAGGGTTGAATTCCTATCCTAGGTTTTCTTATGTGAGGCTGCCTTATGGCGGCGGTGTTGAGGAGCGGGTCCTGTGCAACGCGAACCCATGAACCTGGTCAGGTCCGGAAGGAAGCAGCCATAAGTGGATCATCGCGTGTGCCGCAGGGTAGCCTGCTCTGAGCTGCTACCATAAGTAACGCTCGGATAAGGATTATCGAAGATAGGTGCACGGTACTTATCACGCATGTACAGATAGCATGTTTCCGAAGGGAAGCATGCTATTTTTATTTTGCGATCCATTTATTTTTTGTTGGAAATTGACGATAACTAGCGAAACATTTCCGTGCTTTTCAAGTGGATAGAATGAAGGTTTTTATGAGTATTTTCACGAATTTTCATAATAGGCGGAAAGGATTTGGTTTCTTTCCTTTCAAAATACGTCATAGGCCAGGAGGGACAAGCTATGAGTGCTCTTTCTTCGTTACATCTCGTTGGCTCGTCCGGTCGATTGCAGCGGTTCATGCATCAACTGCCTACTGCCGTTTTATTGGTGAATCAAGCGGGTAGTATCGTGGAGGTCAACGAACAACTGCTTCGTGTAACCGGATATTCACGCGATCAACTTATCAATCAGCCTATCAGCTCTCTTCTTCCCCATCGAGGTTCCATGGAGCACCTGTATGAGGAATATTTGCGAAAGGAAGAAGAAGTGGGAACCAAAGGCGAGGTCGAACTGGAATGGTGTGATAAACAGGGGGGATGCAGGAGCACATCTGTCATGATCATGGCACAGCAAGCAGAAGAACTTCTGTACATGATCCATTTTCCCCAACTCGCAAAAGAAAGCGACCAGCTTTTGTCGCAACGATTGCTGACCAAACTGACCTATGATACAAGCATGGGCTTGTTTATCCTCGACGAGAAATCGATCATTATCGAAGCCAGTCAGACGGCGTGCAAGCTACTGGGTATGGAGAGACTGGACGTCATCAATAAACACGTTGATCAAGTATTTAGCGGCATCCCCGAACCGCATCGGTTCATTAAAAAAGAACTGTTGGAAGGCGTAAAGCTGCAAAATGTCGCGACTTCCTGGACCAATGACAACCAACGCTATGAGCTGATTGTCGACGCAAATACGCTCCAAGACGAGTCAGGGAAAACAGTAGGGGCGTTTATTCTTTTCAAAGACATAACAAACCTTCGATCCTTCGCTCAAAAGCTCGAGCGGAATGAACGCTTGGCGATGATCGGGCAAATTGCTGCTGGTACAGCACACGAGATTCGCAATCCGCTTACCTCAATCAAAGGATTTCTGCAAATGTTCCTCAGATTATTCGGTGACAGCGGCATGGACAGGGAGAAAACGTACACCGAAATCATGCTCACCGAAATCAATCGCATCAATTCTTTAGTCAGTGAATTCCTATTATTGAGCAAGCCGCGTAATATTCAATATTCTATGGTCGACTTAAATACTGTTTTTGAGGAAATTTTGCCGATCGTCGAGTCACAGGCGAATCTGTACGGAATTGATGTCCAGTTTGCCTCTCGGGGTAAGCTTCCGATGGTCGTCGGGGATACCGAGCTATTGAAGCAAGTGTTCATTAATATATGCAAAAACGGAATAGAAGCAATGGGAGAGCAAGGGTCGCTTCGGATTTCCCATCATTTCGATCAGAGTGGCGACAAAGTGAGTATCGATATTCACGATACAGGTCCGGGCATCCCGCTTTACATTATTGATAAGATTTTTGATCCGTTTTTTACGACAAAAGAGGAAGGGACAGGGCTCGGATTGTCTGTCTGCCAAAAAATCATTCACGATATTGGCGGTCAAATCCGTGTCTCCTCCAAAGGGTTTGGGACGACCTTCCATATCATGCTACCGTATTAGGAGCAGAATGCGTCCCGCACAATTGTGAACGGGGCGTTTTTCTGTGAGACATGTCCGTTCACTTTGTACGAACGGTGGCAATCGTGTATACTGAATAGGATATAGAAGAGGACTGTGCAGATGGGGAGTGTCACACGAACATGGCTTATACCGCGCTATACCGCGTATACCGACCGCAGACTTTTCAAGACGTAGTCGGACAAGAGCATGTTACGACAACCTTGCGTAATGCTTTACGCGAAAATAGGCTGTCCCATGCCTATTTATTCAACGGTCCCCGAGGTACGGGAAAAACAAGTGCAGCCAAAATTATGGCGAAAGCAGTGAACTGCGAGCAGCCCATAGATGGCGAACCATGCAATCAATGCGATACGTGTAGAGCCATCTCCAACGGTTCTGTAACGGATGTGCTGGAAATCGACGCGGCATCCAACCGTGGTGTTGAAGAGATCCGCGACATTCGCGACAAAGTGAAATTTGCCCCGAGCGACGTCAGGTATAAAGTGTACATCATCGATGAGGTGCATATGCTGACGACAGAGGCATTTAACGCTTTGTTAAAAACCCTCGAAGAGCCGCCGTCCCACGTCATTTTTATTTTGGCGACAACAGAGCCGCACAAGCTGCCAGCGACGATTATCTCTCGTTGCCAGCGCTTTGATTTTCACCGAATTCCACTGAGAGTGATGGTCGATCTCTTGCAAAAGATTTGCCAATCACAAGGGGTGCAGGTGGAGGAGCAGGCCCTGCAGCTCGTAGCGAAGATGGCTGAAGGTGGAGCCCGTGATGCTCTTAGCTTGTTGGACCAAGCGATTAGCTATAGCAAGGACGAGGTTCGTGCTAGTGATATTATGCAGATTACGGGCACAGTTGCCCAATCTTACTTTTCTGTGCTTGCGCGACATATTGCCGAAAACGATGTTGCACAGGTCATGGAGCAATTTGATAAAGTCATGGTGCAAGGGAAGGACCCGGAGCAGTTCCTGCACGATTTCCTCTACTATTACCGCGATATGCTGTTATTGAAGACAGCGCCGCAGTTGGAAGAGATTGTCGAGCGGACCATGATTGATGATCAGTTTGCAGAGGTTGCAAAGCTGTACTCGTTTCCGGTGCTTTACGCAGCGATTGAGACCTGCAATCAGGCTTTGTCGCAGTTAAAATGGTCGACCTATGCAAGGGTGTTAGTTGAACTGACCCTTGCCAAAATGTGCCAGCCTAATGCGAATGCGAATGCGACGGAATCTATGGGAGCCTCACCCGTTAATAGCGAGGAACTGACCGCGATGTCCAATCGCATCCGCGTTTTGGAAGAGCGTTTGGTTCAAGTGATGCAAGGTCAGGTGAGCATTCCCGGCCAACAAAAGGCCGAAGAAACGCGCAAGAACGAGCCAAGGCGCATAGCCGCGGCTTCTGGTGGTTCACGAACCCCGATGAATAGAGTCAGGGAAGTCGCGAAGGCCATGGATGAGAATTTGGCGAGACAGGTGCGCGGGCAGTGGAGTCAAATTTTGACTGAACTGAAAAAGATCAAGATCCAGTACCAGGCTTGGCTAGTCAATGGTCAACCGGTAGCTGCCGGCAATGATGCTGTTGTCGTAACCTTCAACAGTGCCATCCATTGCGATAAGACGATGGAGGCAGAGCTTCGGAGCGTGATCGAGCGCGTTATGTCTACGGTGCTGGGCAAGCCCCTGCAGCTCTTGTCTGTCATGGAGGAAGAGTGGCAAAGTGTAGACCAGCAGGTTGGTCAAAAAGACGCTTCTGATGAGCCAGAAGAGGACCCGTTTTTGGCGGAAGCCATCAAGCTCGTCGGAGAAGGTCTTGTTGAAGTCAAAGACTAAATCATACACTCATAACCATTTAGGGAGGATACCTCAATGAAAAACATGCAGCAAATGCAACAAATGATGAAGCAAGTGAAAAAAATGCAGGAAGATATGCAAAAAGCGCAAGAAGGCTTGAAAGAGAGAATCGTGGAAGGCTCTGCTGGTGGCGGTGCTATCACTGTGAAAATCGATGGACATAAGCAAATTAAAGACATCGTGATCAAGCCAGAAGTAGTAGACCCTGAAGATGTAGAAATGCTGCAAGACCTGGTGCTCACTGCTGTGAACGATGCACTGCGCAAAGCAGATGAAATGGTAGGTAAGGAAATGGGTAAATTTACCGGAGGCATGAACATCCCAGGCCTGTTCTAAAAATTGGGCAGGAAAAGAGGAGTAGGCGATGTTTTATCCAGAACCGGTCTCAAAGCTCATTGATGGTTTTATGAAATTGCCCGGCATTGGTCCAAAAACGGCTGGGCGGCTTGCCTTTTTTGTGCTCAATATGAAAGAGGACGACGTGCTTGATCTGGCAAAAGCATTGGTTAATGCCAAGCGTCAGCTTCATTACTGCTCGGTCTGCAACAATATTACCGATCTCGATCCATGCCATATTTGTCGGGACAAACGTCGTGACGGCTCAGTCATCTGTGTGGTGCAAGAGCCGCGAGACGTCGTAGCGATGGAGAAGACGAGAGAGTTTGAAGGGTATTATCACGTTTTGCACGGGGCGATTTCTCCTATGGATGGGATCGGTCCGGAGGATATTCGCATTCCCGACCTGTTGAAGCGCCTCGGTGACGAGCAGGTGAAGGAAGTCATTTTGGCGACCAATCCGAATATCGAAGGGGAAGCGACAGCGATGTACATTTCCCGGCTGATTAAACCTTTTGGCATTCGCGTGACGCGTATCGCGCACGGCTTGCCAGTCGGTGGAGATTTGGAGTACGCCGATGAAGTCACGCTGACCAAAGCATTGGAAGGCAGACGCGACCTGTAAGGAAATTGAAAAAGTCGAAACGAAAAGAAGACGGGGGCTGCCTGTCTTTTTTTCGTTTCGAGAGGAGGATGCAGTATGCCGGTTATTCGTATGGAGTTTTTGATAGATGCTCCGCGACAGGACTGCTTCGATGCTGCCAGAAGCATTGATTTGCATATGGAATCGACCGCCAGCACAAAGGAGAAAGCGATTGGGGGAGTAACGAGCGGACTGATAAACCTGGGGGAGACGGTTACCTGGGAAGCCATTCACTTCGGTATCAAGCAGAATTTGACGGTGAAAATCACAGAGATGGAGGAACCGCGCTATTTCGTGGATGAGATGGTTTCTGGCGCATTCAAACGGTTTCATCACACGCATGAGTTCATTCCGATAACGGAGAATCAGACGAGGATGATCGATATTTTTGACTACACATCTCCGCTGGGTATTTTGGGGAAGCTCGCGGATTGGTTGTTCTTGGAGGCGTATATGACGCGGTTTTTGCGGACGCGCAATGAATATCTCAAGCAAGTAGCAGAAGCACAGATAAAAGCTTTGCAATCCTGATAGAAATGCCGGACTTTTTTGAATGGACGAGACATACAGTGAAATAGGAGCGTGAGGAGATGCTGACAGGACCAGGACTGTCGCTTGCGAGTGGGATACGGCGACAAAAGTCCACTCCATGGGCGATCATGCTGTTTATTGGGTATTGGCTCATGTTTGCTGCGGAGCTATCCATGATACGTTTTCACAAGGGGGAAGACGGAAAGTGGGTCGCTACCACCATCGGGCAACCGGAGGTATGGCTAGGATTACTTGCATTTGCAGTGACGGTATTTAGCTTCATTGCGACCGTTGGTTTTATTGTGAGCTTGCTCCGAGAAAGACGGCAGAAGACGTCATGGCTATGGCAATATGACGAACTCACAGGGAATGATGTACTGCATATTGTTGCTTGGCTGCATGTGTTTCAAACAGGCGTACTACTGTTGTATGGGTTTTTACTGGAAGGTACCTTCTTTTCCACCGGTACGATCGGAGGGATATTGGAATCAGCTATTTTTCAACTGTTCCTGTTGATTTTGATTCCGCTGTGGTTTCGTGGAAGACTGGGGGAAATCGGCGTTCGCCGACCTGTACGACTAGGCCGGATGCTGTTGATGCTCGCTGCTCTGTTTCTTTTGATTGCACTGGTGCTGGATGCGGTGGTGACGAACCCAATTGCGGACTGGTTTGGACTGTCTCTGTCATCAGAGCGAGAGCAGCTGATCGAAAAAGAGATTGTGCAGGCGAAAGAAACGGATATTTTGGCGGCGCTCACCTCACTTCTGGTCATTGGCATATTGGTTCCGATTGCGGAAGAGATTTTGTTTCGCGGCGTGATTCAGACTTATCTGGTTCGGAGAATCGGGCCCATTATGGGTATCTTCCTGAGCAGTTTCTGGTTTGGGCTCCTTCATATGGATATCGCTCTGTTCGCTCCGCTTTTTGTCATTGGACTTCTACTCGGATTCGTTCGACATCGGTACCAATCAATTTGGGGAGCTGTTTTGTTGCATGCAGTGAACAATATGACAGGAGTACTTTACTACTTTCACTGAGGGGGAAGCTTGCAGGTGAGTAGGTGGAGAAAAAAAGCGCGGTTCGTGGTGGAATGGAATGAAGCGAGCT
This sequence comes from Brevibacillus sp. HB1.2, assembly GCF_013332495.1. Classification (NCBI taxonomy): domain Bacteria; kingdom Bacillati; phylum Bacillota; class Bacilli; order Caryophanales; family Paenibacillaceae; genus Brevibacillus; species Brevibacillus sp. HB1.2. The sequence continues at coordinate 67,096 of NZ_JABMIU010000016.1, read as the reverse complement.
TGGATGTGGCAGTCAATCAGGCGCGAATGGACTGGCAGCATGCTCGCCATCTTGTGGAGATCAGTGAACCGGATGGCGGTTTGGATGATGTCATTTATTATTTGCATGTGACCGAAAAGCGGTATATGTATTTGCTCGCGCAAGCAAAGCGCGAGAGGAATCGCCAACAGGCATAGGAGGAAAAGCCGATGACTACAGGGTGGGTTATAGCACTGATTGTAGTTGGGATTTTGCTGGTGATTGCCGCCAGCAAATCTGTCACGGGCCCAATCAGGTGGATTGGATTTGGGATCATGCAAGTCGTAATTGGCGCACTATTGCTGTTTTTCACCAATCTGGTTGGAGAGTTGGCTAACTTCCACATCCCGATCAACCCGGTGACGGCTCTGCTCGTCGGACTTCTCCGCTTGCCTGGATTGGCGGCGTTGATTGTCATCAAGCTATGGGTTATGTAAAGGTGTATCGATTCGCTTATCCATCGGTAAGCAAAAAAGCAACGCCGCGATCCTCGTATTTCACCCGGCTACGACCTGGCTGACGAAAGGAAGCAAGGAGGGCGAGGAGGCGTGGCAGCGCAACGATCAACGTTCCGGTGATCAAGGTGAGCGCGTATCCTTTCGAAAGCCACACATAAGCCCCGGCTGCTATCGCCATACTTCCCACGATTACCGTGAGCTCACTGCCCCGATAGACAGATAGCGGGATGGGAAGTGGATAGCCTGCACCCCACCACGGAGAGACGAGCATATCGGCAGTTGTCTTTGGCTTATGGCCGCGTAGAAGGGCATACAGTCGAAATAAAACCAAATGACAGATCGGTATTACAGGTAGAATCGCTAACGTCACAATCAGCGTATAAGCGGGTACTTGTAGTATGAAAGAGTGCGAAATAAGGGACAAGCCTAGTAACAACAGTTGAAAAAGGTAGCCGACGAATCGCCAGCGAAAACGATGGAGTAGCTTGTAGCTATAGATCGTATGGGCGGCGGTTTCCTTCATGAGAAGTCACTTCCTTTTACAGCGGTCTGGATGAATGAAAGTCTGCGTTTCCATTATCGCACAGTCGCAAATCTTGAGAAAGCTCATACAAGGAATGAAACAAGCCGTTTGTCTAGCATGACTGGACTGACGGCTTGTTGTTATGGGTAGGATAAAAGGAACGATATGGAAGCTGATTCGGTAGGGCGTGATGAGGAGGGAAGGAAAGCGTGAGGCTATGGGTCATTTCAGAGGAGGTCGTAAACAGATTCGGCAATGAGTTCGGAGCGTGTGGGATTGAGCTGTCTGTTTACCAAACAGATTCCTCAGATGAAGTCGCTGATGGGTTTTTACTGACAAAAGAGACTGATGGCAAGCTTTTGCAGGAAAGGACGCAACAGCTGGGAACGGGGCCATGGCTCACACTTGTCTACGGAAGCGACGTGCCATACGACTGGGCGAATACTTTACATGCCCAATACGAGCACACCGGGGAGCATGAGGTCATTCGCATGGCGTTATTTACTCACGAGCGTGCTTTGCTTGGAGGGGAACCCAATGGGAGATGGATGCGGTTTCTCTGTAAACACCTCGCTCGCTACTCACTGGTATCGATGGTATGCGGGATGCGTGAGGTGGATGAAGTGCTTCGGCAATTACCGCGCTATTTGGCGTGGAAGGAGCAGTTCTACATCGAACTTGGTGCCAGTTGCGATGAGAAAGGAATTTCTCTGCTACAAGTTAGTCGCGCGCTCGGTATGGACAAACGAATCGGTCAGGGATGGCTCTATCCTTCCCGTCAAGACTCTTCCTTCATCGTTCGATGGCTTGAAAAAGAGTGCAGGCTCGTTCTACAAAAAGTGAATATACAGCGGATCGTACTTTGGGGAGAGGACTGGCTATGGGAGCATATGTCTTCTGACTGGTTGGCTGAAAAAGACGTTGCGGTGTACACCGGAGAGGACAAGCCAATTCCGAACAAAAGGATGATGGGTTGGACGCTATACGATTCGTGGCAGGATGCTGTAAAGGATGCGGATTTGCTCGTGATCGGAAATGCCGCGGGAACGACCATTGCAGAGCTGCCGTTACCCGAGCTGGTTGACGCGATGAGGCAGTCCTACGTCATTGATGCGGCAGCTTGCTTCCCTGTGCAGGAAGCCCAGTCCTACTTCCAAGCCTACCGAGCTATCGGCGAAAACACGAACGTTTGGGAATGATGCTGATTATAATAGGGTATAATGGTTGATATATTGAGGAAAAGGGCAGGCGTTTTCACTATGGAAAAAGTTGCTCAGCGATGTATCGTCTGTGAACAGGAGCAGAATGACGGAATCGCCATTTGTGAGCAGTTTATCTGTCAACGGTGCGAACAGGAAATGGTCAATACCGATGTACAGGATGAAAAGTATCCATTTTTTATTCATCAGATGAGACGCATTTGGTTGCGAAAAGATGCGTGAAGAAAGAAGGCATCGGTGCATTCCGGTGTCTTTTTTTTGCTGGCCTCATGCGTGTCCAAATCATGCTAAAATAGGGGAATAAAAATAAAGGACGTGAGTCGCGCGTGTTGGAGAGAGATGTTGAATTTCGGGAGCGACAAAAGCGTGCGCCCCTTTATGAACAGCTTGAACGGCACGCCAAGCATCGGCCGCATCCGTTTCATGTGCCAGGACATAAAATGGGCCACAGCTTTGACAACCATGCCAAAAATCGCTTTCAAGATATATTGGAGCTGGATGTAACGGAAATTAGCGGGACAGATGACCTGCATCAGCCACAAGGTGTCATTGCAGAAGCGCAGGATTTGGCGGCGCAAGCCTTCCATGCGGAACAGACCAAGTTTTTGATCGGGGGAAGTACAGTAGGAAATATCGCTCTCATCATGACGGTATGCAGACCGGGTGACAAGATTCTCGTACAACGCAATTGCCATAAGTCTGTATTCAACGGCATTATGATGGCAAGAGCAACCCCGATCTTTTTAGTACCTGCCGTCGATCTGGCAACAGGAGTCGCTGCGGGTGTAAGGCGCGAAGATGTAGAGCGTGCGTTGCTTACACACCCCGATGCCAAGGCAGTGTTTTTGACGAATCCTACCTACTATGGAATGGGTATCGATTTGGCGAAAATGGCGGCTACGGTTCATCGGTTTGATGTACCGCTTTTGATAGACGAAGCTCACGGTGCCCACTACGGGTTTCATCCTGCTTTTCCGCGTTCTGCTATGCAGGAAGGTGCGGATGCTTCGGTCCAATCGACACACAAAATGGGAACAGCGATGACGATGTCCTCGATGTTGCATATTCAGGGGGAGCGGATTGATCGTGAACGGTTGTTCCGTCATCTCGCTATGCTTCAGTCTTCCAGCCCGTCGTATGTGCTGATGGCTTCACTCGATTTAGCCAGACGTCATATGGCGCTTGCGGCGACCGAAGAGTGGAACAGGTTGTTGCCACTTTTGGACAAGTTTCGAGAGCGACTCGATCGATTGGACTGGCTGGATTGGCCACGGTTGTCCACGAATAGCGTATACGCTACGCTTGACCCGTTGAAGCTATTTTTCCATTTGCGAACAGCCCAATTCAGTGGATTTGAGTTGCAGAAGTGGATGGAAAAGCACGGGATTTTCTCGGAGCTGGCGGATGACTCTCATGTACTCCTTGCAGCCTCGACAGGGACATCCTCCCGTGACTTGGACGCTTTGTGGAGACTTTTTGAATCGATGGCGCCACAAGTAAAACCAGGGGAGGAACGCGTTCTTTTGACGGGAGTTGTGTCTTCCCATTATTTGCGCGAGCAGGCATTGCCGATGCATGAAGCCGTTGACTGCCCAATGGAGTCGATTCTTTTGGAGCAGGCGCTGGGACGCATTGTGGCAGAGATGGTGATTCCATATCCGCCAGGGATTCCAGTGTTGGTGCCAGGCGAGCGGATCGATGAAGAAAGTCTGACGATGCTGAAGGAATTGGCGAGAGGACAAACGCGATTCCATGGCGTACAGGACGACCAGCTACAAACGATACAGGTTTTACGATAATCTAAGCAACTGGCCTGCTACAACAGGGGTGGAAGGAGTATGGAAGTGGCAACAGGAAAGAAAGGCCGATTTATTACGATAGAAGGCGGAGAAGGGGCCGGAAAATCCACCGTCATCGCCAAGCTGTACGAAGAGCTGAAGGCGCGTGGAGTCGATGTACTTTTGACTCGTGAGCCCGGTGGAATTGATATCGCCGAAAAAATCCGGGAAATTATTTTGAATCCGGCCCACACACAGATGGATGAAAGAACCGAGGCTCTCTTGTATGCGGCAGCACGTGGCCAGCATTTAGCGGAAAAGGTGTTACCTGCTTTGGCAGAGGGCAAGCTGGTACTGTGCGACCGTTTTATCGACAGTAGTCTTGCCTATCAAGGACATGCGCGGGGATTGGGCATTGATGCTGTCTACCAGATTAACCGATTTGCTGTTGGTGATTGCATGCCGGAATTGACCTTGTTCTTTGATGTACAGCCTGAAATCGGATTGGCGCGGATTAATGCCTCCCGTGGACGCGAAGTGAATCGTCTCGATCTGGAAGGGATGCGTTTCCATGAGCTTGTTCGGGAAGGGTATCAGCTGGTTATGGAACGCGACCCAGAACGTTTTGTCGTGATTGATGCCGAGCAGCCGATGGAACATGTATATCAATCTGCCCTACAGGCACTGCTAGACAGGTTATAAATGGTTGTTCAAAAAGTCGTCTTTTGATCAAGCTGTAAGGTTCCCTGTACCGCAGGATGATGTACATGCTGTATAATATGTTTAAGCGAAATAACGTACCAAGCCTACGTGTTTTTCATACAATGAAGAAGTCAAATTGGGAATGGATCATGGGAGAAAGGGTGATAGCCGATGAAAATGGTAGTTGCGGTCGTCCAAGATAAAGACAGTGGTCGTCTGTCTCAACAATTGGTGAAAAAAGGTTTTCGTGCTACGAAGCTGGCTAGTACGGGTAGCTTTTTACGCGCCGGTAACACAACTTTTTTGATCGGTACGTCTGACGAAAGCGTGCCGGAAGTAATCGACATCATTGCGCATAATTGCAAATCCCGCAAACAAATGGTCACTCCCGTCTCTCCACTCAGTAATGCTGTAGACTCGTTCATGCCATATCCGCTGGAAGTACAGGTGGGTGGTGCGGCAGTATTCGTATTGGATGTCGGAGAGTTCCACTCATTTTAGTGGTTCCTTCTCTCTTTTTTTGCAACTTTCGTATATACTTGATCTCACGGGGATAAACCCTGTATTGGATCGGGCGACGGAGGTGGCGATATGAAAATCAGTGATGGGTTACGGCCTAAACTGGACTTGATTAAAACGACGGATTCACGTAAGAATCCTCAACTGGAAAAGCTGAATTTTGGCACGATGATTCAAGGAGAAGACGAACGTATGTCTCAGGAGAAGCTTACCCGGCTACTGACAGACATAGACAGGCAGGGACAGATTCTTGCTCGTTCCCGCGCCGTTCGTGACTTCTATGCTTATAAAAATCTCGTCAAGCAGTTCATGGAAGAGGCTGTGAAGTTTGGCATTGCCTTGGACGATAGACGAGGAATGAATCGGCGTGGCCGTAGCAGGCTGTACAAAATCGTCAAAGAAGTGGATGCAGAGCTGCTCAAACTAACAGATGAGCTCTTGAGCGAGCAAGCACCAACGATTGATTTGTTAGCCAGGATTGGCGAAATCCGCGGCATGTTGATCAATTTGTATTTTTAGTGGGTGTGAAACCATCATGACATGGACCCGATTTTCTCAGCAGCCACGAGCACAGGAACTGCTGTATCATAGTTTGCGCAACGAACGACTGGCACACGCCTACTTGCTGGCGGGTCCCAAAGGTTCAGGTAAAAAGCAGATGGCCCTGCATCTGGCGAAGTCCCTTTTTTGTTCGGAAAGGGAGGCAGACGCCTGCGGGGCCTGTGTTACATGCAGGCGCATAGAGGGTGGCAATCACCCGGATGTGTTGTTTATTACGCCTGATGGGGCTTCGATTAAAATCGACCAGATCCGTTCATTGCAAAAAGAAATGGCGATGCGCGCTGTCGAGTCGTCACGCAAGGTATATATCATCGAGCACGTCGATAAAATGACGACACAGGCTGCCAACAGTCTGCTCAAGTTTCTGGAGGAACCGCCCGCCGGTGTACTGGCACTGCTTTTGACAGAGCACAGCCATGCGATTCTTCCTACGATTTTATCTCGATGCCAAATCGTTCAATTTTCACCACTTTCTGCAGAATTGATTGCGGAAAAGTTGCGTGCAGAGGGCGTTTTAGCGGGAATGGCACAGGTTGCTTCCCACATTACGACAAATGTGGAAGAAGCCATGACACTCAGCCAATCAGAATCGTTTGCACAGCTAAGAAATCTAGTGATACAATTGGTGCAGGAGTGTAAACAGCGCAATTCATCTGCACTCTTAACGATCCATGATATGTTGCAAAAGAGCGACAAAAGTAAAGAGGAACTACCCCTCTTTTTAGATTTGCTCATCCTTTGGCTGCGCGATATCCTGTATTTGCAAGTAGGCAGGCATGCCCATCTCATTAACAGCGACCAACAGGATGTGCTGCAAGGACAAGCACTGGTATGGACAAAAGCTGAGCTCTTGCGTGGGATAGATTTGGTCATGGAGACGAAAAATCGGATAGAGCGAAATGCCAACGCACAGTTGGCTCTTGAGCGGTTGGTTCTTCAATTCCAGGAGGGATAACCCTTGTACGAGGTTGTTGGGGTCCGCTTTAAAAAAGCGGGCAAAATATATTACTTCGACCCTGACCGACTGCCGATTGAGCAAGACTGCACCGTCATCGTTGAAACGGCGCGAGGGGTCGAGTTTGGTAAGGTCGTCATTGGCAAAAAAGAAGTAGCTGAGTCTGATGTCGTATTGCCGCTGAAAAAGGTCATTCGGATGGCAGACGAGCGAGATGCAAAACAGGTGGATGAAAACAAGCAAGCCGCCAAGAATGCTTTTGCTGTATGTCAGACGAAGATCAAAGAGCACAAGCTCGATATGAAGCTGGTCGATGTGGAATACACGTTTGACCGCAACAAGATTATCTTTTATTTTACCGCTGACGGCAGGGTTGATTTCCGTGAGCTGGTAAAAGACCTCGCTTCCGTATTCCGTACCCGAATTGAGCTTCGCCAGATCGGTGTGCGTGACGAAGCCAAAATGCTTGGCGGGATCGGGCCTTGTGGCAGGTTGCTTTGCTGTTCGACGTTCCTCGGCGATTTCGAGCCTGTCTCGATCAAAATGGCCAAGGACCAAAATCTTTCGTTGAATCCAGCCAAAATCTCTGGTCTATGCGGCCGGTTGATGTGCTGTTTAAAATACGAGAACGACAACTATGAAAGCTCGAAGGATGAGATGCCGGACATTGGCAAAATGGTCACCACCCCGATGGGAAATGGACGAGTCGTTTCCGTAAACGTACTTGATCAATCTGTCCAAGTAGAGCTTTCAATCGACAAGCGTGTCACCGAATTTGGATTGGATGAGATTGCGATAGGTCTCCCCACCTTTGAATAAAGCGTGGGGGTAGGGGAGAGGTGAGCTAGTGGACAAACGGGAAATCTTCGTCAAGATGGCGAGCATTGAAGAACGTATTGGTGACCTTTATAAAGAAATTGGTGAACTGAAAGACGTCATCGTTGTTTTGATGGAGGAAAACGCCCAATTACTCGTTGAAAACCAGCACCTTCGCAACCGACTAGACAGGAAAAAGACCGGCGCCCAAGCAAAACAAAAGGGAACAAGCCCTGTCGCGAAGGAAAAAGCCAAAAAGGCAGTGGTCGGAGAAGGATATGACAACCTCGCCCGTTTGTACGCGGAAGGATTTCATATTTGCAATGTGCATTTCGGCAGCCTGCGAAAAGAAGGGGATTGCCTGTTCTGTCTCTCATTCCTGAGCGGCGGCCCTCAAAAATAAGCGGTGAGTAACCAGCACCACATGAAAAAGCGACCTGGGCCACGTGTCAGGTCGCTTTTTTCCGGATAGGAATAATAAGACAAGAACAAAAGGGAGTACGAGCCGTAGATGGAACCTGTCACCAACGTGCCGCTTTACGAAACAGAGCGCATCGATGATTTATTGACACATGAAATGAAAATAATCCAGAGCCACGAAGTGTTTTGCTTTTCGATGGACGCGGTTCTTTTAGCGCGATTCGCATCGGTGCCAAAGCGCGGAAAAGTATTGGATATGTGCACGGGCAATGGGGCGATACCACTCATTATGACCACGCGTACGCCAGAAGCCAGTTTTGATGGAATCGAAATTCAAGAGCGTTTGTTCAGCATGGCAAGCCGCAATGTGACGTTGAATGGTTTGAACGAACGAATTACGATGCATCATGGCGATGTGAAGGATGCGGTGTCGTTGTTCGGGCACGGGAACTTCGATTTGATCACGTGCAATCCGCCGTATATGCCTGCGACGAGCGGGGAGAAAAACATCAGCGAGCACTTTGCGATCGCCCGGCATGAGATTATGCTGTCCTTGGAGGATGTCATTCGCGTGGGGAGTCAGTTGCTAAAAAACGGTGGAAAGCTGGCGCTCGTGCATCGATCCACACGTTTGATCGACATCATTTCGCTTATGCGCCAATACGGCATCGAGCCGAAACGGATGCGTCTGGTTTACCCGCGCAAGGAAGCAGAGCCGAATATGGTTCTGATCGAGGGAATAAGGGGTGGAAAGCCGGAGCTGAGAATTCAGCCGCCGCTGATTGTGTATGAAAATGGAGAGCAATACTGTGAAGAACTACAGGAAATCTATTATGGCAGACGAGATTCCCTCGAGTAAGAGTCACTATGTCTACATCCTGTCTTGTGCGGATGGGACACTCTACACTGGATATACGACAGAGCTGATCCGCCGCTTGGCTGCTCATAATGAAGGAAAAGGTGCCAAGTATACGAGAGGCCGCGGGCCAGTGAAGCTGCTCTATTGGGAAGAAGGAGCAGACCGTTCCTGGGGTCTCAAGCGTGAAGAGAGCATCAAACGATTAACGCGCAAGAAAAAAGAAGAATTGATTGGAGGGGCTTCCGAATGAATGTGCAACGCAGTTTTGCGTCAGAAGAAGCAGGAGTCCTTTATTTGGTGGCTACACCTATCGGCAATCTCGATGATATCACGGTGCGGTGTCTAAATACGTTGCGTGAAGTCGATGTCATCGCGTGTGAAGATACGCGCCAGACAAGAAAGCTGCTGAATCATTTTCAAATCGAAAAACGTACGGTCAGCTATCACGAGCATAATAAGGAAGCAAGTGGAAATGGGCTGTTGCAGTGGCTTGCCGAGGGCAAGAAGATTGCCTTGGTAAGCGACGCTGGCTTGCCGGCTATTTCCGACCCGGGTGCGGAGCTGGTACGAGATGCGACCGCAGCGGGATTTCCTGTTATCCCCGTTCCAGGTGCCAATGCGGCGTTGACAGCTTTGATTGCTTCCGGTCTTCCTACTGATCGCTTCGTATTTTGCGGATTTATAGGCCGCGAAAACAAAGAAAGACGCGAAGAGCTGGAACGATTGAAGCGATATCCAGAAACGCTCATTTTTTATGAAGCTCCTCATCGAGTGGAAAAGACGCTTGCTGCCATGCGGGAGGCGTGGGGGAATCGGAGAGCTGTCCTGGCAAGAGAGCTGACAAAGCGCTACGAGGAATTTGTGCGTGGGACGTTGGACGAGCTGCTGGAATGGCTCAGAAGCGGCGAGGTGCGCGGTGAGTTTTGTGTCATTGTCGAAGGGAACACAGGACCACTGGAAGCGGAAGTCGATGATACATGGTGGCAATCGCTGAGTATCGTGGAGCACGTGGATCATTACTGCGCACAAGGCATGGGGAAAAAGGAAGCCATCAAGCAAGCAGCCGATGATCGAAACGTATCCAAACGAGATGTTTACAACGAATATCATCGGGAATAGAAGGCAATGAGTGAGCAAAGCTGGCCGATACGGTCGGCTTTTTTTCTTTTCGTCATGTCGACGGTGTACGTGAATACGATGGTAATGGGCGTTGACGGTGTTTTCGGAAGGAAAGGAAGGGGGGAATCAGCAGTGAGTATACGTGATTCTCGTTTTATTGTGAATACAGATGAAAAAGACGATCACTTCATTTTTACACTGCCGGTTACATGGAACAGTAGGCCGTACGAATATGCCTGGGCCAAGCAATTTGCCAATCCGAATGATGTTGTGCTTGATTCGGCATGCGGGATATGCCATCCATTCAAATTTTATTTGGCTGATCAATGTCGAGAAGTACACGCTTGTGATCTCGATAATCGGATTCTGTATAAGGAAGCGATCTATCAAGATATTGTGGACGTATTTGGGAAAAGAGTAGCAGACAGCTTGCCTGCGCATTATTTTGACGGTATTCATTATTGTCGAGCCAATTTGACCTACTTGCCGTACCCGAATCAAAAGTTTGATACGGTTTTTTGTATTTCTGTTCTCGAGCATCTCGAAGACCCGATTATGGTGCAAGCATTCCGCGAATTTCACAGAGTGCTAAAAGACGATGGGCAGCTTGTACTCACTTTTGATTACCCGCTGATCAATTTAGCGCGACTACAGCAAGTTTTGGCGGAGGTTGGGCTACAGTTTTCTAGCGATGTATCCTTTGAAATGCCGGCTGATGTGGTCTATTCTGATTTGTATGCGCCTAGGCTGTTCTTCTTCCGAGCGCTGTTGAAGAAAAAATAGCAAACAAAAAGCCTTTGTGAGGCTCGTCCCACAAAGGCATGTTTATGTAATCAAATGATATTAGCGTTTAACAGGCATTTCTGTCAGGCAATCTTGGCACACGATTTTACCTTTAAAGTGAGATACTTTGTCAGCGTTTCCACAGAAGATACATGCAGGCTCATACTTTTTCAGGATGATGCGCTCTCCGTCAACGTAGATTTCCAAAGCATCTTTCTCAGCGATACCCAGAGTGCGGCGCAATTCGATTGGAATAACAACACGACCCAATTCATCTACTTTGCGAACGATACCGGTTGATTTCATCATAGTTAAAATCTCCTCCCAAAAACTGTATATGTCGATGCTATTGTTATACACTCATCATTTATCGTCAATATTCGACATTTTCTGTTGGGATAATCATACCAGCCATTCCCAAAGGTGTCAACATGATTTTGACAATTCCTTGAAAAGCAAAATGTTTTTTCAAAACGAAAATGCCGTTAAATCAGTGTTTATCAAAGCATTGGAAGCGATATGGAAATTTTTATGGATAAAATTTACTGGGATTATTGGGTGTCGAATAAGTCGATGAATGTCGAAACACATCAAGGCGATTCGACAAAAACTCCAAGTTTTCTCTTTTCTTCTTGTAATTTGTAAAGCTGGTATGAAGCAAGCGATAAAATTCCTTAGGAAAATGGGCTTGCCGAGGATGTTTACAAAACAGGTTGGTCGTGTACAATAGAGGATAAATGCAGCAAATGATACCAAACGACCATGATGGGAAGAGTAAGCCGATCCTCCTTATTTCAGAGAGCCGGGGTAGCTGAAAACCGGTATAAGTGAGCAAGCTGAACATGGACCCTGAGTCTTGCAGATGAACAGTGACGGCATTGACCGTACCTAGTAGTCTGTGACGTATGCCCACGTTACGGGTAGAGTCATGTTTTGACTCACCAAGTCTGTTCTCCGTGAGGGGACGGAGTGTTTGGGTGGTACCGCGAGATAGAGCTCGCCCCAATTTTTTTGGGGTGGGCTTTTCCTTATTTTAATAAACGTAAACAGGAGGGGAATAGTTGCAATGAAACCTACTTATTACATCACAACACCGATCTACTATCCGAGTAACAAACTCCACATCGGTAACGCCTACACCACAATCGCGTGTGATGCTATGGCTCGTTATAAGCGTTTGCGCGGCTATGATGTGTATTACCTGACAGGGACAGATGAGCATGGTCAAAAGCTCCAAGAGCGTGCTGCCGAGGATGGCAAACAACCGCTGGAATTCATCGACCCGATTGTCGATTGGGTAAAGGACCTGTGGCAAAAGCTCGACATCTCTTATGACGATTTCATCCGTACCACAGAGCCTCGTCATAAAGAGGTTGTACAAAAAGTGTTCCAGCGCCTGCTCGACCAAGGTGATATTTATTTGGGCGAGTATGAGGGCTTCTACTGTGTACCTTGCGAGGCTTTCTGGACAGAAACCCAAGCGAAAACGGACAACGGGTATGCTTGCCCAGACTGTGGTCGCGAAGTGAAAAAAGTGAAGGAGAAAAACTACTTCTTCCGCATGTCCAAGTATCAGGACAGACTGCTTGCGCACATCGAAGCAAACCCTGAATTTATTCAGCCGGAGAGCCGCCGCAACGAAATGATCAACAACTTCCTGAAGCCAGGTCTCCAGGATTTGTCTGTATCCCGTAGTACATTTGACTGGGGAATCAAGGTGCCAAGCGATCCAGAGCACGTCATTTACGTATGGATCGATGCATTGACGAACTATATCTCTGCTCTCGGCTATTTGTCCGAGGATGACAGCAAATATCGTAACTTCTGGCCTGCCAATGTTCATATGGTTGGAAAAGACATTTTGCGCTTCCATACGATCTACTGGCCAATCCTGTTGATGGCACTGGATATCCCGTTGCCAAAACAAATTTTTGGTCATGGCTGGCTTCTGATGCCAGATGGAAAAATGTCAAAATCCAAGGGCAATGTCATTGATCCGAAGGTTTTGATCGACCGTTACGGTTCTGACGGCGTTCGCTACTTCCTGCTTCGTGAAATCAACTTCGGTCAGGATGGCATCTTCACGCCAGAATCGTTCGTACAGCGCCTGAACTACGACTTGGCTAATGACATCGGAAACCTGCTGAGCCGTACCGCTACGATGATTGAGAAATATTTCGATGGTATCGTTCCAGCGCCACAGGATGCAGGAGAGCCGGATGACAGCTTGATCGGCCTCGCGATGAAAACGAAAGCGCTGGTGGAAGAGCACATAGAAGAAATGCGCTTCTCCAATGCACTGGCTCACATCTGGGAACTGGTGGGACGTACAAACAAATACATCGACGAGACCATGCCTTGGAATTTGGCAAAAACCGAAGAAACCAAAGGTCGTCTGGCAACCGTTATGTACAATTTGGTGGAAAGCATCCGCATTAGCTCCGTGCTGATCCAACCGTTCATGACCAAAGCACCAGCGAAAATTTGGGACCAACTGGGTATTTTGGGCAATGAAGAAGCAACAAGCTGGGAATCTGCAAGTGTATGGGGTGGATTGCCTGCTGGAAGCACCGTTAGCCGCAAGGAACTGCTCTTCCCTCGTCTGGATGTTCAAGCAGAACTGGCTTTCATCGACGATTCGACAGCAGAGGCACGTCGCCAAGCAGAGGAAAACAAGAAAAAGCAAGCAGCTTTGAAAGGGGAAGCACCTGTGAGTGAGACAAACACCAACCAAACAGAAGCAGCAACAGACAAACCAGCTGATGCAAAAGAAGAAATTAGCATCGACGATTTTGGAAAAGTAGAGCTGCGCGTCGCACAGGTAGTGGAATGTGCCAAGCATCCAAATGCGGACAAACTGTTGGTTCTGCAATTGGATCTCGGCTACGAGAAGCGCCAGGTTGTTTCTGGTATCGCGAAATACTACTCCCCAGAAGATATGGTCGGCAAAAAAGTGATCCTCGTAGCTAACCTGAAGCCAGTGAAGCTTCGCGGCGAGCTGTCTCAAGGGATGATCTTGGCAGCATCGGCAGGAGATCAGTTGACACTTGCGACTGTTGACCCAAGTATGCCAAATGGAGCAATCGTGAAGTAACGAGGGCAAGGAAAGGAAGGACCCATCTTGTTATTTGAAACCCATGCTCATCTAAATGCGAAGGAATTCGATGAAGATCGTGCAGAGGTCATTGCTCGTGCGCAAGAAAATGGCGTCAGTACAATTGTGAACATCGGATTCAACGCTGAAACAATTCCAACTTGCATGGATTTGGCTCATGCGTATGACTTTATTTACGCCGTCATCGGTTGGCATCCACAAGACGCCAAGGACATGACAGACGAACACCTAGAATGGATCGAGGAGCTCAGTCGTGATCCGAAAGTAGTGGGATTGGGTGAAATGGGCTTGGACTACTACTGGGATACGTCGCCACGTGATGTGCAGGCAGAGGTGTTTCGCAAGCAGATTCGTCTGGCTCGCAAGCTCGACATGCCGATCATCATCCACAATCGCGATGCGCACCAAGACGTTTTAACGATCCTGAAGGAAGAGAAGGCAGCAGATGTTGGCGGCATCATGCACTGCTTCTCTGGCAGCTGGGAAACAGCGAAGCAGGCACTCGATATGAATTTTTATATTTCGTTCGGTGGTCCGCTTACATTCAAAAATGCCAAGCAGCCAAAAGAAGTAGCAGCGAAGGTACCGCTAGACAAGCTGTTGATAGAGACAGATTGCCCGTATCTCACTCCGCATCCTTTCCGCGGGAAGCGAAATGAGAGTGGATATGTGCGCTACGTCTGTGAGGAAATGGCGAACATTCATGGTTTGTCTTACGAGGAAATGGCACAAATTACCGCAGACAACGCCAGACGTCTTTTTCGCATGAATGGTTAATAAAAACGGGAAATCACGATTGATTACGTGATTTCCCGTTTTTTTTGTGTTATGTAACCGGGTTCTACTCTATTTTGTCGACGCATACGATGAACAATGTGTCGAACGATTATTGTCCATCCGACATGGCTTCTCGACAGGTTTCTGCTACCATTCGCCATGCCTATTTTGCTAGTCTGGTACCATTATCGCTTCAGCCAAAAGGGAGGGTAAATTTGACAAAGCCGGGAAAGTGAAATACAATCAAAGCCGACCTTGTGAAGTACCGGCCACTTCCAGAATATTAGTGCAATTACATCGACCCTTACCTGGCTAGACAAGAAGAGCCTTGCGCTTTTCTAGGAAAAGGAGTGTGGGAAATGGAGTTACGCGCGATATGGGAAAGGTATAAGAATCGTGGGCTAGTCATGTTTGGCTGCCTTGCTCTTGTGCTCGTTCCCATGATTGGCTATTTCTCTGCCCAGGCTACTCAGCCAAAACAGGTCACTTTTTCGTTGGACGGAGAAAGCAAGACGGTCGCTACAAAAGCCAAGACCGTTGAGCAGTTCTTAACCGAGCGAAACATTACGGTAACGGAAAAGGATTCCCTTCAACCGACCCCCGAGACGAAGCTAAAAGACGGAGCACTCATTACTTTATATACAACCTGGTCCATACCAATCCAGGTTGACGGGCAGAAAAAAACGATAGAGACACTTAGTCGTGATGTTGCTGGTGCGTTGAAGGACGGCGGCATCGTGCTAGGTGAGAAGGACCGGGTAGAACCGGCATTGACCGCTACACTTACCAAGGACTCCTCGATCAGCGTAAAGCGGGTTGTTGAGAAAATGGTAAAAGTCGATGAGCGAGTCACCTTTCAAGAAATACGCAAAAATGATCCAGCGCTGGAAAAAGGTAAGACCCGCGTATTACAGAGCGGGCAAGAAGGTAAGGCAATTGCACACTATAAGCTAGTCATGGAAGATGGAAAAGAAGTCTCCCGTGATCTGGTCAAAAAAGATGTACTTGTACCGAAGAAAGATAATGTCGTAGCCGTGGGTACCGCAGTCCCAACGTTGCAGAAAAAGGGTCAACCAGATCGGGTCCTGGTTGCTTCAGCAGCGGGTCCGGTATCACGTGGTGGAAAAGTGTTTAGGCCGAAAAAAGTACTGAACGGGGTTACCCTGACTGCTTATACTCCTTCGGGAGGTGGCAAACACCCAAGCTCTCCGGGATATGGACGCACATCGACAGGGGTAAAAGCCAAGACAGGTCACACAATCGCTGTAGATCCTAAAGTCATTCCGTATGGATGGTGGGTGTACATTGAAGGTGTTGGGTATCGTCGAGCTGAAGATACGGGTGGTGCCATGAAAGGTGGCAAAATCGACGTATTCGTAGGCACGGAATCCGAGGCGAGGAAATTCGGTCGCAAGCGAAACAAAACTGTATATATCATTGGACCACAGAAGCCTTAGGACAGGAGCGATTGCTCCTGTTCTTCTGTTTCCTACATGGTTATTGTGATAAGCTGTTTGTTAGTTAGACGATCCTTTTTACCAAATGTTACATGTATTTTTGGCTTTGGGTACGGTTTTTTTTGGAACACTAGTATCGTACCGACTTTGTACGAAAGTGGGAGCACATGATGAAGATCAAGGAAGTCATCGTGGTGGAAGGACGAGACGATACCGCAGCAATCAAGCGTGCGGTTAATGCTGATACGATTGAAACTGGTGGTTCTGCCATTCATAAAAGAACGATTGAAAAAATCAGGCTGGCGCAACAAAAACGCGGTGTTATTATTTTTACAGACCCTGATTATCAAGGGGAGCGCATCCGAAAAATTATCAGTAAGTCGGTTCCAGGCTGCAAGCACGCATTTATTACCCAGGAGGACGGGACCAAAAAGGGCGACATCGGCGTTGAGAACGCGTCACCTGACGTGATTATTCGTGCGCTTTCAGAGGTACGTACCGAAATGGCGGAAACGGCTGGAGAGATTACCTCAGACGATCTGTTGGCAAATGGCCTTACGTCCGGAGTAGATGCTAAAGATCGCAGAATTAAGCTGGGAGAAGCATTGGGGATCGGATACGCCAACGCCAAGCAAATGCTGCAGCGGCTCAATGCCTTCCAAATCAGTCGAGCAGAATTCGAAGCGGCCATTACGGCTATCAACAAAGAGAGGGAGTAAGCCATGACCCAAATAGCGGGCAAGGATATTGCGACACCTACGCGTACAAAAGAAATATTGGAGAAGTACGGCTTTTCTTTTAAGAAGAGTCTGGGCCAGAACTTCCTGATAGACACCAACATTTTACATAACATTGTTTCAGAGGCAGACCTTACCAAGGAAAAGGGAGCGATTGAAATTGGGCCCGGTATCGGTGCGCTGACGGAGCAATTGGGACGAGCAGCCAAAAAAGTAATGGCGATCGAAATCGACCAGCGTCTTTTGCCTATTTTGCAGGACACGCTGTCACCCTATGAAAATATTGAAGTCGTTCATGGGGACGTACTGGAGCTGGATCTGAAGAAGTTAATAGAAGAAAAGATGACAGGAGTGGAAAAGCTGAGCGTAGTGGCGAATCTGCCTTACTATGTGACGACCCCCATCCTGATGAAGCTGTTGGAAGAGAGATTGCCCCTCGAAAACATCGTGGTCATGATTCAAAAGGAAGTGGCAGAGAGAATTGCAGCCAAACCAGGAACGAAAGACTATGGCTCTCTTTCAGTCGCAGCTCAATTCTATGCAGAAACAGAAGTAGCGATGATTGTGCCTGCAAGTGTGTTCATTCCGCGTCCGAATGTCGACTCGGCAGTGATTCGCTTAAAGGTAAGGGATCGTCCTCCAGTGGAAGTAGACGACCAGGATGTGTTTTTCCGGGTGGTACGCAGCTCGTTTGCGCAGCGCCGTAAGACGTTGTTGAACAACCTAATGAACGGACTGTTTCCTAAAACCCAAAAGGATGAAGTAATACAGATGCTCACTGACATCGGGATCAATCCGACTCGACGTGGTGAAACACTCAGTTTGGACGAATTTGCCCGCCTAGCGAACGAAGGTATGCGCCGCGGACTGATTACATAAATCGTGTAGACGACCCCCTTGTTTTTGGGCGAGATCACCCAAGAATGGGGGTTTTTGTGTATTTATGCCCTTTATGCATATCTTTTGACAAATATCTACGTTTTTTATGAAAAAAACCCCGTTGACAAAATATCTACAGGGTTGCTATAATTTTTTATTTCTTTGACAAAATATAAGTGAGCTGTTATAATAGATGTAAGCGAGGTGGATGGAACAATGGCAAGAAACGCGTTACTTGACATTAAACGCAGTTTAGACGGACACATCGGTGAGCGCATCCTGCTGAAGGCTAATGGCGGTCGCCGCAAAACCGTTGAACGTAGTGGCATCCTCGAAGAAACTTACCCATCTGTGTTTGTGGTAAAGCTGGATGACGACCAACTCTTTGAGCGGGTATCTTACAGCTATGCTGACATCTTGACGGAAACAGTAGAATTGACGGTGTGCCGCGAAAACGAGCACATCCGCATCACATTTGTACAACAGTAGAGCCCTTTTGGGTTCTACTGTTTTGTTTTTTATATCGAAAAGCTCTGAACATTTGGTTGAGGCAATAAAAAGAGCAGCATAGAGCACACTAAGCCTGTCAACGAGAAGGAGGGTGCTATGGGGCGCAGACGAGGACTGATGTCAGAGCAGTTTAAGATGGAACTGGCCAAAGAGCTTGGGTTTTACGATACAGTAAAAGCCGAGGGTTGGGGAGGCATCACGACACGGGATGCGGGTAACATGGTCAAGCGTGCTGTTCAGCTTGCTGAGGAAGCATTAGCCGCTAAGCGATTGTAGCATTTGGTTTGATCGTACGGACGTTTCTCACCATATAAACACTCGTTGACAAGGCCGGGGCAACCCGGTTTTTTTTCTGTAAAGAGAGCTGAATTTTCGAAATACCCATAATGATCTCGATCCTATTCTTTTTAATTGATCAAGTGGCATGGGAGAGTTTGCCTATGCTACAATAAGAGACTAGGAAATTTAGAAAGTAGGCAGAGGTGAATTACGTGCGTATCTCGGTCAAAGCTCCGGCCAAAATTAATTTGACTCTCGACGTGCTTGCCAAACGGCCGGACGGTTATCACGAAGTGGAAATGGTGATGACAACCGTAGACTTGGCAGATCGTGTGGACATGACTCTACGCGAAGATGGTGAGATTACGCTGGACTGTTCTGCCAGCTTCGTACCGGATGATATCCGTAACCACGCATATAAAGCGGCAACGCTCATGAAAGAAAAATTTCAAGTACGCCAGGGCGTACACTTGTATATCGACAAGCAAATTCCGGTTGCGGCTGGACTGGCAGGTGGCAGTAGTGATGCAGCAGCAACACTACGCGGCTTGAACCAATTGTGGAATCTCGGGTTGACCAGAGATGAGCTGGCCAAAATCGGAGCAGAAATTGGCTCTGATGTGCCATTTTGCGTTTATGGAGGAACAGCGCTGGCGACAGGGCGTGGCGAACAGATTGCGCATCTGGGAGCGCCTGCACCGTGCTGGGTCATTCTAGCCAAGCCGCCTATCGGAGTATCTACCCCGGATGTATACGGAAACCTGCGTGTGGCCCAGATCGATAATCATCCAGATACCCAACAAATGCTGCAAGCCATCGCGACTCAAGACTTTTCACTCATGTGCCATTCTCTTGGGAATGTGTTGGAGAACGTCACGCTATCGCTCCATCCACAAGTAAGACAGATCAAGGATCTCATGGTCGCTTCGGGGGCAGATGGTGTCCTGATGTCTGGCAGTGGTCCTACTGTGTTTGCTCTTGTGCAAAAGGAAGCGAAAGTACATCGGATCTACAACGCGTTGCGAGGTTTTGTCAAAGATGTGTTTGTTGTCCGAATGTTAGGCGCTCAAGATGGGGAAATACTTGCATAAACCCGTATGGAAATGATACATTATCAGCATAATATTCGGTTTTGGAGGAAGAGCCATGAAGAAATTGCGCAGAAGTGCACGTCTGGTTGATATGACGCAGCACTTGCTCGCCCATCCCCATACGCTGACTCCTCTCACTCTGTTCGCGGAACAATACGGCGCAGCGAAATCATCCATCAGTGAAGACTTGTCTATCATCAAAGAGGCTTTTGAAGTCCAAGGGGTAGGCTTGTTGAAAACGGTGGCGGGAGCGGCAGGCGGAGTGAAGTATATTCCACAGGTCAAAACGGAAGAGGCCCTTCACTTCATGCGCGAACTGATCGGTCAACTCGCTAATCCAGAGAGACTTTTGCCAGGTGGATACTTGTACATGTCCGACATTCTCGGGAATCCACAAACGATGGCGAAGATCGGAAAGCTCTTTGCAACCGCTTATGCGGATAAAAATGTGGATGTCGTTATGACGGTGGAAACAAAGGGGATTCCACTTGCGTATGCGACGGCTATGTTTTTGAATGTGCCTGTTGTGATTGTGCGCCGTGACAACAAGGTGACGGAAGGTTCAGTAGTGAGCATTAACTATGTATCGGGTTCCAGTAAACGAATTCAAACCATGTCACTCGCTCGCCGCGGTTTGGCCGAGCAGTCTCGCGTCCTCATTGTGGATGACTTTATGAAAGCTGGCGGGACATTGCGGGGCATGATTGATCTGTTGCAGGAATTCCGTGCAACCGTAGTAGGGTGCGGCGTACTGGTAGAAACAACAGCAGATGTTTCTGAGCGTTTGGTAGATGAATATGTATCGCTTGCAAAACTGCAGGATGTAGACTTCAAGGGCAAGCAAATTGAAATAGAGCTAGGCAGTTTTTTTGAAAATAGAGGGGAGTAGATAGGTATGGCAATCTCTTTTGTTTCAACTGACAAGGCTCCTGCCGCTATTGGTCCTTACAGCCAAGCTGCGAAGGTAGGTCCATTTCTTTTTGCATCGGGTCAAATTCCGCTGCGTGCTGACGGCACTCTGGTAGAAGGTGACGTCGTGGAGCAAACCCATCAGGTTTTTTCCAACATTCAAGCAGTACTAGCAGAAGCCGGTGGCAACCTGACGAACGTAGTGAAGGCGACTGTATTCATCAAAGACATGAATGATTTTGGCCAACTGAATGAAGTGTACGGCCACTATTTCGGCGATCACAAGCCAGCTCGTTCCACTGTGGAAGTGGCACGTCTGCCACGCGACGTAAAAGTCGAGATCGAAATTGTAGCTTATATCGAATAGAAAAAATTGGAAAATAGCCTGATGCCACGCGCGTTAGGCTATTTTTTGTGTGATTGTAGAAAATTTCCAAAAAATGACATATAAACATATTTATATATTTTTTCAAATATTGCATAATGGTAAGCAGGAATATTTACCCAGCGAGTGGAAATAATCCTAAACGCGTTACATAGATAAAGGGAGTGAACTAGATGGAAGTAACAGACGTAAGGCTGCGCCGAGTGAATACGGATGGTAGGATGAAAGCGATTGCATCCATTACAATTGACCATGAGTTTGTGGTTCATGATATCCGTGTCATTGACGGAAACAATGGTATGTTTGTAGCTATGCCGAGCAAGCGTACACCAGATGGAGAATTCCGTGATATTGCCCATCCGATTTCTTCGACTACCCGTGAAAAAATCCAGGCAGCAGTTCTCACAGAATACGACCGCGTAGGTCAAGAGGAAGAAAGCACTATCGAAGCTGGTGCTTAAAACACACAAAGCACCCTGTCACTTGCGGCAGGGTGCTTCGGCGTCCGTTAACCATAACATTTTTTTAGGTCGTTCAAAATAATTTCTCGGTCCATGCCTTCCCCGATGAAAACAGCCACCATTTTTGGTCCGAAATTTTCAAAAGGGAACAGGAGCACCTGATTATCGGTATGTTGAAACGAGATCAGCTCGGGCTTTCCGTGAAACTGGACGTAACCTTTTGCCCGATAGACGTTTTTGGGGAGATCGTATAGGAAGTCCTCGAATTTTTTCGCGTCTACTGGTCCGGTGAATACATAGGAAAATGTTTCGATACTATTGTAGAGAGAGGGCTGGCTTGTTTTTAGGCCAAGGGATTGCTTGAGCCTGTCCATCGTGGACATTCGGCCGATGCTTTTCTGTACGGCAATAGGGCGGTTTGTCTCGTTGTCGAGCGGTCGCTCATGAACGGTGCGTTTGACAGACAAAAGCCGGGAGACTTCAATTTCCGCCTGAACAGTAGCGTGTATGGGTGCAGTGGGATTGATTTCACTGAGCTTTTGACGAACCCGCTCTATGACATCAGGACTGGTCAAATCGGTTTTGTTCAAAAGAAGCAAGTCTGCGTAACGCACTTGGTTTCGAATCGTTTTGACCAGAGTGCCAGTCGAGGAGAATCGGGAGTTGAGGTCCAGAAAGCGAGAGGCGTCGACAACACTAATGGTCCCTTTTAACTCCAGTCGATCATACAGCTCTGGATGGGTAATCGTATCGATGACATCAAGTGGATCGGCTACGCCAGTAGTCTCGATGAGGATTCGGTCTGGCGCAATGGCGTTCATAATATCTTTCAAACCCTCCGTCAGCTCGCCCTTGATCGAGCAGCAGATGCAGCCATCGAGCATTTTTTTGACAGGAAAGCCGAAGCCTTGCAATTGTTCCCCGTCAATATCTTCCTCCCCCATTTCATTCATCAAGACGACTACTTTCTGGTCTGTGATGCGCAAATGAGTCAGCCATTGTTGCAAAAGGGTGGTTTTTCCGCTTCCTAAATACCCAGTCAGCAAGTATACCTCTGCGCTCATCTCATCCTACCTCCTTCAAAATAACCCCTTTCGCCCAACAATATATCACATTTCTGTCAGAAAATTAAATGTTGTCTGCCTTGTGTCTAACTACTGGCAATGCAAGGAATCGGGGATAATCCTGTATCGATTGTCTTGAAATTCACATATGAATTAGGATATAGTCATTGTGGAACTTCTACGATGGAGGGTTGACATGTCTAAGATCCATGCCGTGGTTCTGGCTGCTGGTCAGGGTACACGGATGAAATCGAAGCTGTACAAAGTCCTGCACCCTGTGTGCGGAAAGCCTATGGTTCAGCATGTAGTCGATACGATGGCGTCCATGCAGGTTCAGGATATCGTTGTCGTCGTAGGTCATGGTGCTGACGCTGTCCGCGCCAAGCTAGGCGAGGATATCACTTATGCACTGCAAGAAGAACAGTTGGGAACGGCACATGCCGTTTCGCAGGCAGCGCCGTTTTTACAGGATAAAGAAGGAACTACGTTTCTTTTATATGGCGACGTTCCCCTCTTGTCAGCGACTACGTTGTCGGCCTTGCTGACCTATCACGAGGAGCAGCAAGCGGCTGCAACTGTATTAACCGCCGTATTACCTGATGCAACAGGTTATGGGCGTATCGTGCGCAATGAGGCGGGCGAAGTATTGCGAATCGTGGAACATAAGGACGCTACAGAAGCGGAACGGGCGATCAGAGAAATTAATACGGGCATATACTGCTATGACAACCGAAAATTATGGAAAGCCTTGGCGGAAGTGAAAAATGACAACGCACAAGGCGAATACTATGTAACAGACGTTGTCGGTATTTTGCGTGAGGCAGGTGAAAAGGTAGTTGGGTACGAAGCGGTTGACCCGGAGGAAACGATGGGTGTGAACGATCGTGTACAGCTATCCGAAGCAGAAGCCTACATGAAAAAACGTATTATGATTGGTCACATGCGAAATGGTGTGACAATCATCGATCCAGCTTCTACGTACATCGAAACTGATGTGAAGATTGAGGCAGATACCGTGATCCACCCAGGTTCTTTCCTGCGTGGACAAACAACCGTGGGAGCTGATTGTGTAATCGGACCTCAAGCGGATCTGACGAATGTGGAAGTAGCGAGTGGCGTGACCATTTCTTACTCGGTAATGGTTGATTCGAGTGTGGAAAGCGAGTCTTCTGTTGGGCCATTTGCTTATGTTCGACCAGGAACACAGATTGGAAGCAATGCTAAAATCGGTGATTTCGTGGAATTGAAAAATGCGAAAATTGGTGACGGTACGAAGGTTCCTCATCTCAGCTATGTAGGAGATGCGGAGATCGGAGACGGAGTCAATATTGGCTGTGGAACGATTACCGTCAACTACGATGGGGCAGTAAAGCATAAAACGACAGTAAAAGACGGCGCATTCATCGGTTGCAACAGCAATCTGGTGGCGCCCGTTACAGTTGGACAAAGTGCTTATGTAGCTGCTGGCTCGACCATTAACCAAGATGTGCCGGATAATGCGCTTGCGATCGCACGTGAGCGTCAAGTCAATAAGATCGATTACGCGAACAAAATGCCTCGCAAGGGCAAAAAGCAATCATAAACGGGAGGTTCTTGAGAAGATCATGGCTAACTACCGCGACCCAAAACTGAAGGTATTTACGTGCAACGCAAACCCGGAACTGGCAAAAGAAATCGCCGAACACATCGGTGTACCACTCGGAAACGCACAAGTAGTGCGCTTTAGTGATGGCGAATGCCAACTCAAACTCAATGAAAGCGTTCGCGGTTGTGACGTATTTGTCATTCAGCCAACATCTGCTCCCGTTAATGAGCATCTGATGGAGCTTTTGGTCATGGTCGATGCATTGAAGCGCGCTTCGGCTAAGAGTATTAACGTGGTAATTCCTTACTACGGCTACGCTCGTCAAGATCGCAAAGCACGTGCACGTGATCCAATCACAGCCAAGCTGGTTGCTAACCTGATCGAGACTGCAGGTGCACAACGTGTGATTACGATGGATCTGCACGCAACACAAATCCAAGGCTTCTTCGATATTCCAGTTGATCATCTGCTGGGTGTGCCTATCTTGGGTAAACACTTCTCTGAAAAAGGTCTGAAAGATATCGTTGTCGTATCTCCAGACCACGGTGGAGTGACTCGTGCTCGTAAATTGGCAGAACGTCTGGAAGCGCCTATTGCCATTATTGACAAACGCCGCCCAGAACCAAACGTAGCCGAAGTAATGAACATCGTAGGTAACATCGAAGGCAAAACAGCGATCATCATCGACGATATTATCGATACCGCTGGAACGATCACACTGGCTGCAAGTGCACTTGTAGAAGCAGGCGCACGTGAAGTATATGCATGCTGCACGCACCCAGTTCTGTCTGGTCCTGCTATCGAGCGTATTGCTAACTCGACGATCAAGGAACTGATTGTGACCAACTCGATCCCGCTGACAGAAGAACAAATTATCGATAAGATTACCGTTCTTTCCGTAGCGCCAATCATTGGTGAAGCAATCATTCGTGTTCACGAAGAGCTTTCCGTAAGCAAGTTGTTCGATTAATATACAATCCCCTGTAGGGGATTGAACTAAACCTCCGATGGACAAGCTAGTGAGGAAACTTTTACTAGCAGTCCGAAGGAGGTTTTTTTGTGGAACAATTACAGGCACAGTCTCGTGAAAAAAAGACAGGCAATGCTGTAAAGGTACTGCGCAAGGAAGGCTGGGTTCCCGGTATTATGTACGGCAGCGAAGTGGGCAATAAGCCGATTCAGCTCAAAGGAAGAGAACTGGATGCGGCCCTGCGTCATCAGACGACGAATAAGCCATTTCGGTTGAGTGTAGACGGGGACACGCACGATGTCATGGTTTATGAGCTGCAACGGCATCCTTTGCAGGGAAACATTTTGCATGCAGATTTTAAGAAGATCAATATGAATGAAAAAATACACACGTCCGTACCTGTCCTCATGACAGGAGATCCGGAGTTGGGTGTGGCTACTCTTGTCCGCCATAGTGTGGAAGTGACTTGCTTGCCAGGTAATATACCAGAATCGTTCCTAGTCGATGTAGACGGGTTCAACATCGGGGATGTCGTTTTGGTAGCGGATCTGACAGTCCCGCCAGGAGTGGAGCTAGGGCTTGATTCCACGGAAGTGCTGATCAGTGTCCTGCCAGTTAAGGTCAAGTCCGAAGAATCGATTGATGCGGAGCAAGAAGCAGAGGCAGTGGCCGAAAAAGCAGGAACCGCTAACGAATAAAATCATGGCTTAAAAAAAGAAGGGCGAGGTGATTTCATCTCTGCCCTTCTACTTTTGTTCACGTAACCATTCGAGTACAATGGGGAGAGAGTGGGAGGGAATAAGCGTGAAAGTCATAATTGGATTGGGTAATCCCGGCAAAAAATATGAAGACACCAGACATAATGCTGGCTTTATGGCCATAGATAAGATTAGCGACAAATGGGGAATTCCTGTTACGCAAAACAAGTTTCGTGCACTAGTTGGCGAAGGCCGAATCGAAGGCGAGAAGGTGCTGCTGGTGAAGCCGCAGACGTACATGAATCTCTCTGGTGAATCGGTAGCGGAAGTCCTCAAGTTTTACAAACTGATTCCAGACGATCTCGTTGTCATCTACGACGATCTTGATTTGCCGACCGGACATCTTCGTCTGCGAGAAAAAGGCAGCGCTGGTGGGCACAACGGCATCAAGTCGATGATTCAGCATTTGGGCACACAGGAGTTTAAACGAATCAAGGTAGGTATCAGTCGTCCTGAACCAGGGCGGAGCGTCAGCGACTATGTTTTGAATACGTTTCCAGTGGCGGAAAGAGCCGACATTCAAGAAGCGGTGAGCGTGGCTGCTGAAGCATGCGCCATGTGGACAAGAGAGTCGTTTTTAAAGGTCATGAACCATTACAACAGCTTGAAGAAGTAGTATGATTTCCCACCCAATCGTCCATACTAACCGATAGGAACAGTATGGGGGTGGTATGTGCATGAGCATACGCTATACATGTCGTTGCTGCGGCATGAAGATTGCAGAATTTGACGAATCGCAAGTAACAGAAGCGCAGCTCGGGTTTGATTCCTTGACCCCGGAGGAACGTGCTCTTATAATATCGAGAGAACAAAGTGGAGATACGGTCGTCAGCATCACGTGCGACTATTGCCGTGAAGCGCTGATTCAGCATCCAGAGCTTTCGCTAGTCGGAAACCCACTTCAATAAGTGGATACGCATTAGGAAGGCTTGCACTGACAAGGCCTTAGCTTGGGGAGCTAAGGCTTCTTTTCGCATGGCTGACCTGCGGTTATTGTGAACGTGAGCGAGGCTCTGCTTTTAGTTGACAGAAGAATTAGAGAGGGGATTAGTGAATGCAAGTCATCATTAACCCGATGAAACAGGACACGAATGTCGGGACAATCGTGGCTGGTTTGGAGAAGGGGCTTCATGAGCAGCTTGTCTCTGGCTTAGCTGGTTCCGCCCGGCAAGTATTGATGGCGTCATTGCAACAAATGTCAGATCGTCCGGTCTGCGTAGTGACGCATAACATGTACCAAGCACAAAAAGTATACGAAGATTTGATCGAGTTGGTTCCCTCTGATCAGGTGTTGCTTTATCCCGGTAATGAGCTGATTGGCTCTGAGCTTGCCATTGCCAGCCCTGAAATGCTGGCGCAGCGAATTCATGTATTCAACCGTCTGGCCCAAGGCTTTACGGGTTTTTTGGTTGCACCTTTTGCTGGCTTGCGTCGCTTAGTCGTTCCCCCGCAAGTATGGAAGGAAGCACAAATTCAGTTATCTGTCGGTGATGAGCTCGATATTGATTCCTTTTTACTCCGATGTATTGAGCTTGGCTATGAGAGAGTGGACATGGTCGAGCGCAAGGGAGAAATGAGTATTCGCGGTGGAATTATCGATTTGTATCCGATCGATTCGGAGTGGCCGGTGCGGATTGAGCTGTTTGATGTGGAGATCGACTCGATCCGTACGTTTGACATGCTCTCCCAACGGTCACTGGAATCCGTCCAGACTTATATTCTCGGTCCGGCAAAAGAAATGATCGCTTCGACTCCGTTATTGCAGGAATCGGCTGTTCGCTTGGAACAAAAGCTGGGAGAAACCATCGCCAATTTGAAGGATGGGGCTGCCAAGGAAAAAGTCATGGAGCGAATCGGCTCTGATGCAGAGAGAATGAAGCAAGGACAGCGTTTTGCACAGCTGTATTCGTACATCTCTGTCATTTACCCGACGGGTGATACCTTATTGTCCTATATGCCTTCCGATACCTTGCTGATCGTTGATGAGCCTTCCCGTGTGTTGGATACGGCAGCGCAATTGCAAAAAGAAGAAGGGGAATGGCTGACAGGACGCATCATCCAGGGCGAATACATGTCCAATCTCAGCCTGTCGCGCACGTACGACGAGATCGTGTCGACGAAAAAGCGCCAGATCGTTTACCTCTCCCTATTTTTGAGACAATCACCAAAGACTCAGCCGCAAAACATCGTGAATCTGACTTGTCGTACCATGCAAAACTTCCATGGACAGATGAACGTACTGAAAACAGAACTAGCTCGTTGGAAGAAGTCCCAGGATCAGATCGTCTTTGTCGCAGCTGATTTGGAGCGTGCAAAGCGACTGGAGCGTGTCCTGCATGACTACGAAATGGAAGCGGATGTTTTAACTGATGCAGTGGAAACGGTGCCTCCGGGGCGTCCTACGATCATTTTAGGAAATCTCCAGACAGGCTTTGAGCTGCCATTAAACAAGCTGGTCGTTATTACGGAAGGCGAAGTTTTTACAGCAAAACAGCGCAAGGCACGCAAAGTTCAACAGACGATGAACAACGCCGAGCGTATCAAAAACTACCTTGAGCTCAAGCCCGGTGATTTCGTCGTCCACGTCAATCACGGGATTGGGAAATACCTCGGAATTGAAACCAAGGAAATTCTCGGAATTCATAAAGATTACCTTCATATTCAATACGCGGCAGGAGACAGTCTGTTTGTTCCGATTGATCAAATCGACCATGTGCAGAAGTACGTGGCGAGCGAAGAGGCACAGCCGAAGATTTACAGCTTGGGCGGCAGCGAGTGGAAACGGGTCAAAAATAAAGTCCAGTCGTCTGTAAAGGATATCGCTGAAGATTTGATCAAGCTGTACGCAGCACGCGAAGCGGCTGTCGGGCATACATTCTCTCCCGACACGACAGAGCAGCGTGAATTTGAGGCGATGTTCCCGTATCAGGAAACACAAGACCAGCTCCGCGCGATTTCTGAAGTCAAAGCGGACATGGAGCGCAAACGTCCGATGGATCGCCTCGTTTGTGGGGACGTGGGTTACGGGAAGACAGAGGTTGCGATTCGTGCTGCCTTCAAGTCTGTCATGGACGGAAAACAGGTAGCCGTTTTGGTTCCAACTACGATTCTGGCTCAGCAGCATTACGAGACGTTCCGTGAGCGTTTTGCGGAATATCCGATCCGCGTGGAGGTATTGAGTCGATTCCGTTCGCGCAAAGAGCAGAATGCCACGTTAAAAGGACTGAAGGAAGGCACAGTCGATGTCGTCATCGGTACACACCGTCTCCTTTCCAAAGACCTGACATTCCGCGAGCTCGGTCTGTTAATCGTAGACGAGGAGCAGCGCTTCGGTGTGAGCCACAAGGAAAAGCTCAAGCAGATCAAAACGAATGTGGATGTCATGACACTGACCGCTACGCCGATTCCACGTACCTTGCACATGTCGATGCTCGGTGTGCGTGATTTGTCTGTTATCGAAACACCGCCAGAAAATCGTTTTCCGGTGCAGACGTATGTGATGGATTACAGCCCTGCTTTGGTTCGCGAAGCGATTGAGCGTGAGATGGCTCGTGATGGTCAAGTGTTCTTCCTCTACAACCAAGTACAAGGAATCGAACAGATGGCGGAGCAGATTTCTATGCTCGTGCCTGACGCGCGCATCGCTGTGGCGCATGGGCAGATGAACGAAAGTGAGCTGGAGGGCGTCATTCTCGACTTTTTGGAAGGGAATTTTGACGTATTGGTCAGCACGACGATCATTGAGACCGGGGTGGACATCCCGAACGTCAATACGCTGATTATTTACAATGCAGATAAAATGGGCTTGTCCCAGCTGTATCAGCTGCGTGGACGTGTAGGTCGTTCCAACCGAATTGCGTACGCTTACTTTACGTATCAACGGGACAAGGTGCTGACAGAGGTAGCGGAAAAACGTCTGCAAGCCATCAAGGAATTTACCGAGCTCGGCTCTGGTTTCAAGATCGCGATGCGAGACTTGTCCATTCGTGGAGCCGGTAATTTGCTGGGCGCGGAGCAGCATGGTTTTATTAATACGGTCGGATTCGACTTGTACAGCCAGATGCTGAAAGAGGCCATTGATGAGCTAAAGGGCGAAGTCAAACACGAAATTGTCACACCTGTGGAGATCAATCTGCAACTGGATGCCTATATTCCGTCGATGTACATTACGGACAGCCGACAAAAAATCGAGATGTACAAAAAGTTTGTCGCGGTGTCTACATTGGAAGACGTCGACGATTTGGCAGAGGAGCTGCTAGACCGTTTTGGACCAGTTCCGAAGCCGGTTGATAATCTGTTGACCATTTCCCGTTTGCGTGTGTATGCCCTGAAGCATCACATCACCGAAATTAGCCAAAAGAATCCAGACGAGATTAAATTGTTCCTGCACCCTAGTCAGAACAACAACATCGATGGTGGAGCCTTGTTTGCACTTACCAGCAACTGGAGTAAGAGGGTTGGGCTGTCGGGTGGACAACAGATCACGATTGCTGTTAAAGTAAAGGGGTTAAAAGAAGATGAGGGCGTGCAGTTGGTTGAAAAGCTGCTGCGTCAATTTCACCAGGTGCGAAGAGACACCGGTACGGAAAGCCCCGTGTCTTAACTGACAAAATGGGCTTGCCCGGGAAGGGAGAACCTTATTTATGAAACGTTCTGTAGCGATTCTATCTTCGGCTGTTCTGGTCGTTGCACTCATGACTGGTTGCGGCGGAAAAGCAGAAGAAGCGAAACAAGAATCAAAAACTCCAGCGAATCAGACAGATGGCAGCAATCAAGCTGCTAATGATCCTTTGGTACAATTCCCTAAACTCACTCTGCCTTACGCAGCAGACCCGAAAGCGGTCATTGTGGAGTATCAAGGAGGAACTGTAACAGGAAATGAGTTCGAAGAGTTCCTGCGTGTCATTAACTTCATGAACCCACAACAAGGTACCATGATTGAAATGGCAGATAGCAACTCACTGAAAGCTTTTGCGCGTGAGTATACAGCTACCAAGGTTTTGGCTAGCCGTTCTGACGATGCCATGAAAAAAGAGGCCAAAGAACTCGCTGAGAAAACCTTCGAGAAAATCAAAACGCAGTACATGGGCTTTTTGGGCAAGGATGAAGCTCAGTTCACCAAGCTCTTGGAAGGTCAAGGCGTAACGAAGGACATGATCGTCAATCAGATGAACCTGATCAACCAGTCCATCAATGTGATGAAAAAGAATATCGACGATGCTACGATGAAGCAAACCTATGATCAAATGGACAAAGCTTCCCGTACCGTTGCTTCTGTTCGCCACATCCTGATCTCTACCGAAAAGCGCACACCAGAAGAGGCGTTGAAAATCTCCAACGACTTGGTAGCGCGCCTGAAAAAGGGTGAAGACTTCGCGAAGCTGGCAAAAGAGTTTACAGATGACCCAGGCAGCAAGGAGTCTGGCGGCTTGTACGAAAATGCGGATGTAACGCAATGGGTACCAGAATTTAAAGAAGCATCCCTGACACAAAAAGTCGGTGAAGTTGGCCCGCCAGTAAAAACTGATTTTGGTTACCATATTATTAAGGTCGAGAATCGCAAAGAAAAGACCTTTGATGAGATGAAAGAACAGCTCCGCGCGAGTTCTTTGGAGAAAGCCTACGATGCTTTCGCCAAGAACGAGCTGGACAAGCTCATTACGAAATTCAACATCCCGCAGTCCAAAAACGACGCTCCGGCGAAGAAATAAGAAGTCCGAAGAAAAACAGGGAATTCGTTTCCCTGTTTTTTCGTTTTCTCGCATATTCTTCAAACATGGGCAAATACTATTATCACTCGCTACCACCCGGGGGAGAGTAATTGAGGTAACTGGTAAAAATTGATACCATCACCCATAGTTA
This sequence comes from Brevibacillus sp. HB1.2, assembly GCF_013332495.1. Taxonomy (NCBI): domain Bacteria; kingdom Bacillati; phylum Bacillota; class Bacilli; order Caryophanales; family Paenibacillaceae; genus Brevibacillus; species Brevibacillus sp. HB1.2. Next base: position 35,526 of record NZ_JABMIU010000016.1, on the reverse strand, counting down.
AAATTAGAATTTGAGGAAAAAATACAACTAACCAACCACCATCTATTCACTACCCACTTCTCAGGGAAAGCGAGGCAACAAGACATGAAAGCAACTGGTATCGTTCGTCGAATTGACGACCTCGGTAGGGTCGTGATTCCTAAGGAGATTCGTCGTACACTGCGCATTCGTGAGGGCGACCCGCTTGAGATTTTTGTGGATCGTGACGGAGAAGTCATTCTCAAAAAGTATTCACCAATTGGAGAATTGGGTGATTTTGCAAAAGAGTACGCCGACTCTTTGTATGAAAGCATGAATCATACCGTACTGATTTCAGACAGGGATACTGTCATTGCTGTGGCAGGTGCCTCCAAAAAGGAATACTTGGAGAAACCCATTGGTAGTATTGTTGAGAAATGCTTGGAGGAAAGAAAAACCCGACTGGAGAAAAACGTAGGCTCTTATGAAATTTGTCGTGATATGAACGAAACATATGGATCGTTCGTCGTTGCACCCATTGTGGCAGGAGGCGATCCAATCGGGTCCGTGATCCTCCTCAACAAAAACGAGTCAACCAAGATGAGTGATTTGGAGATCAAAATGTCGGAAACAGCGGCCGGTTTCCTGGCAAAGCAGATGGAGCAGTAGGATAGGATCAGCAAAAACAGCCTCGTACCCCGGGGCTGTTTTTCTTGTGCCTATGGCCTTGTGGTATAATGAACGAAGTTTTAGGTTGGAGAGGAGAAATTTCACGCACATGGCTCAAGAAAAGGCTTCCGTTCAATTTGTGAAAGGCGCGGCGATACTTGGAATTGCCGGTCTTGTCTCCAAGCTGTTAGGCGCTGTATACCGCATCCCATACCAAAACATTGCCGGGGATATCGGCTTGTACGTATATATGCAAGTATACCCGCTGTACACCACGTTGTTGATTCTGGCGACGGCGGGTTTTCCCATCGCCATCTCCAAGATCGTCTCAGAGCGCGTCGCTGTCGGGGATGCGATCGGGGCGCGCAGGGCGTTTCGAGTAGCCAGTATATCGCTGGTTGTTCTCGGGATCTTTTTCTTCTTCCTGTTATATGGAGGGGCACCTATGATTGCCCGTATGATGGGTGATGAGCATTTGATTACCCCGCTCCGAGCGGTAGCTTGGTCACTCCCGTTGGTGCCGATGGTTGCGATCTTGCGCGGCTATTTTCAGGGGCATCAAAATATGATGCCGACTGGCGTCTCTCAGGTTGCTGAGCAGTTCATTCGCGTGATTTTCATCCTGGTCGCTGCATTCTGGGCGATGAACATGTATCAGGACCCGTACATGGCTGGTACAGGTGCCGTTTTTGCTGCTTTTCCAGGTGCCATTGCTGCTATTCTCGTCTTGCTTTGGTATTGGAGAAAAGACAAGCAGATGGGGCTAACGACCATCAATCAAGTGCAGCAATCAACCGCGAATTCGTGGACCAATCGCCAGATATTACGTCATCTCTTGACCTATGCCGTTCCGATTTGTATGGGGGCACTGGTTTTGCCGCTTGTTCCGCTTGTAGACTCGATGACCGTCGTCAATATGCTGCAATGGAGCGGGACCCCGGAGGACTTAGCCAAGCTTTTGAAGGGTGCATTTGACCGTGGTCAGCCACTCATTCAGTTTGGTACGTTTTTCGCCACGTCCTTGTCTCTGGCATTAGTGCCTGCGATCAGTGAAGCTGTTGCCCAGCGCCAGCATCAATTGATCTCTCATCGTTCCGAAGTAGCGATTCGACTGACCTTCCTGTTAGGATTGCCTGCTTCCTTTGGACTTGCTCTGTTGGCGGAGCCGATCAACGTCATGCTCTACGGAGACAGCAACGGTACCGAGGCCCTCGCTGTACAGTCCTTCACGATTATTTTCGCCACGGTGAGTATTGCCAGCGCGGGGATTTTGCAAGGCTTGGGACGTGTAATGCGACCTGCCCGCAACTTGTTTATTGGTGTATTGGTGAAGCTCATCCTCAATCTGGCGCTCGTTCCGTTCTGGGGCATCTCTGGTGCAGCAGTGTCCACCGTTTTAGCTTATTTGGTCGCCATGGGACTGAACGTTCTTGCGGTAAGCAAATACACGGGGGCACAAATCGGATTCCGCCAAACGGTGAAAAAGCCATTCATCTCCGTCGTGGTGATGTCGATTGTCGTGTTGCTGGTCGAGTGGCTCGCTAATACAGTGCTCGGCAGTACCGGACTTTCAAATCGCTTGTTCCATACGCTGGTAGGCTTAATTGCTGTCGGTTCAGGAGCATTGGTCTATTTGCTGGCACTTTTGAAAACGGGTGGACTTACGAGAAATGATATTCAATTTTTGCCAAAAGGAAAGCGAATTGCTTCGCTGTTAACGAAATATAAGCTCCTCCCAGCGGAGAAAGCGAGAATGAACGAAAAGGAGGCGTGACGAGTGGAAATGAAGAATAAGACCATTACCGTGGTCGGTCTTGGTGCCGGAGATTTGGACCAGCTCCCTTATGGCATCTATCGTACACTCAAAGCTGCCAAACAGCTGTATTTGCGCACGAAAGAGCATCCGGTCGTAGCCGATCTGATCGCAGATGGCATCGCGATTGAGTCCTTTGATGCTGTATATGAGCAGCACGATACGTTTTCCGATGTGTACACCGATATTGTGGAGCGACTTTTTTCACAGGTAAACGAAGCAGGCAGTCTTGTCTATGCCGTGCCTGGCCATCCTTTGGTGGCGGAACGTACTGTGCAGCTGTTGTTGGCAGAGGGACCAAAACGTGGAGTAGAGATCGAAATTGGCGGTGGACAGAGCTTTATCGATCCGTTGTTTGCCCGCCTACATATCGACCCGATCGAGGGATTCTCTTTGCTAGATGGGACGGCGCTCGCTGCTCATCAAGTATCTCCGGGTCTGCATACGATTATCGCGCAAGTGTACGATGCCTTTGTGGCTTCTGATGTGAAGCTGACCTTGATGGAAGTGCTGCCGGACGATTACGAGGTGACGGTAGCGACTGCCGTAGGGGTAGCGGGACAAGAAATCATTGAGACAGTGCCGTTGTATGAACTGGACAGACTCGATCATTTCGGGAATTTGTCCCTGGTGTATGTACCGCCGACGAAGGATGAGAAGGTATCGTACCGCCAATTCTCCTACTTGAAGGAGATCGTTGCGATCCTGCGCAGTCCGGATGGATGCCCGTGGGATCGCGAGCAAACACATCAAAGCATCCGCAAAAACTTGATTGAAGAGACGTACGAGGTTTTGGAGACGATCGACGACGATGATCCAGATGCGATGTGTGAGGAGCTAGGTGATTTGTTGATGCAAATCATGCTGCATTCGCAGATGGCAGCCGAAGACGGATATTTTTCGGTAGATGATGTTGTCGCGACATTGAATGAAAAGCTAGTTCGCCGCCACCCGCACGTATTCGGGGAAAAGAGCGCGAATGATTCCGAGGAAGCACTGGCGAATTGGCAGGAGATCAAAGCACAGGAAAAAGCAGCAAAAGGTATCGATGTAACGGTTCAATCACAGTTGGCGGGAATACCACGTGATTTGCCAGCACTGATGTATGGGTACAAGCTGCAGAAAAAAGCAGCCCAAGTCGGCTTTGACTGGGATGATATTGCAGACGTGTACAAAAAGGTAGAAGAGGAGTACCGCGAGCTGCAAGAAGCATCAGAAGAAGAACGCGCTGGCGAGCTGGGTGATTTGCTATTTGCGGTAGTCAATCTGGCGCGCTTCCTGGGGCTCGATCCGGAAGCAGCCCTCGCGTTGACCAACAACAAGTTCAAGAAGCGCTTTTCCTATATTGAAGGCAAGCTGCAAGAGGCGGGTCGTACCTTCGAGCAGACAGACCTGCAAGAGATGGACAAATGGTGGGAGGAAGCCAAACATGAGACTTGATAAATATTTGAAAGTGTCTCGACTGATCAAGCGGCGCACGCTCGCAAAAGAAGTGTGCGACAAACAGCGTGTGGAAATCAACGATCGCCCTGCAAAGGCGTCCAGTAACGTAAAAATCGGCGACAAGCTGGCGATCCGTTTCGGACAAAAAATCGTGTCAGTAAAAGTAGAGGACATTAAGGAAAACCCGCGCAAGGAAGAAGCGGCTTCGCTGTATACAGTCATTGGCGAAGTTCCCGTTCCGCGTGATGAAAAAGAAGAAGACGCCTACCTCAAAGGGTAATGTACAACGAAAAGAGACTGCCGAGATGGCAGTCTTTTTTTAGGCTTTTTTTCCAAGCAAAGGATATAATGAGAGTACCTGAAGGCATTTCCGAAGGGATGTGTGCTGTGTGCAACAAAACGGAGTTCGAACGGGCTACTTTTTGTCTATTTCGCTTCTGTTATCATCTATCCTGTACTTTTTTGCCTCGAACTGGCCGCTTATGGTCAGGGAGCAAAAGATCGGCGTCAGTGTGGCAATCCTCGTTCTTTTTTATTTGTTATCCTATGGACTGCGTTTCATCAAACGTCATACGTTTTTGAGCAATTGGCTTCTGGTGGCTGGTGGCTTGGCCTTTGGCATCAGCGTGGCTTTGTTGGGGCAAATATACAATAGTCACGCCGATAGCTACATGCTGTTCGTCGTATGGCTCATTCCGAATTTGTTATTTGCGATTTTCACGCGCTATCAGCCGTTCTATGTCATCAGCTATGTCCTCGCTCATTTGGCCATTTACTTCTTTCTCCATCCATCAGTCATTCATGTAGCGCGCGAAGACGAGTGGTGGTTCATGATTTTTTGGTTGATTGCTTTGGGAAATATGGTCTTGTTCTGGCTAACTACGACAGGAAGGTTACATTCTAAACCGATTTACTACTTATCTTTTCTGACCTTTTCCGTCAGTCTTTTCTGGTCAGCTTTCACGGATGTATACGGTTCGTTTCCTGAGCTTTTATATGTCCTTACCGGGGGCATCCTGTTTGTCACGTTTTTAAAGTGGGTGCCGAGTCGCGGGCTTCTGATTGTGACAGCCTCGCTGCTCTCGCTGTTTGTGCTCGTTAAATTCATATCTTACATGGTGATGTATTATTCAGAAGGCTTCTTTATTTTGATGCTGCTGCTGACCGTACTCATTATTTGGGGAGCAGTTGCAGGGATTAATTGGCTGCGCAAGGAATCAGCGTATCAAAAAAGCAAATGGGTTGTGTTTTTTCAAGAGGCATTTACGGTTCTCGTTACGACCATTGCCGCATCTATTGGAGCTATTTCGATAGCAGGTCTGCTTTTTCTGATCATTCAAGAGGAAACGGTTATTGATTTGCTGTTTTTCCTTTCCTTAATTGGCTTTATTGGCCCTGTGGTGTTTATGAGTGGGATGAATGCAACGGTACGATATACGCTGCTCACAATGGGGTATATATTGGGTGTCGGTTCTGTTCTGTTTTTAGAAGGAGCTTACTGGATCGTTTTCCTGTTGGTACTGTTATACGTGTGGAAAGCTGTCTCTGCCATTCCGGCGCGGCTTATGACACAGCTGACTTTTTTAGTCGTCCTCGCTACGAAGCTGGATGAGTACCTGCCTTCCTTTGAATATGTACTCTTGATCATATTTGCTACGCAGTTGGCGATGCATTACGTAAAGCAATTGCCAGTCGTTTTGCAAAACAGCTCGTTGGTGTACGCCTTACTCTCGCTTTTGATCCTGACAGAGGAAGGATTTCAATCGGGCTCCATGAATGTGGTAGTGAATCTGGCTTTTTTCGCAGTCAGCACGTATTTGTTGTATCGGACATTGCATCAGCAAAATAAGGTGAGATTCGGTATTGTACTCGGTTTCTGGTTTGCCTTTCTCCTCATGAAGTACTACGACATGCTATGGAGCTTGCTGCACAAGTCACTGAGCCTGCTTTTGCTCAGCCTGGTGTTTTTCATCGCTACCCTGTGGTGGGATCGAAGGTCGAAAATTGAGTGGCCGAGAAGCGAGCCTTCCCTTTTTGTGAGAAAAGCGTTTGTGTTGCTTCCTGTCATTTTGCTGCAATTTGTTTTGATTGGCTATCAAGTATGGAGCAGTGAGACGATCCTGGCCAACGGAAAAACGGTGAAGCTGGAGCTGGTTCCAATCGATCCGCGTTCGTTACTCCAAGGTGATTACGTCAGACTTGGCTACACCATTTCTACACTGGACCAGGAACAGGTTGACTCAGGGGATAAGATTCGAGTCGTACTCCGCCAAAAAGCAGATGGCTTGCACAGCTACAGTGGCTATTATGAGATCGATGGTCGATGGAATCGAGCCTACGAGCCTCAGTCATCGGATGTGGTGATTAATGGAAGTTCAATCGGTGGCAATCAGGTGGAATACGGCATAGAAAGCTATTTTGTCCCAGAAGGAACCGGACTTGAAGTCGAGCGGAATGCCAAATACGCTATTGTGAAAATTGGTGAGAGAGGCGATGCCATCCTGGAGAGCCTGTCGAACCAGTAGACATTACAAAAGAAGAAGCTGCCTGTGTCATCGGGCAGCTTCTTTTGTGTGGGGAAGTAAACGTTCTTTGGAATCCATTTGCAACACGATCAAGCGGGTGAGGATAACGCCTACGATCCCCAGGAATTGCGGTCGATTCGTTTGGATGGATCGACTTTTCCAAACTGTGGGTTAAATCATTCGTTACCAGTCTGTAACCCTTTCTTGCCGAACATTTCCTATCATAGTAAGGAAATTGTAGAGAAGGAGGCGTTACCGTTGAAAAAAAGCGTAAACAAAGGGATCTCAGTGCTGCTGGCCACTGCGGTTTTGGCAAGTCCACTGATGCTCGAGCCAAAAGCGGCTTATGCTCTCTCTATTGAGGATGTTTCTGCAGACGATACAGATGCAGACGAGGAAACAGAATATACGATTGAGTTTGAAATCAATAAGGAATTAACAGCAGGGGATAGTATTTACGTTAGATTCCCTTCAGATTATTCGGTAGATAAAAAGCTGAGAACATCAGACATCACGCTTGAAGATGACGATGATGATGAGATCTCGATCGACAGCGTATCCGTCAGCAAAAATGTAGTGGAGATTGAAGTCGATGAAAAGATCAAAAAAGGCACTGTTCTCACATTGACTATTGATAACATCACCAACCCGGAAGACAAGGGCAGCTATGAGATCGAAGTAAAAACGAGTGAGGAAAACAGCTACAAGGGTAAAAAAATCACCATCGGCAAATCTTCGAGCAGTAGCAGTAGTAGCAGCAAGGGCGACTTCGAGGCCTCCCATAGTAGTAAAAATGCCGAGGACGGAATCTCCTTAACGCTCGGAAAATTTAATCTTTCCTCGAAGAGCAAGCTGAAAGATGGCAAGTACATTTATGTCGATTTCCCTTCCAAAGACATGCTGCCAAAGAGCATCAGCAAGTCTGATGTGACTGTAAATGGGTACAAAGCAGAATACGTCACGATCGTTGACAACGACTCGATTCGGATTGAGGTTCCGAGTGGTGCAGACGGCGATAGCTACATAAAGCTGGAGTTTACGTCCTCAGCGGGGATTGTAAACCCATCCAAAGCAGACAAGTACTATTCGTATGAAATTGAATATGACAGCAAGAAGTACAAGTCAAAAGATGTTGAAATTACAGGCATAAGTAATACGCCATTCACCGTTTCTTTGTCGGACAGTGCAGCTGGGGCGCGCACGAGCTATACGTTTGAAGTGGATCTTTCCTCCAAGCTGGGGTCGAACGCAGAAATCGAAGTTGAATTCCCAAGTGAGGTAACTGTTCCGCCGATTCTTACCAGCAATAGCGTCACTGTCAATGGTTCTCAAGTGACGAATGTAAGCGTGTTGGGGAATAAGGTTTATTTCCGCACGCCATACGGATTCAATGGCACAAATCGCGCGAGCATCAAGTTTGCATTCGAAGGCTACTTGACCGCTCCGAAAACAGCGGGAACATATACCGTGGCGGCCAAGATCGACAACAAGTCCTATAAGTCGAAGGAATTCCAAATTACAGGAATGACTCCACCAGTCGCCGTGGACAACGCATTGGCAACGGTTGGGCTGACAAGAGCGACTGCCTCTACTCCTGCTGGAATTTCAATCGGTATCAAAGCCATGGGTGCTCCGATTGTTCGCAATCAGGGATTCATTGAAGTCGTACTCCCTGTTGGCTTCCGTGTTCCAGCCTATTTGCCAGCAAACACAGTAACGGTGAACGGTGTGGCCGCTAGCTTTGTTGGTGTGCGCGGACAAAATCTGATTATTATTCCTGCCCAGGATATTCCGGCAAAAACAGCAGCTCAGGTCAATATCGCCGAGACAGCTGGTATTGTGAATCCGGCTACTCCAGGTGTGTACAACATTGGTGTCTACAACTCCGAGGAGAGGGGCTTACTCTTCTCTCGTCCAGCGACCATCGTGTCTCTAAATGGCGTCAGCTTCAAGCAGAATGTCGCTTCCTTTACGAAGGCTGGTAAAACAACCGGACTCGCAGTGGCACCGTATACCGTAAATGGCAACACGCTGATGCCAACTACGTTTTTCCGTGATGCCCTCGGGTTTTCGATCAGCTACACCAAAACGACTGCCAAAGTCGTGAGCGGCAATACGGTCATGCAATTCAAGGTCGGTTCAAACGTAGCGACCATCAATGGCAAAAATGTAACGCTGCCTGCAGCGGTTCAGCTGAAAAACAACGTTCCTACTCTGCCTCTTAAAACCATCACGGAGCGTACCGGTTACAAAATCATCTATGTGAACGGGAACTACACCGTTTACAAGTAAGGACAGTCTGGCAAAAACCCCGTATTCATACGGGGTTTTTTTTGTAGAAAACATCGAAATGTTATTCATTAGAGTTAATGCGACCGCTTGCAGTCAACAAAAACGGTATTGACCGTTTTTGTTCTATCAGGACATCCCTCCCCATATGATAGTACAAGAAGGGTACGTGAGGAGGGAGTAATCATGAACGATCACACGAGACGGCCACGTCATGAAGTCGTGATGATTAATCGTCGCAGCTTAGCGATATCGGGAGTAAAAAACGTCGAAAGCTTTGATAGCGAAGAATTCCTCTTGGAGACGGACGGCGGCTTTTTAACCATACGAGGCCAAAACCTGCATATGAAAAATTTGAGTCTGGAAACCGGAGAAGTAGCGATCGAGGGGCTCGTTCACGAGATGGCCTATCTGGAGCAAGGGCAGGCCGGCGATCGGTCGAGAGGATTCTTCGGCAAGTTATTCAAGTGAACATTGCCATCCAGTTACAGACGGTATTGGCCATGTCGACGTGTGGTGCACTGATGGGTATGGGATTCGATACGTACCATGTATTTAAGGGCAAGGCCAGACTGCCACTCTGGTTGGTCTTTTTCTTTGATATCCTTTTTTGGGTGGGCAGTATGGGCGCTGTCTTCTTGATTTTGGTGAAAGTGAACGACGGGATTATTCGGTTTCCGATATTTTTTGGAATGCTATTTGGCGCGTGGCTTTACTTCTTATTAGGTAGTAAGAAGTATATCCTTTTCTTGCATCGCGTGATAAAATTCTGTCAGTGGTTTTACCGTACGGTCGTAAAAATTATAGACATCCTGCTTGTACGTCCTGTGCTCTTTCTTTTCCGAGTGATCATCATGGTGCTGACATTTTTGTATTCCGTGTTGCTCGCGATCCTCGGCTTTTTGTGGAAAGTGACGCGTTTTGTCACCTCCCCTTTTGCCAGATGGGGTCAACATTTGTGGAAAAAAATGTACGGAAAAACAACAGGAATTTGGACCAATTGGAAGAATTGGTTTCACTCAAAGAGAAAGCGGGAGTAGATTCGAGGTGGCGTACTGATGAAGGAAGCAAGAACCTCTTCCATTAACCGAAAAGGGCAAAGAAGGAGAATGCGTCTCTTTTTCTTTGTGATCCTGTGCTTTTTCGTCTGGACTAGCTATACCTTGTTTTTGCAAAGTGGCGAGTTGTCCAAGAAGGAGACAGAGCTGGAAGCCCTGAAGCAAGAATCAGCGATCTTGCAGCAAAAGCAAGAAGATCTGACCTATGAAGCAAGCCGGCTAAACGATCAGGAGTACTTGGCAGAGCTGGTCCGTAAGCGAATTTTGTTTACCAAGCAGGGCGAAAGCATCTATATCATTCCGGATTGAGTATACATCTGATCTTCAACGAGAGGGAGGCATTCCACGTCATGGAGATCGAGGTCGGGAGCATACTGGAAGGGAAAGTCACGGGTATCACCAAATTCGGAGCGTTTGTTCAACTGCCGGGCGATGTGACCGGACTGGTGCATATTAGTGAAATTGCTGACGTCTACGTCCGGGACATCCATCAATTTTTAAAAATGGGAGACACGGTAAAGGTAAAAGTCCTCAGCCTCCGTGAGGGCAAGATCGGGCTTTCTATCAAAAAAACAATGGAAAAGGAACGGCCACCCCGCTATCAGCGGGAGCGAAGTGAAGGTTTTGAAGAAAAGCTGAACCGCTTTTTGAAAGAAAGTGAAGACAGGCAGTCCTCCTTGAAGAAAAGCGTAGAGAAAAAGGGCCGCGGTCGGTCTTTTTGATTCGGAAAATTGTGACTTTTCTTTCTTTGTGAAAAGCGCATTTTGACTGTAAAAATAGGAAGGTCATTTCAAAGTCTTGACGAATAAAGTATCCTAAGCCCGTTTCGCAAAGCGCGAATCACCTGTCAGCCGACGTTATCCGCCATAACGTCGGTTTTTTTTGTCCGTTTTCGTTACTGAATTTGTCGCACGATTCTGTGAATATTCATTGGATTTTTGACAAATTTTACAATGCCCCCTCCGTATAATGGAGAAACACATTGACCAAGAACGGGGTGGAGCGAAATGATTGCGAACAAAAACGTAACACAGGCCGGACAAGCTTGGACGCGGCAAGTGTCCGATCGAATGGGTACCACTGCCCAGACGTGGGGAGAAAAAGTAGCAGATTTCATAGAAAAGTGGAATGTTCTCCCCATCCTCATGGGCTTCTTATTAGGACGAGCTCTGATTGTGGAAGAGCTAACCCCCTTTGCTATACCGTATTTCATTGTCATGTTTTATATTCGCCGAGATTGCTTGCTTGTCACGGGGATGGCTCTTATTATCGGCGCTTTTACCCAGTCGGTACCTGTTGGACTGGAAACCGCGTTGAGCGTGATACTTGCCTTGTTTGCCTGCAAATTGATGAATAAAATGCGCAAGAAAGATTTTTCACGGACGCCTTTGCTGGTCGTCGGGACGATTTTCATCAGCCGTCTGTTGTATGCGGTTCTGACCAATCAGGTAACGACCTACGAGCTTGTGATGGTAGCAGTGGAAGCGATTCTTGGCTTTGTACTGACGCTCATCTTCATCCAGTCCTTATCGATCATTCATTTGGCGAAGCCTTACGAACCTCTCAAAAATGAAGAGATCGTTTCGTTAGTCATTTTACTGGCTTCCTTGATGACGGGTACTGTGGACTGGATGGTCGAAGGCATTTCGATGGAGCATGTACTTACACGCTATTTGTTGCTCGTCTTTGCTTTTGTCGGTGGTGGCACGATCGGTGCGGCTGTTGGTGTGGTCACAGGTCTCATCCTCAGTCTGGCTAATGTGAGTGCTCTTTTACAAATCAATCTGCTCGCTTTTTCCGGTCTTTTGGCAGGTTTGCTGAAGGAAGGCGGCAAAGTCGGCGTATCCGCAGGCTTGTTGATTGGTACGGCTATTCTTGCGATTTACGGTGGAGCAGAAGAGACACTCTACTACTCCTTGATTGAAACCTCTCTGGCCATTGTGCTCTTCATTCTGACCCCTGCTGCTCTTTGGAAAAAAGTGGCTCGATTTATCCCTGGGACCCCCGAGAATCTACAATCCCATCAAGAATACATGCGCAGAGTCCGCGATGTGACTGCGGGCAAAATCCAGCAATTCTCCGATTTGTTTACGCAACTCTCCCATAGCTTTGCCCAGACAGCCGATCCTGAAGAAATAGAAGAACAGGCCGATGCTTTTCTCAGCCGCGTATCTGAATTCACCTGCCAGAAATGCTGGAAAAAAGAACAATGCTGGGAAAAAGATACGCAATCGACCTATGAGGGAATGCGCTTTTTAAGGGAAAAAGTGTATGAGCACGGTACCTTGGCAGGTGTTACTCCGCCGCGTGATTGGGAGCGCAAGTGTGTCAAAACCGAAAAGGTCATGACTGTAATGGAGCAAGAATACGATCGCCAGCAGTCGTTTGACCAACTGAAAAAGCAGGTAAAGGAAAGCCGGATGCTTGTAGCTGACCAGCTATCGGGAGTTTCTCGTGTCATGAGTGATTTTGCCCGGGAAATACAACGAGAGGGCATGGAGCTGAGCTTTCAGGAAAAGCAGGTCTCACAAGCATTGGAGGGTTTGGGTCTGTCGGTACGCCGCGTAGAAATACACAGCTTGGAAGAAGGCAAGGTCGATATCGAAATCAGTCAGCCGACTTGCTATGGCCGCGACGAATGCGCGAAGATCGTGGCTCCCATGCTCACGGAGATTTTGGGAGAAAACATTGTGGTTCGCGAGCGGCATTGTGAAGCGCAAAAAGACGGCTCATGCACGATGTGCCTTGCTTCCGCCAAAACGTATGAAATCGATATCGGGGTCGCAGGAGCGGCCAAAGACGGTAAGCTATTATCCGGTGACAGCTTCCGCACGATGGATTTGGGTAATGGAAAAATGGCGCTGGCGATCAGCGATGGAATGGGAAATGGCGAGCGGGCATCCATAGAGAGTCAATCCGCCCTCGATATGCTCCAGCAGCTTCTGCGATCTGGTATGGACGAAAAAATTTCGATCAAAACCGTTAATTCCGTGCTCGCCCTGCGCTCCAAGGAGGAAATGTTCGCGACGGTGGACTTGGCTCTGATCGATTTGCAAACAGCTCATACGCGTTTTGTAAAAATCGGCTCCACCCCGAGCTTTGTCAAAAGAAATAAAGACGTCATCACAATCACCGCAAACAACCTGCCAGTGGGGATTTTGGAAGAAATCGAGGTGGATGTTGTATCTCGTATGCTCAAGCCAGGTGATTTGCTCGTAATGATGTCCGATGGCATCTATGAGGCGCCACGTCATATTGAGAATAGGCAAGCGTGGATGAAGCGAATCATCAGCGAACTGGAGACGAATGATCCGCAGGAGGTTGCTGATTTACTATTGGAAAAAGTCATTCGCCAGCATTCCGGACAAATTGTCGATGACATGACCGTGTTGGTGGCGCGAATTGACCGCTTTGTACCACAGTGGGCTGCCATCGCAGTGCATGGGATGGAGAAGCTCGAGCGTCCACGGATTGTGAGTTAGGAGTATGTTTTCTCTATTACCCGTCGATACTGTTGCTAAAAATATCCTGCGAAGTGAAGTGGATGTATGGTCGCTGCGCGGAGCAGGGAACCTCAACAATAGTTGAGGCAATAAAAACAGATCGAATGGGGAGATTATTGTGAAAGAAGCGACACTTCGTCAAATACTGGTAGTGACAGACGGCTGCTCCAACTCGGGAATGAGTCCCGTTGCTGCAGCGGCATTGGCACGGGAGCAAGGGATTACAGTCAATGTCATTGGTGTAATCGACAAGAGTGAGTTGGGTGAAAAAGGGGAGAAGGAAATCAGGGATATTGCGGAAGCAGGTGGTGGACTCTGCGACATCGTGTTCCCCCAACAGCTTGCGCAAACGGTACAAATGCTGACGCGAAAAGCAATGACGCGCACTATTCATCAAGTGGTCAATAAAGAATTAAAAGAGATTTTGGGCGATTCCGGAATAGAGGAGCTGGCACCTGATAAAAGAGTGCAGGTGGCCGGAATGGTTGACGAGTTGGGTGAAAAAAGCAGCTTGAACGTCGTGATGCTGGTGGATACCTCAGGAAGTATGAAGCCAAAGCTGTCGGCTGTTCAGCAAGCGATACACGATTTCAGTATCAGTCTGCATTCGCGGAGTGGACAAAGCAGAATGGCGGTCGGTTCATTTCCGGGGAAACAAAAGCATCTCGATATCCGCATTCCGTGGACAGAAAAGGTCGAGCAGGCTCATCAAATTACGAGTGATTTGGCGATGAGCGGAACTACTCCTACTGGCCCCGCCATCGTAGAGGCAATTGCCCTGTTTGAGCAGGACAAGCTCCCACGCTCGCTGCAAGAGCGTTACATCGACCAAGACGAAGAGGACGACTCGAACGGAATGCTGCGTGACCATGTCTTTTAAGGCAGCCACCCCCGACCTGCCCAAGCACTTTACTGGCAAATGGAACAAAAAATCGTATCACGTCTTACGGGAGTTGGGGCGTGGTGCAAACGGGACCGTGTACTTGGTATCCCAAGGTGGCGTACAGCGCGCGGTTAAGATCGGTGTGGAAGGCATAGACATTTTAATGGAAGTGAATGTGTTGAAAAGCACACAGCAGGGGCGGGATTCCAAAGTGGGACCGCTCCTGTGCGACGTGGACGATCTCGTTGTAAACGGGAAGGCCTGTACGTTTTATGCTATGGAGTATCTTCAAGGCTTGCAATTGGATGAATATATCAAGCAAGAGGGTACGGACTGGGTGGCCGTGATGATGGTTCAATTGCTGGCGCGACTGGATGTTTTGCATCAGCATGGCTATATTTTTGGTGATTTGAAACCACAGAATGTGATGGTTACCCAAACGGACAAGCAGGTACGCTTGATTGATTTCGGTGGAGTGACCAAGCTGGGCAACGCCGTTCGGCAGTTTACAGAAGAGTATGATCGAGCTTTTTGGCACGCAGGTGATAGACGGGCTGAAGTAAGCTATGATCTGTTCTCGACAGCCGTGATGATGGTGCGTCTGACGGTTGGAACGGAAACGTGGAAAAACAGCCTTGGTGACCCACGTCACACGATATTGCTCTGTGATATAATACGAAAAAGTGACAGCCTGTACCCTTACCGGGAGCCTTTATTGAAGGCGTTTCACGGTAAGTTTGCGACCGCGAAAGAAATGCGAGCGGAGCTGTTGGCAGTCTTGCGAGATAGCATGGGCGCCAAACCGCAAAAGACGCAAAAGAAAGCGCGGACGAAAGGGAATGTAGGAGCGGGCATTAGCGGTCTTTTTGTCGCCTCGTTACTCCTATTGGCTGGCACTTTGTATTACGCATGGTTTATGTGAAGGATGTGACGGTTCGTGTCCTCAGATTTGGTGATGGATACTTGCTTGTTGGCAGGCTCGATTATTTTGAAAAACGGTGGGGAGACATATCGGACGGAAGAGACAATGGCATTGATTGCGAAGGCTGCGGGGATGGATGATGTCAACAGCTCTGCTACGCCCACGAGCATCATCTTGTCCTTTCGTTGCAGTGGACTGGATCATACAAGAATGGTTCGCACCCCCAAACGTACGACCAATCTCAATAAAATTACGCTGGTGAATGATGTTTCCCGACAGTTTGTCGGTGGGAAAATTAATTTGGAGCAAGCCTATCGGACGCTGCGTGAGATCGATCAAAAAAAGCAGATCTATCCGAAATGGTTGCAGCATCTAGCAGCCGCTACGGCCAGCGGCTCCTTTTCTATGCTTGCAGGGGGAGATTGGGGTAGTCTGATTCCTTCTGCGATGGCAGGGTTGATTGTGAATCTGAGCCAGGAATATTTAGAACAGTTTGTCCGGATGAAGTTTTTTACGGAGTTCTCTGCCGCTTTACTAGGGGGACTTTTCGCGTTGTTGACCGTGACGATCTTTCCGCAGTTGCATTTAAGCATCATTATTATTGGTGCGATGCTTCCGTTGTTTCCGGGGATCGCCATCACCAACTCGCTTCGGGATTTGATGGCTGGTGATTTGGTTGCAGGTGTTTCACGCGGAGTAGAAGCCATGCTGACAGCTGTCTCCGTAGCGGTAGCCACAGCCATTATTCTTTCGTTTACGAGGTGAGTACGATGTTGATACAAGGATTGGCGCTTAGCTTCGCCTCTTCAGTAGCGTGGTGTGTGCTGTTCAATGTGCCGGTTCGAACCATCGTAGCGGGTGGTTTTGCTGGAGTGGTCGGTTTTCTCGTCTACTCGATTCTTCCTATCTACGGTGCAGAGGTATTGTTGTCGACGTTTGTTTCGGCGGCGGCTGTCTCTTTGCTCAGTCAGCTCTTATCTATTATACTGCGAGTTCCTTCTACGAATTTTAGTGTCGCGGGCATAATTCCACTGGTACCAGGATCGTTGGCTTACAAAGCCATGCTTGCTTTTGTGAACAACGATTATGTCGGAGGGATTACACTGGCGACCAAGACTTTGATGGTGGCTGGCGCGATTGCTTCTGGACTTATATTTGGAATTTCGGTTCTGACGATTTGGAAAGGAGCCCGCTATGCTGGCAAGCGTGCGCAATGAGATTGAGTCCGAGGGGCTTTTGCTTCCAGGTGAGACCATTGTTGTCGGAGTTTCCGGTGGCAACGATTCTACCGCACTGTTGCATATATTGGCTTCTCTCAATAAACAATACCAGTATAATTGGAAGCTGCATGCTGTCCATCTGAACCACGGCTTTCGTGGGGAAGAAGCAAGGCAGGACGCACTCTATGCAGAAGAGCTGTGTCGTGAACTCGGCGTGGCTTTCCACCTGTTTGAGTATGATGTCCCCGCTTATATGGAAAAAACGGGACTGGGCGGGCAAGAAGCAAGTCGCGACATTCGCTATCGGCTGTATCGAGAAGTAGGTCTGGCGCAAGGAGCGACCAAGCTGGCATTGGCCCATCATGCTGACGATCAGGTGGAAACGATTCTTTTTCGTTTTGTGCGAGGCAGCAGGTTGCATGGACTGACAGGGATGCCGAAGCGAAGAATGCTTGCGGATTGCCCGATTGAGCTCGTGCGTCCGCTCTTGCATAAAACGCGTCAAGAACTGGAAGGCTACTGTCGGGAACATCAACTTGTCCCTCGTGAGGATAGCAGCAACCAATCGCGCAAGTATACGCGCAATCTGCTGCGTCTGGATGTCATGCCCTTATTGGAAAAAGTGAATGACAAGTATCGGGAGCATATCTTGGCTACCGCAGAGGCAATCCGGCAGGACGAAGCGCTTTTAATGAGGCTGGCGATTGAGCAGTTGGACGAGGTAACGATTGAGAAAAAACCCGAAGCATTTTTGATGGACAATGACAAGTTTCAAACTTGTGACGTTGCTTTACAAAGGAGAATGATTACTCTAATATTAAGTTATCTCTCAAAACATACCGAATGGTCTTCGCAACATGTGGAGACCGTTTTGCACATGCTAGGGGGAAGTCGCCCTTCTGCGGAATTGCATTTGCCCAATGACCTGGTAGTCGACCGGGTGTACGAGCGAATCACTTTTCGTCGTAGAAAGCGACAGGATCGCATACATACGTATAGTTACGAGCTCGCCGTTCCCGGTGTAACCTGGATCGACGAGAGTAAGGCCACGGTACATATTACTTACCTGGAAGGTCCCATGGATTGGGAGCGACTCCCGGCGAATGAAGCGGTCTTTGATGCCGATCAGTTGCCAGGATCGCTGTATTTGCGTAACCGAAAACCTGGAGACCGCATCACCCTGTTTGGCTCAGCAGATGGAAAGAAGAAGCTAAAGGATTTATTGATTGATGCCAAATTTCCGCGAGCATGGCGTGACAAACTTCCGCTTTTGACGGCGGGCGATGAGGTGATTTTGATACCAGGTGTGCGCCGTTCCGCCGTAGCGCCTGTCAGTGGACAGACCAGGCGTTTTCTACACGTGCGGGTAGAGTTTGGAGAAGATTGGCGGGAGGTTTTTTCATGAATCAAGACATCGAGAAGATTTTGCTATCAGAAGAGGATATCGCGGTAAAAGTTCAAGAATTAGGCAAGACGCTGGCTGCAGAATACAAGGATAAAAATCCATTGGTCATCTGCGTGCTGAAAGGTGCAGTCGTTTTCATGGCTGATCTGATCCGTCACATGGATATTCCGTGCGAAATGGATTTCATGGCTGTTTCCAGCTACGGAAGCGGGACAGAATCCTCCGGCATGGTGAAAATCTTGAAGGATCTCGATACATCTGTGCAAAACAGACATGTGCTGGTTGTAGAAGACATCATGGACAGTGGGCTGACGCTGAGCCGCTTGGTAGAGCTGTTGCGCCATCGGGAAGCTGCTTCCGTAAAAGTGGTGACTCTCTTGAACAAACCAGAGCGTCGCAAGGTGGATATTTCACCAGACTATAAGGGTTACGATGTTCCAGACGAATTCGTTGTGGGATACGGCTTGGACTATGACGAGCACTACCGTAATCTGCCTTATATCGGTGTATTGAAGCCTGAGGTCTACACAAAGTAGGTTTGTTGTGGAGACTGTGCTTTCTATGATAAAATGTGAAAAGTGTCTGTTCGTGAGAGGAGGTAAGGAATGAATCGCTTTTTTCGTAATACCGGGTTCTACCTACTGATTTTTCTTGTCACGGTCGGGATCGTGAATTTCATCCTCTCCGGTACTGATAAGGTTGGGAAACTTACATATCAGGAATTCCGGATACAGCTAAAAGCTGACAACGTCACTGAGTTGGCGCTTCGACCAGAGAATGGTACTTACAGGGTTGAGGGTACGTTGGCAAAAGCTATTCCGGGACAGGAAAGCAACAAATTTTTTACCAATGTTCCTTTGTATGATTCAGATGTTGTGAAGCTAGTCGAAGAGAAAATCGATGCACAAAAAGTGAAGAATGTAGCGTTCAATCCTGCGGAGGGCAACAGCATTTGGCTCACGTTCTTGACCTCTATCATTCCTTTTGTCATCATCTTCATCCTGTTTTTCTTTCTTCTGAACAACGCCCAAGGTGGCGGAAGCCGAGTCATGAACTTCGGTAAAAGCCGCGCGAAGCTTTACAACGAAGAAAAGAAACGCGTTACCTTTGACGACGTAGCAGGAGCGGACGAAGAAAAGGCTGAGCTGGAGGAAGTCGTTGACTTCCTGAAAGACAACCGTAAGTTCAACGCGGTTGGTGCTCGTATTCCAAAAGGGGTACTGCTTGTAGGACCTCCAGGTACTGGTAAAACCTTGCTCGCTCGCGCTGTTGCAGGCGAAGCTGGTGTACCGTTCTTCAGTATCTCTGGTTCTGACTTCGTGGAAATGTTCGTTGGGGTGGGTGCATCTCGCGTACGTGACCTGTTTGAAAATGCGAAGAAAAATGCTCCTTGCATTATCTTTATTGACGAGATTGACGCTGTGGGTCGTCAACGCGGAGCTGGACTCGGCGGCGGCCACGACGAGCGCGAGCAAACTCTCAACCAGTTGCTCGTAGAGATGGACGGTTTTGGTGGAAACGAAGGGATCATCATGATCGCTGCGACCAACCGACCTGACATTCTCGACCCGGCTCTCTTGCGTCCGGGACGTTTTGACCGTCAAATTACAGTAGATCGTCCTGATATCAAAGGCCGTGAAGCGGTGCTCAAGGTTCATGCCCGCAACAAGCCGATTGGTGAAGACGTGAAGCTGGACGTGATTGCTCGGGGTACATCGGGCTTCACGGGTGCAGATTTGGAGAACTTGTTGAATGAAGCAGCTCTCTTGACTGCCCGTAGAAACAAAAAGCAAATTACCATGACAGAAGTGGATGAAGCGATCGACCGCGTAATTGCTGGTCCAGCGAAGAAGTCTCGCGTAGTGAGCGAAGACGAACGACGCCTAGTAGCCTTCCACGAAGCTGGTCATACAATCATCGGATACCATCTGAGAAATGCAGAAATGGTACATAAGGTAACAATCATTCCGCGCGGCCAAGCTGGCGGATACACAGTGATGCTGCCGAAAGAAGACCGTTTCTTTGCTACCAAAACGGACCTGCTCGACAAAATCGTCGGTCTGTTGGGTGGACGTGTTGCGGAGGAAATAGTGCTTGGGGACATTAGTACCGGCGCACATAATGACTTCCAGCGCGCGACTGCTATCGCTCGCAGCATGATTACCGAATACGGAATGAGCAAGCTCGGACCGATGCAGTTCGGTAAGAGTCAAGGACAGGTATTCCTGGGCCGCGACTATGGCAATGAGCGTAACTACTCCGATCAGATTGCATACGAGATCGATCAAGAAATGCAAAATATTATCAACGAGTGCTACGCAAAGTGTACAGAATTGCTGACGACGCACCGTGATCAGCTCGATCTGATTGCGAACACGCTGCTCCGTGTAGAGACTCTCGATGCTGAGCAGATCAAGCAATTGATCGAAACAGGTAAAATGGATAACGATCCAGACGCAAATAAAGATGTGGTCGTGAACATTCAACCGAAGCTGGAAGAAGTAAAAGAAGAAGTAAAAGAAGAACCAAAGCAAGAAGATACAAACGAAGAACCGAAACAATAAGGGGCGCCTCAGGTGCCCTTTTTTGCAATATCGGAATGTATTAGGTTACCTTTTTAAAAGGTATCGATGAACCAATAAAGCTGGTGAGAAGAAAAAGCACAGGGCTCGCAGACCTTGACAACGCCTACCTAGTCGGAACTTAAAAAAGGGGACCACGCTTGTCGAACACTTCTTCTTTGAGAAACCTCCGCCCGTAGGGTGGCTTTGGCTCGACGGGCCCCTTTTTAAAGTGGAGACGGCCAGTGAATCCCCCCTGCTGGCGTGTCAGAGTCGAAGAGAACTGTGCTTTTTCTTCTCCTTCACTATGTTGACTCAATGGCAAATCCAAAGCGAATGAGAGGGATTGGATATGTTGCTTACACCGGGTATGGCTGCATTTGACATGGATGGAACCTTACTGACTCACGAATCAAAGCTGACAGAAGGAACCAAAGAAGCACTTCGCCAATTACAACAGCAAGGCTGCAAACTCGTTTTGTCTACGGGCAGGATGTATGGCTCCGCTCAAATTCCGATCGAATCCTTTCCTTTTGACGGGTATGTCTGTAGCAATGGGGGTGCTGTTTTCGAAGGGGATGGCACGTTGGTCCGTAAATGGCTCCTTCCTACTGAGATGGTAATCGGTGCGATCCATGCATTGAGGCAAGAAACGATATATTATGAGCTTCATGATACCAACAGCAATCGCTGGATGATCAAAGAAGACCGTGAACGCTTGGAAGCGACTCTGAGTGAGGACGCATCTGTGGAAGGCTTCTCGATCTTGAAATTTCCTTACTACAGGCTCGCTCGCGTAGAGCCATTGGCAGAGATGCTGGAAAAAGTAGAGTCCGGGGAAGTAGAAATCGTCAAGTTCTTCATCTGGCATCAAGACCCGGATCGTCTTGAGTGGGTGAAAGAGCAACTGAGGCCTTGGAGCGAGCAAGTGACGATCACTTCATCTGGCAAGCAGAATGTCGAAGTGATTCCTCAAGGGGTTTCCAAATGGGAAGGGCTTCAATACTTCTGTGAGAAATGGGGAATCTCCCCAGAGAAAGTAATGGCATTTGGCGATGCAGAAAACGATCGTGAGGCATTAACAGGCGCAGGATATTCCGTCGCAATGGAAAACGCTTCTGACGAGATCAAGCAAGTGGCCAAATATATCGCCCCACACCATAATGAGGAAGGCGTTGCCCGATTTATTCGGGAGCGCGTTCTCGGAGATAAAGGCGAGTAAGAGAATGAAAAAGCAGAAACTGCGTCTGTACAGGCCGGTTTCTGCTTTTTTCTCGTTGTTATTGAGAATTATTATCAATTATAATGGTCATATAAATACTGGCAAGTGGAGAGTGATTGCAACGATGATGCGCAAAGAGCTTATGATTTTGTGGAACCATGCATCCGTGAAAGTATTGGATGTACGCCATCAGATCGTGCAGCCAGGTGAAAAAATAACGGCTTATCAGCTCCCGGCCAGCGTGTTTTTGTTTACGGTTCGAGGTCGAGCAGTCGTGCAGCTCAATGATGTGATGTACCCGGTCCATACATTTCATGTGATTCATGGGGGCAAAGGGCTGACTCTCAACGTAAGCGTTACGGATAACGAATGGGAATCCTATATCATTTTCTATAAAGCAATCATTCCGTTGCCAAGTCGTCAGGAAATCATGAATCTCCTGAAATCCCGCAACTGGTTTTTGTCTCCTTATTCTATTGTGCCACAGCAGCCTATCACTCTGTTGGACAAGTTGGATCATCTACGGTCCGTTTGGAACAGCGGGGATGAGGATGAATTGAGACAATTGCGGGCCAAAGGATGGTTTCATCTGTTTATTTGCGAGCTGCTTGATCAGATGGATGAGCAAGAAGAGGGGATTACCCAACATGATCTCGTTTTCCTTGCGAAGCAATACATCCATCAACACTATGCGGAACCAATCACGCTGGAGGCAATCGCTCAGACGTTGAATTACAGCATTCCGTACTTGTCGAAGCAGTTCAAGCGTCAGACGGGTCATAGTCCGATCGATTATTTGATTGGTGTGAGACTCGAAAAGGCAAAGGACTTGTTGGTTCGTACGGATGCCACTCTTCAGGAAGTGGCGGAAGGTGTCGGGTATACGGATTTCTCCTATTTCATCAGAGCCTTCAAAAAATATACGGGTCTGACTCCCGGACAATTCAAGGAGCAAGCATTGTACGTTGATGAAGGCTCAGAATATCCTATGAAAAGGCTAAGATCAGAACTTGTCTTCCTATCGAATGAAACATACAATCTGATTGTTGTTGAAAATCATTCTCAGAGGGATAGGGGAATAGACGTGAAAGGAAGAATGCACAAGCTCGTGCTGGGGCTTGCTTTGTTACTCAGTGCATGTTCAGGTACAACGACAGGAAGTAGTGGAACGCAGCATGCTACACCCGTTGCGACTTCGGCGACAGAGGCGACTTCACAACCGACAGAGCAACAATGGCCGCGAACGTATGTGGATGCACTCGGAAAAGAAGTAGTGATTCCCAAAGAGCCGAAGCGCATTGTCGTGACTCATTTCGGGATGATGGAATACTTTTTTGCGTTAGAAACGCCACCGATTGCGTCTACACTTGCTGACCGCATGCTGACTACTTTTGAAACGTTGAAGCCAGCATAAAGACAAGTCCGTAACGTTTTTACGGGCGACAGGTGATGGAAGCACTTTTTATGTACTGGACGACAATGACGTTTCGTATGCATACGACCAAGAAACAGGCTTGGGAATGAAGTCTCCGGGGCAGTACAAGCTGGAGGGCGATGTGATTTCACTGGAGGGTGTCACGGTTCTTAATCCAGATTATATTTTCGTGGTCGATCATGCGGACAGAATGGATACAACGATGGCGGAGTTAAACCAAAGCAAAGTATGGCAATCGTTAAAAGCCGTAAAAGAAAAGCATGTATTCCCGTTGGATGTATCGATTAGTACGAAAGGACCGTTGGCGATCAAGTATGCGACGAATAGGGTACTCGAATACATGTCCACCAACGAAAGCTTTTGAGAAAGGAGGAGGAAGGGAGAATGCAACCTATCGTGGAGCAGTTCCAAAACCGCAAGCTCACAATCTATTTACCTGAGGGCTATTATCAAAGCGAAGAGCGTTACGCGGTTGTCTATTTGCAGGATGACGGTGATTTGATTGACCCAAAGGATAGTGATGTTCTTCGGAAGAGTAGAGAATTAACTGCGACAAATCAATTGCCAGGCCTGTTATTTGTCGGTATTGAATCGTTCGACCGAAATGATGAGTATACGCCGTTTGTGTCGCCGAATATTTTTGAGCCGGGGACCGGCAAGCAGTTTGGCGGAAACGCTTCTGTTTATGCCGATTTTCTCGCCAATGGATTGAAGCCGTACATCGACAGCAAATACCGCACATTACAGGAGCGAGAGTACACCGGGATCATGGGTTTTTCCTTTGGGGGACTCATTTCCGTCTACATAGGGTTACGCTATCCCGATGTTTTTGGACGGGTTGGCAGCTTTTCCGGCTCCTTCTGGTTCCCGGGGATCGTAGATTGGATCGAGCAGCTCACCATTCGTGATACAGGCCAGCGCCTTTACATGAATTTGGGTCATGCGGAGGGCTCCGGTCGAACGAACGGACAGCAATGGATGGTGCCAAATAGCAAAAGAGTTTATCAATATTTGCTGCAAAATGGTTTTCATGAGGACTCGATCCGACAGGTAATTTATGAGAGCAACTTCCACTCGTTTGACTTGGGTGTGCAATACGTACCAGAAGCACTGCAATGGTTGTTCAACGAGGAGTAGTCTCGTTCAGACGTACCACGTTGACAAGGTGAGGTTATACGCTTACAATGACCGTAAATTATGACACCACCGTAGGGGGATTTTTTCCATGGACGCTTTAGCGTTAGAAAAAAAAGCCCAGCGCAACGCTGAGTTACGTGAACGACTGCTGCAGCTGAAGAAAGAGCGTAATGCCATCATTCTTGCTCACTTTTACCAACGTCCCGAGATTCAGGAGGTCGCTGACTTCATTGGAGATTCGTTTGGGTTGGCGCAAAAAGCGAAAGAAACGGATGCCGATGTGATTTTGTTCTGTGGCGTTCACTTTATGGGAGAAAGTGCAAAAATTCTCAATCCCCAGAAGACCGTCATTATTCCCGATGAACGGGCTGGCTGTCCGATGGCGGACATGGTGAACGTAGACGGGCTCCGCAAGCTCAAGGCACAGCATCCAAATGCAAAGGTAGTGGCTTACATCAATACTTCTGCGGATGTCAAAGCAGAAACTTACATCTGCTGTACGTCGTCCAATGCGAAGCGCGTGATCGAGTCGATCGACAGTGACGAGATCATTTGGGTGCCGGACAAAAACCTCGGCCACTATGTATCCCAATTCACGGACAAGAAAATGATTATTTGGGAAGGGTACTGCAATACGCATGACCAACTGTCTGTAGAAGACATCATGACGTTGAAGCAGCAACACCCTGAGGCTGTGGTTGTCGTTCATCCGGAGTGCCGCCCAGAAGTGGTATCCCTGGCTGACTACGTTGGTTCCACGACCGGAATTTTGAAATACTGCCGTGAGTCTTCGCACAAAGAGTTTATTATCGGAACGGAAGACGGCACACGCTACATGCTGGAAAAGGACAGCCCGGACAAAACGTTCATTTTCGCTTCCAAGTACCTCGTTTGCCCGAATATGAAGGTGAACAACCTGAAGAAGTGCGTCGAGGCGCTGGAGAATATGAAGCCGGAGATTTTTGTGCCAACAGATGTTGCTGATGCGGCACGTGCTTCGTTGGAGCGCATGCTTGCGGTAGCTCCTGCTTAAGGGACAGTCTGATAAAAATGCAAAAAGGGAGTAGAGCTCAGAGGGCTTTACTCCCTTTTTCTATTAGGAGGCTTTGGTCAAAGGCTGGATGTCTTTTCGTCGGTAAATGTTCAAGACGAGTCCTATCAAGGCCATTTGCAATACGGTATGCACGATTCCAAAGCCAACGAATGGTAGATTCACAGTGATAGGGGGAGCCAGACCGACAGTCATGAAAATACCCCAGAAAAACGGCGTGAAAAAGAGTACAACCATACCGGATAAAAGCAAGGATCCGTATACATCTTTTACTCGTCTGATGGCATGGAGCAAACGAAGCAACAGCATAACGCCCAGAATGAAAAAAGCTATCCCTACAATTGGTCCAAAGATATACACCATGTAGGCAAAAATATAGTCAGATTCAAGGGCGGGCAATGCATCTAGAGAGGCACCGAAGCCTTGTCCCCATAAGGTAGCTGACTGGATGGCTTTCAAGGATTGAATGATGATATATCCTCTTCCATCCGGCTCGAGGTACGGATTCAGGAAGTAAAACAGACGATCTAGCTGATAAGGTTTAGCGAACAGGTAAACCCTCCCTCCGACATACGCGAAAATCATAGTGAGGAAGCTCAGTATAACAAGCTTTCTAGGCTTAGCGGCAATCACGAGCGCGATGTAGCCACCGACATATAAGAGAACGGCAAATTCGTATTTGCCTAACGTGAGAAGAAGGCAAGGGGGTAAGAAGTACGAAATCACTTTTACGATGGTGTAGTGATTGTGCGCCTTCCACTCTGTGAAAATTCCTGCGAGGGCTACGATGAACAGGAAGGGACTGATTCCAATGAAATGGAGTGGAGAATCTCCGATGTTCAGATACTGGATACCGGCTATAGGACTCCCTGTGAGCAGTGTATATAGGAGTAAGATCATCGTGCCGTAATACAGAAACTTACTATATCTCTTTAATTTACTGTAATCCCAAAAGAGAATCGCCACGAGGACGACTGTTCCGATCATGATACCGACTAGTTGTCTCCCGATCAAATTACGATTATCTTCCGCAATATGAAGAGAATACAGGGTAACCAGCCCGATAGCGAGCAGGATTCCCACAATCGAAACAATTCCCCACTCCATCCGCGGTTTATGCGCCTGATGGAGGTGACGCCCTACATTGACAGGATCACCCATCTCCGCAATCGCAATTCGAGTCGCTTCATCTTCCCCATACCCGGCCTCACGATAATCCTCGATCTTTTCGGCGAAATGATTCTCCAACTCTAGCGTAATGGCTGCATGAACCTCTTTGTTTTTGATCTGATCGCAAACTTCCTCTATGTAACGCGCAATTCGCTTGTTTTCGCTCATGTTGCCTGCCCTCCCAACACGGAGTCAACAGCGGTACGAAAAGATTCCCACTCCTGTTTTTTCTCTTTGAGATGCTTCTTGCCTTCGCGGGTGATTTGATAGTATTTGCGTTTTCGCTCTCCTTCACCTTCGCTCCAAAACGCCTCGACCTTTCCTTCAGACTCAAGGGTATGAAGAATGGGATAGAGGGTGCCTTCCTTGAGCGACAGCACACCGTTCGAGCTCGTTTCCATCGTCTTGATCATCTCATAGCCGTACATTGCCTTTTGTTCCAGCAAGGTAAGAATGAGAATGACCGTACTGCCTTTCATCAACTCTTTGTTAACTGCCATAGCTACCTCCTTATACCTCGGATTTCGATACCTCGAATATCTATGTATCATTCTATTCCATAAAAGGGAAAAAAGAAAGACTTCCTCATCGGGAAGTCTTGTTATATGTGTTTAGGAAGGCATCGGGGTAGGAGTTGGTTTTCCATAGCCTTGCCCATAGGTTTGATCTATGTAGGTACGAATTTCTTTTGTAGATTTGCCTTCTTCTTTCATCTTGCCGGAAATAACGGCGATTTCCATGCATACGCCGCAACGAGTGCCGTGGTCATCCCAGACAATGGAGCCATCAGACTTTTCTTCTTTGATGAAGCAGTTGCCATTATGCCCGTGTCCAGCACTTTCACCACAACCACAATAGCATGGAATGGATTTGAGCAACTCACGATTTGCGGCAGCAACTTTGTAGGATCCGATAATGACAGGGTCTTGGTTGTCTAAAAATTTTGGTAGCTGATCAGCGGAAGCAGTCAATTCCTGCAAATCACCATTGGGGGCGTGCTGCGTGTGATCGCTATGATTCTGTTCAGCTTGATCAGTAGAGCCACAGCCGGCAGTAAGCAGAGCTGCGGTGATAAAAGTAATGGCTAACCATGAGTTACGTTTCATCTTGGACATACCTCCTGCCAGTTATTTTATCATAATGAGATGGAGAAATTGTGAAGCTGGGAGAGAAGATGAACACTTATGATGTTTAAATCGGAATAAATCCTATTTACTTTTTGGGCGCCTCTCCGTATAATGAAAAACGACGAGAGCGTAAATCGGAATCATTTTGAATTGGAGCAGGAGGAAATATATATGAAAAGAGCTATGTTGGCAGCCCTAAGTTTCATTACGGCAGTGGGGCTGGTGGGATGTGGAGCAGCGAACGAAACGGCTGGTACTCCGCAAACTGGCAGTGACGCGTCAGGGAAGCCAAAAGTATACACGACGATTTATCCCTTGGAATATGTAGCGAAGCGAATCGGCGGTGAACACGTGGAGGTAACGAATCTGGTTCCCGCTGGCGTAGAGCCTCACGACTACGAGCCAACTGCAAAAGACATGGTTGCTCTGGCCGGAGCAGATATTTTCGCCTATAACGGCAGTGGTTTGGAGCTGTGGGTAGAGAAGGCTGTAACCAACCTCGATAAAAACAAGACAACGATCGTTAATGCGACGGAAGGTCTCGAGCTGATTAGTGCAGCTGAACATGAGCATGAAGGAGAAGGACACACAGAAGAAAGTCACGCAGAAGAAGCAGGGCATGACCACGGAGATCTGGACCCTCATGTATGGCTCGATCCGATGCAACTGAAGGCACAGGCAGAGAAAGTCAAAAATACGCTCGTACAAAAGGATCAAGCGCACGCTGCCGATTACGAAAAGAACTACACACAACTAGCAACCGACCTGGAGCAGTTGGATAAAGAGTTCAAAGATATGGTTACGCAAGCACCGAAGAAAGAATTCATGGTTTCTCACAGCGCATTCAGCTATATGGCAAAACGCTACGGGCTGGAGCAAGTAGCAATCTCTGGGGTCAATCCTTCTGATGAGCCATCCACAGCAGAGTTGAAGCGCTTGGTGGAGCATGTAAAAGAACACAACATTTCTTATGTGCTGTTCGAGACGTTGGTTTCTCCGAAGGTAGCGGAAGTAATTGCGAAGGAAGCTGGCGTGAAGACAGCCACGCTCAATCCGTTGGAAGGTTTGACGGAAGACGACGTGAAAGCAGGTCGCGATTACTTGTCCATCATGCGCGACAATATGAATACATTAAAGACTGCACTCCAATAAGCTTTCCCTCGAAAAGATGTCGCTTCCCAGGCGGCATTTTTTCGTTAGTAGGATGCTTGTGGTTCGGGCAAAATCGTAGTACGATGAAAGGAATCAAATAAGAACAAATCCGATTTAAGGGATGGATATTTCATGGAACCACATAAACAAGAGGTGCCTGTCATTAAGCTCACGGGCGTCTCCTTTCAATATGAAGACAAACAGGTTCTCGATGAGGTTGAATTCACACTGGAGCGCGGAGACTTTGTGGGCATCGTCGGGCCGAATGGATCAGGAAAATCTACGCTGATGAAGCTGATTTTGGGTCTATTGACGCCAAACAAAGGAACAGTAGAGCTGTTCGGGCAACCACTATCCAAGTTTCGTGAATGGAATCGCATTGGATACGTCGCTCAACAGGTCGCGCATGGAGCGGGTGGATTTCCGGCGACAGTACGAGAAGTCGTGTCATCTGGATTGGTCGGTAAAGTAGGCCTTTTTCGCAGACTGACGAAACAGCACCATGAGAGTGTACGAGCTGCGGTGGAGCGAGTCGGCTTGTTGGAGAAGCTGGATCAACGTATCGGCAACTTGTCCGGTGGGCAATTGCAGCGCGTATTCATAGCGCGTGCTCTTGTAGCTGAACCGGAGCTGTTGATCCTCGATGAGCCAACAGTCGGGGTCGATCAGGAATCGATCGATCAATTTTACAGCTTGCTTCGTTCGCTGAAGGAAGAGAACGGATTGACGATGATGATCGTCAGCCACGATGTGGGAGTCATGTCGCAATGGGTGACCAAGGTGGCTTGTGTGCAGAAGAAAATTCACTTCCACGGAACAGCGCACGATTTTGAGCATAACCAAGAAAAAATCTTGCAAAGTATGTACGGTGATTCGGTCAG
Organism: Brevibacillus sp. HB1.2; assembly: GCF_013332495.1. NCBI lineage: Bacteria > Bacillati > Bacillota > Bacilli > Caryophanales > Paenibacillaceae > Brevibacillus > Brevibacillus sp. HB1.2. The sequence goes on along the minus strand of NZ_JABMIU010000016.1, from coordinate 6,102 downwards.
ACTGCTGTCTCATCATCATTAAGCTTTGTAAATAGGTAAGAAAGAAGGAATATGCACATGCTTGCTGATTGGTGGCAGTATGACTTTTTGCGGTATACCCTGTTTTCAGGGATTTTAATTGGTCTGATCTGTCCTATTTTGGGCACGTTTCTTATTGTTCGTCGCTTGTCGATGATGGCAGATGGCTTGTCACACGTCACGCTTTCCGGTGTAGCTGCCGGGATGCTCATTTCCAAAAAGGTCGCTTTCTTCTCCGCAGTCAATCCGCTGTTTTTCGGAATGTTGTTTGCGGTGATCGGTTCGTTGTTCATCGAGCGGCTGCGTAAGGTGTACAAAGCGTATCAGGATTTGGCGATTCCGATTATTTTGTCCGCGGGACTTGGGCTATTTACGGTATTGATCAGTATCGCAGACGGTTTTAATGCAGATTTGTATTCGTACTTGTTCGGAAAAATCGTAACAGTGTCCATCGAAGACCTGTATGCGCTGATTGGTGTGGCAGTTGTTGTTTTAGGGACAGTTTTGTTGATTTACAAGGAGCTTTTCGCGGTCTCCTTCGACGAAGAATTCGCTCGCGTCTCTGGCGTGGCAAGGCGTTCGATCAACCTGTGGTTTATGGTGCTCGTCGCTCTGACGATTGCGGCTTCCATGCGTATAGTCGGTGTCCTGTTAATCTCGGCGCTGATTACCCTTCCGGTGGCTGCCAGTTTGCAAATCGCGAAAAGCTTTCGACAAACGATTTTCTTGTCGATTTTATTTGCGGAGTTTTCCGTATTGAGCGGTTTGTATTTTGCCTATCTCCTTGATTGGGCATCTGGTGGTACAATTGTACTGATGGCAGTACTGGTTATGCTGGTTGTATTGGGTGTAAAGAAGCTGCGGGTCGCTTTCCGGTAAGAGTTATCCGGATATGACAAAAGGAAGGAGTGTTTGTCGATGAAAGTAGAAGAAGCGCTGCAAATATTGAAAGAACATGGTTTCAAGTATACCGGCAAGCGGGAGGAGATGATTCGAATCTGCGCGGCCGAGAAGCGATACCTGTCTGCCAAAGATATTATGGAGAGAATCAAGGAGCAGTATCCAACACTCAGCTTCGATACCGTCTATCGCAACATTTCCACTTTTGTTGAGCTGGGGATTCTGGAAGAGACGGAGCTGGACGGGGAAGGCAGATTCCGTTTGGCCTGTTCGACAGATGGACACCATCATCACCATGTGATTTGTACGGAATGTGGAAAGACTTCTTCTTTGCCAGGATGTCCGATGAATATCATTTCTGCGGTACCGGAAGAGTTTCAAGTGACGGGGCACAAGTTCGAGGTATATGGCACGTGTAAGGAATGTGTAACGCATTCGAATTAATCGGATAGAGGGGAGTGCTCGCTTTTGCGGGCGCTCTTTTTTTGCATCTCCTTCAAGCGTGTATTTGCTATAATGGGTGGAAAATCATCAGTTACAAGAGAGAAGGGACACAGTCATGATTCCCCGTTATATTGTGGACTTTGATTTGCACACCTTACCTCGGATGAGGGCAGATGTAGCTGTTATTGGAGCAGGAATTGCTGGGTTGTATACGGCGTTGCAAACGAGTGAGTATGCGGATGTGGTGTTGATCAGCAAGAAGGGACTCGATGATAGTAACACACGCTGGGCTCAGGGAGGAATCGCTGCTGTAACAGCCCAATCAGATTCCCCCGCCCTTCATCGACAGGATACGTTAATCGCTGGAGCAGGTCTTTGCTCGTATAACGCTGTGGAAGTCCTTGTGCATGAAGGCCCTGATCGCTTGCATGAACTGATTGCATATGGAACGGAATTTGACCGGGATGAACAAGGGCAGTACGAGCTGACACAGGAAGGCGCGCATAGCAAACGACGAATTTTGCATGCGAACGGAGATGCCACTGGGGCAGAGATTGTCCGCGCTTTGTCCAAGCGTGTGATGGAGCAGCCAAACATTCAGGTTTTGGAATATCATTTTGCAGTGGATGTCATCACGCAGGATGGCGAATGCGTGGGTGTCCTCGTGCGGAAGCCGGATGGCGAATTGTTTTTTCTGGAAGCAAAAGCAACGGTGCTGGCTACAGGAGGTGCAGGTCAGCTTTACCGTTATACGACGAATCCGCAAATCGCAACGGCAGATGGGATCGGCATCGCGTATCGGGCTGGTGCTCGCATTAAAGATGTGGAATTTATCCAGTTTCATCCGACTGCGCTTTACTATCCGGGTGCCCCGCGCTTTTTGATTTCGGAAGCTGTTCGTGGGGAGGGTGCCATTTTGCGCAACAGCAATGGTGATCGTTTCATGGACAAGTACCATCCGCAAAAAGAGCTGGCGCCGCGTGATATTGTCGCCCGGGCGATTGTTTCTGAGATGGAACAGACGAAGTCTACGTTCGTGTATCTCGACATCACTCACGAATCGGAAGAGCTTATTAAGCGTCGTTTTCCGACGATTTATAATTTTTGCTTACAATACGGGCTCAATATGGTGACAGATTGGATTCCGGTAGCTCCGGCTTGCCATTATATTATGGGCGGAGTTCAGACTGACTTGAACGGGGAGACCTCGACGAAGCGGCTTTTTGCATGTGGAGAAGCATCCTGCACAGGGGTACACGGAGCGAATCGACTGGCCAGCAACTCATTATCGGAAGCGGTTGTGTTCGGTCACCGGATAGCGGAGCGGATCAAGCAGCTGGCTGATTTGCAGAGTATTCATCCCTTCCAGATTGTTTCCAAGCAAAAACTGCCCCAAACGTTCAATACACGTGAACAACGATTAAAAATGCAAAAGCTCATGCTGCGGCACGTCAGTGTGAAGCGCGACGAAAAAGGATTAACGAAAGCACTAGCAGAGCTTGCGCGAATGGAGCAATACTATCAGTACGAGCCTGAGAGCCTGGAAACGTTTGAATTCTTCAATCTGCTGAATGCTGCCGTCCTGACAACGAGAGCGGCACTGATGCGGGAAGAAAGTAGAGGCGGGCATTATCGTACTGATTTTCCGAATAAAGATGACTTGCTATGGCGGAAGCATTTGATCCAGTCCGTAGAAGATGGTGTCCAAGAGGAGTGTGAGAAGCATGATGTGGAATAAACGGGAGCTTCAGCGAAAAATAGAGGAATGGCTACAGGAAGATGTAGGATTTGGTGATGTGACGACGATGAGCACGATTCCTGAATCGGAGCAGGGTATCGGCATTTTATATGCGAAAGAAGCGGGAATCGTGGCAGGCTTGCCGATTGCGGAGCAAGTATTTGCCACGGTTGATTCTGCCCTCGTCTTTGAGGCAAAAGTAGAAGAAGGAGCACGAGTCGAGGTTGGTCAGCAGATCGCTGAAGTCAGCGGCTCGGTTCGTTCGATTTTGAGCGGAGAGCGGCTTGCTCTTAATTTAATGCAACGTTTGTCTGGGATTGCCACGAAAACGAGTGAATACGCAACGGCCGTCGCAGGGACGAAAGCACGAGTTGTCGATACGCGGAAGACTACGCCAGGGCTGAGGGCTTTGGAAAAGTACGCGGTTCGAGTCGGGGGAGGCTACAATCATCGTTTTGCCTTGTATGATGCCGTGATGATCAAGGACAATCATATCAAAGGAGCGGGCGGTATTGCGCAAGCTGTTGCAGCGGCCCGCGCAGTTATTCCCCATACGATGACAGTAGAGGTAGAGGCCGAATCGTTCAAACAGGTTCAGGAAGCATTGGCAGCTGGTGCAGATACGATCATGCTCGACAACATGACACTCGATCAAATGGTGGAAGCCGTGCAGTTTATCGATGGACGAGCCATTGTCGAGGCATCTGGCGGTGTCAGTCTGGAGACGATTGGTGACATTGCAAAAACGGGCGTAGATATCATTTCGGTAGGGGCTCTGACTCATTCTGTCAAAGCGTTTGATATCAGCCTCGATCTGAATACGCGCAAGCGATAAGGAGCGAGCTCGATGTTATTGGTGATAGATATAGGCAACTCCAATATTGTGTTGGGCTTGTATGAAGGCGACGAGCTCCAACACCATTGGAGAGTGTCCACAGATCGTAACAAAACGGAAGACGAGTACGGCATGCTCGTCAAAAGCTTGTTTGGTAGCGTGGGGCTTGGCTTTGAACAGGTGAGAGGCGTTATTATCTCGTCTGTCGTTCCACCTCTAAACCTCACGATTGAACGCATGTGTGGGAAGTACATGCAACAAAAAGCGTTGATTGTCGGACCGGGAATCAAGACGGGTTTGAACATCAAGTATGAGTATCCGCGAGAGGTAGGCTCCGATCGAATCGTGAACGCTGTTGCTGCGATTCATCATTATGGTGCACCGCTCATTGTTGTCGATTTTGGTACGGCGACGACCTTTTGCTATGTCGACGAGCGGGCACAATATTGGGGAGGGGCGATTGCTCCCGGTATTGGGATATCAACTGAGGCACTCTTCACTCGTGCTGCCAAGCTGCCGCGAATCGAAATCGCCAAGCCTGCAAGTGTAGTCGGTCGTAATACGATAGCGGCGATGCAGTCCGGCATTTTCTATGGGTTTATCGGTCAGGTCGAAGGCATTGTACGTAGAATCATGGATGAATACGGTACGCGACCTACCGTAGTTGCTACGGGAGGGATGGCAGCGCTTTTTGCCAATGAGACGTCTTGTATTCATGTCGTGGATCAGAACCTTACCCTTAAAGGACTTCGTTTGATTTATGAGCGGAATCAATCATAGTGGATGTCGAACATATTTGCAGAAAAACATTTCGGGATCATCTGGATCTAGGTGAGTCAGGGTTCCGCAGTGAGCGTATCCGAGTTTTAGACAGAGACGTTGCATTTTTTCGTTGGAAAGGTTAGTAGAAGTGAACAATTTCTCCGTAAGGGAGATCGTTTCCAGATAGTGCATCATCTCCTCGCCAACCCCGCGTTTTTGATAGTGAGGGTGAACAATGAGTAGGTGAATAAAGCTGTTCTTAAAAAACGATTGATTGATGATGGCAAAACCGACGATATTCATATCGATTAACGCCACGTAGCAATGCCCTTGCTCGATGGCTTCTTGAAGTTCAGGTGAACGACTGGTTGAACCGAGCACCTTTGAATCAATCATACAGACAGCAGGAATATCTTGAGGAGTAGCGAGACGGATTGAGGTCATCGATTTCAAATCCTTTCTACTTGTAAATCGTTGCTAATGTTGTATGGAATGGAAAAAGGGTGTTAAACTATTGGTAGAGATATTGAATGTCTGACATATAATAAAGGAGCCAATACCGTTGCAGCGGCAAGGCTCCTGAGACAAGTAGCTGTGGAACACCCACGGCGCGCATGATACTAAAACAGCGAATCCACCGTCAGGCGGTCAACCTTAGGCGGTGGGTTTTCGCTTGTTACGCCACTTTCTTATCCATCGGTAGAGCTTCCTGCAGCTAAACCAGAGGCTTAGCAAGGTTGCCAGTACTTTTAGGAAAAGGTAAAGCGTGCCGAGCGAGACCATCAGCATCACCCCCTTTACAGGAAGCTGTGCCGTGGTCTTCCACCGCCAGTCTTGTCTTGAGTTAAATTATACCATTTGAACATTCCTTATGGTGAGATCTCTTGTTAGTGTAGTTACGAGCTGGCTCGACAAAAAGAGTGACCTTCAGCGAGTAACATAGCGACTGACAGGTAATGATATATACGTGTTTCACATCCGTGGATGGGGACAGAGAAAAAAGTTGAGATTTTCAATACTTTTCGTTGACAGCACATGCTCCACGCGCTACAATGGCTATTGTGCCTAGCAGAAAAGTTATGTCACATTGAACTTTTTAAGTTTCTTTAAAAAAGTTCTTGCGTTTCAGATGAAAGCATGCTAACATATGAATTCTGAAAGGCAAACAAGCGGATCGCTTTGATCCACTTCAAATATACGGATGGATGTCCGAGCGGCCGAAGGAGCACGATTGGAAATCGTGTAGGCGGTGTCGAACCGTCTCGTGGGTTCAAATCCCACTCCATCCGCCATCACTTTCTTAGAAATGGCCCGTTGGTGAAGCGGTTTAACACAGCAGCCTTTCACGCTGTCATACAGGGGTTCGAATCCCCTACGGGTCACCTAGCAAAACGCCCTGCAAACG
>NZ_JABMIU010000015.1:0-136615 GCF_013332495.1 Brevibacillus sp. HB1.2 | reverse complement strand
TGAATCAATCATCAACAGTCTTTTTTATTTTGCATGACAGGGAAAGTACATCAATCGAATAGGGAAAAAGTGTTTATCCCCTTCACTCCGGGGACAGGATAATAGTAACTTCCCCATGCTATGGTCCTCAAAGGAGTTGAAAGCACAATGTCTCGTCACTGGTATCGGCTGCTTCGTTATCCAATCATCGCTCTGGCTGTGACATTAACGCTACTTTGGACGCATCATTACCATCGCCTGCCCGCTTCGTACGCTGTCGCGACACGGACACATACCGTTACGATTTCTAGCGCTGGCTTTTTGCCTAATCAATTGACTGCACACGAAGGAGAGCGAGTCTCGTTGATGATCGTCAACACCGATACGCGCCCTCACAATCTATCCATTCGTGATCTGAACCTTACATCCACAGAGCTAAAGCCGACCCAATCGACTCTTTTACAGTTTTCAGCCGTCAAACGCGGTCGGTATCATTTCGTATCAGACGCACCTGGCTATCCGGAAACAGGCTTCCAAGGCATGCTCGTCATTGACTAGCCTGCACTTCTTCGTCTGGTGAGATTTGCTTCCACCGTCCGAATTTTATCATGAGTAGAGGAATAATCCCGATCGCGGTGATCATTCCAAAAAACAAATAAATGGCTAGCACCGAAAACGAATCTTTGATCCACCCTGCTACCAAATTGCAAAACATCGCACCAAGCCCGCCTCCCACCGAAAAGAAGATGGCTAACGCCGTCACCTGAAGGGATGCGGGCGTATTTTCGCGCACAAATTGGGCTGCTGTCGCCAAATAAAAACCTACTGAAATCCCTTGCACAAAGAACATGGCAATCACGGCAGTGGTACTCGGAGCTGAGCTATACCAGAACCAGCGCATCGCGCAAAAAATCGCAGATAGCAAGAGTGTCAACTCCAGCCCCCACCTGCGGACAATATAACCCGCCAGTTTCATAAAAGGAGCCTCACTGCCTGCAAACAACAAGAAGGCAAGACCGATTCCGGCAATGGTCCCTCCGATATCCTGATAAAACAGGGAAAACCAAATATTATTGGCGTTTACAGAGCCCATCATGCAGAACGATGAGATCAAAAACAACGCAAATCGCGGAATTCGCGCCAAATCTCTGATCCCTGCAAGCATACTGACGCGAAACCGCGAAGCCTCTGTCACTTCTTCCGGAACCTTCCGAAGAAACAGAATGGCAATCAGAAACGCCAAGCAAAACGAGTAAAAAAGAGCATGTGGCCCCCACTGCTCGACGAGAATACCTGTGATGAATGCCGCTAGTGCAAAGCCGATAGCTCCCCACAAGCGAATGTCGCCGAACTGCATGCCATGTCCCTTTGCATAACCTAGAGCCAAGCTATCTGAGATAGGAACAACGGCACTTTGAAAAAACGACAGCAGTATGTAGAGCAAAAATACGTAAACAAAGGTGGAAACACCCGTAAAGAGAAGTCCCACCAAGCCGGTGATGATCAATGTCAGAATCAGCACAGTTTTGCGAATTTGATAGCGATCACAGATCATACCCCACATCGGCTGTGCCACAATGGATACAATCGGCGCGACTGCACTGATGAGACCGATTTGGGTCCCAGTTAGATGGATGGATTCGTAGTATTGCGTAATGAGCGGAGCAAAAGCGCCAAACCCGTAGTAAATAAAAAGATAAAGGGCGCAAAGACTTACGTATCTGCCTTTTGCGCCCCCCAGCCCTATACCGGAAAGTGATTCTGGCATATAACTCTCCTATTTTGAGGTTCATTAACCGTGTAAGAAAACATAACGCAGAACATGCCTCTATTATTTATTTTACCGTTGGCAATATTTTCGCCATGTTGACGGTGCGTTTTTTCTCCCATGTAGCCGGATTGAATTCATCGAACTGCTCCAGGAAGGAGATGACTTCCTTCGTCAATGGAGTCGGCGTCGAAGCACCAGAAGTAACCGCCACATTTCTCTTTCCACGCAGCCATTCAATGTCCAGTTCAGACAAATCAGCGATACGATACGAGGGAACATTCGCGATTTCTTCTGAGACCTGTGCTAAACGATTGGAGTTGTTGCTACGCGGATCGCCTACGACGAGGCACAAATCTGCCTCTCCAACTTGCTCCGCTACAGCTTCCTGACGAACCTGTGTTGCGAGACAAATTTCATTATGCACTTCCACACCTGGAAAACGCTGAAGAATGGCGTCCATCAGATGTTTGACATCCCATTGGCTCATGGTCGTCTGGTTCGTTACGATCAGCTTGTCTGTCGGCAGATCGAGCGCGTCCAGCTCTTCCAGCTTTTGAACTAGATGTACGTGATCCGGCGCGATTCCCATCGCACCCTCTGGCTCTGGATGTCCTTTTTTGCCGATGTAGAGCACATGGTAGCCTTCTGCTACTTTTTCACGGATCAAATCATGTGTCTTCGTTACATCCGGGCAAGTCGCGTCTACGACGGTCAAGCCTTTATCGCGCGCTTTCTTGCGTACCTCAGGAGACACGCCATGGGCAGTGAAGATTACCGTTCCTTCATGGACCTGATCCAAAAGAGCCAGTCGATCCTCTCCATCCAATGTTTTTATCCCTTGTTTTTCAAACGCCTCGACGACGTGAGCATTGTGTACGATCATGCCCAAAATGTGAATCGGGCGGGGCAAGTCAAAGTTTTGCGCTGTTCGCAGTGCCAAGACCATGGCATCCACTACACCGTAACAATATCCACGGGGGGAAATCTTGATGACTTCCATCTTTACCCCTCCTACTTTTTATAATGCGTGAGCGAAAGACATTCACCCCGTATTATACCTTATTTGTCTCCTGCACGCTTCTGTTCGTAAACCTTCAGATTATTGTAGACAACTTTTAAGAGCGGCGTGGACAAGCCTTTTTGTTCCGCTCGCTCCAAGAGATAGCCTTGAAGATGATCCGCTTCCACCGGAAGACCTTTTTCCATATCACGCAGCATCGAAGATTTCGTTTGAGGACGCTGATTCTGGAAAGTCTCCATCTGCTTGTCGACGATATCTGGCTTGATCGGTGCCTCCAAGGCGTTCATGACAGAAACGATTTCCTCAGCGAGTTGACGAGTCAACTCTACGCCCCAAGCCGATTCCCGGATTGGACCGACAGCGGAATTCATCAGGGTGGTAATACCGGAAAACGTCGCAATAAACAAGTATTTGTGCCAGGCTTCCCGTTGAATATTTGCGCTGGCACGCATCGTCCCGTTGATCTTGGAAAAGGCTTGCTCGATCCGCTCGACACGCTCGCTTTTGCCGCCCTCCCACTCCCCGAAAACCGTATCATGAATTGGACTTGTCTGCACGACATCTCCGTCAGCATTCAGCGTCGTCTCAATGAAACAAAGACCCCCGAGCACACGCTCCCGGCCAAAACGATCCCACAACAGTTCCATGTGCGCAATTCCATTCAATAGCGGAATGACGACCGTGTCCTCGCCTATGTACGGAGCGATGGCATCGATGCTATCTTCCAACGTGTAAGCTTTGTTGGACAATAGCACAACATCAAAAGGTCCTGCTTCCTCACCTGCTTGAATCAGTTGTGGCTGTTCCAAAAGCAAATCCCCATGAATGCTCTGAATGCGCAAGCCTCGCTCCTGCAACTGTTTGTATCTACGTTCGCGCACAAGAAACGTTACATCTACCCCCGACTCAACCAGCCTGCCACCAAAATAACCGCCAATGCCCCCCGCTCCCAGTACGAGAACCTTCATCTAAAATCGCCTCCGCGTTTATAAGTCATGGTTTGTCTACATTTTATTAAAAAGTAACCATTTTCTAAACCCCACAATATAATGTTAGAAATTCTGACATTCAACGTAAGAAAACCTCTTGACGAACAATAATAATTGTCGATATAATTCTGAATATAGAAATCAAGTAAAAACCGAACGTTGATAATGAATTCATAACTTTAATTCGTGAATGGAGTGAATCATGTTGGATATGAAAACAGTCTTGTCCACAATTGACACAGAAAAAGTGGAATATGTAGATTTTCGCATCGTTGACCTGCTCGGCCGCCAACACCATGTCACCGTTCCTGCCTACGCGGTAGATGAAGGAACTTTCCGTAATGGCGTCGCATTTGACGGCTCCAGTCTAATCGGCTACAAGTCCATTGAAGAAAGCGACATGGTAGCGATGCCCGATCCGGCAACCGCCTTCATCGATCCATTCGTAGAAGCCAAAACCATGAATATCATCTGCAACATCGTCAATCCAGACAACACCGTCTACACACGCGATCCTCGCGGCATTGCCCTCAAGGCCGAAGCCTATCTGCAACAATCCGGCCTCGCTACCGCTGCTTACTTTGGTCCAGAATCCGAGTTCTTCCTCTTTGACAACGTACGCTATGCCTCTGGTCCATCCGGCTCCTTCTTCCACATCGATTCTGAAGAAGCTTTCTGGAACACAGGTAAAGAAGGACAAAACCTCGGCTACAAAGTACGCAACAAGGGCGGATACTTCCCTGTTCAACCAACCGACTCCCAAATGGATATCCGCAATGAAATGTGCACGTTGATGACGAAATGCGGCATGTATGTAGAGCGCCATCACCACGAGGTGGCAACAGCCGGTCAAGGTGAGATTAATTTCCGCTTTGATACACTGACTCGTACAGCAGACAATTTATTGCTGTTCAAATATATCGTGCGCAACGTAGCAGCCAAACACGGCAAAACTGCTACCTTCATGCCAAAACCAATCGTTGGAGACAACGGATCAGGGATGCACGTTCATCAAAGCTTGTTTAACGGCGATACCCCGTTGTTCTATGAGCAAGGCGGTTACGCAAACCTAAGTGAGACTGCGCTGCACTACATTGGTGGCATTTTGCACCACGCCCCCGCACTGATCGCTTTGACGAACCCAAGCACCAACTCGTTCAAGCGTCTGGTTCCCGGCTACGAAGCACCCGTGAATTTGGTCTTCTCCAAAGGAAATCGCTCTGCTGCCGTTCGGATTCCGATTGCTGCCGTTACGCCAAAAGCGTCCCGTATTGAGTTCCGCACCCCGGACTCTACGGCTAACCCGTACTTGGCTTTTGCTGCCATGCTGATGGCTGGCCTCGATGGTATCAAGCGCAAGCTCGACCCGCGTGAACTGGGCTTTGGACCATTGGATAAAAACATCTACGACTTGTCCGATGCAGAAAAACACGAAATCAAGAGCGCTCCCGGCTCTCTCGCAGAAGCACTTGTCGCACTTGAACAAGACCATGACTTCTTGCTCGAAGGGGATGTCTTTACAAAAGAAGTAATTGAAGGTTGGATTGCACAAAAACGCGGTGAGATTGAGCAAGTGGAACGGACTGTGAATCCGAAAGAGTATGAGCTGTATTACGACCTATAAGTTACAGGAAAAAGCCCTTCTCTGATGAGGAGGGCTTTCTTATGCATTCGAATAAAAGGCCACTCCCCATCACAAATTAAAAGCGTATTGCGAAAAACAGATGATGGGATGCGCATTGATTATGTTGATTCAAAAGATAACTCGCTCTCTCATACAAGGGTCTGCCATTCTTCTTCTGACCATAAGCATGTCAGCCGCTATCGGTCAGAAAATGGCTTACGCCGATCACTCGTTACCAATCATAAGCGATCAAGGTATATATTCAATTGAGGTCTATCCGAGAAAACATCAGCTGATCATCCGAAAGCATGGGAAAGTATTGAAAACCTATGTGGTTGCAGTTGGCAATCCCTCTACACCTACACCTGTTGGAGAATATAAAATCATAGCAAAAGGAAAAGATTGGGGACCCTCTTTTGGTCCGAGATGGCTGGGGTTAAACGTCCCATGGGGAATATATGGCATCCACGGCACAAACAAGCCTCATTCAATCGGCCAGCATTTGAGCCACGGTTGTATTCGTATGAGAAACAAAGACGTAATCGAATTATTCAAGATGACTCCACTCGGAACAAAAGTCACGATTTATGGGCATATATTGGGGGACCCAAGCCATGATCCTAGAAATTTAGCGGAAGGCGACGTTGGTGGAGATGTACAGCTCATCCAATCTCGATTAAAGAGCGCTGGTTATTATCACGGGGTATGCGATGGCAAGTTTCGATCCTCGACAACTACAGCTCTAAAGAAATTTCAACGGGATCGAAAATTAAAGCCAAACGGCGTTATATCAAGCAAGGTTTATGAAGAGTTGGGATTAGTGGAATAAATCCTGGCACGGTTCGTGTTTCCACTACATAAACCTTCTAAACATACTTCCAATCCCATTCGTTCCTTGGAAAGTTTTGAATACCTCGTTTGCTACTTTTACACCATTGAGGATTGTGCCTATATCAAGATTTAGATTAGAAAGCCGTGGTGGTCGAGACTCTTTTCTCGTCCGACGGCTCGTTTTTGACCACTCTTGATAATACTGCCCAAGGGATTCAGGATTTTTCTGTAGCTTTCTGATCGAGACCTTATTTGATTTCAGCCAATCCGCAAATTCAGGGCTAAAGCCATTCATTTGTCTAGCCACTTTTCATTCTCACCTCGTTTCATAAATGAATAATGCAAAGGGATCATATGTCCCTTTGCATTACTCTTTTGCTTAAACCCATTTCCTAATCACAATCACATCCGACAATGACAAGCAAAACAAACAGAACTAGGATCAGAGCAAAGTCATCAAAGCCATTAAAGAAACCCATTCTGCCTCCCCCTTTCCTTAGACACCCTACTGTATGCACATTTCTCATGATTTGCCTGTACACTCACCTAATAGAAAAAGGACGCAAGCATTTGCCTACGCCCTTTTTCACCCTATTGCAGTCCGATTTGCGATTTTACTTGCAGAATCCCACCTCGGAAAGAAAAATTCGCATTTGCTCCAATCGTCCCTTCTCCCTCATACATGTAGACGATCGTGTGTCCTTCCTCTCCTGCTTTACCAACCTCAGCGAGCAGTTCACCTTCCCCGCCCACTATTTTTTTTACTTCCTCAAAGCTCATCCCATTTTCAATCTGTTCAAATTCACTCTTCGTGATCGTTGCTTTCTCTGTCGCCGCAGGAGCAGTCGCTTCTGGTATAGGTGAAGCTGGTGTTGCTGGCGCGGTTGCCTCAGGTGCTGGAGCCGTAGCAGTTGGCGTTGCGGGTGAATTTGCTGCCGTATCCGTTGATGGCCCGGAGCTACATCCAGCCAACATGATAGCGAAAGCCACTATAAAAAAAGACATTTTCTTCAAAGAAAAAGGACCCCCTTAACTAAAATGAATCTCCCCTACCATAATTCAAAATATTCCTCTCAACAAGAATAACAACCTGACATTTCTCGACAAAGACGAATCTTTTCGGGCATAAGAATGCAAAAAGAGCCTCAAAAAAGGCTCCCTTTGCGTTGACATTACTCTTTTACATAAAGCTGATACATCTCGGTTTCTTCATCCGTTGCTTTTGCGATTCGAAAAGCTTCTTCCACGCTTTTCTTGTTTTGAATTACCTCGTAGAAAAAGCGCAGGGCGAACATCAGCGCAGAATTTCCGTCCGGGTAATCATCTGGCCCGATATACGTATGGCAACCACTGTCCAGAAAGGCCTTCGCTAATTCAGGATCACCAAGCGAGCATCCGTTACTTAACACGATTTTTCCATCTAGCTTGGCAAAACGTCTAACGTCGTCAGGACCAAAATCACCCTTTGGTTCTCCTTCCTCGTATACGTCCTCGCCCAGCTCTGGCATGATGAGGCTTCCCTCATCTCCATGGAAATTCAGAACAATCATGTCGGTATTTGGGTAGAGGTCGCTACCATTCAATACATCAATCAAATCGCTCGGTCGACCAATCCAGTACGTAAAGACTCGCGCTCCAAAATACTCAAGTGTATTCCGGATTGCTTGGCTGTCCAGATCCGTATCCGGACCAATTACTAAGGCAACATTCATTTCAGGTTTACTCATCGTGATATTCCTCCATTTTGTTGTAAGTGGTTTTTATTTGTGGGTAGACAAAACCATTTACATGGAGGGGGTCGGGCCAACTGGTGGATGGCAAGACGTTACTTCTTCATCATCATGATATAGGTAAACTCCTCTTCAATTGGAAATTTTTAAAATTTATAGCAGTATATCACTCGTAACATGTCATGTAAAGTTTTTCCGCCCCTCGTTTTGCAGCGATTACGCAAACCCTTTTTTGATTTTGGTCTTCATGTCACGATACAGCTCTCCGTATGTAATCGCATGCTCGATATGCGAATAGGAAAGCACGGAATCGCCATCCTTGCTCTCGCAGCATGCAAAGAACAAGCTTTCCATCAGATTGTGATTTTCGATGGAATTGGTAATGTGGACGCAATCCTCAATCGAATCATGAGCGTCATGCTTGTAAAAAAGAAATGTCCCTTCTTTGAACGCCCCTTTTTTGTTAGCGTCTTTCCAAATGAGCATGCCCAAGGTAATAAAGTACCCTTCCTGGAAGCGGATGACGCCGGTAATGACAGAATTAATCGTGGTCGGAATGATCGCAATCGAGTCATTGAGCTGATTGACGTATTCAAACAATGCTTTATTGGATTCTTGAAGATCAGCGATTGGTACATGAAGAAGCTGCTTGTCTCTTAATTTTTCTACGAGTTGCTGAACGCATAGCGTCTTATTCAAAGTTGAAATCACAACCTCATCACTTCCCCCATTGTAAGTAAGTGCCTTCTTTACGTTATTCGTGATGAATGGACATATCCCTACAAAATCCGCACAATCTTCTTACTTTTTCAGCGAGAATCAAATTTTACCATACGTAAGAGGCATGGAAGTCGGTAGTCTGTCTGCAAAAGGCAAACACGTCCCCCTTCAACAGGGTTCATGTTGAAAATTCCGGCAGGGTCGAGGGTGGGTACGGGGATCATTCCATGAAAAAAGCCCTTCACGCCTTGATGTGGCGAGAAGGGCTTCTTGGCGCGAACTTACGCCTTTCCCTTTAAATAATCATCTTTTATCTTCTTTTCCTGCTCGACGGTAGTCATCTCTTTCTCCAATACTTGATACATCAGTTCATCCTTCACCTTACGTGAAATTCCTTTTTCCTGGTGATTCGGTACCGATGTACTCATGACAGAGTCTTGTTCCATACCAGCGTACCTCCATGGCTTTTTGGGGTTAGCTTGCCCGAAAGACGCCACTCCATTCACCACACCCGCTGAACACTGAGCATTTTTCGCAGCTCGTCGACCGAGCGTGGAATATTTCCGCCAAGTTCACGCTTCCACTGCTCAGGCAGTGCCTCCCACACATCAACGAGCAACGGCATACCCAGATGAAGACTCTCCAGCATGGTTCTATTTTCCAATGCCTCCTGCGGATCTCCCGCGAAAACAAGCCTGCCTTCATCCATGATGCAAATCCACTCTGCCCATTCAAACGCGATATCCATATCATGTGTCGCCATCAAAACAGTCGTTCCTTGCCGGTGAATCGCATCGAGCTCCCGCAGCAAATTTTTAGTCTGATAGCGATCCAGATACGCAGTAGGCTCGTCCAACAGCAAAAGCTCTGGCTCCATGACCATGACCCCCGCGAGTGCCAGACGCCGTTTTTGTCCCAGGCTCAAATGATGAATCGGAGCTTCTGCCAGCTCTCTCAACCCGAATGCATCCAGCACTTTTTCTACCTTTGCCCGTATGACTTCCGTAGGCAGCTTCTGATTGCATAAACCGTAGGATATATCTTCTGCGACCGTACTTGCGATCAGCTGATGCTCGGGATCTTGAAAGACCAAGCCTACCTTTTGCGTCATCTCTTGTCGTGCGGCTCGTTTGTAGACAAGCGGTTTCCCCTTCCACAGCACCTGTCCCTTCTGTGGCTCGATGATCCCGTTCCCATGCAAGAACAAGGTAGACTTCCCACAGCCGTTTCGTCCCAAAAGGACACATTTTTTCCCCTCTGGAATCCATAAGGACAGCCCAGACAGGACGGGTCCCCGCCCTCCTGGATACGTGTACTGCAAATCGATGAACTCCAACAACCGTGATGTCATAACTACCAACCTCCTGTCCACCACTCAAGCAGCACCAGCAGCATACAGCCTGCGATTGACTCCCACTCATAGCGTCGCGAACGAGCATGGGTATGAAACGCGAGCACCTGCATGCTCTCCCCGAAGCCTCTAGCCGCCATTCCTTTATGCAAGGCTTCGTATTTGCGCATCGCTCTGACAAACAATTGCGCAACGAGAACCCCTGCATCCCGAAGCGTCGCTCGGAAGCCGCGATGACCTCCACGCGAACGTTGGGCAATCCAGAGCTGGTGAGAAATTGTTACTAACACAAAAATAAACCGATACATGATCATTAATAAATCAGTCACAAGGACAGGCATACGAAGTCGGCGAAACACCTGCAAGATTTCGGCAAACGGCACGGTAAACAAAATGAAGGCAAAGCAAGATAAGCTCGCCATGGTACGCCAAAATAAGATCCAAACTTTACTGAATGATGACGTCGGCACATAGAGCACATACGAACCCAACTCCCATGCTGCCGCGACCTGGACCTGTACTTCGCCTGCTTTCGCCCCTTCTACCAATAGGGCAGGGAGCCCCGCCGCGAAAAACGAGAGCGACACGATCATAAAGGCACAATAGATACGGACAGGTATACGGGCATACACCACTACCCATACCGTCATCCAAACAACGACGGCCATCTGCATCCATACATGTCCCACCAAGACGAGCAGTAACAATGCACTCGCCAGCAAGAGCTTATGAGCTGGCGGCAGACGTTTCAGCCTGTTTTGATAAGAGAGAGAATCAAGCTGCAGCCCGTTCATTTTTTCCGCTTATCCAACCGACCTTTGTACAAGCCCACGGCGTAGCCAACCACTCCCGCTCCCAACGCCGCCTGCACCGCAAACAATAGGCTCTCCGTCTCTCCCCCTGGCGGTTCTATCAGCGGCTGGAACCACGGTTCGTAGTTCGGAGCAATTTCCTTGATCGCTTCCTCCGCCACGCCGTCTGCGCCGCCAAATTCCGAATCCTGCACCAGCAACAGTGGGACAATCGCCAGTACGATTACCCCCAAGAGTAATAGCCAGTTCCATCCTTTTTTCACAGCGATTCCTCCCGTTTGAGCAAACGAAGCTGTGTAAGCTCTTTTGCGTTGTAAGATAACAACCAGTTCCAAACAAGAACGGTCAACAGACCTTCACTGATTGCGAGCGGAACTTGCGTGAATGCAAAAATTCCTGCGAATTTGGCAAACGAGGCCAACACTCCACCAGATTCAGCTGGAAATGCGAGTGCCAGTTGAATCGAAGTCACCACATAGGTAGCGAGGTCAGCCAAGGCAGCCGCCGCAAAAACAGCCAGACGCTGGCTTCCGCGCACTTTCATGATCACTCTATAGATTCCGTATGCCACCAGTGGTCCTACTACTGCCATGGATACAGCATTTGCCCCTAGCGTAGTCAAACCTCCATGTGCCAAAAGCAAGGCTTGAAACAAGAGCACCATGCTCCCTAACACAGACATCGCAAAAGGCCCAAACATAATGGCGCCAAGGCCCGTTCCAGTCGGGTGAGAGCTGCTGCCTGTAACTGAAGGGATTTTCAGTGCAGATAAAACAAAGGCAAACGCTCCTGCAACACCAATAAGGAGCTTCATTTCGGGATGTTCTTTTACAATCTTGTTAATCGAGCGAATCCCAAGAATAAAAAATGGCAAGAAGACAGCCCACCAAAATAAGGCCCAGGATAATGGCAAATACCCTTCCATGATGTGCATCGCATGTCCTGTCTCTGGTTCATTGAGCAGGAAATACAGGACAAAGCCCGCGATCATCAAACAAGTAGATACGAGACGAGATCGATTCATGTTCCTTCCTCCTTCACTGACTTTCGTTCTTTTCCTACAAACAAAAAAATCCCATCCATCAATGGACGAGATGTGCACACAAAACAACAGACTGACATACAGCCTCATTGCCTCGTATTCACCGCTCCTTTCCGCGAAGGTTTTGTGGGTGTGGCTACTAGGTAGGTCTCCTGGCTTCCAGATCCATACGCTCTTTGTCCTTCCCCATACAAAAATGAGTGGTTTCCTTCTCAAAGAGAGCTCCCTGGTTACAGTGGCGGGACCGCTCGGGACTTTCACCCGATTCCCTGTTACCCTTTATGCGTCACATAAAGGCACCTAACGCCGATCATATGAAGTTGACAGACAATTCATGTTTGTCCCACATCATTATAACGGATCACTACATAAATCGGAAGAATATAAGCAAAAACGCATAAGCCGATGACCCTCTACAAACGGAGCCATCGACCTATGCGTACTTGTTCTATCTATTCTTTTGCGTCTACGCCAATTACTTCACTAATATGTTTAAAACCATCGCGCTGCATGAGCTTGAGTAGCTTTTTGTTAATTTGCTTGGCGATACCTGGGCCTTGATAAATCATCCCCGTATACACCTGAACGAGACTGGCTCCTGCTCGGATTTTCGCGTAGGCGTCTTCGCCGTTATAAATGCCCCCGACACCGATGATGGGTACCTTGTCTCCTACTTCTTGATAAATCTCCTTCACCCAAGCAGTGGAACGCTCCGTAAGAGGTCTTCCGCTCAAGCCGCCCGCTTCCTCGGCAAAACGATGTCCGGAAACCGCCTCGCGTGACAGTGTCGTATTGGTAGCGATAATTCCGGCAATGCCTTCTTCAACAGCAGCGTGAACAACATCGCGCATGTGCTCATCCGACATGTCTGGTGCTACTTTCAGCAAAATCGGCTTTTTCTTGATGGAACGTGCTTCCATTTCGGTTGCCTTTTCCCTTACTGCACGCACCAAATGACGCAAGCTCTCTGTCTCCTGCAAGTCACGCAGATTCGGGGTATTCGGAGAGCTGATGTTAATGACGAAATAGTGACCGTATGCATAGAGCATGTCCATACATTTGCTATAGTCGATGGCCGCCTCTTCATTCGGCGTTACTTTGTTTTTCCCAATGTTAATCCCAATTGGAACATCTGAGTATGCGTAATCGACCAAATGCTGGGAAGCCAAATACGCACCGTGATTGTTGAAGCCCATCCGGTTAATGACAGCTTGATGTTCCGGCAATCGGAACAAACGCGGCTTCGGATTGCCTGGCTGCCCCTGCGGTGTCAACGTCCCGATTTCCACAAACCCAAAACCAAGAGCACCCAACGCATGATAGACTTCCGCATTTTTATCAAAACCGGCTGCAAGTCCGACTGGATTCGGAAACGTCATTCCCCACAGCTTATTCTCCAACCGCTGGTCTTTTACCTGATAGATCATCTTCAGGATGCTTTTGCCTGGAGCAGAATCCTCCACCAGCCTTAAGGCACCAATTGTCTTTTCATGAATCTCTTCCGCATCATGCTGGAACAGGTATTTTCTTATGAGCTGATACATCGGCTGCACTCCTTACTCCGTTTCTACCTTTTTACCTCATAGTAGAATACCATACTTTTTCGGGCGGATGTAACCTTTATACGTTGATACATATTTCCAAGCAAGCAGGCAAATCCTAACAGCACCACCACGTACAGGGGGATAAGTCTTCATGAAAGTGGACGGAAAAATCGGGATTGGTCAAGCCATTATGGTGATGATGCTGACGATCGGCATTACGAACCACGTAACCGTCATCCCCCTCTTATTGAGTAAAGCCGGAAGAGATGCTTGGTTGAGCGTGTTGCTTGCTGGTATCCCTTTTTCCTTCTGGGCGTACTTGCTGTTTGTGGTTAATCGAAATATGAAGCAACGTTCTTTGCATGAATGGCTCGCCCAACGCTCTGGAAAAATCGTCAGCCATCTGTTACTCATCCCCATCATGGTCTGCCTGTACATGATGGCCCTAACCAATCTGATCGATACCCAGACATGGACGACCGTTAACTACTTGCCTCGAACACCAGAGTGGGTGACCGCCTTAGCCTTAATGGGACTATGTATACTCGCTGCAATTGGTGGAATAACCTCTGTAGGAATCACAGCAGGAATCTTGCTGCCCATCGTGGTTATGCTCGGATTTTTCGTCGCTTTTGGCAATATTCCTAAAAAGGATTATAGTCTTTTGATGCCACTTTTCCAGCATGGGTATCGTCCTCTTTTTCACGGGATGCTCTATGTAGGTGGCGGCATTTCAGAGATGTTCCTGCTACTATTGCTCCAACCTCACGTGCGTAAGCCATTGCGCCTCGTACACTTTTTGGTCATGCTCGGCATCACGCTTGTGCTGACACTCAGTCCGTTGACAGGAGCTATTGCGGAATTTGGACCAGTGGAGTCTGCACGCCAACGCTTTCCGGCATTTGAGCAATGGCGGCTGCTCACAATTGGAAAAGACATCGAGAACATGGAGTTTTTCTCCATTTTCCAATGGCTCGCTGGGGCTTTTATACGCATCACCATTTGCTTGTTGCTCTTGGGAGATTTACTCACGATCCGTAACCGAAAACAGCGCAACTTCATGATGATATTTCTAGGTGGAAGCATGATCGCCTTTACCAGCCTCCCCTACAGTGACATGCAGTTTGTATCCTTTCTGACGCACGTATACTATCCGCTTTACTTAGCCATTATCGTTGTGATTACTCTCGCACTCATGCTGGTTACTCTGCGCAAGCCATCCAAACAGGAGGGAATAGGCCATGACCCTTGAAGAGGAACTGCGGGAAAAATTCGCGCATTGTGCGGACGTCGTTTTTATGCGCACGGTCACATCCGAGGACCAGCCTGTATTGATGCTTTATTGCGAAGGACTGGCAGACGTTCGTCAATTACAAGATACGGCATTGCCGCAATTGGAGCGATTCCTGGCTATTGGTGATTTGCGTTCTCTGCCTCTTTTCCCGCTCTTCACGAACCCAGAGTTGTGGGTTGAGAGACTGTTTGCAGGAGATTTGCTGATTTTTATTGGTGACTCTCCTCCGTTTGCCTGGGACATCTCCAATCGTCCAGAGCGCACTCCTGAAGAATCTAATACAGAGATTTCGATCAAAGGTCCTCGGGACGGCTTCGTCGAGGATCTCTCCACGAACGTTGCTCTCATTCGCAAGCGCATGCGAACGATTACTCTGGCCTATGAGCCTTTTATTCTCGGAACGCGCTCGCGCACAAGAATCGGTATGATGTATATCACAGATGGGGTATCTGAAGATCTGGTAGAGATGATGCGTGAGAGAATACACAAATGCACCTCAAAAAAAATTGTGAACAGCGCCATTCTGGAAAAGATACTGAGCGACAACACTCACTCCCTGTTTCCATTGGTTGATTATACTGGACGCCCTGACTATGTCATTTACATGCTGCTGCAAGGTAAGGTCGTCGTATTGGTAGACGGCTCGCCCTTGGCACTCGTGGCACCTGTAACCTTACTCGAACTAATCAAATCTCCCGAAGACGATCAGTACCCTGTTACCTATGTATGGCTGGAACGCATGCTGCGCCTAGGTGGATTTTGGATCGCAATCTTTCTGCCTGGCTTCTGGATTGCACTATCCGCCTATAATATAGAGCAATATCCTTTTCAATTGCTCGCTACCGTTACGCAGGGAAGAAAAGGGTTGCCCTTTTCCGCGCCGATGGAGCTATTTCTCATCTTGTTCATTTTTGAGTTTCTACGTGAGGCAGGCGCCCGTCTGCCCAAAAACGTCGGGCAAACACTGGCACTGGTCGGTGCACTGATTATCGGGGATGCTTCCATTCGTGCAGGCCTGACTTCGCCTTCGATGTTGTTTATCGGCTCCCTTACAGTCGTTGCCTCCTTCACACTGGTCAATCAGTCATTAAGCGGTGCGGTAACCGTGGCTCGTTTCGCTGTTTTCTTCCTTTCCGCAACCATCGGCATGTACGGCTTTATCCTCGGGATGATTGCCATCGTATACTACTTGTCCACCTTGACCTCCTTTGGCAGATCGTATATTTTGATGGGTTCATCCAACTCCTTGTTTACACTGTTCATTGTCTTGTTCAAGTCCATGACCAGTTTTTTTCGGACGAGAGCTGCTAAGGGTGGCGATAACAAATGAAATGCATGCGGATTGCTTCTGCTATGCTGCTGTTGGCAACGACTCTTCTTAGCGGCTGCTGGGATCAGAAAGCCATTCAGGACCTTCGCTATTTATCTGCCATGGGCATTGATTACGTCAACAATGAGTATGTTATGTACGCCCAATCCACCGATCTGTCTACCGTCGCGAAGCAGGAGTCATCAACCACCCTTCAATCGCCACCAGCGACCATTTCGATCGGAAAAGGGAAAACGCTTCAGTCTGCCTTTGATAACCTGCAAAAAAACGCACAGGTACCTGTATTTCTAGGCTTTGTATCCTCCATCGTATTTCATGAGCGGCTCTTGCAAAAGGGCGTCATCACCTCCCACGATATTATGAACAGATACGGTCTGATTCGTTACACCAAGTGGGTATTCGGAACGCGGGAGCCGATTGACAAAGTGTTAAGCTCCCATTCTTTGGTCGGATTTTCTCCATTGGACTCTCTCTTGCATCAGCCAAAGGATGTTTACGAGCAGCGTTCGTTTATCGAGCCGATCCAATTTTTTCGGTTTATCTCGAGCTTTTGGGAGCCATCAAACACCGTGTTATTGCCAAACATCACGCTGTACGAGCGATCCTGGAAAGAAAATAACCGTTTTATTTCTCGTCTCTCCATCGATGGCATCCACGCCATACATCGTGGAAATTGGCTGGGTTACTTCCCCAATCGTGATTTAATGGGGATTCGGTGGATGAATAGTGACACGGAATTTGCTGGCCTCGTTGTGCGACAAAACAACACTCCCAAAGCAACCATGCGCATCGAGCATGTTGAATTGGACATCACTCCGATTACCACTGGAGAGCTTCCTCGTTATCAGGTCAATGTCCGACTAAAGGGGTTCGTTCGTGAAATGATGAGTGCTGTTACGCCTACTTTCGTACGGAAAAACTCCGAAGAACAGGTAGCCGAGCAAATTCGCGGGACGTTTCTAAAAGGAGTCAAAGCAGGGGTTGATCTGTATAGCTTGGAGGAACGTTTGTTTAAAAAAGACTACCAAGCTTGGCGAAAATACGAAATACGCAAGCGCAATAAGCTCACACCTGATTCCCTGACCCAAATCCAGGTGAATATGTATTTAAGTGATTCTGGAAAAATGAAGATGGGTTCGGCCAAATACCCTGACCCGCTTGGGCCGAATGAATGAAAAAAACTGCTTGCCGTAAGAACGGACAAGCAGTTTCTTCTTTCTATTTACCGTAAGGCTAGTTTTTTACCAGCAAAACTTCTTCGATAGAAGCATACGGCAGGTTATGCGCATCAGCTACAGCTTTGTAAGCTACTTTGCCGTCGATGACGTTTACGCCTTTTGCCAATGCTTTATTGTCGCGAATTGCTTGTGCGTAGCCTTTGTTCGCCAATTGTACCGCATAAGGAACGGTTACGTTGGTCAGGGCCAATGTAGATGTACGAGCGACTGCACCAGGCATGTTGGCTACCGCGTAGTGAATCACACCGTGCTTCTCATAGGTTGGCTTGTCATGAGTCGTGATGCGATCTACGGTTTCAATCGATCCACCTTGGTCAATCGCAACGTCTACGATTACAGAACCAGGTGACATGTCTTTTACCATATCTTCTGTTACCAGACGTGGAGCACGAGCACCCGGAATGAGTACAGCGCCTACCAGCAAATCTGCTTTTTTCACAGCGTTTGCGATGTTGAAAGAATTGGACATCAACGTCTGAACACGGCCTTGGAACAGGTCATCCAGTTGGCGCAGACGGTCTGCGTTTACATCAATAATCGTTACATTTGCACCCAGTCCAAGCGCCATTTTCGCCGCGTTTGTCCCTACGATCCCGCCGCCGATTACGACTACCTCGCCTTTTGGTACGCCTGGTACGCCACCGAGCAGAACGCCTTTTCCACCGTATTGCTTTTCCAAGAATTGCGCGCCGATTTGAACAGACATACGGCCTGCTACTTCAGACATTGGCATCAACAGTGGCAGAGCGCCATTGTCGAGCTGGATGGTTTCGTAAGCGATTGCAATCACTTTTTTATCGATCAATTCACGAGTCAATTCAGGCTCTGGTGCAAGATGCAAATACGTGAACAGAATCAGACCCTCGCGGAAAAATCCATATTCAGCAGGGAGTGGTTCTTTTACTTTCATCACCATGTCAGACGCCCATGCCTCTGCTGCTGTTTCTACGATCTCAGCGCCTACTGCCTTGTAATCTTCATTCGTAAAACCGCTGCCTTGCCCTGCACTTGCTTCTACACGAACCGAATGTCCGTTTTGTACCAAAGCAGCTACACCTGCTGGAGTAATGGCTACGCGGTTCTCATTATTTTTAATTTCTTTTGGAATTCCAACGATCATGATAAGTATGTCCTCCTTGGAAACGCCGTTTTCTTTGCGGTTACTATTATTGTACAGCGTATCTTCCGGCATACTCCTTGGAGATTCCTTTAATTTTAGCGTCTTTTCATTTGTGAAAATTCACAAACAAACTACTGTTCCCCATCTAATTTGGCTATTTTCAACTCTAAATATAAGGCAGCCCGCTGGTTCATATTGTCGAGATCGACACGCATGATCTCCTCAATTCGTCTCAGTCGGTAGCTCAACGTATTAATGTGGATATGCAGGCGCTCTGCTGTCTTGTTAACTTTGCCAGCGGCATCCAAAAAAGTCTCCAATGTCGTCAAGAGCGTGGTCTGGTTGTCGCGATCGTACTGTCTGAGCTTTTCCAGCCGTTCATTCTGATAGCCCTGCTCCTCTTCCCACTGCTTCAGTTGTAGTAGATAGCGATAAATCCCCAGCTCATGGTACCCGTGAATCCCCTCATTTTCCTGCGGAAACAGCTTTTTGACCTTGAGCGCATGCAGCGCTTCCCTGTAGCTTTTCACAATATCTGTATAAGACTTGTAATCTCTCCCATACCCGGCAATCACCTGGCGTCCTTCCGTGACATGTGCTTCGAGCTTGCCGAGCGAGTCTGCGAGGAACTGTTCCACCTTGCGAATGAGCACGTCACTCTTGTCTTTTTTCGCTTCGGACAGACCGATCAATAAGATGATTTGCGAGCCGTCGACAACCCAGAGCAGTTTGTCACGCATTAATAACGGATACAAGTACTGGTCCAGACGCGCTCCTGCCGCTTCAATAATACAAATTAAATAAGAGGTCGGAAGCTGCATCTGCAAGGTGTCTGCTTTTTGGCGAATGACAGCCTCACTGCTGTGATTCCCCAGCAACAGCTCCCACAGAAATTCCTTGCGTCGCTGCTCCTCCGCCTTGCGTTTTCCCTGCCGCTGGATGAGACGCGAGACGGCTACGCGTGCTGCCTGACGAAGAATTTCATCATCTTCCCGGGTAATCGGTCGATTCACCTCTTGTGCCCAAATGTAACCGAGCACGTCGCTCCCTCTGCGAATAGCAATCGCCACACGCTTACCCAAGCCAATTTCGTCCTTGGCCGGGATGTGTACGGGGTCGTCTTGCGTTAACAGCTCCTGGAATACGCCGTCCTTCCAAAGGCGCGTCAGCACTTTTTCCGGTACCCGTCGCCCCATGATGGTAGACCAGCGAGCTTCATCTGTGCTTTCTCCGTGTGAGCTGTAAGCAATCAATTTATGATCGGCATCTTCAACCGTTATCGGATTTTGCAAAAGTTCTCCAATGACATCAGCTAATTCGTCGATATCAGCATGCTGATACTGTTGAAAATAGTTAGGCTCTACGGGCACATTTTCACCTCTTTACCGCTCTTTTGTACGCGTTCCTCTATTATAGTAGAAAACATGACTTCGCTAAACGCTCTCGGTTAATTAATAAGGAGCGGTCGGAATCATGTCGCTGTCATGCGAATTGACACAAAGGAATCGGGTGACTTCACCTGTACGGTTCACCCAGTTGTGCGGTACGGATGAATCCATGTGAATACTGTCGCCAGGGAACAAATCATGCTCCTCTTCCCCGAGCAAAAGAGTCAGCACACCCTCGAGGACGTAAATAAACTCTTGACCCTTATGTATAAAAGGCGTGCCTTTTTCTCCATGCGGTGAGAGCGTGACAAGAATCGGTACCAGTGACGGATTTTCCAAATCACCGGACAGGTCCTCATACACAAAAGGCGCATGCAAAAGCCCAGATCGCTCTTTGCTCGCCCTGCGTACCTGCCCATTCCCTCCACTCGACTCACCCGAAAAGAAATAGCCTGGGCTCACTCCCAAGGCTTCCGAAATTTTTTTCAATGACTCCAGCGTAATAGAAGACTTCCCACGCTCTACTTGGGACAAAAAGCTGATCGACAGCTGCGTTTTTTCTGCAATTTGTTTGAGTGTCTTCTTTTTGCCGACACGAAGCGATTTGATTAATACACCAATGGTAGGTTCCATTTGCATACCTCGCCGTAAAAAGGATAGGTCTATCATACTCTTTCTCGAAAAAAGTTGTAAAGTTAGCATAAGTATCCATTTTTACTATTGCTGCAAATTGCATTGCATTTTATAATCTTTATTATTATCAGATTTGTAATCGCTTTATTCTTTAAAATTGAAGTGCTACTTCACTCGTAAATTGAAGTGACACTTCAATATCTACCGACAAAGGAGGATTACCCGATGGCATTTCAAACACAAGCGGGCGTTTCCAAAAAGGTTCAAAACAAAGCGTTGGTCGCGAGCCTTATTGGCAGCTCCATTGAGTGGTTTGACTTTTTTCTGTATGGAACCATGGCATCGCTCGTATTCAACAAGCTATTTTTTCCTTCTTCTGATCCAACTGTTGGCTTACTGCTCTCTTATCTGTCATTTGGTCTTCCCTTTTTCATCCGGCCATTGGGTGGCGTGATCTTCAGTCATATCGGGGACAAAATCGGTCGTAAAAAAACGCTAGTCTTGACGTTGTCTCTGATGGGTGGCGCTACCGTCTTGATCGGTTTGCTGCCTGATTACAATGCCATTGGCATCTGGGCTCCGATTCTTCTCGTTCTGATGCGCTTGATTCAAGGCTTGGGCATCGGCGGTGAATGGGGAGGGGCATTGCTTCTCGCCGTAGAGTATTCCGGCAAAGGCAGACGCGGCTTTTTTGGAAGTATCCCGCAAATGGGTGTAACCATCGGCATGCTGCTTGGTACGTTGGCCATTTCTTTGATGAGTGCGCTTCCCGATGATCAATTCATGTCTTGGGGCTGGCGAGTTCCGTTTCTGTTGAGTGCAGCACTTGTCTTTTTAGGACTCTGGATTCGCAATGGCATTGATGAAACGCCAGCTTTTCAAGAAGCAAAAAAGACGGGGAACATTGCGAAAGTTCCCATCGTAGATACATTCCGCTATCACTGGAAAGCTGTTTTGATTGCCGTCGGAGCCAAAGTGGTAGAGACGGCGCCGTTCTATATTTTCTCGACGTTTATTATTGCCTACGCGACGAATTACTTGGGCTACGACCGAATAACGGTACTCAATGCCGTGACGATCGCCACATTAGTGACAACCATCGCGATTCCGTACATGGGCATGCTGTCAGATAAAGTCGGCAGAAAGCCTTTGTATATCGCGGGGACTGTAGCGATGATGCTGTTTGCATTCCCTTACTTTTATATGCTGTCATTGAAATCAGCCCTTTGGCTTACCGTCGCTACAGTCATCGGACTCGGGATTCTCTGGGCTCCGGTCACAGCTGTATTGGGTACGATGTTCTCGGAGATTTTCAGCACGAATGTACGCTATACTGGGGTAACGGTTGGCTACCAGCTCGGTGCTGCTTTGGCGGGTGGTACTGCTCCGCTGATCGCTACTGCCTTGTTAAGCTCCTTTAACTCCTGGGTGCCAATCGCTTTGTACATCGTAATTTCCGGAATTATTTCTCTCATTGCGGTTTCTGCTACGAAGGAAACAAAGGATTTGGATTTGGACGAATCCTGATGGAAAGGAAGAATGAGATGCTACTATTAAGCCGTGAAAACATTGAACAAATCTATACGATGAAAGATTGCTTGAAGGATGTGGAACACGTCTTCCGAGAGCATATGCTAGGAAACGTCAGCACCCCTGTTCGTACTGCTATTGACCATCCGAAATACGGAGCGACCAGTCTATACATGCCGTCCTATTTGGAAACGGACGATTACGTAGCGGTAAAAATCATCAGCATTTTCCCGGAGAATCACAAGCACGATATCAAAGCACTCCAAAGTGTAATCGTGTTGACCGAAGCAAAAACAGGACAGCATGTGGCGATGATGGACGCGAGCCTGTTGACGATAATGCGCACAGGTGCAAGCAGTGGCGTTGCAACCAAGTACTTGGCAAAAGAAAATGCGCAAAGCTGCGCTGTATTGGGATGCGGGGCACAATCCATCGGACAAATTCAAGCCGTCATGGAAGTCCGTCCGCTGACAAACATTTATCTCTATAACCGCACACGTGAGAAAGCGGACGAAATGAAACAAACACTCCTCTCCCTCTATCCGGAGTGGCAAGGCGAAATCACGGTTATGGATGATGCCAATGAAGCGGTGGCGAATGCCGAAATCGTGATTTGCAGCACCAAGGCTACCAGCCCGTTGTTTGATGGATCACGCTTGCGTCCTGGTACGCATATCAATGCCATCGGTGCTTTTCTTCCGCATATGCAGGAAGTCGACTCAACTACCGTACAAAGCAGCAAAGTCGTGGTCGATACACTCGAGGGAGCCCGGCACGAGGCAGGCGATCTGCTCATTCCGATAGAACGCGGCGAATGGAGCTTTGAACAAATGCACGCTGAGCTGGGAGACATTCTGATTGGGAAAAAAACTGGCCGAGAAAACGATGAAGAAATCACGCTGTACAAATCCGTGGGTGTTGCCTATTTGGACACAGCCGTTGCCAAAACGGTTTATGAACGTGCGAAAGCAAACGGCATTGGAACAGAAATCAGCTTGTAAATCTTGGCTTATAGAAAAACAGCCGCCTTCCCACCCGGGATTTGGCGGCTGTTTGCTTTTTCCTTTCTACAAAAGTCGTGCGATTGCATCAAGTATCTGCTCTTTTTGAAAAGGCTTCACGACGAAATCACTCGCTCCTGTTTTCATCGCTTCCAGCACCTTCTGCCGGTGCCCGATTGCCGAGCAGATCAAAATTTTGGCATCACGGTCAAAATCCAAGATGTGACGCATGGCTTCAATCCCGTGCATGTGCGGCATGGTAATATCCATCGTGACAATATCTGGCTTGAGCTCCTTATACTTTTCAATTGCCTCCAAGCCATTCGTCGCTTCTCCACAAACTTCATGTTGTTCGCCTAGCATATCCGCCAGCACCCTTCTCGTGAAGGCTGCGTCATCTACTATCAGCAATCGGGCCATGCAGTCTTATCCCCTCGCATCTCGCTTGCTATTCTACTTCCTACTTTTGCAGAAATCGCAAGCCTTGTCCACGAGAGAAAATGACTTCTTTTGTCGAATAGCGCCAACTCCGATCGGTTTTATGAAATAAAGCCGATTCGCTCGCTGCTCTCTTTCGAAACATTGTCGCTGACGGGTTCAGCTGTCCCGCTCGACGCCAGAGGGCTATCTGGTTTCGGGTGTGGAGTGGTCTCACCAATCTCCGGTCGATCGACCTGTGTTACCTCATCAGGAATATGAATCTGGGGGATTTCCACCCTATCGCTTTCCATCGCGTGTACGCCTCCCTTCTGTTCCCGCTTGGCAGGATGTTCTCCATACGATTAGCCTGTCCGTATCCCTTTTTTCCATGCACAACCTTCAGAGAACCGATATAATAGGCATGACATGTATTTATATTTTCATGTGGTTTATGCTTTTTTTCTATGGAGGAATCCCGCATGCCAAAGCTGCTGCCATTTCCCGTCTTATTTACCGGTTTGGTAGTCGGGCTGCTTCTGCTCATTACCAGTCAATTCGTTACAAGCATGAAGCATCTCGATAAAGTCATAAATAAAAGCAGCCATTCTTCTGACAAAGTGCGTGTCGCCCTGTTGCTGGAGGGCCCCACTTATGATCAGGGCTGGAATAGCAGTGCACTGGAGAGTATGACAGAACTGCAAAAAAGATTTAACTTTTCACTCGAAATCGCCAATAATATAAAACCGGAGCAGATCACGAAGGTGGCTGAGAAATATGCAGCCAACGACTATGATCTCATACTCGGTCATGGCCTCATCTTCTCTGATCCTTTTACAGACGTGGCGCTTCGGTATCCGAAATCACACTTTGTTTCCTTTAACGGAGAGGCTCCGCATCCGAATCAGACGACGATTCGTTACGATATGAAGCCTGCTGGCAAGCTCGTCGGCATACTTGCGGCGAAGATGTCGAAATCGGATAAAGTTGGATACATCTTGGTAGACAAGCCCACAGAGTTCCTACAAGTAGAAGGCTTTATCGAGGGAGTGAAAAAGGAATCGCCCAACACGTCTATCGTCGTGGGAAAAGTTCCTGATTTCAATGATATTGAGGGAGCCATTCGCACAACTCGCGACATGATAGCTCAAGGTGTGGATGTCATCTACACCACAGGCGACAGCTTCAATCTCGAAGTGATTACAGAAGCGCAGCGCGCAGGTGTATTCACCATCGGATACATTGCCGATCAGCGCTACATCGCTCCAGACTACGTGCTGGTCTCCATGATGCAGGATGTTCGTCAATGCTACCGCATCATCATGGAACAGTTTATTCAAGGGGATCTCCCGAATGGAAAAGTCATGTACGGACTTGCCGAAGGAGTCAACCATCTCAGTCAATTCGGTCACATGGTGCCAGCAAATGTACGTGAAGATTTAGAACGGGAATTGCAAAATCTCATTCCTTCCCGTGGCTCGTATGGAGGTTAATCAGCATGCCCCTTTTCAGCAATCTCGGATTTCAGAAAAAAATCATGCTCAGCTATCTCGTAATGATGCTTCTCATCGGTTGCGTGACGACCCTGTTCAGCTATCAAATGACCAAGGTCACCTCTGATGAAGTGTATTTGACGCAAAACCTCTTGCCGCAAACGAGCGCCTTACTGGAAGTCAAAAACCAGATATACACCAAGACATATGCGTTGAACATGTATACATCGACACGCGACGAGTCTTATTTGGATCAATACTATACAAATCTGATCGATACGGCTCGCTTTTCCTCGCTTCCCAAAACCGAGGCGAACAGTGGCTTATTTACCATTATTGAATCGATATCCCAACTGGACTTTATCTTTTTGAACAAAATCAATCCGTTGCTGCAAGCAGGGAACGTTCCAGCCGTCAGTTATGTACTAGACAACGAAGTAAAGCCCTTGCTCGATCGATTGGAACGAGATCTCTCTTTCTCACTCAATCAGCTAGAGTATCAGACGAACAAAGAGTTTCAGAATTCGAATGAGAGCATCAAAGTCTCGTTGATCCTGACGTATTCGGTTTCCGTAGCCTCTATCTTGTTTGGGCTGTTCTGTACGTTTTACTTCCGCAATGAGCTGTTGCGCCCGATCCAGTCCCTGATGCAGCAAGCACGTGAAGTATCGAAAGGAACATTCGGTCAGCAAATCGTCTATACCCATCAAGATGAATTCCTTGAGTTGGCGCAGGAGTTCAATAAAATGTCGAGCAGCATCGCCGATCTATTCGCACAAGATGAAAGACAACGGCAAATTTTGACCGAAGAAAAAAACATCCGGGAGCAAATCTTAAACTCTCTGCCTGTTGGGATTATTACCCATTCCCATGCGACAGTTGGTCTTCATGTAAATCAGTTGGCACAGCATTTGGTCAAGCTCGACGATCACGGCTACCCCGTGTCCAAGGATTCCTTTGAAGCACCCACACGCAATGAGCCGACTCCCTGGTTCGTCAATCGTAAAATGACCTTGTACAAAAAAGACGACACGCCATTCATTGCCCTGGTCTCCTACATCCCTTTGCACAATCATCACCACGATCAGGAAACCGGGTGGATGTTCGCCTTCTTGGACATTACGGAGCAGGAGCAAATTCAAGAGTACTTGAATCAATCCGAGAAGCTGGCCATGGTCGGTCAGTTGGCAGCGGGAGCCGCTCATGAAATTCGCAATCCGCTAACGGTCATCTACGGCTTTATTCAGCTATTGGAACAGCGTTTATCGAATCAAGAGCGCGATTTGTACTACTTACCCTTAATCTTGCAGGAAATTGAACGGGTCAACCGTATCGTGACGGAGTTGTTGATGCTCTCCAAACCGTCCAAGCCCGATTATCGCGAGGTTGCGCTAACCGGAGTCGTTCATTCGATTCTTCCGTTGATGAATGCCGAGGCCATGCTGCATGGGATTCAAATCGTCGACCGCTGCGATCCGAACATTCGCATTCACGTCGATGTCGAGCAATTAAAGCAAATCCTGTTAAATTTAATGAAAAACAGCATTGAAGCCATGAAAGACGGCGGCGTTCTCTCCATCGAAAGCCGCCTGGACGATCAAGCTGTCCATATTCATGTCACAGACACGGGAGAAGGCATTTCCCAAGAGTATCTGGTCCGCATATTCGATCCGTTCTTCTCCTTAAAAGAGGATGGGACAGGACTGGGGCTGCCGATTTCCCGACGAATGGTCGAAAACCACGGTGGGGATCTGCACGTGAACAGTAAGCTGGGGAAAGGAACGGAAATCATCATCACGCTCCCGCTTACACCAAAAGAAGATTAGGCTTGCGCATCCAGCCAAGCGAACATCTTGCGCGTATACATCTCCATATCTTCTCCGACAAACAGATGGCTGGCCCCTTGCGCCAGCCATTTTTCATAGGGTTTGCCTGCCCGCGTAAGTGCATCTGCCAATTTATGAGCATGCTCCACTCCCACATTCTCATCTTCCGTACCATGTATGATCAGCACAGGGCAAGAAATCTCGTCCATCCGATACAAAGGCGTCCGATCGCGGTAGGCATCCTCCTGCTTGCGCGGGTGACCGATGATTCTGCGCAGCATCCTTCTCAGATCAACCCGCTCCTCATAGGTCAAAAACATGTCGCTGACGCCACTCCAAACGACGCAAGACAGCACGCCTTTGCACTCCATTGCAGCAAACAAGGCCATGACGCCACCGCGTGAAAAACCGTAGACGCTGATTCGCCCCTTGTCCACCTTCTCCAGGTTGCGGAGCAATTCAAATGCGGAAAACACATCATGCCTGTCTGCCCCACCGAATTCATCCCGGCCCTCTCCGCCTTCGTTGCCACGGTAATGAGGAGCGAGGATCACGTAGCCAAAGGAGGCCATTTGACTGATTCGCTCGGGTCTGACGCGTCCCACTCCTTTTATCCCGCCTCTGCAATACAGGAGAGCCGGCAGACATGCTCCCTCCTGAAAATAGGTCTCTGGTACAGCCAATGCAGCTTTTACCAGCAAGTCTTGACTGTAGTAGCTGACGGTATAGAGCCCCACTCCCGGATGGACTGGCTCCTCAGGTGTACATGCGACAAATGGTGAAGTATCTAGCTGCATCCTGCTCACGATTCCTCTCTCTGTGATCTCGTAATCGTATCCACAAGCGTCACCATCGAAGGTGATAGCCATTTCTTTTTATGATAAATAAGCTGAATGGAAAAAGGCGGCTTATCTGACTGAAACGGTATGGCTGTGAGCACCCCTTCTGCGAGCTCTCTCTTGACCGCCATGTGCGGCAGCAAAGCTACACCCAAGCCACAGCGCACACACTGCTTGATCGCTTCCGGATTGCTGAATTGACAGGCGATTCGCTGACTCATCCCAACCTCTCCAAAAGCCTCCAGCAGCATCCCCCGATACGTACATCCTTCTTCAGTCAATACAAGTGGCTCTCCGCCCAAATCATGGACAGTGAGTGCTGTTGCTGTCGTAAATCGATGGGCAGGTGGCATGACGATCACCAATTCTTCCTCGCGAATAACATGGGTGACTAGCTCAGGGTCTGTACAAGGTCGGTCGAAAATGATCCCGATATCGAGATAGCCATCCTTGATCTGCTGTACAATTTCTACTTCCCCAGCCGTCCGCAATACTAAATCAACCTGAGGATATTGCTGACAAAAAGCCTGCAAATACGGCGGCAGAAAGAACGCCGCCAATGTATCGATCGTTCCAATGGCAATCGGACCTGTCGTCTGTTGCTTAATCACTTCTTTAGATTCCCCATACAGACGAATCAATTCCCGAGCGTACGGCAGCAAGGCTTCTCCTGCTTGCGTCAGTCGCAGCTTGCGTCCGTATCTTTCAAATAGCGGGGCTCCATACGACTGCTCCAGCTTTTGCATTTGTGCCGTTACCGTCGGTTGAGCATAGCCCAGTTCTTCTGCAGCCCGTGTAAAGCTCCCATACCGGGCTACTTCGCGAAAAGTATGTAAATAGACCAGCTCCATCCCGCTTCCTCCCATAGAAATTAGTAATGATCTTCATTGAATAGTATAGATAACTGTGATGATTGCTTCAATGCTATGCTTTGTACATAAACCATCACACGGTACGAGGAGGATTTGGATATGTCCCTTGTTTTGCAAACACCCGCCGCGTCATCTGAAGTAGCCCGCACTCATTTTTTCGACAAGCTTTCTCTCGAAACAGATGTCGCTGATGTATGGAATGACATCCAAAACCGAGTAGAAGGCTTCTACATCCTGGATGCTCGCAGCGAGAAAGCGTATCGGGACGGTCATGTTCCTGGGGCTCTGCATCTCCCCCATTCGCTTATTTCCGCTGAGACGACGGCTACTCTGGACCCGACCAAGCTCATGGTCGTCTACTGCTGGGGTCCCAACTGCAACGGTGCCACAAAGGCTTGCGCGAAACTGGCCGCTCTCGGCTTTCGAGTAAAAGAGATGCTCGGTGGGATTGAATACTGGGAAAAAGAGGGGAATCCTCTCGAATAGGAAACGCAAAAAAGGACGGGAGCTAGATCCCGTCCTTCTTACGTTATCGCAAGGCTTAGTAGCCGCGTTTTGCATTCTTTTTGTTGATTGTCGCAAGGTTCTCTTCGCTGTGCTTCATCCATTTTTTCATCTTATCTTCGAAAGAAGCTCCGCTTTCTCGTTTTGCATTCCCTCCGCGGTCGCCTCCACGATATCCACCACCACGGCGCTCTTCACGTTCCGGACGCTCAGGCGCTGGGAGTGCTGCGCGAACCGAAAGCGAGATTTTACCTGCATCATCAATGGAGAGTACTTTTACCTTTACTTGTGCCCCCACGGTAAAGTGATCATTGATATCCTTAACAAAACCGTTTGCTACTTGGGAAATGTGGACCAGCCCCTGCTCGGTTTCGCTGACTGCTACGAACATCCCAAACGGTTTAATCGCTGTCACTTTTCCTTCGATGATGCTTCCCACTTGTACTGCCATCCAGTTTGCACTCCTTTTATTTTTTCAGAAAAATGGTGAGAACCTCAAACCAGAAGCCTCATTCTCTTAGTATAGCAGAGAAATTCCAATACTGAAAAGCCTATTCTTTCTAGGCGCATACTCCAAGCTAGTTATGGCCCAGTGCGAATGCATCCATCGCCATTACAAGTTCTTCATTTGTCGGGATTACCATGACTTTTACCGGAGAGTATTTCGTGCTGATGAATGCCTCACCTTTGCTAGTGCGGTTTACCTCACGATCCAGGTTTACCCCGGCAAATTCGAGACCAGAGCACACCAAATCACGCACGGCAGCACTATTCTCTCCAACACCTGCCGTAAAGATAATACCATCTACTCCATTCAGTCGAGCAAGGTACAGTCCCACATGCTTATGCAGAATAGTGGTAAACAATTCCAGCGCCAACTTGCTACGGAGATGTCCCTCTTCTGCTTTTTTCATAACGTCGCGCAAATCGTTGGATACACCCGATACGCCCATAAGACCGCTATTGTTATTCAGAATCTTAATAGCGCCAGCCGTGTCGGTCTTTTCAATTTCCTCAATATACGGGATGATACCTGGGTCAATGTTTCCGCTGCGCGTACCCATGGACAAACCAGCCAACGGTGTCATCCCCATCGATGTATCATACGATTCACCATTTCTGATCGCCGTGATACTAACCCCACTTCCGATGTGGCAGCTGATCAGACGAAGCTGTTCTTTCGAGCGACCCATCATTTCTGCTGCACGGCCCATTACATAGCGGTGAGACGTTCCATGGAAACCGTATTTGCGAATACCGTATTGCTCGTAGTATTCATAAGGCAGTGCGTACAAATACGAGGATGGTGGCATTGTTTGGTGGAACGCTGTATCAAAAACAGCAACGTGAATCAAATCAGGAAACAGACTTTGAGCAACTTCAATCCCGGTCAGGTTAATGGGGTTATGCAGCGGGGCGAAACGGGACAGGTTACGAATTTCTTCTTTTACTTGGTCATTGATAATAACGGACTGCTTAAATGCTTCGCCGCCGTGAACAACACGATGGGAAACGATATCTATCGAATATTGTTTGAGGGATTCAAACACTCCCCGAATAGCATCTTCATATTGGCCACGCTGGATTTGCTCCAAATAATCATGTGCAATCAATGTTTTGGAAGGCATTTCATACAGCTTGTACTTCACCGAAGAACTTCCGCAGTTCAGTACAAGGACATTCTTTTTTTCTACCACGATCTAATCCACTCTCCAATCATTCATCACAGCCTTCTCTCCTACTAGGATGGATAGGCTTCCTACATTTTATAACGATATGCTCTCCGTGAATACAGGTAATTGAGAGCAATTATCAACAACATCGTGACAGATCCAGATGCATCGAGCAAAACATCCTGTACCATTCCGGTTCGATCCGGTGTAAACGTCTGGTGCCATTCATCCAAAACAGCCGTCATCACACTGCAAAAAGCGCTCCAGGGCAGTGCTTGCCCAAACGAGAGATGATGCGAAAACACGCGATACCAGCTATAAGCCAAGAGGGCAAAAACAGTAAAGTGTGTCCCTTTCCGTATCAAGAACTCTATAAAACCAGCCGCTCCCTTTTCTTCCAAGCTCACATCCTTGCCTCCGTAAGGAATGGATATGTCGCCTATACGGTCTTGTAAGCTCTGTTCATCTACTAGCTTGTCTATCGTCCCTCGCATGTCTTGCTTGGCGTATGGCTGTGAAGAAGAAATGAACAACCCGAGTAGAATGCCAATCAAAAGCAAGTAATCCCATACTTTTCGATATCGACGCACGTGTTTGCTACCCCCTGCTTTCGATTCTCTTTCCTATCTTACCATGACGTATACCTAGTTAGTCGGTTACAGCTACGTGAACGATTGAAAAAGAAAAACGCCAACCTATTTTAGCGGTTGGCGTCATGTGTAGAAGAAGAAAGTGGCAGGAAGTCCTCTTGTACAGGTACATACTCCCTGGAATCGTGGTTCGAGGCTTCGACTTGCCCTGTTTTTTGTGAGCGAGCCTGTTCCCGTTTTCTTTCTTTAAAATCGCGGCGACGTACTTGGTTATTTTCCCACCAAATCCGTAAATGACGAGCAAGGATCGGCAAGGACATCTCAGAATGAGCAGCCTGTCTTTGAACAGCTGCATGTTGCATACCAGGAAGGAGTCCCATTGTGGCAAAAGCCCCCATTAGAACGCCAAGCAACAATACGCTGGCAAAGGACGCAAACGAATCATTCCCACTCCCCAAGCCCCCAGCTAGCGGAAGGCTGGCTAACGCGATCGCCAAATATATCCCCGCTTGATTAAGCATGGTGCGTTTTGCCCCCAGCTTGATACCGTCCCAAACTCGTTCCTGTTCGGCTTGGGCCTTGTACAGCTCATCCAGCGCAAGAAGTGCCTGCAAAATGATGACGGCAATGACAGCAACCATACCATAGAAGCTCATCACGTTCATCGGTCGATCCAGCCACAGCAATCCCAGCGCAAAGCCTCCAGACAAGACAGGCAAGAGAACGAGGGCAAATAATCCATCGCGCGTTCTGCGTTGCAAAAGCAAGCTCATGATAAGTACGAGGGCAATCAGACTGCCAATCGTCAAGAATCGGCTGCTCCAATCAACCTTGTTGAGCTTTTTCTCCTCCAATTTCTTCAGCTCATCGTTGTTATATACCGTGTAGCCTTCGGGTATCGTCACCTTTTCTTGCATGGAATATGGAATGATGTAAGACCATAGCTCAATTCGACTTTGGTCTGAGACGGCACTGCTTACCTTGAAGACATACAGTCCGTCTTCCCGTTGATAAGTGGGCGGTTCGCTGCCGATCGACCAATTTACCAGCTCAGATAACCGCACCGTACCTTGTGATGTTCGAATCAATATATTTTTCACTTGATCCGGATAGTCCATCCACCCGTCAGGGAATCGGACGTGGATCGGTACCTGACGCTCGTTCCAATAGACACTGCCAGCTGTTTTTTCTCCCAAATAGCTCTCCAGTTGTCTCTTGATCTCCTCTTGCGTAATCCGGTAACGTGCCAGCATCTCTTGTTTCGGACGAATGTCGATAAAGGTCCCCTCTGCACCTGGACCGATTCGTTCATCTGTTACAAGTTCTCGCCCCTCTTTATCCTTCGCACTCTGTTTTTCCATGAATGCCAATACTTCATTGGCAATGTTCTGCGTCGTTTGCAAGGATGGCCCCATGATCGTCAAGACGAGACGTGTTGCCTTATCTTTATCAATGACCAGCGCAAACGGATCTGTCTGAGGAATATCTCGTAGCTCTTTGTCCAGTACTTTTTCCAGCTCCGAGACTGATTGCGTCCAATCGTATTTGTCCACGAGCTTTAGTTGAAAACTCAGATTTTCTTCGGAAGCAATCGTGTAGACATCTCGGACTTCGTCAATGGCGAGCAAACGCTCCTCGGCTATTTGTGCTGCCCGCATGGCCTCATCGATGCTGCTTCCCTGCACCATTGGCAAAGAAAGCGACTTTTCCCCATAATCAAGCTTGGCGTACGGATCTACAAGAATAAACGACTTGAGCAAAAAGACGAAGACAAGCGAGGCAACCAGTGTGATTCCATAAGGCAAATACCCTTGTTCCACCAGTCGTTCCCAACGATCTTGAAAAAAACTTGTCACCTTATTGGAGGCCCGTGGTGTTTCCTTCTCTACTCGTTCGGAAGCTTCCAGCCACGTTCCTGTCAGTACAGGTGTGATAAATCCATAGACAAGAATAAGAGCAAACGTGCCCAGCAAAAGAACGGGCCAAGCATCGTACAAGACAACCTTGTCTTCTGCCTTGAGGAAATCAGTGAATACGGCACCTGTCCAACAGGCTGCCACTACGACAACCGTGAGTAAAAACGGCTTCATCAACCCCCACGCCATTTGCAAGCAACGAACAAACGAGTACGAGGGCAGGCGAGAAAACTGATGAAACAACGCAGAGCCTGCTCCTGTGAACAATAGCGAAAACAACACGAGTGGCCCAAGCGTGGAGAGCGTCAATGGGATTCCCCAAAGCCACATTCCCCCAAGAACACTGCCGACCGCAAGTACGTTTGCAAAAAGCGCAAGTACAGCCCCTGCCCATTGTTTTCGGGTCAAGTACATAAAGAGCGAACAGATGACAGCAGTTAGAACAGCTAATGCCCCAAGCTGCCTCAATGCAGCGGTGATTGTCTGCGCGTCGTCACGAAACAAATCGAGGCGGTACTTGCCGCCTGAAGCCTGGTTCAACTCGGCAACCGCTCCCTTTACTTGCTTACTGATTACAGGCAATTGCCCGACATCTGCTGCATACACCGTGATTCCTAATGCAGGCGAGCCTCGATACATCCCGATTTGTTCGCCTTTGCTCCCGCGTCGATCACGAATGTCAGCCAACGTATGTAGTGGTACGTATCCTTTATCGGTGGGGATCAAGTGCTTACCCAGATCTTGCAGCCCTTCCGATTTACTCGTCCATTGAATAATGGTTCGATCCTTATCAGCTCCAACAGAGCCTACCTCTTCCCCAACCACATCTATCGGCAGTTGCGCCAAAACATCAGCAGGTGTGAGCCCGTAGGCGAGTAGCATGGACGGTCGGAAAATGATATCTACCTGCTCTTTCAAGGCTTGCTTGTCCATTTCGATGCGAGCGATCCCTGGCAGATTGATCAATTTGTCGTAGACGGTATTTTGGGCAACGTCAGACAAGGTCTGCAAGTCCGTGCCGTACAGTACATAAAAGCCAATTTTGCT
Source organism: Brevibacillus sp. HB1.2 (assembly GCF_013332495.1). Taxonomy (NCBI): domain Bacteria; kingdom Bacillati; phylum Bacillota; class Bacilli; order Caryophanales; family Paenibacillaceae; genus Brevibacillus; species Brevibacillus sp. HB1.2. The sequence goes on along the minus strand of NZ_JABMIU010000015.1, from coordinate 102,490 downwards.
GTCTGCCAGATTGCTTTGACTGACGCTCCATTCCTGTACTGGCAGCTGCTTCGTGATTTCTCCCAGCTTCTTTTCCAATCGTTCCTTGTAATCCGAACCGATTTGTTCCGATGTTTTTACAGTAATAACCGCCGACCCCGTCCGAGATTCGGAAGCAATCGTAAGCACACTGCCCAATGAACGTACCGCTTCCTCTACTTTTCTTGCGACTGATTCGTCTACTTCCGCAGAGGAGAGTTTGGGTGCTGAGAGACTAATTGTATATTCCGGCACAGACCGATCCGGAAAAGTCTTGATATCCAGACCGAACCAAGCTCCTACCGCAAGTAGACAGCAAATGACCACCAGAATGCGGGTAAAGGACGGGACAATCGATAAAAATGTCTTGTTATTCATCCGCCACCTTCACCGCCTCACCATCCACTACATACGACAAGCCTGCCGCGACAATCTGGTCACCAGGCACGATACCTTCCACTACCTCATAGAAGGTTCCTTGCAATGCCCCCACTTTGACAAACGTCTTTTCCACTGAGTTTTCATTGATTTTCATGACGTAATATTCTTCATCAGAGACACCGATGCTGCTAACAGGAACGAGCGCAACATTTGACGCTGGCAGCTGATACTGACAAGTGACAGTCATGCCACCTTTCCACGCTACATTCTTGCCGTCTACGGTCACTTCGACTGGATAAGACCCTAAGCTGGTATCCATAACAGGTGAGACAAACGTCACTTTTCCTTCTGCTTCACTGCCGTCCGGAGCTTTCACCTTTACCACTTTACCTGCCTGCCAATGGGCGATTTGCTCCCTTTCTACCTGTAGCTTGACAAGCCAAGAGCTCGTATCGACCATCCGAATGACCTCTGTCCCAGGTCCTGCTTGCTCCGACGCTGTCTTGGAGATCGCAGCTACCACACCTGTAAACGGAGCTTTGATCACCGCATCAGCCGCTTCCTGCTTCGCGCGGCTCAATTGGACATTGGCCTGCTGGACGCTTGCATTCGCTTCTTCGATATCCAGTGGATCGGCGCCCGTCAGCAGGTTGTTGTACGCAACTTGCTCTTCTTCCAGACTCAGCTCGGCCTGTCGCAGTGCTGAGGCCAGCTTGTCTTTTTCATCTTTCGAGATGGCTCCATTCGCATACAGAACCTCCGCTTTGGAGAGCTCGTCGCGAGCTTTTTGCATCTGTTCTCTCGCTTTTTCTACCTGTAGCTTCTTGGTCTGCACCTCATGACTCTCCGGCCCCTTGGCGGCCTTTTCCCGCTTGATTGCAGCACTTGCTACCTGTCCTTGAGCTGCGTGAATTCCTTGCTGCAGGGCCGTTCCATCTAATGTCGCCAACGTCTGCCCCGCCTTGACAGTGGCTCCTTTTTCAACAAGAATGCCTGAAATTTTGCCTGAGGCGCCAAACGATAAAGCAAGCTCCTGACGCGGTGCCACTACACCTGCGACTTCCATCAGTCGCTCATCCTTGCCATTCTCCACCGTATACGCACTTACCGTTTTTACCTTGATAACCGTTTCTTCTTTTGTTCGTTTCAGACTTGAAACATCCTCATTTAGCTTTTCGCACCCTACGAGTAGCAGGACCACAACCGAGAGACTTATCCATTTATTCGTATTTTTCATTCCTGCAACCCCACATTTCCCCCTGAATCTTCCTATACTGACAAAGAAACGACGAATATTGACAAAATATATTTTACAGAAAAAAATGGTATAGTTGTACTACTTTTCTGTCATTTTACATTATTTTTTATAATCCAAATGTCTCGTCACTTGTTTGTAACTCGTATCTAGTATGATAGAAGGGCAGGAAAACGGGGCAACTGCATTGCTCCTATTGTTAGCGCTTACACAAATCCTTTATTTTTTCATGGTGGGAGTGATCGTCATGGCCAAAATTTACACTTCGTACACGGACATCGTGGCTGATATTCACGATGGTGCCACTTTATTAGTGGGCGGCTTCGGACTGGTAGGAATTCCGGAGAATCTGATTATCGCCCTGCGAGACAAAGCAGTGAAAAACTTGACAGTCGTCTCAAATAATTGTGGGGTAGACGATTGGGGACTCGGTCTCCTTTTACGCGAAAAGCAAATCAAAAAAATGGTCTCCTCTTATGTGGGAGAAAATAAGGAATTCGAACGTCAATTTCTGTCTGGTGAGCTCGAAGTTGAGTTGACACCACAAGGGACGCTGGCGGAGAGAATTCGTGCAGGCGGAGCTGGCATTCCAGCATTCTATACCCCAGCTGGAGTCGGCACACCTATCGCTGAAGGACGGGAAACGCGCGATTTTGCAGGAAAAGAGTACCTGCTTGAATATGGCATCACGGGTGATTTCGCACTCATTAAAGCGTGGAAAGCTGACAAAATGGGTAATCTCGTCTTCCGCAAAACAGCCCAAAACTTCAATCCGATGATGGCAGCAGCCGGAAAAATCACCATCGTCGAAGTAGAAGAAATCGTAGAGACAGGTGAACTGGACCCTGAGCATATTCACACACCAAGTGTCTATGTGCAACGTGTGATACAGGCACCTTCGTTCGAAAAACGCATCGAACGACGCACTGTCCGCTCGTAAACAGCAAAAGAGAGAACCGGATTACATTCAAGGGAGGAAAACACAGATGTCGCTTACACGTGAGCAAATCGCCACTCGTGCCGCTGGGGAAATAGAAGATGGCTTTTACGTCAACTTGGGGATTGGAATGCCCACGCTCGTCGCCAACTACATCCCGGAAGGAAAAACGGTCGTTCTGCAATCGGAAAACGGCTTGCTCGGAATTGGCCCTTACCCGACAGAGGAAAACCTCGATCCTGATCTAATCAACGCCGGAAAAGAAACCGTTACGGCTATTCCAGGTGCGGCCTACTTCTCCAGTGCTGAATCGTTTGCGATGATTCGCGGCGGCCATATCGACCTCGCTATTTTGGGGGCGATGGAGGTTTCTGCTGCGGGCGATCTCGCTAACTGGATGATTCCTGGAAAAATGGTCAAGGGCATGGGCGGTGCCATGGATCTCGTCCACGGCGCAAAAAAAATCGTCGTCATCATGGATCATGTCAACAAGCATGGTGAGACAAAAATCTTGAATGAATGTGCCCTGCCGCTTACTGGCAAGAAGGTTGTTAACCGTATCATTACGGACAGAGCTGTCATGGACGTAACACCAGACGGACTTGTCCTCGTCGAAGTAGCAGAAGGCTATACAGCCGAAGATATCCAAGCCTGCACGCAGCCTACTCTACTTATCTCTCCAGAACTGAAAACCATTGGGCTGTAACCTATTTTTCAGGTACAGAACCCCGTTAGTAAAATAGCCGACTTCATCGCAGCCGCGTGAAGTCGCTTTTTCTTTCCTTTTTTTGCTTGGTGTGCGCACACTTGCGCGGTCGCCTCCTACTCACCTTTTCGTATATAATATGGATGATCCATCAAATTTCCCAGTATCTGAGAGGAAGAGATTCCATGTCTGGAACAGTCGGTTGCTTACTCATCCATGGATTTGCCGGAGACATCAACGACATACTCCCACTCGCCAAAAAGCTCCGCGAGGCTGGCTATCACGTGGAATGCCCTACCTTGGAGGGTCATGGGACTACTCGTCGTCACATGGCAAAAAGCACCCGCCACGACTGGCTCCGCTCGGCAGAAGAAGGCTACAAGCGACTGGCCATGCGCGCTGACACCATCGTGGTCATCGGATTTTCCATGGGGGGACTGCTCGCCTTTCACTTGACGACGAAATACCCCGTCGCCCTGCTGTTTACCCTCAACACTCCTTATAAATATTGGGATGTAAAAGAGGCGATGCACTATTTGCGTGAGGATTTCTCTACCCACTCCAAACGCTACATACATGGCATCGGCAGAATCCCTATTAGCAGCATGCTGCAATTTCGCAGGCTGTTGGCAGAAACGAAGCCGCTTTTGTCCAAAATTACGACGCCATACGTCCTGCTGCAAGCAAGGCGGGATGATACTGTCCACGCCGTGAGTGCACAAATACTCGCGACAAGTGTGGATGAAGCAGCTTCCCCGCACATTTCTTGGTACGAGAATTCCAATCATATGCTGCTGCATGGTCCTGATAAAGAGGCTGCGATTGCCCACGTCATGGCCACGATCAAGAGACGTTTTCCATCTTGATCAGCTTCGGTCGGCCCAACCAGGCGAGTGCAAGCATAAACAGCACAATAGCAATTCCGATGTACATCACACTCAGTCCTACATGTTCATCCAGCCAAAAGGCAAGGAGCGGCCCCAACGCCGCGCCCAGATCGCTCACGACTGAATATTGTGTCATCCATGCATGGCTGTTGGCCTGTCTCGCTGCTACATCCGCCGCGAGTGTATCCAGCACAGTCGTGATAATCGTCGCTGTCAACTGAATGCCGAATAAAATGGCAAACCATATCACGAGTGCGTTCGTTCCTTGCAGGCGTGTCGTTCCCTGTAACGCAGCAAAGAGAAACGAAGCGACAAGCAAAGTCACGATGAACATTTTCGTCCTGCCATGCTTGTCAGACAATGTACCAACTAACGGGGCAGCCCATGGTTCCCATCCCCAGCGTATGCCTTGTACCAGACTCGCAATGACTGCTGCCCCTAATACGACTCCGCCGACCACAATAAATGGATCGCGCACTTCGACCACTCTACTTAACGTGGAGGTAAATATCCCTTGGTACACCATCGTGACGAGTAGTGCCGTAATCATCGTCATCAGCATCGCTCCCTGATTCCATATACGTTTTCCTGTTACCATCCGCTTCACGTCTGTCTGATCCTGACTGCTAAAGGAAGGCCGTATATAGCGAAAAACGAGAATCGCTGCAAACAAGGAAGGCACCGCGAGAGCGATGGAAGCAACAGACAGCCCGTACCAAGAAGCCAGAATTGCTCCGACCAACATACCCCCGAGGCTCCCTAATCGATACAGTCCGTTGTACAAGCCCATGAGCTGCCCGCGATTATGCCCTTCGGAAACAGTCACGATCAAGGAATACGCACCTAGTCTTAAAAATGTCCAAGCTACTCCCCACAAGCATCGCATCACAAGCCACAGCCAAAAGCCTTCCAAGCTGTACGAAAGCGTCGTTAGAAAAGCCAGCCCCACTGCCAAAATCAAACCCGTACGTCCTCCTGAGCGCTCATACCATTTTCCAACAAGGGGCCCGAGTGGTACACGGATAAAGCGGTTCACCGCCAGTAATACCCCTACTTCCCACAACGAAGTTAACCCCGCCTCTTTCCAGAAAAGAGGAAGCACCACATACAGCATCGAATCTCCTACCATACATAATGCTGTCACCAGTGCGACTGCCACGACTTGTGTCTTTCCACTGACCTCTCTCATCTCCTGATCCTTCTCTCTACTCGTTTTCTGTCTTTCTGAGCTATACCTTACGCGCAATCACTCATCATTTCTAATACATATTTATCTACAACTCATAAACAAAAGTTATGAATCGAGGTACAAAATGAACTTACATGCACTCCGCATTTTTGTAGAAGTAGCGTCTCGGGGTAGTGTCACCGAGGCAGCAATCGCACTCTCGATCAGCCAGCCTGCCGTCAGTGCCCAAATCCGCAAACTCGAAAATGAATTGGGCATGACCTTGCTCGTCCCGGATGGTCGCGGCATTTCTCTCACCTATGAGGGGCGTTTTCTTTTTGAAAAAGCACGTCGTATTTACGACTGGGAACGCGAAATCGAAACACAGCTGACAGAGATGAAGCAAGGAAAGAAAGGAAAGCTCCGCATTGCTTCTACCTTTCTCCCCTCGCATTATCTCGTGCCACAGTGGCTGGCTCAGTACAAGCGCGATTTTGAAGGAGTGGATGTGGAAATTCGCACGCGCAATTCCATGCAATCCATTGAACTGCTTCTTAGCTGTGAGGTCGACGTGGCCGTTATTATCAAGGAATCGTGGGATGAGCTCCCTATCAATCGGCATCATTTGATGGATGTGCCTTATTGGTTTATATTGCCTGCTCACCATCCGCTTGCAGGAAAAAAGATCAGTATGGAGCAGCTCGTGGAGGAGCCGTTTTTGTTGCGGGAACAAGGCAGTTCTACCCGTGATTGGCTTTTTGCTCTCTGTCGCGAGCACGGTGTGAAACGTCCACAGGTCGGTATGCAGTATCACGGTCTGGTCGAGTCTATCCAATCCGTCCGGGCGGGATATGGGACGATGTTGGCTCCTGCTCTGGCCGTTAGGGAAATGGTAGAGCGTGGGGAGGTCGGTCGAGTAACCGTGCCAAGCGTAGAGATCAAGCGTCCCCTGTATGTCTGCACGCGTGATGATGAGACAGATCAGCGGCCTGTTGTGGCTCAGTTTTTGGATTTGCTAAAGCGTGAGAGGTCTTCGTGAATGCAGCCTTCTTCCAGAAAACACGCAAAAAAAAGAGGCTCTTCCTCGAAGGAATAGCCTCTTCTTATCCGCAATGCTTATGGGAACACAATTGTTTTGTTGCCGTACACCAGCACCCGATCCTCCAGATGCCAACGAACCGCACGCGCCAACACTGTACGCTCTACCTGACGTCCCAGCTGCTTCAGTGCCTCGACGTCCTCTTGATGCGATACACGTTGAACGTCTTGCTCGATAATCGGCCCTGCGTCCAGCTCTTCTGTGACGTAATGAGCAGTCGCCCCGATCAGCTTCACGCCGCGACGATACGCCTGCTCGTAAGGCTTCGCTCCGACAAAGGCTGGGAGGAAGGAATGGTGGATATTGATAATCCGCATCGCATAGTCATCCAAAAAGCGCGGAGACAAAATCTGCATGTAGCGAGCCAGAACGATCAGATCAACGCCCTCTGCTGCTGCCAGCTGCGCTTCTTCTGCCTGCGGCTTGTTATCCTTCGTAACGGCGATGCAACGATACGGAATACCGAAGGACTCGACAGTCTCCTGCATGTCAGGATGGTTGCTGACGACAACCGCGATATCCGCGAACAGCTCCCCAGACTTCCAGCGCCACAAGAGCTCCAAAAGACAGTGATCTTCTTTGGAAACAAACAACGCGACCTTCTTGCGCTTGTTCGCTTCAACCAAGGACCATTCCATGCCAAAGCTCTCGGCTACAGGGATGAATGCTTTCTTGATCTCTTCACAGCGCTCGTCCAGATTAATGAGATCGAATTCAATGCGCATGAAAAACCGGCCTGTTTCCGGATCGGTCGTGTACTGGTCAGATTGAACGATGTTTGCTCCTTGTTGGAACAAGAAGTTCGACACCGCCGCGACGATACCCGCGCGGTCCGGGCAAGAAATCAGCATGCGCGCACGATCTTTGTTTTTCTCTCGATACGCGAGCCATTCTCTCTCTGATAACAATTGCATGGTTTACTCTCCTCCATCATAAAAAACAGCAAAAAGTTGTTTGCAATTATACCATTCCCAGAAGGGATTTCTATACCCAAATCGAGAGAAAAATGTTCACTTATCGATAAAAATTTTTAGATAGAGTGATTTCCAATCCCGTTTAGCAAAATATCTACGGTCAGGGCGATTTGCTCGTCGTCGCTGAACTGTGTAAATTCATCGGTATCCAAAACTTGCCGGAACAAAACGAGTCCGATCATCGAGGACAGGATCGCCCGAAAGACAGCCTGCGTCGGGAGCGGACGCAATTCGCCCACATCTACCTTTGCCTCGATCAGCTTATTTGCCATCTCCTTCACACCTGTAAAAACTGTAGCGATTAGTGCTTCTCTGATTTCGTCGTGGAAAAAGGCTTCTTGCAGCAAAATGCGAATATGCTTTTCATTCGCCAGCACCAAGTCGATCCGGTTTCGATATAGCTCTGTCACGATTTGGGAGAATGTTTTTTTATTCTGCTCTTTGAAGATCTCACGGACATCCTTCAAAATGAACGGTGCCGCGAATTTGACCAACACAGGTGCTACGACGGCAAGTAAAATATCCTTTTTCGATTTGTAGTGGCGAAAAATCGTTCCCTCTGCCACTCCTGCTTCTTTGGCAATTTCAGAGGTTGAGCTGGCATGAAAGCCTTTTTCGGCGAACAGCTTCACTGATGCACGCAAAATATTGCGCTGCTTCTCCGTCATCTCACTCTCGTCTTTCAACTCTTCTACATATTGCAACAGGCCTTCTACAAATGTTGGCGGCTTGTTCATCCTTCTATTACGCTCCTCTTATTCGATCTTCTTGCGGAATCGCAGGATCGCGACGGTCAGGATCAAGAGACAAAAGCTGCTCATTCCGACGACATCCTTCCAGAGCGCATCGATGTCCACGCCCTTTAAGAAAATTCCTCGCAAGATTTCCAGAAAATAGGTCAACGGGACGAGCCCGCCTAACCATTGTATCACGAGCGGCATTGAATCGCGCGGGAACATAAAGCCGGAGAGAAGCACGCTGGGCAGGATAAAGGCGAATGCCATTTGCATCGCTTGAAGCTGGGTCTTTGCCACCGTAGAAATGAAAATGCCCAAAAGAAGCGTCGTCACCAAAAACAAGACAGACAACGTCACCAGAAGCGAAATGCTGCCTTTGACCGGAACCCCGAACCAATACGTTCCAACCAATAGCACCAGACAAAACGAAAAGAGACCTACACCTACATAGGGGGTAATTTTGCCGAGCATCAGCTCCAATGGGCGTATCGGAGTCACGATTAACTGCTCCATCGTTCCCCGCTCCTTCTCTCGTACGAGGGAAAATGCCGTCAGAATCATCGTGACGTTTTGCATAATCAAGCCGATCAGGCCGGGAATATTGAAGACAATACTCTCCATATTAGGGTTAAACAGCACGCGTGTATCCAAGCCGAGTGGCTGTTCCAGCTCCCCCAAGCCTTGTTTTTGCAGCTTTATTTCCTGCAACGTGATCGCTTGATGTTGAACGATCAACTGAGCTTGAGAAGTGGCAGTCCGGGCGATATTCGGATCGGAACCATTAATAAGCATCTGCACATCTACTGGCTCGTTGCGATCACGCTTGCGGGTGTAGTCTGGTCCGATAATGAGCGCTACATTTACGGAGCCATCGTCTAACATGGCTTCGATCTCCTCGTAGCCACTTACATGGGCAGCCACCTCGAATACACGTGTATTGACGAACTGATCCACCAGCTCTCGGCTGGCAGCAGAAGGGCTTTGATTCCAGACTGCCATTTGGATGTCATTGACGTCTGTGTTGACCGCATATCCGAACAAAAACAACAGCATCAGCGGCATGACCAGTGCAATCGCCAGACTGGGACGATCTCGCTTGATTTGGATAACTTCCTTCTTCACGACAGACCAGTAACGCTCCCAGACAAAATGCCTCATCGGACTCCCTCCTCCGCCACCTGTCTGGCTTCCTCCTGCCTAACCAAATCAATGAAGACATCCTCCAGATTGCCTACTCCCATGCGATCAATCAATTCTTGGGGAGTGCCTTCCGCCAGCAGATTGCCAAAAAAGATAAAGCCAATCCAATCGCATGTCTGTGCCTCATCCATGTAGTGTGTGGTCACCAGCACCGTGATCCCCTGTCTCGCCAGCTCATGAATGACGTCCCAAAAAATCCGGCGGGAAACAGGATCGACTCCTGCTGTCGGTTCGTCCAAAATCAACAGCTCCGGCTTGTGCAAAAGAGCGCAGGAGAGCGCGAGGCGTTGCTTCCATCCCCCTGACAGCGAACCCGCAAGCTGCTTTTCCCTGCCGGTCAAGCCTGCCATCTCAATCAGTTCCGTTTTCCGCTGCTTACGTTCTGCGCTGTTTAATTGATAAACTCCGGCATAAAAATCGAGATTCTCTTCTACTGTCAAATCTTCATACAGGCTGAACTTTTGTGACATATACCCGATCCGTTGCTTGATTTCCTCGCTCTGTGTCATGACGTCGAAGCCAAGTACCGTCCCCTTTCCCGTCGTCGGGGTCAACAAACCGCAAAGCATCCGGATTGTGGTCGATTTCCCTGAGCCATTCGGACCCAAAAAACCGTAAATCGAACCTCTCGGAACCGTCAGCGTCAAGCTGTTCACAGCTACTCGCTCTCCGAAACGCTTCGTCAATTGCTCGCATTGGATAGCGGCGTTCATTGACCTCCCTCCTCGTCTGCAAGGAGCACATCGGCAGGCATACCTGGTTTGATTTTGTCGAGTCCTTCTGTGATGTGTATCGTAACAGCGAACACAAGCTTGGTGCGTTCATCTGGCGTCTGTACATTTTTCGGCGTGAACTCTGCTTTTTCTGAGATGCGACTGATCGTTCCCGTAAAGGTCTCCTCAGGATAGGCATCCACCTTGATGCCAACCTCTTGCCCTTTTTTCACCCGATTCAATTGTGCTTCCGGGATGTACACGACGAGCTCGAGCAGATTTGGCTTCATCATCGTAAACAAGGTAGCGCCTGTTTTGGCTACTTCCCCTTGTTCGATAGAGGAGCGCAAGAGAGTACCATCGTCTGTTGCAGTAATCTTGGACTTTTCCAACTGCAATAAGGCTTGATCCAGTTTCGCTTTCGCCTGCTGCTGGGTGGCGAGCATTGCCCGAATTGCGTAATCGGTACTTCCTTCCTTCACCTGATCGAGATCCGCCTGCGCTCCGGCTTGCGCGGCTTGTGCTGTACCGATTTGGGCCGCAGCAGCAGCGATGTCTTCTTGTGCAGAGCGATACTGTGCCTGTGTCTGAGCTACTTGTGCCGTCCATTGATCTGCCTGCGTTTTTGCCTGATTTACTGCTTCTTTTTGCGTGTCGAGGTCTTTGGCAGAGATTGCTCCTTTTTCGAAGAGCGCTGTTGCTTCCTCGAGTCTTTTTTGTTGATACAAAAGGGTCTGCTGCGCCCCATGCCATTGTGATTCTGCCTGCGTCATCTGCTCAGTCGCTCGTGCTTTTCCTGCTTCCGCCTGATTTTTTCTCGCTTGTGCCAGTTGGATATTCGCATTTGCTTGCTGGACGTTGGCCATGTTTCTTTGGATCGTCGTGTCGCGTGAACCAGCCCTCGCCTCTTCTAGTCTAGCTGTCGCTTGGTCCAATGCTGCCTGTGCTTCTGCCACAGTAATTTGGTAGCTTCGTTTATCGATTTGGGCTAGCACTTGTCCTTTTTTTACTGCACTTCCCTCTTCTGCCGTAACGTTTGTCACCAATCCGCCTACTTCCGCTACGATCGGCAGCTCGATGGCCTCAATTGTGCCGGACAGAGACGGATGATTTTCGGATGTCCAATTGCAGCCCGACAATGCCAGTAACAGTCCCCCGATACATATAGAGCGAACAACTGGTTTCATAAACGCTTCCCCCTACCTACGTAATAGAGTGAGTAATCACTTTCTTTTTATGAGAAAAAAGCAAGCCACAGAACCAGGCTCTAGATGATCTTTTTGATTAGCGAGTGATTACTCACTTTTAATTGTGAGTATATGCTCCTCTTTTACGAAATGCAATTCCTTTTTCTAGAATGCGCAATCGAAAAGAAACCCTGTCTGATTATTCATGCTATGATGAAGACAAGTCCGTTGGCATCGTGTATCAGATACCGTCGGGATGGAAAGGATTAGGAGCATCGGGTTTTTAACTACCATGTAGGGAGTGAAAATGTCTATGATGATTAGCAAAGTCGGTCAAATCATGCTGTATGTCAATAACCAGGATCAAGCAGTGAGCTTTTGGACAGAAAAACTAGGGTTTCGTGTTGTTTCAGAAGAGAAAAACGGTGAAATGAGATGGATTGAAATTGCTCCCGCACAAGGCGCTGAAACAAGCATCGTTCTGCACAATAAGGAATGGGTTGCGAAAATGTCGCCCGGAATGAATCTTGGCACTCCTTCGCTCCTGCTCTTTTCGGAAAATATCGAGGACTTGCGTAACGACCTCATGAATAAAAATGTGAAGGTTGGAGACATTGTTACGATGCCTTCGGGCCGCGTCTTTAACTTCGCAGACGATGAAGAAAATTACTTTGCTGTGCTGGAGAAAAAGTAAATATAATGAGGCGGCTGACTTGAATGGTCGGCCGCCTTTTGTTTCATGCTTTTGTTTCATGACTGTTTAATCGAACTTTAATTTGGACAGGGCGTCTTTCAATGCTGAGTTGATTCCTTCGTCCTGCTCCTTGTCTTGCCCCTTCAAATACTTGGTTACTTCTTTCTTCGAAACCTTGCTGCCCTTTTCCTTATCGCGACGCTCCTGGAAGGTCTTCAGTTTCTCCTTGTGCCCACAACCGCAGACAAAGGTTTGTCCTTCCCCTTCTCCGCGCAGCTCCAATCTTTTGTGGCATTTTGGACATCTGGCATTGGTCTGCTTGGCAATGCTTTTGCGATAGCCGCATTCCCGATCCTGGCACACCTGCATTTTGCCGAGCTTTCCGTTTACCTCCAGCAAAAACTTATTGCACTCCGGGCACCTGCTTCTGGTCAGGTTGTCGTGCCGGAAAGTCTGATCACTGTTCTTGATCTGTTGGACGACTTCTTTGGCGTACGATTTCATCTCTTCGATAAACGCTCGCTTGTTCAAGCTTCCCTTGGCGATGGCACCGAGCTTTTGCTCCCATTGGGCGGTCAAGGTCGGCGACTGCATTTCATCTGGGACGAGCTCTAGCAATTGCTTAGCTTTTGCGGTGACAAAAAGATGCTTGCCGCGCTTTTCTAGCAAAAAGCTGTTGAACAGCTTCTCGATCACATCCGCGCGTGTGGCTACCGTACCCAGTCCGCCCGTTTCCCCAATCGTTTTGATCAAATCCTTGCTCTCGTTCGCCATGTATTTCGCCGGATTTTCCATCGCAGACAGCAGACTCGCTTCTGTGAAAGGCTCTGGCGGCTTCGTTTCGCCCTTAGTCTGGGATATCGACTGGATGTGCAGGCGATCTCCTTTGGCTAGAAAAGGCAGAATCTGTTCCTTTACGTCATCCTTCGCATCGTCTTCTTCTACATCGTGGTCATACGCCTCTCTCCAGCCTTGGGAGAGCACGGTTTTTCCTTTTGCCAGGAACGTTTCATTCCCGATTTTCGTCTGGATGGTCGTTTGCTCGTATTCGAAGGCAGGCAGCAGAACAGCCAGGAAGCGTTTCACGATGAGGTCAAAAATCTTGCGCTCCTTATCGCTCAAATCACCGAGAAAAACAGCTTGCTCTGTGGGGATGATCGCATGATGGTCCGATACTTTGCTGTCATCCACGAACGATTTGTTCGCTTTGATCGGCGCACGCAGGATTCTGGCAGCGAGAGGCGCATATGGCTTCATTTGGACAGCCTTGATTCGATCCGGCAGCGTCTCGACGATATCAGCAGAGAGATAGCGAGAGTCTGTTCGTGGATACGTCACGGCCTTGTGATGCTCATATAGCCCTTGCATGATGGACAGCGTCTGCTTTGGTGAGTAGCCAAACATCCGGTTGGCATCCCGTTGCAGCTCCGTCAAATCGTACAGCTGTGGAGCATACGTCTTTTTGTGTGCACGAGTAATCTCGATGACTTCTGCGCTTTTCTCCTGTTTGAGCGAAGCTGTGAGCTGATCCGCTTTCTCCTTGGAAAACGTTTTGACATCCTTCGTTTGCTGATCTTGCCATTGGAGTTGAATCGGACCTTGGGCCACCGCAGACAGCCCGTAAAATGGCTTGGGTGTAAAGCGACGAATCTCCTCTTCTCGCGATGCCACAATGGCGAGTGTGGGCGTCTGGACTCGACCGCATGAGAGCTGTGCGTTATGCTTGCACGTCAAAGCGCGGGTGGCATTGATTCCTACGAGCCAGTCTGCTTCTGCACGAGCAGCGGCGGAGGCAAACAAGTTTTCATAGTTTTTGCCGTCCTTTAGATTGCGGAAGCCTTCACGGATCGCCTTATCTGTCACCGAGGAAATCCACAAACGCTTGATTGGTTTATTCACGTGCACCAGCTCGAGAATCCACCGGGCAACGAGCTCTCCTTCACGCCCTGCATCCGTCGCAATGACGATCTGCCCGACATCGTTGCGACGCAATTGTTGTTTGACGACTTGGAATTGCTTGTTGCTTTCCTTGATCACGACCAAGCGCAATGGGGACGGCATAATCGGCAAATCCTCGATTCGCCACGAACTGAATTGTTGCCCGTACGCTTCAGGATCAGCGAGAGTGACCAAATGCCCAAGCGCCCACGTTACGATATATTTATCTCCCTCAAAAAAGCCGTTTCCTTTTTTGTGACACTGCAATACTTTCGCAATGTCGCGTCCAACCGAAGGCTTTTCTGCCAGTACAACTGTTTTACTCATGTACGACATCCTTTCAAACCAATTCAACAATCTGTATCCATTGTAAACAAAAAAGCAGGAAGAAGGGGCTTTTAAATGTTCCGAGATCATAAAGTTTTAGACGAATTGGAAAAAACTTCATAAGGCTCCTTGACCATTACGTAACGTAACGGTTTATAGTGAAGTCACCGGTGAAACGCTAGCGACCCAGAAAGGGGCTGATCATGAAGCAACAGTGGAAAGTAGGAGAACTTGCGAAAATGGCGGGTATTACGATACGAACTTTGCGTTTTTACGATCAGATAGGCTTGTTTTCACCATCCGGCTATTCGCCATCCGGATACAGACTCTACACCGAAAAGGACATTTCACGTCTACAGCAAATTTTGTCCTTAAAGGAGTTGGGGCTATCGCTGGAGCAGATTAAAGCCGTTATGGCCGGAGACCAACTCAGCCTGTCAGACATTGTTACCATTCAAATAGATAGCCTGAAAGAAAGTATCCGCATGCAGCAGAAACTCTTGCACGAGCTTGAGAATGTATCGAGTCGGATGCAAAGGAACGAACCGTTTACCGTTGAGCATTTCATGAACATCATACGGACGATGAGAATGAAGCATGAGAAATTTTTCGCCGAGAGAAAATCGAGTATGGATCACCACCTCGATCGACTTGGTGAATATTTAGACGAGCATCCGGAAGAACCCGGATAAGGAGGTTTCGACTGTGAGTGAACGATCTGCCAAACATTCCACATTTGTTATCGAAAGGAACTATAAACATGCCCCTGCCCGTGTATTCGCTGCATGGGCGGGTCAAGCAGCCAAAGCCAGCTGGTTTCCTAAAGCCGAAGAGTTCGACTTCCGCGTCGGCGGACGCGAATTCAATCGCGGTGGTCCGCCTGGGGGACCCGTTTACACATTCGATGCCTGCTATCAGGAGATCGTTCAGAATAGGCGAATTGTATACTCATATACGCTGGACATGGAAGACAAGCGGATGTCTGTCTCCGTGACGACGGTGGAATTCGATTCCGTGGACGGCGGCACGCGCTTGATCTATACCGAGCAGGGCGTTTTTCTTGACGATCTCGATACGGCTGAACAGCGTGAGCACGGAACAAAGGTGATGTTAGATCGGCTCGGAGAGGTTCTGGACGGCCAATGAAAGATGCTGCAATTGAATCGAATATCCGGGCCGGTTTGAACGAATGGATTGGGCTTGCCGTGCTTTCTTTGCCTGCCTTGCTCGTTTCGATTGACTTGTCCGTCATGATTCTTGCACTTCCTCACATAAGCGTCTCTCTCGGCGCTGACAGTACAGAGCAGCTATGGATCATGGACATTTACGGCTTCATGCTCTCGGGTTTTTTGATCACGATGGGCTCGCTCGGAGATCGGCTCGGCCGCCGTAAGTTACTGATGATCGGCGCAGCGGCATTCGGTTCGGCATCGGTGTTGGCCGCTTACTCCAGCACCTCTGGAATGTTGATTGCAGCACGGGCGCTACTCGGCATAGCCGGGGCGATGATATCGCCTTCGTCCCTGGCATTGATCAGCAATATGTTCCGCGACCATAAGCAACGTTCCCTCGCCATAGGCATATGGTTCATGTGCTCCATGGGAGGCATGGCGCTTGGCCCAGTAGTCGGCGGGATGATGCTGGAGCATTTTTCATGGGGTTCGATTTTTCTACTCGGGGTTCCAGTCATGGCGCTGCTGTTGTTGACTGCATCCCATCTTCTGCCAGAATATCGGGATCCCGCACCTGGTCATTTGGATATGACTAGCGTCATGCTGTCGATGTGCACCATTCTACCGGCAATATACGGCCTAAAGGAAATCGCTAAGCAAGGTCTACATATCTTGCCGCTCATTGCCATCGTGGCAGGTGTTGTTTTCGGGACGTTATTCGTAAGACGGCAGCAACGGTTGGACAGTCCGCTAATGGATTTGCGCCTATTCGCAACCCCCGCCTTCAGCACAGCACTGGGCGGCATGTTCGGCATCACATTGACAGGCGCTTGCATGCTCTTCATCGCACAGCATCTTCAATTCGTGGAAGGACTATCGCCGTTTGCGGCAGCGATGTGCATGCTCCCGGGAGTGGTTGCGTCGATGGCAGGCATGTTGTTGTCGCCGATCATCGCTCGGCGGGTCCGACCGTCGCTCCTTATCGGGGCAGGCCTTGCCGTCTCGGCGACTGGTTGTATTCTACTGTCCCAGGTAGGAGCGGGATCCGGACTCTCTACCCTGATCGTCGGTTATATCTTTTTTAATATGGGAGCAGCCCCGTTTGCGAGCTTGTCCAGCGATATCATTATCGGCTCAGCCCCTCCTGCGAAAGCGGGTTCGGCGGCGTCCTTGCTGCAAACGAGCGGTGAATTCGCATTCGCACTGGGTATCGCTGTATTAGGCAGCATTGGAACGTACGTGTACCGCACTCAAATTGCCGGCTTCATACCGGGAGATGTTACGACCTCCACATCCGCAGCCTCCCGCGAAAGTCTCGTTGGGGCAGTCTCGGCAGCTAAAGCTTTACCCGAACCTATTCGTTCAACACTTCTTCATGGCGCCCAGATAGCATTTACCGACAGCATGCATGCTGTTGTGGCCGTTAGTGGCGGGCTCATGATCGCTATCGCCATACTCACCGTGATCAAGCTTCGGCATATCCCCCGCATCGGGCAGAAAACACCAGGTGAGATGTAATTGTCTGCGGCAGTCAAGGACTTAATTTTCTCGTCCTAGGCTGCCGCTGTCTCATGGATGCGAGACAACTTTTTCATAAACGCAAGCGCACCAATCGGCAATTCAAGCAACCCTGTAACGATTGTAAACAAAAAAGCCGTAGGAGGGGAAATCCAATGCAGGAATGAATGAAAAAAGGGCCGTCTCTGGAATAGGGACAACCCTTCTATCTTTACATTTCACCCTATACACTTGTCTCCCTTTCCTGTAGCAGTCGCAACAGAGGTGTCAAAGGAAGATGCTTCACTGATTTCTTCTACTCAACCTCTGTTGAGAGGTCACCTAATTCTAGATCATCCCCTCCATCAGATGGGGTGCCTGTTGAGAACACGGAAAAATATTTATAGCTTTCATTCCCTGATGTATCCTTTACTGCTCCTTGGGCTACCCCTAAGAAGTACTCTGCATTATTTTTTAAAGGTGCATTCGGTTGGATCGTTACCGTGTCATTTTTGACGATAAAAGTTGCAGGAACCTCCGCAGCATTATCATCCATTAATAGGAATTCGTTTGTGCCACTTTTCACTTTGCGATCATACTTCATTTTAATCACCGCATTTACATCCACTTTTGTTTCCTCTTCATACGGCTTTACATCGATTACGATAGGCGCTTGGTTGTTGCTGGTCACAAACTGAAATGAATACTTATCGATCGATTTAGTAGAATCAGTGGTGCTTACAATTGCTCCTTTGTCGATCTCGATCGCATATTTCGTATTTGATTTCAAAGTCTTGTCAGGACGAATATAGAGTGTGTTATTTTTAATCTCCAATTTTCCGCTGACTGGTGATTTTCCTTCAACCTTATAGAGAGATACTACTGTTGACGGATCATTGTCAAAAGCAATTGGCACCGAGAATGTAAGCGCAGGTTGAATGTTTGTAGGAACATCTGTCTGCGCAATAATAGGATTAGAAACGGATACGAACACATCCCCAGGTTTTGGATAACTGATTAGGTTGTCGGAAATATACGTGCTATCGAGCTGGTATTCACTTTCGAATTTCGCGACAATTTCCTCTAGCTGCTCATCATCAAGGAACTGATTCGGTACACCAAGCTCTTCTTGCTCCGATTTTGCTGATACGTTGTTGCTGTTAAGCGTTAGACTGAACATGAGTGTTACTGCGAGTAAGGCTTGAAATAAACTCTTCATGCTTCTCCTCCAAAATGGTTTGTTTGTTCATAAAAATCGTATTTCATTTTTAAGGCGTAACATACAGTTTTTTACACGAAATAAAAATACGGTTATTTTGGACTAGGATCTCTTTCATCCATCGTGACCTTCCTAAATTAGAAAACTCGGAGCAAGCTCCCGGCCTCCGTCTCCACTCCAAAAAGCGGTACGTCGACCAAAAAAAGAACGAAAGCAACAACCGCCTTCGTTCTTCCATACGTTTATGCAAAAAAATTCGGAAAGTCAAAGTCATCCCGTTTGCCCGCCAAAATATTTCGTAATAACAGATCAGCGGTCTCGGAGGCAAACTGGTGATCCTCGCTCGTGATAACGCCTTTTTTCAATGCCTCATCGAGCTCATCCTGATCAAGCAGGTATACTTCTCCTGTCGGCAGTACCACGATGTCGAGGTACAAATCGTCATACCAGATATGCCCGTTCTCATCCTTGCCATGTCCCCGGCAAATATCGATATACCATTGCACCGTATTCCCTAACTCATCCATCATTTTCGTAACGGCATAAGCTTGACCATGGGGAAAATACTGCAAGTACACATATCCTCGATCGCCCACACACAGAGTTTTATCCCCGACAGGCATGTAAGCAGGCTCACTCACTTCGTCCAGAGTCAGACGGACAGTGTACCCAGAGAAAGATAAAGCTTCTACCCACTTTTGCTGGTAGCCCAATCGCTTCACGCGTCTCCAACCAGGTCGATCTGCTCGTTTTCGCTTCATAGCCTGCTCTCCCTCGTCGTTTTGGTTGCTTTTACTCTAACATGAATGGGATCGCTTTGTCAGATAGCAAACAAAGACATGCTCACGTAGAACATGCCTAAACGGATGAACCTGCCACTTATGTTTGGGAGGAGTCGTCTTTTGCTGCCAATCGACTGTGTTTGCGCCCATAAAGGAAATAGACGATCGCTCCGACCGACAGCCAACCGAGAAAACCGATCTTGGTCAGCGTAGGCAGATTGAAAACGAGATATCCGCAAAAGAGAACCGCGAGCAAGGGAACAAGCGGAACAAATGGGACGCGAAAAGCCCGCGGTAATTGCGGATGAGTACGGCGCAGTACAACTAGTCCAATCGAGACCAAAATAAAAGCAAACAGCGTTCCGATGTTAGTGAGCTGGGCCAAGCTCGAGAGGGGCAATAATCCACCGAAGGTTGCAACTAATACTGCCACGACGAGCGTGCTCTTTTGTGGTACCTGTGTGCGGGGATGTACGTGCGAAAAGAGCTCAGGGAGCAAGCCATCTCGACTCATCGCAAAAAACATCCGGGCTTGTCCATACATCATGACTAACAAAACGGTCGTGATCCCGACGATAGCACCCAACGAAATGAAGCCGGCTACCCAGTCCTGATTGACATAACTGAGCGCAAACGCTACCGGATTTTTGACATTCAACAATTTGTACGGAACAATCCCTGTCAATGTCAGCGAGACAGCAATGTACAAAATCGTGCACACGAGTAAGGACGAGATGATCCCGATTGGCATGTCGCGCTGGGGATTGCGCACTTCTTCGGCCGCACTGGACACCGCATCAAACCCGATAAAAGCAAAGAACACCGTTGCGGCACCAGTCGCTACTCCCGCAAAACCAAACGGCATAAATGGACTCCAGTTTTCCGGCTTGACATACATGACCCCAACGACGAGGAACAGGACAACTACCGTTATTTTTATTAACACCATAATAGTATTCAAGCTCGCTGACTCTCTCGTTCCCTTCATCAACAAAGCTGTAATGATGACAATGATGAGGACCGCAGGTAGATCCATGATCGTTCCTTTCGATGCATCAAATGCACTCGTGAGCGCATGTGGCAGGTGGATGTTAAACCCGGCTAGCAATCCCTGTGCATACCCCGACCATCCGCTTGCCACCGCAGCACAAGCCACTCCGTATTCGAGAATCAAGTCCCAGCCAATCATCCAGGCGACAAACTCGCCAAATGCCGCATAACTGTATGTATATGCGCTTCCCGACACTGGAACAGTCGAAGCAAATTCCGCATAGCAGAGTGCGGCAAACACACAGGCAAGTGCCGCAATAACAAAAGACAAAACAAGTGCTGGCCCAGCGTGCAAGGCAGCGGCAACTCCCGTTAACACAAAAATCCCTGTTCCCATGATCGCGCCGATGCCCAGCATCGTCAGGTCAAAAGCACCTAATGACTTTTTGAGAGAGCTTTCGTTTTTATCCACCTGCTCCAGCATTTGTGCAACTGACTTTTTCCTCAGCAATTGATTTTTCCATGACATCATGTGCGACCTCCCAAGCGGGTCATTCACTTCCAACCGTGATTGAAAACAGTTGGAGTATGATCCGTTTGGAGGAAAATTATGCACATGTGCAGTTTGGGCGGATTTTGTCAGGGCTACCTACTTGCTAATCCGCGCCCAATGACATTGGCGGAAACTGGTGTAATCCCAAGCTCTCTCGCCCAAATGGACAACTGTCCCATGTGATGAATCTCGTGGGCGATGACATGGCGAAGCAGCTCCCCCTTCGTGTACACTTCATCATCCCAGGCGACCTTTACCGATTCGTTCTCCATCTCGTCTGACCAATTCTCGATGAAATCACGCAATTCTATGCGCCATGCATCTGATAGTTCTTTTACCTTTTCCAGAGACTTGTAATCTTCATACGATACCTGAATATCCGGCTTCCCATGTACACCTCGAAGCCAGCTATACTCCACATCTGTAATGTGAAACAGCGTGTACAAAATCGTGGCAGCCCCACCTGTACGCTCGCGGAGCAATTCATCTGACGACAGCTGCTTGCACCATTCCATCCACTCGTCCCGTACCTGCCAGTTATACTGGAAAAACATTTTCATTGGATTCGCTCCTTGTTTGATCATTTTGTAGATTAGGAAAATTTTAACTAATTATAGCACGTACGTTCGTGTTTTGTGAAATCCTGTGTGCTTGTCTTCTAACGGTAGTGGTCGGGTGAAGCCCTGCCACATGTTTTCCAGTCGCCTGTATCCTCTCTTCGTTCGGGCGGTCTCCTTCCAAACATGTGACAGTGCTTTCGTATAGCTTTGATCTCTTCTGGCTGTTAGATCATAATGGTGGCCGTTCAAAGAAGCCTCCTCGAAACTTCTACGTTTGAAGCGCTCCCGCCATTTATTCCGGAGCGGACAGTCATTCCCGCTTGTGGGGCGTAGGCCGAAGCGTAGACTGGAAATGCGCTTCTTCCTCCACTACAGTAGCAGTAACTAACAAAAAGACCGCCAGAGCTAACCCTGACGGTCCAACATACTAATCCATGCTTTCATCCGAAAACGAAAGAGAGAATCCACCTGAGAGTAAATAAAGAAAACTAGACACGTTCCCTTTTGGCTTGATGATCTGCTTGATCGCCCGAACGTATAGCCTGATCTGGCCTTCGTATCTTCTTTTCATCTCTTCGATGGCTACGGCAGTCGCCTCTTTTGCCATCCAATCTGTCTTGAAATCGATCAGGACGAGGCTTCCATCCTGTTCCTCCAACAGGCAATCAATGACCCCTTGAACGACAACCTGCTCGTTGCTCTCTTCACCCAACTCCGCTTCTACTTCATAAGCAGGAAGCACGAGGGTAAATGGTAATTCACGATGCACGACCGCCGCCGACTTCATTCGCTGCCCCAAAGGATCAGCGAAGAATCGGGCGATCTGGGGAACATCTACTGCTTGTACCTGCTCGTCAGTCAAAAAGCGACGTGCCGCGAGTGCCATCACCTGCTCCCGAATATCCGCTTCATCCAGCGGACGCTTCAAATCGAGATGCTGGAACACTAAGTGCGTGATTGTCCCTTTTTCTGCTGCTGTCAGTCGATTGGATTTTTGCTCAGACAAAAACTTTGGCTTTTCCGTAATCGACGGCAGTGTGAGTGGCTGTCCGCCTTTGCTGACTTTGGCATGTCGCTTGAGTTCGCTGACACTCCATTTCGCAGCGACGCGTGGCGCAATAGGATGCGGGTCCTGCCAACCTAATCTCGTGTCTACAATCTCTCGCAACGTGTGATCAGACGGCCGTTCCTCAATCGCCTCTCGTCTGGTCATACGCTCCCACAGAGACGCATCGTCGTTGATTGACTCTCCTTGAGCACGGAGCTCATCTGCCTGATAGAAATGAAACGACCAAACCGAATCATCTTGCACACTTCTGACTCTCACGACATCTCCTGAGCCTTGTTGCTCTGGATATGCCCGCAGCAATCCTGCGCCAGGATGTCGAAGCATCGCACGCCCTACCCAATCCAGGTAACCTTTTGCCTGTATCAAATCTTCGTCACTGAGCCGCTCGCTATCATCCTGTCTGCCCCAGTCCGTCACACTTTTTGCGAGATCCCTCGATGAACCGACAAGAATGAGCTTCTCGCGTGCACGCGTCAAAGCCACATAAAGCACACGCATTTCTTCTGCCAGCATATCCCAACGCAGCTTTTGCCGGATGCCTAGCGCAGCCAGACTCGGATAGCGCAGCTGCATGGAGGGCTCGATTGCCATTGGGCCAAAGCCCAGATCTTTATGCAGCAAAAACTGGCTTTTCAAATCCATCGTATTAAACTGCTTACCCATGCCCGCCACAAATACAACTGGGAACTCCAGCCCCTTACTTTTATGGATCGTCATGATTCGTACGACATCCTCGTTTTCTCCGATGGTTCTTGCTTCGCCCATATCATTGCCCGCCTCTTGCAGACGGTCGACAAAGCGCAAAAAGCGGAACAAACCTCGATAGGAGCCAGCTTCGTATTGTCTCGCACGATCATAGAGCGCACGCAAGTTGGCCTGTCGCTGCTGACCGTTTTCCAGAGCCGCCACATAATCGAGATAGCCCGTCTCCCGGTATAGCATCGTCAGCAGTTCCGATAAAGCACCTCTGCGAGCCTCTGTCCGCCATAGATCCAATCGGCCAAAAAACTGTCGCAGCCTTTTCTCCCACGACTCTTGGGCCGGGCGTTCCTCTGCATATTGGAGTACAGCTTGGTGAAACGGCCCTGTCGCGTAGTGAATGCGGATTTGAGCAAGTTGCTCCTCCCGCAAGCCGACGATAGGAGACCGCAATACAGCTGCCAATGGAATGTCTTGGAGCGGGTTGTCAATGACACGCAGCAAAGAGAGCATCGTTTCTACCTCCGTCGCCGCGAAATAACCCGCAGTCTGCTCCGCATACACGGGAATTCCTGCCGCGTGCAGCTCCTCTTGCATTGTCTGCCCCCAACCTGAGGTCGCACGAAGCAAAATAACGATATCGTGATAGGCCAGCGGACGCATTCCCCCAGTCTTTTTATCGAAAACGAGCAGTGGCTCTTCTCCCTCGCCTGGCTCCATCCAACGTCGAATGCGGCTGGCAATCAGTCGCGCTTCCAGCTGTGCTACACTCGCTTCCTCTGCGGACTCTCCTGCTGTCTCGGGAATACCTGCTTCGCCCTCATCTGTCGACTCGGCAACTACCACCTGACCTTCTTCTGCTATCGCTGTATTCCGGTCGATCAGATGCATCTCTGCCTGCAAACGGTTCGGCTGTGCTTCAGGATAAGACGCACGGTTGATCAACTCCGCCGAAGGATCATAACCAATCTCACCTACCCCGTGAGACATGATCTGACGAAACAAAAAGTTAACGGCATCTACGACTTCTCTTCTACTGCGGAAGTTTGCCGCCAGATCAATACGCCGTCCGATGCACACTTCGTCAGCGTCCCTATCTTTTTGATAGGTCACATATTTTTCGAGAAACAGCTTCGGCTCTGCCAAGCGGAACCGATAAATACTCTGCTTCACATCACCTACCATGAAGCGATTCGCTGGCTGACCATCCGCTCCGTCTCGGGAAACCATTTGCAAGATGGTCTCCTGCACGAGGTTGATATCCTGATATTCGTCTACCAGCACTTCAGCGAACTGTTCACGCAATTGGGTCGAGATAGACGATGGAACAGTCTCCCCAGACTCATTCGTTTCGGTTAAAACGCGCAGTGCAAGATGCTCCAAGTCGCCAAAGTCGACTAAGCCACGCGAGCGCTTCTCCAATTGAAATGCGTCCGAAAATGCTGTCACCAGTCTTGCCAATGTCTGCATGTGAGGAGCAATCCGCTGCAAATCCGCAACGTACTGCTCGGCTGTCGTAGAAAAGTACTGCTCGATTTGCTCTGCCAGTTCCTTTTTCACGCTGTTTCGCAGGTCTTGCACCTGTTCCTTCACGAGCGGATCTGTACCTTTCACTGGAGGCAGCTTGGCAAATACAACTCCTCGGACAGCTCCGACAGTCGCTTCCCAGCCATCTATGCAAGCCGCTCCAGCACGCTCTAGGGCAGCTGCTTCCGCCTCAAGCAAAGGCAAATAGCCAGCAGGCCCTTCCGGTGAGCCTGCCAATAGAACTGCCCTGCGCATCTTAGCCGTCATTCCACCGAGTGCCAGCTCCACAGAACGCAGCACGCTTCTGGTCCACTCCAGTCCGTCCAGAGCGTTTTTATCGTGAACCGCAAACATTCCAGCTGCTTCCCCGAGCCATTGTTCTGGTGCCGGATGACTGCGTGAAAACTCATACAGCCTGAGCAGTAAAATGGTGAGAGCATGATCGTCCTGACCGTCCAGCATCACATCAGCTAATGCATGAAAATCCACGTCATTCTCATACCAGCTCTCCAGCTGTTCCTCCAAGACATCCTGCCGCAAAAGCTCGCCTTCCATCTGATCGGCAATGCGAAAATCAGGATCGAGTTCAATCAGATAGTAATACTGGCGCAAAATCCCCAAGCAAAACGAGTGAAGCGTCGTAATCGTCGCCCGCTGAAGCAGCGCCAGTTGTCGACGCAGATGAGAAGAGTGCGGGTCATCTTTCAATGCTTTTCGCAATGCATCGCCAATCCGGTGACGCATCTCAGCCGCTGCCGCATTGGTAAAGGTCACCACCAACAGCTGATCGACTCCAACCGGGTCCTTCTCGTCCATGATCCGTCGGATAATCCGCTCAACCAGAACAGAGGTTTTCCCTGAGCCTGCTGCCGCTGCCACCAGGAGATTATTCCCGCGCTGGATAATCGCTTGCCATTGCTCGTCCGTCCATTGTTCAGGCTTGGCCTGCAATTGTTGATCCGCCATCGGTCATTCCTCCTTCTCCTGCCATCTGCTGTTCTGCCAGCATGCTCCATATTTGCTTGTTGTTCCACTTGGCAAGCTGGCGGTGCTCATTCCCGCCTGCATCTCCATCGAACTTACATACAGGCTTGTACGAACAGTAATCGCAAGCAGTCATCGTCCCATTTGTGTACGGTTCGATCTGGATTTCCCCGTTGGTCATGCGCGTACTGATTTGCTTCACGGTATCGCGAACATAGGAGGTCAAGGCTTGGAATTGCTCGGCTGTTGCCACAGATGATCGCGACGAAAGCGTTCCGTCCTTTTTGATTTCAAATGGCACCAGCTCTGACGCCCCTTGCTCTACATAGCCATCCATCATTCGTGCCAGCTCTGGGTCTGCGAGCATCAAGCCTTTCATGCGCAAGCGCTTTGCCCGCTCCTTTGCCGCTTCGTCAGCCGTTAGCAAGCGTTTTGCCGTCACAAAAGGATCGGCTACCTGATAGTAGAAAACGCCTCCCATTTCGGCTTTTTTCCCCAGCCATTCCTCCGCATTTGCCACGACGACATCCAGATAGACGAGCAGTTGCAAGTTCAGACCATTCCACACGTCGGAGAGAGACAGCTGCTTGGGACTGGACTTGTAGTCAATCACGCGCAAATACGGGACCTCACTATCCAGTGATTGGTCAACGCGGTCAATTCGTCCGATTAACTGAAGCTCCACGCCATTTTCAAGTGTTAAAGCCAATCCCGGTAAATCTGAACTTGGCCCAAACGAAACCTCCAGTCCTACTGGTGCAAAACGGCTGCGCTTCGCATGCTCCCCGAGTACGTAAATCGCGCGGCCAACTGCTCGCTTCAGCTTGCCGGACAAATAACGATACCGGGCTGTCCGCGTCAAAATGCTGCTGCGAGTCGCAGGAACCAGTTCTTCTACAACCACATTTGCAAGCTGCATGCTATTGTCTTCCGTCAGCTTGCTCCACTCCAGATTGTCTTCGTTCATTTTTTCAACGGCTCGCTTGAGTGATGCGTGGAACAGCTCTCCCACATCGAAACGCTCCAGCTTGTACATCGTTCTCTCTGCCAATCTGAGACCGTGGGAAGAGAAATGCGAGAACGGACATGACTGGAACCGCTCCAGACGAGACACGCTCATTTTTAGTTGTTTGCCGTACAAGGTCGTGCTCGTTTCTAAATCCAGCTCCTGCGGTCGATTGAAGTAACGCAAGCCGGACAACAGCCACTGCTCCCGTTTGACATCGGAAGAGGTACGAATATACCAATCGTATACCTCCCACCAGAAATCTGGCAGCTCTCCTGTTTTCTTCATAGATCGCAATAGCGTCAACAGGTGGCGGAACACACGTCTCGGATGACCGAGCAAGAATGCATCGGTCTCGTGCTGCCCCGTCGGTTCGTTATAAAACACCTGATGCGGGATATCTGGCAGCACTTCCCGGATGCGTGTAAACACGGAGGAGGGCAGCAGTGCCTTGCCCTCTTCATCTGCCAACGCACAGCTCAGGATTAGTCTCTCCGATGGTCTCGTCATCGCTTGGTACAGCAGGTAAGGCTCAGCCATCAGCCGTTGCTTTGCACTCGGTGCCAGCGACATGCCCATTTCAGCCAGTCGCTCACGTTCCGCCTCATCCAGAATTCCTTCTTCTTTTGGACGCAACGGAATAATGCCCTCGTTAACGCCAAGCAAAAACAGAGCTTTGACATCCGGTTGACGGGAGCGCTCCATGGCCCCGATCAGCACCTGATCCAGCGCCGGGGGAACGAGTCCCAATTCAATCGTCTCCAGACCGCTGTCGAGCACACGAGCAAATGTCGCCAGATCCATGCTCTCGTCGCCCATGACCTCCACGACCTGATCCATCAGCTCGATCAATCCCGTCCATACTTGCCCGTGCACCTGTGCTGCATCGAGATCACCGTCATTTTCTGCCTTCCTCTGCCAATTCTCTAGCTTGTTAGGCACATCCAGCGCGATCAGAAGATTGTACAGAGCAAGAGTCATTTCCTGTACGTTATTGCCCGTTGCTTGCTTCATCTCTTTTTCAAAGAACAGGAGCGGCGCTGCGTATTTGCGTCTCAATTCATCGATTTTCGCGTCTTCCTCAGCACCAGCTTGCCCGCGGAAATGCCAAGCAGATTCTTCTGCCCATTGATAGCCAAAGACACCATGAGCCAGCACGTAGTTTTCCAGTCGGTCGATTTCCTTCCGGGCTGTATGCTCATCGGTGATATCCAACAGGAGCAGGTCTGTTTTCAAGCAGCGGAAAACAGCGTCGTAGCGCCATTTTGTGACAATGACCTCCAATGCCGAGCGCACCAGCTCGACCAAGGGATGGTGCATGACAGAGCGCTTCTGGTCCAAGAAGTGCGGGATGCCGTATTCGGTAAATACAGCCGAAATCTCGTCAGCGTACGTACCAATTTCCCGAAGCAAAATCGCCATGTCCTTCCAGCGATACCCCTCTTCTCTCGACAGAGTCAGGAGCTTCAGCGCCACAGCCTCTACCTCTGCTCGCCTGTTCACTGCTGAGAGCATCGTCACTTCGTCCGAACGTCCGGGCTGATCCGGGATTGGCGGGTCTCCCCATTGGAAATACACTTGTTCGACCTGACGCAGCCATGGACTGCTCTTGAATCGCTGTGCCTCGGTCAATAAAAGCGGCTTGGCGATTGAGACACCCGATTCACGCGCCATCAGTGTCAAGGCTTGGTATGTTCGCAGTGTAGGGTGGAACAGCCCCAGTTCATCCACAGAGGCGTCCCGTTCATTCGGGTCAAGCGTCAGCGCAATCGTCACCTGCTTGGCGTGCTGCATCAACTGTTCGATCAAGCGCAGCTCTTGATTCGTAAATCCGGTAAAGCCATCGATAAATATTTCAGCCTGCTTGATGTACATGGAATCACGTACCATTGTGGCCACTCGGTTCAGGATGTCATCCGCATCACAATACCCCTCCGACAAGTAAGCCTCGTACGCATTCATAATCAAGCGAAGGTCATGTATTTTTTGATTGAGATTGGCTCCTCCCCACTCCAGATTCTCGGAATCGGTGAAGGATACCCCATACGATTTGCACTCGCTAATCAAGCGACCGAGCTGAGAAGCAAACCCAGGCTGTGTCGCCGAGCGCCCGAATACGTTCAGCTCTTCCTTGTGCCTCTCCAAAAGCATGCGCAAAACCATATGCTTGCCCAGATCGTCAACAGGCACGGTAGTCAGGTCGCCCAGCTCCTGCATGAGCCTGTGAGCCAATCGACCGAAGCTGAGCACTTGTGTCCCCATCACACCGCCTAGCTCTGGCAGTGTGGCGAGCGCATACTCTTCCTGAAAGCTGGCCTGTTCCGGTACGAGCAGAATCATAGGCGAACCCAACGGCTTTTCCCGTAGCCGGGCTTGCATCTGCCGATGAATCGATTCTGTCTTCCCCGTTCCTGCCCGTCCCAGTATAAATTGGACTGCCATGATTTTTCCCCTTCCCTACTCCATTTCCAGATGCAGCATGCTGCCTTTTCCCATCGGTTCTGCTGGTGTCACGACCAGACGACGCGGCATGCGCACACGTATTTCCGGGACGTGGCTAATGACCCCGATGGTAAAATCGTCCATGCGCAGTCGTTCAAGCGCATCCATAACGACTTCCAATAGCTCCGGATCGAGTGTCCCAAAGCCTTCGTCCAAGAAGAAAAACTCCAGGCGGCCGCCACGCATTTGAATCTCCATCGACAGGGCAAGAGCCAGCGACAAGGAAGTCAGGAATGTTTCCCCGCCAGACAATGTGCTTACTGGACGGCGCATTCCTCCAGCTCCTTCATCTCGCAAAACAAATTCGCCCTCGTCGCCGATTTCCAGCCCGTAACGATTGGCGGTCATCCGCTTCAGGTGATACGAAGCGTCTCTGGCGATTGATACCAGTTTTTCCTCCGCAATGAACTGGACAAACGCCTTGGCTTCAAACAACTTTTTCAACTCTTCCAAGCGGCTCTGCTCATCCTGCTGCTGTACCATCTCTTTATGAAGCTCTTGCCATTTGTCATGATTTTTTTCCATGCGATCCACGTGCTCTTTGGCGACAGCGACTTGCTTTTGCGCCTCCTGGAAGGCTTGCTCCCATTGCTCCCATGCCTCTTTTGCAGTGGTGAGCTCTTCTTGCGTAAACGAACGGCCTGCTACTGCTTGCTGTAGCCTTTCTTCCTCGTAACGAAGCTGCCCTGCGATTCGCGTGTAAGCCTCGACTTGTTCCTGTGCCTGTGGCAATTGCTCGCGCTCTGCGTACCGCTCCCGTACATACTCGACAGTGCCGAGACCTGTTTCTTGCAAGCCTTGGTACAATGTCTCGTGAGCTTCCGTACGTTGCCGTGTGAGGATGGCCAACGTCTCCGAATATTTGACCAGATTGTTTTGCACCGTTTCCCGCGCCTCGGCGGCCTCTTTGCGCTTTGTCTCTGCCAACGTGACTGCCTGACGCAAACCGAGGAGAGAATCCTCTACCCGCATCAGACACTCCTGCGCAGTAAGTCCTCCCGTGCGTTCCAGCCATTGGGCATGTTTTTGTTCCCACATGCGCTTTCTATCTTCAAGCTTTTCCTTCAGCGCCGCTTCCCGTGATTTGCCCTCTACCTTACGCGACTTGGCGGCTTCTACTTGCATCGTCAGCTTTCCGCGCAGCGTTTCTTTCTCGGATCGTACCTGCTGTAGTTCTGCTAAACGGCGATCTGATTTTCCGATTTCCTCGTACCGCTGTTCGATTTCCTCGATGGGAAGCTCATTGCGTTTCTTGTCGAGCTCTTCTCTTGCATGCTTTTCTTGCATGGATGCAGCGTCCAGGCGAGCTTTATTGTCATTGATTGCCTTCTGTGCCTGCTCGAGCAACAGCGTGCTCCGCTCCATCAAGCGTTTCTTTTCCGCTTCTTCCTCACGCAAGGCCTCCAGCTGCTGCTGCAATTGCTCACGCTCTGCTTTTAGTCGCTCTCTTTCCGCTTGCTTGGCGATCCGTTCTTTTTCCTCGCGCTGATAGACTCCGAGTAGCTCTTCAAAAGAATCCACGATCCAAGGCTGTCCGTACCCGCGACACTCTGCCTTGATCGCTTCCAAGCGCGCTTCCAGCTGTTCCTGTTCAGCCTTTACGCTTGCTAGGCGCTCATCAAAAGCAGCAAGCGCTCCCTTCGCTGCCAACCAAGCTTCCTTGGTCTTGCCTGCTTCTTGCTCAGCCGCACGCAAAGCCTCTTCTGACGCTTTGATTCGCGCACGCAGGGCATCACCCTCCGTCCCCACTTCAGACGCTTTTGTATGGTTCTGGTGCCCGTGTGGGTGGTGTTCGGAACCACATACCGGACACTCCTTGCCTTCCTCTAAACGTTCGCGCAAAAATCGCGCCATGTTTTCCTGCTGCCAGCGTTCCCATTCTTGGCGCAGCTCATCTCGTTGGACCAGTTGACTCTTCACAAGTGCTTCGCTTGCCTCTACTGCCCGAGTCAGCTCTTGATTGCGCTCATCCAACTGCTTACGCTCCTGGACGATGTGTTGCGACTTCTCCTGCCATGATGAGAAAGCCTGCAATACTTCCCGCCACTGGCGGCCTACCTGCTTCATGTCTACCAGTACATTTCTTGCTTTCTCCCATTCTGCTTCGCTCATCAAAGCCGAGTCGGTAGGTGCTGCAAGCTCTTCTCTTTTTTGTGCCAACCGATTCGCACACACTTCCCAGCTGCGCTTGTTCTCATCGGCCGTATGGGTTGCCGCCTGGATGTGCTCCTCTGCTGCGAGTTGTTCTTTTTCCAGCTCACGTACCTTGGCATAGTCCCGTTCCCACTGCTGCTTCGCTTCTCTGGCTGCCGCTATTTGTGCTCGCCATTCTGGAGAGATCGTGACCTGCTTCATCTGTTCTTGCAGATCCGCCCACGCTAGCTCCCAGTTTTTTAATTCGGCTTCATCCTTTTCCAACTGTTGTTCGATGTTGGTCAAGGCGACTGACACTTCATTCCACTCTCGCTCCAGACCTGTCCACTCTTCCCGGATCGCCTTTAGCTCCTCTTCCCACTCCTGTGCCTGTACCAGCCTGCCCTTTTGCTGAATCAGTAACGGCTCCTGTACAGCCAATTCGGCATGAACCTTCTGATACGCTTGCTCTACCTCATCTACGGCCAAACGAGCACTCTCCTGTTGTTCGCGGCTGCGTTCCAATGCCGTACCGGTCGCATGCCATTCCTGATCCAAACGCTCATATTGCTGGAGTAATGGCCACAATCGAATACTCGACTCCCATTCGCGAATCTTCGCGGTTAGGGATGCCATTTCCGCTTCATTTGCTTCCTGCTGCTGTAGTTGCGCCTGGACTTGCACTAGCTCCTGATGCCACTGGTTCAGCTGCTCCAGCTCCTTTAGCTTCCCGGCCAGCTCCTGTTTTTGCTGGGTGAATTCCTGCTCTTTTTGCGCAGCTTCCTCCCATGTATGTCTCGCCAGCTCCAAGGCTTCCGGACCTGCGTCACCCAGAGCTGCACTCGCCAGTTGCAAGCGATGCATCTGTTCCTTGACCTGCTCCAACGCGTGCCGTACGCGCTCGCTCAGCTTTTCCCCATAAATATGTAGGCGGAACATTCGTTGCAGCATTTCATTGCGCTCACTGCCCTTCAGCATCAAGAAACGGGAAAATTGCCCCTGTGGCAAAACGACCGCCCGGGTAAAGTCCTGCAAAGTGAGACCAATCAGCGCCTCAATCGCGGCAGTCGCGGACGTGGCTTTGGATTCCAATACGACATCCGGCTCTCCGGTCAAGGCTCCCGACTGAATCAGCCTTACTTCCGGTTGTCTCTTGTTCCCCTTTTTATCCAGGCCAAATTCCCGTTCCACCGTATATTGCTTGCGCTCATCGCCAGTCCCCAGCTCAAAGGTAAAGGACACAAATACGCGCTGCTCCAGCTGGTTCAGCACTTCTTTCGGATGGTTTCCCCCGCCCAACCGGACGACCTGCCCGTACAGCGCTAGCGTGATCGCGTCCAAGATTGTCGATTTCCCGCTTCCAGTCGGACCGAATATCCCAAACAGTCCCGCCTGACATAGCACTTCGAAATCGACCTCTTGCATTTCTCTGTAGCTGTGCATCCCTGCCAGCTTCAATCGTATCGGTCTCACTCTTCTTCCCCCTCTCCTCCGGTTTCTGCCAATAGACGCTGGAACAAGGCCACCAGCTGCTCATCCGGCTCTGCTCCCCGTCTCCGTTCATAGAAGCGTTTGAACAATTGATCGGACGTCAGCTCTGTCAGCTCGACCCGCTGCTCCTCTTCCTCCTCACGCTCTTCCCTCACGACAACACGTTGTATTTTCAAAAAATCATCCGAAAGCTTGCGGACACGCTGAAATTCTGCCGGGTCGATCACGCCAGATACATGCAGCTCCAAGTCAATCCACGCCCCTGCATCGCGTCCCTCTTCCAACCAGCGCTCGACTTGCTCAATTCCCTCCGTCGCCCTCCAACGTGCCAATGGCCGTGCGCTCGTCAAATAAATGATCTCCTCACGCACTTCTTGCCCTGGCTCCACCTCGACCAGTACGACTGCCTTGCTCTGACCTGCTTCGGAAAAGCTGTACGAAATCGGTGAACCGCTGTAACGCACCAACGGCTTGTCACTGAGCTTTTGCAGTCGATGGAGATGGCCGAGCGCCACATAATCAGCGTTCTTCGGAAAAGCCTGCGGTGATACAGTCAACGCTCCCCCAATTTGAATCGGTCGCTCCGAATCTGTTTCCTTACCGCCCATGACAAATAAGTGGCTCGTGACCAGATTGACCGTATCCTCACGAAAATGAACAGACAGATCAGCAAGCAATTGTGCAATGCGCTCGGAAAAAGCAAGCTGCATCTGCTCCTGGGTAAAGCTTTCGCTCAACAGCTCCTTTAATCGCGATTCAGAAGGATACGGCAAAGCCAAAATGACCGCATTCGCTGCGCAGCCAGGAATCTTCATTTCTAGCCAAGAAGGGCCTCCCTGCACAAGTTGCACGCGATCAGTCGATGCTTCCTGCGTCAGCAATGGCGCTTCCTTCGGCAACCCCAACAATACAATTCCGTGCTTTGTGGCAAGCGGCGCTGCTGCCCGCACCCGCTCAGGCTGGTCATGGTTCCCCGCGATCACGACAACACCTCGCCTGCCTTCCGAAGACAAGCGCTCTAATGCATCATAAAAAAGCTCTTCCGCCCAAGCAGGCGGATTGACCGAATCGTACACATCCCCAGCAATGAGCACCAAATCCACTTCCCGCTCATCAGCGATGTGACAGAGCTCGTCCACAAAAGCTGTTTGTTCTATCCGTCGGTCCCGCCCTTCCAGCTGCCGCCCGAAATGCCAGTCGGCTGTATGTAATATCCGCATGTCTACTATCACTCTCCACGATCATGTGTTTGCTTTTCATTGTAACAAAAGACAGCGCGGTTCGCGGTTGAAATTTACTCCACTTCCCCGTTACTTTTGCTCCTGACTGCTCGTCTTCCAACTGAAAAGGTCGCGATTGATCGATCTCATCCCGGAAAGGAGCTCGTTACCGTTGCGTAATTCCCGCCTGTTGCTCACCCTGACAGTAGGACTTGCCGTCTCCAGTCTCGTCCTCACTGCCCCCTCTTCCCTTGCCTCCAGAGAGCCTACCAAGACCCAAATAATGGATTGGATTAACAAGCAAGCCAAAAATCCAGTTGTTTCCGACAACTTTGATTTTCAACTCGTCAATCTCGATGATGACCCGGAACCAGAAATTGCCGCCAAGCATAACGGCAGCGTACATATCGGGAGTTTTTACGTTTTGGATCAAAAGCCTGATCGTACGTATGCCCTCATCGCGGAAGAGGAATGGAATCCACCGCGCCTGCAATTGGATCATTGGGACTATACACGTGAAGTAAATTACTCCGAGATTGATAAGAACACTGAAGTTGAACCGCGTCTACTCGCAGAAAAACGAGTATTTGAAACCGTCCAGCATACTGGCGGATCAGGCATATCGGTCTACCAGGCGAATCTGTGGTATTTGGACAAAGGTCGTTTGGTCAAAGCATGGGAAGGACTGCTGCGGGAAACGGTTTCCGTGCCGGGTGGTCAACTTTTCCGGACGGTCGGCAGTTATCAAATCGTACATGATGACGAAACAAAACCACTGCTCTACCACTGGCAAACGAAGCAGGAGCTAAACCCGGATACAGGTGAACTGCTGCCGGGCAAGCCTGAGACTGCTTTGCAAATTTATCGTTGGGAAAATGGTGTTTTTGTTCCTATGAATGTGGAAAAACCGTCTGGGCAATAGCCTGACGGTCTGTAATTCGATGTCCTCTATCGATTGTGGTGGGGGCGAAGCCCTGCCACATGTTCTCCAGTCGCCTTTTTCCTCTCTTCGTTCGGGCGGTCTCCTTCCGAACATGTGACAGGTCTTCCCAACAGCTGTGTATCTGATTCGATGCTTTTACATCATTGTGAAAGTATGACAAGGAGCTTCTTGAATTTACTCACAAGACGTTTAATAAAAAGTTGCGTAGGAAGAAGTGCATTTCCAGTCCAAGCGCCTCTGGAGCCCTACCCAGCGCAGAAATGAATGGCAGGGAATTTCAGCTTCACTTATGAGATCCTTCCTCGAAACTTCAACGTTTGAAGCGCTCCTGCCACTCATTTCGGAGCGGACAGTGAATCCCCCTTGCAGGGCGTAGGCTGAAGCGTTGACTGGAAATGCGCTTCTTCCCCACCACTACAGCTATATAATAAAAAAGCTGCCTCCACGAATTAGGAGCGCAGCTTTTCCTCATTATTATCTTCTCAGCTTTTCATTTGTCGGTGACTTCAATGTCTGCAAGCACATGTAGCAGATGATCCCGAACAAAATGGTGATAATCATGGAATGAGTCAGCGTAGCGTACAGGTGAAGCTTGTAAATAATGACGAAGCCACCGCTGAACACCTGCGCGATGCAAAGAATAAAGCTCAGGATACTCGCACCGTATAAGTCACGCCGTTTTTCCTTGAAATGACGTATGCAGTAAATCATTGTCCCCAACAACAAGAATCCCAACACCATCGCAGCGATTCTGTGGGCAAAATGAATACCAGTCTGTCCGTACAACTCTGGGATAATCTGTCCCTGGCACAGCGGCCAGTCACTGCATGCCATACTTGAACCCGTATGTCTGACATACGCTCCGAGATAAACAACAGCGTACGTATAAGTAGCGACGAACCACATCCAGTTGCGGAAGCCTTTTGAGACGGTCGTTTTCACCAAGCTTTGCGTTTTTTCCCGCTGATAAACGAACACACTCAATAAGAACACGCCTGAATAAGCAAGCAAGGAGAATCCGAAGTGCAGAGCCAAAACAGATGAGGACTGTGGCCAAATGACGGCAGAAGCGCCGAGAATGGACTCCACTACGATGAAAAACAAACCAAAAATAGCGAGATTGCGAACTTCTTGGTTGCCTTTGTAATAGCGCCAGCAAAGTACAGAGAAAATCACGACAACAATACCGGCAACACCTGTAATCAGGCGATGAGAATATTCAATAATGGATGCCAACGTGTATTCCGGAACCCATTTTCCGTTGCACAGCGGCCAGTCATTTCCACAGCCGAGTGCTGAATCTGTCTTGGTAACAAGCGAACCGGCTACCATCACGATAAACATGATCAAGGTAGCAAGAAAAGCTAACGGCTTCAGCCATTTTTCCATAGTAATTCACCCTGTTTCTTGTGAGGATCAAACAACACCTCGTTCTATGTCCTCTTTTACGATAATGAAACATCCCCTGCTAAGCAAGGGATGTTCCGTGAACATTTAGTGAGTGTTTCGTGTCAATAATAGTTGACCATGGTACTAATGACAATCGCTGCACAAAACACGGTCAAATAAAGGATGGAATAGCCGAACAGTTTGCGTGCCCAAGCAAGATCATCCTTGGTTTTAAACCCCTGTAAAAGCAGAACCATGTACACAATCCCCATCACGCCCATGACAAGCAAATACACATAGCCTAGGCTAGCGTGGACGAACAGCAGCAAAGAAGCCGGGAACAACACCGAACCCCACAGCACCATTTGTCGCTTCGTCTCGGCAAAGCCTTTTACTACCGGTAGCATCGGCAGATTACCTGCACGGTATTCTTCTGTTTTCAGCATGGCCAACGCCAAAAAATGGGGTGGCTGCCACAAGAACAAGACCAGGAACAACAGCCAAGCCGTCATGTCCATGGTGCCTGTTACTGCTACCCACCCAATCACTGGAGGAGCTGCACCTGAAATACCACCAATCACCGTATTGAGAGTTGTTACTCTTTTCAGCGGCGTGTAAATCAAGACGTAAAAAATGTGACCGATTAATCCCCAAACCGCCGCCAAGGGATTCGCATATACAGCCAACACAGTAACCCCTGCCAACAGCAGGCCAATCCCTAAGAGGATCGCGTTACGTGCAGAAATTCTTCCTGTCGCTACCGCACGATTTTGCGTCCGCTTCATTTTTTTGTCCAGATCACGGTCGTAGAAATTATTTAAAGCCGCACCCGACATAATGACCAAAGCGGTTCCTAGCATGGTGAATAAAGCCAGTTTCCAGTTCGGATAACCGTAGGACGCTAACCATAAAGCAGCAAAAGTGGTCATCAAGTTTGACAGGGTAATACCAGGCTTCGTCAGTTGTACGTAATCCTGAAAGGTAGCTGGCCCTACCGGCTGTGTCTGCAAAGCAGCATCGGCATCAAGCGATTCCTGCATCGGCATTTGCTGGTCCACGTTTTGTACCTCCTGTTTCCTTCTATCTGAACATCCGAATCATGACTGGATAAACTAACTACATTGTATCCAATGCCCAAAAAACTACTAAAACGATTACTTACCAAAAATTACATCCAGTACGCCAGACGTCTCGCCACCCGGATAAATCCAGTACAGCAGCAAATAAACCGCCGCTCCTGTAATGGAAGTGACAAACCACACAATGGATGTCCAAGGACCGATCTTACGATGAGAAGCATAGTTTTTCGTGTAAGCGTATCTGAGTGTAATCAGACCCATCACACCACCGACTGTTGCCAGGATGATGTGGAAGAACAAGAACGTCTGATAGATTGGCTTGATGCTGTCTGGTCCGCCAAAATGTGTGTTTCCGACAAAGACCGTTCTGGATACATAAGTGATAAAGAAAATCGTGGCACAGAACGCAGCCCATTTCATAATCTTCATATGCTTTTCTACTTGCTTTTTCGCAATGGCGTACCAGCCAATCGCAACGAGAATTCCGCTAATCACGATAAAAGCCGTACTTACCGTAGGCAATATGAGCCCCATTTTTTCACCTCATTCAACAAACGTTTCTGCTGTTCGCGCATATTTAAAAAGTCGGCTTTTCAGCACCGAAAGATTGATCCATCGGCATGTCGTCCTGCTTCTCTGCCTTGTACCAATGGTAGAAGACATAGGCCAGCACACAGCCGTAAACAAGCTCCTGTACCAGCTTCATAATGATTCCGCCAAGACGCTGATCGTTAAACGCGTCGAGGCTTTGGAATAGCTGTGGCGCAGCTATATACGTAGCGTACAGCGGTTCCGAAGCAAAAATAATCAGCGCACAGGCGGGCGTAATCAAGACACCGTTTGCAAAAACGTACGACAGTTTTTTCAATCCAGCCAGTTGTCGCTTGTTATCAGACAACGGACTCACAATCGGCCACCACATCGCAAATGCGGCAATCACGAGAATGACATGATAAAACGTCATCCACTCATGGTTAATCGCGACGGCATCAAAAATAAATGGAACATGGTAAAACGAAAACAGTGAGTTGAACAACAGCGCTGCCACTAACGGGTGTGTCAAAGAGTTTAGTATGAACTTCATCGCTTTCGGACGGAAAATCTTGGCCAAAAGCCATTCAGGCATTGCGAGAAGCATAAGCGGTGGCAGGGCAAAGTACAAAATCGATTGTTGGAGCATGTGCAAACTAAACATGTAATGATGGCCGTAATAACTGATAGGGCTTCCTTGTGCGGTGTAAAACAACACGATTGCCAACACAAAAAGTAATCTTTGCTTGCCAGTCGCCGGTGTAGCGTTTTCAAAACGTTTATGCATAGGACCGGTTACGAGAAAATAGACAGTAGTCACGAGTAACGACAAAAGCATCACATCCGGACTCCACAAATCTGAAAAGGTTGCGGTTCCGACAGCCGGTGACATCTCGTGCATTTGATGTTCATTTCCCATGTTTATATCCTCCCTTCCAAAATGTAAAATCTTGGACGATACACTCTTGCTGGGCGTCGTCATATGTACATATTGCGTCAATATGAAATACCAATTTTTATCTATTAAATGTTGCCCTTGATCCAATCTCCATTATACCGTTGATTCCCTTTTTCTTTGTAGATAAAAATGAACAAAGTGTTGAACAAAACAATTCACAAAATTTACATAAAAAAAACTCCTTATGAGTGGAGTCAGCATAGTGGAGGAGAAGAAAAAGCACAGTTCTCTTCGACTCTGACACGCCAGCATGTGGGATTGACTGGCCGTCTCCACTTCAAAAAGGGGACCGTCGAGCCAAAGCCACCCTACGGGCGGACGTTTCTCAAGGAAGAAGTGTTCGACAAGCGTGGTCCCCTTTTTGAAGTTCCGACTGGGTTGGCGGTGTCAAGGTCTACGAGCCCTGTGCTTTTTCTTCTCACCTGCTTTGTTTGTTCATCAGTACCTTTTAAAATCTTTCCTATATGAAAATAAAGAAGAGTCCAGATCTTGTCTGAACTCTTCTTCTCTTCCTATCTTACAGTCCAAAGGAAACGAACTTGGTTTC
Organism: Brevibacillus sp. HB1.2; assembly: GCF_013332495.1. Lineage (NCBI taxonomy): Bacteria > Bacillati > Bacillota > Bacilli > Caryophanales > Paenibacillaceae > Brevibacillus > Brevibacillus sp. HB1.2. The sequence continues at coordinate 63,418 of NZ_JABMIU010000015.1, read as the reverse complement.
CAAATACTCATCCATTCCGTAGCGGCCACCTTCACGGCCGATTCCGCTTTCCTTGAATCCGCCAAACGGCGCTTGCGTCTGCGTAGGAGAACCATCATTGATCCCTACGATTCCGTATTCGAGGAGCTCAGCCATACGGAAGCAACGCTGATTATCGCGGGTATACACATAAGCAGCCAAGCCGTAACGTGTGTCGTTTGCCATCTGTACAACATCCGCTTCCTCTGTAAAACGCACGAGTGGAACGACTGGACCGAACGTTTCCTCAAAAGAGATTTTCATATCCGATGTAACGCCAGCAAGCAAGGTCGGTTCGCAATAGAAGCCCTTCGCATAATCACCTTCAACCAAACGATTTCCGCCGTATACCACTTGCCCGCCTTTGTCCTTGGCGTCCTCGATATGCTCGAGCACCTTGTTCAAGGCACGCTCGTTCACCAGTGGACCGATCTCTGTCTCTTTCTGGCGACCATCTCCTACCTTCGCACGCTTCAGACGCTCTACCAGCTTTTCTGTGAACGCATCTGCGACATCCTCGTGGACGTACAGACGGTTCGTGCAAATGCACATTTGACCGGAGTTACGGAATTTGCTCTCAAACAGACCTTTTACGGCTGCATCCAGATCGGCATCCGGGAATACGATGAACGGTGCGTGACCACCAAGCTCCATGCTGACGCGCTTCACTTGCTTCGCCGCCCCCTCCATCAGCAGCTTGCCGACACGAGTGGAGCCTGTAAATCCGATTTTGGAAAGCTTCGGATTGTCGATGAACTCTTTCCCAATCGATTCAGGATTTCCAATGACGAGGTTTACGACGCCTTTTGGAAAACCAGCCTGCTCAATCAGCTCAAACATACGAATCGCAGACAGCGGCGTGCTTTCTGCTGGCTTTAAAACCACCGTGCAGCCCGCAGCCAATGCCGGAGCGATCTTGCGTGCAACCATGTTCACCGGGAAGTTCCACGGGGTAATCGCCCCAACCACCCCTACAGGCTGACGCAGCACCATGATTCGCTTGTTCGCAACGGAGGATGGGATCGTTTCTCCGTTGACACGTTTGGCTTCTTCTGCGTACCAAACGAAATTATCAGCGGCACCCAGAACTTCGCCTTTTGCCTCGCCCAAAGGCTTGCCCATTTCAGCAGAAATGATGCCCGCTAGTTCATCCCGATTGTTTTTCACCAGCTCGGACAAGTTGTACAAATATTTGGCGCGCTCGCGAGCAGTCAGTCGAGACCAGCTTGCAAATGCCTGATGAGCAGCGTCGATGGCCTTGTTGGCATCACGACCATCGCCGAAGGTTACTGTTCCAACTGTTTCGCCTGTAGCAGGATTCGTAATTTGAATGGACTCGCCACTCTCGGCATTCACCCATTCTCCATTAATAAACATTTGCTTGTACTCTCCCATGACATTCGCTCCTCTCAATCTCTCTCAATAGATTGGTTTTAGGGCCTCAAACGGATTTTTGCAGTGCCGGCAATACAAAATACTTCGACAAGCAGCAGGGCCAAACAAATTTTCCATTTGTGTATAAGGGGAATCACAGTAGGGACATGCCACTTCCCATGTATCTCCCGGTTTGAAGTCAAGCGGTGGCGGCGCGATGCCAAAGCTTTTCAGCTTATCACGAGCATCCAAGGCGATACGATCAGATGTCCAGGCTGGATCATAGACGAACGCTACCTGAACCTGATTGATTCCTTCTACCTCCACCAGCTTTTCTGTGATGTTCTTCTTCATGATCTCGAGTGCCGGACAGCCGACAAAGGTAGGGAGCACCTCGACGTGTACGACGTCTGTCTCGACGCGCACTTTGTGAATCATCCCCATCTCTACCATGCTGATCACCGGAATTTCGGGATCTGTTACTTGCTGCAGCAGTTCCCAGCATGTCGCTTCAAGCCCTTCATGCAGTTGCAGTTCTTCTTGCGCCATGAGAGAATCACTCCTTTTTACCAGCCTGCAGCCGGATCAATGCGGTACACTTCAGACAAGGTAGCCAAAGCTTGCACCAGATCAGCAGTATGTTCACCGTGACGTCCGCGCTCTTGTGGCACTCCTGGCTCCCCCTGCCATTCGAGTCCTGCTTTTTCGAAAATGTCTTGGGTCAGTGTCAGCCATTTTTGTTTCAGTTGCTCTTCTTCTACAATCAGGCCAAATTGAACGATATCGACCTCGTTTGGTCCGAGATGAGGCAGCTCCCCGGCATCCTTCCAAACTTTTGCAATGGCTGCCTCCAGCCTCTGACGTGCATCAGCCGTACTGTTCGCCAGTTGCTTCAGCCAAACTTGCCAGTGCATCAGATGATAGCGATGCTCTGTCATCATTTTGCGACTGACGAGCGCGAGTGGTGCGTATGACGACTGCGTAAGTGCCTCCAAGCGAACCTGCTTGTATAAGCCGTACACATAGCTGCGAACAATCGCATAAGCCCAATCGTAATGAGGATGATCGTTGTATTCACCTTCGCCGTTTTTACGCTCTACCAAGATCGCATTGGAAAACGCCTTCGCCTCGCGCAGCTGTGCGAGATCATCTGCTTTGCCCACTCCTAGTTGCTCCAGCATTTCATAAAACATCACGGCATGGCCCATCATGTCCTGGGACATCGAAGAAAAGGCCACATCTTCTTCAATATGCGGAGCAAGCCCAAGCCATTCCGATCCGCGATAAGCTAATATAAAATCGTCATCAGCAAGCTGGAACAACAGGTCGGTTAAGGCTTTTGCGAATGCCGGGTTTTGTTTTGCTACTTCCACTGTTTCTACATGTAAAATGTCGCCCATGATTGTATCCCTCCTGCTTAACTGCCGTTGCCTGCATGCTTCTGTTTTTCTTCGTACTGCTCGCGATGGTGACGCCATCTCGACTGCAAGTCGCCGTATCCTTTGGTCTCCCGATAACTCTTGTTGTCGAGTCTTTCCAGGAAAGGACGCTCCTCTGGCGGTAGTCCAAAAATGTCGTCGCGCTTGACTACCCACAAATTAAAACAAGGCTCGCGGCGCAAGAAATTTTCCCTCGCCATGCTCAATGCGACTTCTTTATTGGGTGCCAACAAACTGAACTGTTGGACGAACGGAGCATTTACGCTTTTTTGGCTGAATACTTCGTATATGAAAAAGTTTTCGTTGCTCATCCACATTCACCTACCCTACTTGTCGGCCGTACGACATGATCGCGTCACGCACCCATTTGGTTTCTTCATAAGACATTACCCGAAGATTCAGACGGTGAGCGGAGCGTGGTCCGTTCCCCTTGACGATTTGCTTGAACTCTTCCCAGTCAGGCTGTTGGTAGACCCATTTATCTTCTGCCTCGTCGAAGTAAATCGTATCGTCTGGAACTGTGAAGCCAAGGTGGAAAATACGCGGCAAATACTTTTTCAGGAATACTTGGCGCAATTCTTCATTGGTCTGTGTACGAATCTTGTAGCGCATGTTGGATTCCTGATTGCTCGTAATGTTGCCGTTTTCCGGCGGTCCGAAAAACATCAAGAGCGCTGGCCACCAACGATGGATAGCATCTTGCAGCATTTGGCGCTGTTCATCGGTGCCTTCTGCCAACTCCAAGACGATGCTCTCCCCGTGTTGGGCGTGGAACTTTTCTTCCGCACAGATCCGATGCAGAGCACGGGCGTAAGGTGCATAAGATGTATCGAGGGACATCGATTGCGTAATGATAGCCGCGCCGTCAACCAGCCAGCCAATCACACCAGCATCAGCCCAGGTAGGCGCCTCCATGTGGAATACATTGTGAAATTTCAGTCTTTTTGTAAACAAATCATTCATGATATCCTCGCGCGTCTTGCCCAATGGCCCAAGCAAGTCTTCTACGACGCGAAGCAGCAATTGACCATGCCCCATCTCGTCCTGGACCTTCGCCATAATTGCCAGCTTTCTGCGCAGTGTCGGCGCCTTTGGTACCCATTCTTTTTCCGGCAAGGCACCCATGATCTCACTGATGCCATGCATCGAAATCAACTTGATCAACTGGTTGCGATAGTCGTCTGGCATCCAATCGTCTGCCTCTATTTTTTCCCCGCGTTCGATTCTCGCTAAAAACGCTTCCAACTTTTCGTTTTCAGTCAGATCGGCATGTTCGAGCCTCATTTGCATGGAGAACGCCCTCCTTTTATCAGATATGCATTATGTTAAAATTATAATACGTTTTTATAACGCAATAATAACATATCGTCATACGTTTTTGCAATACGCTTACATTGAGACTCTCCTATTCTCCGCGCCCAGTTATTTCTGCTGCCTTTTTTAATTGCTCGGCCATTTGCCGCAGCTCCTGCATGACTGCATCCAGCTCCTGTATTCGCGTTGACTGCTGCACGCTGTGATTCATCGTCTTCTCCATTTCGCCCGTTACCGTCCCGACGAGTGCATTCATTTCATCTAATAGCTGGAAAATACCTTTCGCTGAAGTAGCGGTCGTCTGGGAAAGCTGACGAATTTCCTCTGCGACCACGGAAAAGCCGCGACCAGCAGTACCTGCCCGTGCCGCTTCGAGGACGGCATTCAAGCCGAGTACATTGGATCGCGTCGAGATATTGCGGATCAATTCGTTGATTTGGGTCGTTTCTGCAATTTTCAGCTCTAATTGACCAGCTGCATCACTCAGCGTGTGGCTAGCTTGTGCCAAATTGTCCGCGTCCTTTGCCAGACTTTCTGTATGCTGTGCGATATTTTCCAGCGCGTCCGTCAAGTTTTGAGCCAAACCGTGCAAACGATCCTCTTCATCGGTCGTCACGCCTGTCGCCAAGCAACCAACTACACGCCCGTTTTCGACAAGCGGATAACCGACTGCGATATACGGAATGCCGTAGAGCTCTTTGGAAATCTTCTTCACGACCCGCTTGCCCTCTTTTACCGCCGTCGCATTGATACTCCCCGGGCGCAATTCGTCTCCTACTCGAATCCCCAGGTTCAAGCCCTGTGCCGGATAATAGGCGAGAAACTTCTCTTTGTCGGTGACTCCTACCATACATTCAGACAAAAACGCCTTTTGTAAAATCGGTGCGACCATTAAGACGCTATTCAGCAATTGAGACATGCATGATCCTCCTACCCTTGTGATGAAAACAACGATTCCCCCCGCATTCTTCTTCACGACGCGGAGGGAACGAACTTCTTTCTCTTATTTAACGAGCTGGAATTTTCCATCCTTCACTTCAACCATGATCATGCTGTCTTCTGTCAGACCGTTATGATCATCAGCCGTGAACTTGAATTCTCCGGTTACCCCTACGTATTTCGCCTTTTCCAATACTTCGCCCAGTTTAGAGGTGTCGCCGCTTGCTTGCTTCAAGCCTTCCACGAGCAGATTCAAGCCGTCGTATCCGTATCCCGCGAAGCCGTCTGGCTGTGTATTGTAGGCAGCTTGATAACCATCCACGAATTTTTTGATGATGGCAGATTGCGGATCGTCTGCCGCTACTTGTTCAGGAATAAGCAGTTTTCCAGCTACCATCAGGACACCCTCGCCTGCGTCTCCAATCAGTTCGAGGAATTTGCTATTCGCAGAGCCATGGCTGCTAATGATCGGAATAGTGAGGTTCAGTTGCTTGGCTTCCTTCACAATCGTAGCGGGTCCAGGATTCGTACCTGCCACAATCAGTGCCTGCGCATCCGTCCCTTTGATCTTGGTCAATTGGGAGCTCATAGACGGATCTTTTGTGCCGTACTTTTCCTCGGCTACAATCGTGATGCCGTATTCAGGCGCATATTTTTGCAATTGCGTGGTCCAGCCACTTCCATATGGATTGCTGTCATTGAGCGTAGCAATTTTCGTAATGCCTTTTTCCTTCAAATATTTGAAGATGCGCTTCGTTCCGTGTACGTCCGTGTGCGGCGTTTTGTAGATGCCTGCACGAACTGGATTGGTGATTTGGTCTGCCGCTGCCATCGAGATCAGCGGGAGCTTTTCTGCTGCGGCATACTCAGCCATCCCGAGAGACGGACCACTGCCCGAGGAACCGAGTACAGCTACGACCTTTTCTTTCGAAGCGAGCTTTTTGATTGCTTTTACTGCTTCCGTATTGTCAGACTTGTCGTCTTCAAAAATGACTTCCAACGGTCGACCCTCTACTCCGCCAGCGCCGTTGATTTCTTTTACCAACAACTCTACCGCTTGCTTCTCTGGTACGCCGAGCGGACTGTTCGGACCAGTCAGCGAGAAAATAGCGCCGACCTTGATCGGGTCCTTGCTGGCGCCACCAGTGCCCGACTCTGCCGCTGGCGTAGCGCCGCCTCCACAGGCACTCAAGAAAACGAGCGAAGCGACTGCTGCTGGAAATAGCCATTTTTTGAATGTTCGTTTTTTCATGGGTGTACCCCCTCAAATGTATGTGTCTATCTTAGTCAAACTGCTATTGGCTACACTGCCTCGTGGGAGCTTCCCAAATAAGCAGATTGCACACGCGGGTCATTGCTAATCTCGTCTGCCTTCCCTTCCAGCATGACGGTTCCTGTACTGAGTACGTAAGCCCGGTCGGAAATAGCGAGCGCTGCGCGAGCATTTTGCTCGACCAACAGCACCGTGGTGCCCCACTCCGAGCGAATCTCCTGCACAATCGTCAGGATTTCTTTGGCAATCAATGGAGCCAATCCTAGCGAAGGCTCGTCCAACAAAAGAAGCTGCGGTCGAGACAAGAGCGCTCTGCCAATGGCGAGCATCTGCTGTTGCCCCCCGGAAAGCGTTCCCCCGAGCTGCCATTTCCGCTCTGCCAAAATGGGAAAACGTTCATACACCGTCTCCATTTCTTTGGCAATTTCCTTTTTGCTCGTCTTGGGCATCCGATGCGAAGCACCCAGCCACAAATTGTCCTCTACGGTCAGCGTCGAAAAAATTTGTCTGCGCTCCGGTACATGCGCCATGCCCCGCGGTACTACCAGCTCCGCAGGAACACGTGTAATGTCCGCGTCACGAAACCAAATCTTGCCTTCCTTGTCGCTGTGCAGACCGCAAATACAGTTCAAAAGTGTCGTTTTACCTGCCCCATTTGCACCTAACAGAGAGACGATCTCGCCTTCGTTCACTTGTAAAGTAATCCCGTGCAACACTTCCACCGGACCGTAGCGAGCCGTGATGTTGTCTACTGTAAGGACTGCCTTCCCCATGTTTGTCCACCTCTTTCGCGCTTCATTCTGCACCAAGATACGCCGCAATCACTCGCGGGTTCTCCTGAATCTCACGCGGGGTTCCTTCTGCGATTTTTGATCCTTGATCCAATACAACGATGCGGTCCGCAATCGTCATGATCATATCCATGTCATGCTCCACTAGTAAAATAGCCGTTCCGTTGTCGCGAATCTCGCAAAACATGCGGCTCATCTCCGCCGTCTCGGTATGATTCAGACCCGCAGCAGGCTCATCCAACAAGAGCAGCCGTGGCTTGGCTACCATTGCGCGGGCAATCTCCATCAGCCGCAGTTTCCCGTATGGCAAGCTCCCAGCCAGCAAGGACGCTTCCTCTGCCAAGCCAACATTCTCTATCCACGTCTGTGCTTGCTCCTGCATCATCTTCTCTTCCTTGCGGGACTTTGCCAGATTCATGCCGCAGGAAAAGAGACTCGCGCTTGTCTTGGTATGCATGCCGACCATCACGTTTTCCAAGACGGTCATATCGTCAAAGGTTTGGAGGTTTTGAAAGGTTCGGGTGATGCCCAATCCGGCATATTCGTAGCCTTGCACACGTGTCAACGGCTGGCTGCTGAAGCGAATCTCTCCTTCCGAAGGCGGGATCACACCCGACACCATGTTGAGCACCGTGCTTTTTCCAGCGCCATTCGGACCGATCAGCGCGAGGATCTCTCCTTCTCGCACCTGAAAATCTACTTGATTCACTGCCCGCACGCCGCCAAAATCACGAGAGAGCTTTTGCACATCCAAAAGTGTTGTCATGTTGCAGCCTTCCTTTCCACCTGCTGCTTTCGTTGTGCGTCGTCAGCCATGGCCTTCGCCCTTTTCGCCTGCCCTTTTTCGAAAGCAGCCCGGATACGCGGAACCAATCCTTCTGGCATGAACATAATGATCAGCACGAGAATCGCACCGAACACAATCGTATCCACATCCCCCTGCAAGCCCGGCACCACTTCACCCAAGAGGATCAGCCCTTCACTGATAAAGCCAATCAGGATGGTCCCGATCAAAGCGCCCCAGATGCTTGTCATCCCGCCGATGACGACCATCGTCAGAAACTTGATCGACTCGTGCAGTCCGAACGGCTGCGGATCAAGAATTCCCATGTAATGGGCATACAAGCCGCCGGAAATACCAGCGAACATGCCGCTTACTACAAAGGCATTCAGCTTGAACTTGCGGACATCAATTCCCATCGAGGTCGCGGCAATTTCACTTTTGTGAATCGCCCGAAACGCTCTGCCGACTCGTGAATTCAAGAGATTAAGTGAGAAGAGCAGCACACAGGTGACGACTCCCCAAATCAGAAAGTACATGGATAGCTCGCTTCCACCGAAGAAAGTCATCTGCGGAATGCTGATCATCCCGTTTGCTCCCCCTGTGACCGACTCCCATTCCGTAATCCCGATCTGGACGATGTAGCCAAATGCGAGAGTTGCCATCGCGAGGTAGTAGCCTTGCAGCCCCGCTATCGCCCGTCCGAGGATAAAGGCGAATAACCCTGGAACAACTGCAGCGGCGATAAGACCGACAAATGGCGGCAGACCGTACTTCGTGGTCAATACAGCCGACGTATAGGCGCCTATCCCCCAAAACGAGGCTTGCCCCAACGAAATTTGTCCGGCCAGCCCCATCACGAGACATAGCCCGATGGTTACGATTGCTTGAAGACCGATAATAATTCCGACAGATCGATAGTATTCATCTGGCATAACGAATGGGAAAAGAATCATCAAAAACAGGTAGATTCCTATGCTTTTGCCCCACTTATCGATGATCTGCTTCATCATAGCCCTCCTTTTCCAACGCTACGTTCTCCAAAGATGCCGGATGGCTTAATCAACAGCATGCCGATCAACACCAGAAAGGCGATCGCGTCCTTCATACCCGAGCTGATGTAACCAGCTCCTAGCGACTCGACGATCCCGAGTAAAAAGGCGGCTACGGCTGCACCCAATGGATTCCCCAGTCCGCCTAGAATGGCTGCGGAAAAGCCTTTGATTCCGAGCAGCACGCCTATATCGTAGGAGGTTACGGAAAGCGGCGCGATCACGATTCCTGCAATCGCCCCTGTCGCTCCACTGATGGCAAAGGCCAGCATACTCATCTTTGTTGGGCTGATCCCCATCAAGCGAGCTGCCATTGGGTTGACCGAACAGGCGTTAATTTTTTTGCCGAGAATCGTCTTGTCCATCAAGTACCAAAGTAGAAAAAGAATGATAAGAACAGCAGCCAAAATCCAGATACTTTGTTGCGCGATCATCACGCCGCCGATCGAGATCGGCTCATTGCTCGTAATCGGTTCGAGTGCAAACGCATCTTTTCCCCAAATAAAGCTGGCAATGCCGCGAATGAGTGTCGAAATTCCTATCGTCAAAATAATCAAACTAATTGGATTAGCCTTTTTGACATAAGCGATTACGTATTTCTGCATCAAAACACCGATCAAGGTGACCAGGAGGATCGCGAGCAATGCCGCCAACCCATATGGAAGATTCATACCAATCAAGGCGACTGTGACCATTCCGCCCAGCATCAAAAATTCACCCTGTGCCAGATTAATGACCTTGCTTACGTTGTAAATCGTGATGAAACCCACCGCTACGATCGCGTAAATCCCGCCACTGACGAGGCCGTTTGCAACGTACTGTAGCAATTCCGTCATATTCGTGCTGTACCCCCTTTGTTTCGCGTCCACCAAATACACCCAAGTAAAACGCTTACATTTTAAATAATGGAAAATGAATTGAATGAAAAAGACCCTAGACTTGCTAGGGCCTTTCCTTCGCAGCTATCGCCTATGCGGATGGCGCAGCTTCATACACGGTCTCGAAGAATCGTACTGCCCCTGGATTCAATAACTGGTAGTAATTTTGGAACAACTGATCCGCCTCTTTGCCCAACCACAGCTCTGGCAACAATTCCTGCGGCAAATCAGGATCGATGAACAAGAACTTGCGGTACTGGTGGACGAGCTTTGTCTTTTCCACGAAGCAATGGCTGTCTGGAACCTCTTCCCCATTGCTGAGTTTTGCTGAAAGCTGCTCATATTCACCTCGGTAGGCATCGATGAAGGCCTTGTATTTTTCATTGATTTCATCGATATCCCAGCATTTCTGCACGAGCTGCTTCGGATCGCTCCAGCCCATATGCTCTGATGTAAAAATCTCGACATACTCTGTAATCTCGTGGGCTTCCGTCAGGTCCTTCACGCGATCACTGAGGTTATTCGGGCTGATCCATGTGCTGGTCGTCAGCATCCCGAAGCCCATCCAGCCCAGCTCCTTGCGCAGTTGATCACGCAGCGCTCGACGCTCCTCTGGGATGTTGTAGCTGGCAATGCACCACTTGCCGTCCCACACATCTGTCTCGACCTTATAAATACGTGCCGCTGCTTCTTCCAGCCGCTTTTTGCCGCGCTCGGATACCGAGTAGAAGCTGCGGTTCCCTACTTTTCGCGATTCCAGCCAGCCTTGGCGAAGCATCCGGGAGATTGCTGCACGAACAGCCGGCTCCGACAGTCCGAATTCCCCCATCAGCTTGGTCAGACTACCAATCCAGATTTCGCTTCCATAATGGCGGACGTATTCCCCGTAAATTGTAAAAAGCATGGATTGTGGCTTCACGTTTCTTCTACCCCCAAATCGATTCATACCTATATGCTGTGTGAAATTGTACCATATTCTGTAGGAAGTGCGTGAATCGATCGAGAGTATATGACGATAAAATCGTATAACGTAATTTAAACGTAATTATAGTAAAACATTTTAAAAGAGTCAATTTATTCTGTCATATTTATGATTTCCCATTTACTTCCTGGTTGATCTCTGCTTGCAAGGCCTCAAATCGGTGCTTGATCTCGTCCTTTTTGAAGATGGCTTGGACGAACGTACCGAGTCCTACACGATTACGCGTAGTGTCTGCCGTAACCTCGCACACTACGCGTTTTTCGGTAACCTGCACGCAGGTAGCCCGGAACGTGACCGCTTGACCAATCACTGCTGGGCCGACATGCTTGATGTCTACAGCAAATCCCGAGCCCTCTTCATCAGCTTCCAGGTACGGTAAAATGACACGTCTTCCCGCCCATTCCATGTAATAAATCATGCTGACTGTCGACATCACGGGATGCACGACTTGGCCTTCAAAAACAGGCAGCATGTCCTTTGTCACTGTCACAGTAAATTCTTCCGTCGTACCTGGCTGCAGTCTATCTATCAAGAGTACCTGCCTCCCTATCTACCCAAGCTACACACGCTCGATAATCGTCGCAATTCCCTGTCCAACTCCAATGCACATCGCAGCCAGCCCGTAATGAGCATCACGACGCTCCATTTCATTCAAAAGAGTAGTAAGGATGCGCGCTCCGCTACACCCGAGAGGATGGCCCAAAGCAATTGCTCCGCCATTTACGTTGACCAGATCAGGGTTGACCCCCAGCTCACGTACGCTCGCCACTGCCTGCGCCGCAAAAGCCTCGTTGAATTCGAACAGATCAATCTGCGTAAGCGACAAGCCTGCCTGCTTCAGTACTTTGCGAGTAGCAGGTACAGGCCCAATTCCCATTACGGAAGGATCGACCCCTGCCACAGCGGATGCGACGATTCTTGCACGAGGCTTCAAGCCGGCTGCAAGAGCCGCTTCCTGTTCCATGATAAGCAGAGCGCAGGCTCCATCGTTTAGACCGCTGGAGTTTCCTGCTGTGACGCTGCCATCTGCTTGGAATGCTGGTTTCAGCTTTTGGAGCTGTTCGATGGTCGTCTCTGGACGTGCATGCTCATCGTGCTCAAACAGCGTAACCTCGCCTTTGCGCCCTTTCAGCTCAACGGGAACGATCTCCGCATCCCACTTTCCTTCTGCTAAGGCACGTGCGTAATTTTGCTGACTGCGCAAAGCAAACTCATCCTGCGCTTCACGGCTAATGCCATATTGCTCCGCTACCTTCTCCGCTGTTTCCCCCAAGCTGATCGGCGGATACATCTCTTTCATTTTTTCGTTAACCAATCGCCAGCCCAATGTCGTATCGACCAACTGCTGATTGCCGCGCTGGAAAGCTGTGCCTGGCTTCATCATCACCAGCGGAGAGCGTGTCATGCTCTCTGTCCCGCCCGCGATATAGACATGACCTGCTCCGGCTTTGATTGCATTCGCGCTTTGGTTCACAGCCTCCAGACCTGAGCCGCACAGACGGTTCACTGTCACTCCCGGCACTTCGACAGGTAGCCCCGCCAACAGAAGTGACATACGCGCGACATTGCGGTTATCTTCCCCAGCCTGATTGGCACAACCCATGATGACATCATCAATCGTCTTCGGATCGATCGAGTTTCGTTCCAGTAGCTTTTGAATCACCAATGCGCCCAGGTCATCCGGGCGCACATCCTTCAACGCACCACCAATACGGCCGATTGGCGTGCGCACAGCATCTATGATGACAGGTGTACTCATTCTTCCACTCCTCCCATGCACAAGGGCTTTGTTTCTATAGCACTTCTACTAACGTGGCCAATCCTTGACCGCCGCCTATACACAAAGAAACGATTCCGTATTTCTTTTGGCGACGTCTCAGCTCGAAAAGTATCGTACCTGCCAGTCGGGCACCGCTCATTCCGAGTGGATGACCCAACGCGATTGCTCCACCGTTTACATTCGTTTTCAAAGGGTCCAGTCCCAGTTCGCGCATGCAGGCGAGTGACTGGGAAGCAAAAGCTTCATTTAACTCAAATAGATCAATTTGATCTACGGTCATGTTCGTTTCTGCTAACAGCTTGCGGATCGCAGCGACCGGACCAATGCCCATAATGCGCGGATCTACACCAGCACTGACAAAATGAACAATGCGCCCCAAAGGAGCGATGCCTGTCTTTAACAGCATTTCTTCATTCATCAGCAGCAAGGCCGCTGCGCCATCGTTGATACCGGAGGAGTTGCCTGCTGTGACGCTACCATCTTTTCGGAAGGCAGGTCGCAATTTGGACAATGACTCCACACTAGAATCCCTTCTTGGGAATTCATCCGTATCAAACAGCGCTTCTTCCCCTTTTTTCCCAGTTAACGTGATGGGAATGATCTCATCGCGAAACAGACCTGCCTCTATAGCGTTGATAGCCCGAGACTGGCTCTCTGCTGCAAAACGATCCTGATCCTCGCGACTGATGCCAAATTGCTCCGCCACGTTTTCCGCTGTATCTCCCATGGTCAGATCGCCATAAAGCGAGACAGGAGCAGAACGAGGTCCGCCAAAGGACTCGATCAGCATCTGTCCCCCACGTTGATACGGCTGCTCGAATTTTTCCATGATGTACGGTGAACGAGTCAAATTCTCTACACCGCCTGCCAGCATGACCTGACTATGTCCTGCCTGGATGGACTGCGCAGCCAAATTGACTGCCTCTAGCCCGGATGCACATACCCGATTCACAGTCAGTCCAGGTATCGTGTCAGGAAGCCCTGCTTTCAACAAACCAACGCGCGCAATGTTAATAAACGGTCCTGCCGATATGACGTTACCCATGATGACCCCATCAACAATCTCACCGGATTGTCCTGCCTTCGCAAGCGCTCCATTCAAGACAATGGCTGTCAGGTCGTCGATGGGGGTGTTCTTCAGACTTCCGCCCAGCTTGCCGATTGGTGTACGTACTGCTGCTGCTACGTACACCTTCTTGGTAGTCAAGCTCATGCCTCTACACCCACTTTTTCTTCGTACGTGTAAAAGCCTTGCCCACTGCGTACGCCGACACGCCCTGCCAGAACCAGCTTGCGTAATAGCGGCGCTGTGCGGTAACGCTCCTCGGCCAGGTCGCGCTGCAAGCCTCTCGATATCGCAAAAATCTCATCCAACCCGATACGATCTGCCCATTCGAGAGGGCCGTATGGGTAGTTGGTTCCTTTTTTCATCGCGATATCGATATCGGTAGCGGTTGCTGCTTTTTCCATCAGCGTAAAGGTAGCCTCGTTGATAATGAGTGTTAAAATGCGTGGGAACACGAGACCTACCTCGTCATTTACGGTCTCCGTTGCTTTCCCGAGTGATTGAAAGAAGCCTTCCGTTGCTTGAATCGTATCCAGCTCCGTTTGCAGGGCAGGGGCAATCTCGATCAGCTCCCGTTCAACCAAGGGCACGAGCGTTCCAAATCCGCAAACGCGTTCAGGATGCTGTGTCCATGACGCTACCTCTGTCGCTGTAATCGCGAGCGAAGTTGTGATAATCGGTACGTTTGGTGGCAATAGGTCATCCAGCTCGCGTACCTGCCTCTTTTTCGCCTGCAAATCGACGCTATTTACTTCCACAGCCAATTCAATCAGATCAGGTTCAGCCATCGCTTCTGCAAGCGTAAGCACCTGGTAACCTCTTTCCACCATCAAATGATTCAACTCTGCGTACAGCGGGCTTGTGCCCACGAGCAATACAGCCTTATTCGTTGTAATCATAGAAGCCTTCCCCCGTCTTTCTGCCCAAGCTGCCGGATTGAACCATTTGTTGCTGAATCCGGCTAGGCTTAAATCGTCCTTCATGGAAGAAGTCGGTATAGATCGATTTGGTGGTGGCAAAATTGATGTCGATGCCGATCATGTCTTGCAACTCAAACGGTCCCATTTTGAATCCGCCAGCCAGCTTCATAATGCGGTCAATCTGTTCCACACCTGCCACATGATCGCCCATGATACGCAATGCTTCATTATAGTAAGGCCGCGCGATTCGATTGACGATAAAGCCTGGGGTGTCCGTCACCAGGACAGGCACCTTGCCCAACTCTTGGGCAAATCGATACGCCACCTCCACATTTTCCTCACTCGATTTTTTCCCGCGAATAACCTCAACCAAGGGCATGACAGGTGCCGGATTGAAAAAATGAAATCCGAGAATGCGCTCGGGATGCGAAAGCCCTCCTGCAATCTCCGTAATCGAGATGGAGGAAGTATTCGTTAGTAAAAGGGCATCCTCTCTGCAAATCACAGAAAGCTGGCTGAAAATGCTTTTTTTCAAATCAAGACGCTCTGGCACCGCTTCGATGACGATATCGCAGTCTGCCAATTCCTCTATTTCCGATACGAGATGGACCAGCTCTAGCGTCTCTGCCATTTCTTGTTCACTGATTTTGCTTTTCTCCACGTCTTTTGTCAGGATCGATTCCAAATAGACAAGCGCTTTGTCCAGCACCGCCTGATTTGCATCCAGCAGCATGACCTGATGTCCTTTGCGAGCACAAACGAGAGCGATCCCCGCTCCCATCGTTCCCGCCCCGATGACGCCTACTGTTTTTATACTCACCTGGGCTTGCCTCCCTTCGCCTCTAACGGCCTGTAAAACGAGGCGCACGCTTTTCCATGAAAGCGGTGACCCCTTCCTTATGATCCGCTGTGCTGCCAGCCGCCTCTTGTGCAAAAGCTTCATATTCCAAGGTCTCTTCCAACCCCATCTCAAGCCCTTTGTACATCGTGCGCTTGATTAAACCAATCCCCTTCGTCGGCAGTGACGCCAGCTTGCGCGCATACGCCAACGCATTCTCTATGAAGCTCTCCGCAGGGTACACTTGATTGACCAATCCAATTCGCATTGCTTCCTCAGCAGATACTTTTTCCCCTGTCATCGCCAGCTCCAACGCCTTGCCGATCCCGACGATGCGTGGCAAGAAATAGCAGCCTCCTGAATCAGGAACGAGCCCGATGTTGACAAAAGCATTGACGAAGGATGCCTTTTCCGATGCCAGGCGAATATCGCACGCTAGCGCAACACTCATGCCTGCACCTGCTGCTACACCGTTTACTGCTGCAATGATCGGCTTCTCTGTTTTTTGAAACTGAAGGATCATTGGATTATAGCGATCCCGCAAGAAACCACCGTAATCCACATCTCCCCCTCCAGAAACGTCACTGAGATCCTGACCGGCATTGAACGCCCGCCCTGCCCCGGTAAGAACGATGCAGCGCACATCCGCATCCTTCTGCGCTTGCTTCAATGCATCGGTGATTTCCTTGTTCATGACGGCTGTAAACGCATTGAATTTGTCCGGACGGTTCAAGGTCACTACTGCTACGCCTTCTGACACTTCATAAAGAATCGTTTCGTACATGGCCGCCTCCTAATTTCCCGTAAAACGGGGTTTGCGCTTCTCCAGAAAAGCTTGCATGCCTTCTTTTCGATCTTCGCTTGCCAAAAGAAGATAAAAGCTGTTTCGCTCGTAATCCATCCCCTCTTGAAGAGGGAGATCACCAGCTTTGTACACGGCTTTTTTGATTACCTGTACTGCGAGCGGCGGCTGCTGGGCGATTTGCTTCGCCAGCTTGAGCGCTTCCTGGTAGTACGCCTCCACTGGTACTACCCGATTGACCAATCCGTATTTCAACGCTTCTTTGGCCGAAATCGGTTCACCTGTGAGCAGCATCTCCAATGCTTTTCGCTCACCTACCGCACGCGTCAGACGCTGTGTACCACCAGCCCCAGGCATGACTCCAAGCTTGATTTCCGGTTGACCAATGACGGCTGTCTCCGAAGCGATCACGATATCGCAGTTCATCATTAATTCACAGCCACCACCGAGCACAAAGCCGCTGACGGCACCAATAATCGGCTTGGAGATAAGCGAGATGCGATCCCAAACCGCGAACTGATTGCGCTTCATGATGTCGATGGCTGATGCTTCCGCCATTTCATTAATGTCGGCACCCGCTGCGAACGCCCTCGCGTTGCCAGTCAGGATGATCACCCGAATATCCGGGTCGCGGTCCATTTGCTCCAGCTGTTCAACCAATTCGTCGACGAGCTGCAAATTCAGTGCGTTTAGAATCTTCGGTCGATTCAACGTAATGATACCGACACCATCTTCACTGGCTACGCTAATATATTCATAGGCCATGAACTGTCACACCCTTTTTTTACAGGAGCTGGTTTAAATAGCTGCCTGTGATTTGTTCCGGTTATCCACGACACGAATCGCTTTTCCTTCGCTGCGCGTCAAAGAATTCGGCGGTTGCACCCGCAGCACCACGGACACACCCAACGTATTTTTGATCTGATGGCAAATTTCTTTCACCAATGGCGAGAGAGCAGAGCTGTCATTTCCACTGATCTCATTTGCATATGCTGGTGTCAGCTCACAGTGCACCTCAAAACGGTCGAGGGCACCGTCGCGTTCAATGACGACCTGGTAGTGTGGAGCCAATTGGTGGAACGTAAGCAAAACGGACTCGATCTCTGTCGGGAACACATTGACCCCGCGAATAATGAGCATGTCATCTACACGCCCTTTGATGCGCGACATACGCATGGTTGTCCGTCCGCACTTACAGGGCTCAGTATTGAGGGAAGCGATATCACCCGTACGGTAGCGCACAACCGGGAATGCTTCTTTCGTGAGTGACGTGAATACGAGCTCGCCTTCTTGTCCATATGGGAGCACTTCTCCAGTGCTCGGATCGATAATTTCTGCGTAGAAATGGTCTTCTGCGATATGCAGGCCATCCTGCCCTTCATGACATTCAATGGAAACACCTGGCCCCATCACTTCGCTCAGCCCGTAAATGTCCACCGCTTTAATGTCGAGCTCATGCTCCAGTTGTACGCGCATTTCTTCCGACCACGGCTCTGCACCAAAAATCCCGTATTTGACACTCGTCTCACGCGGATCGATTCCTTGCTTTTTCATCTCTTCCACGATGTTGAGGACATAGGATGGCGTTGCTGCAATGCCACGTGGCTTGAAGTCCTCGATCAACGTAATTTGACGGGAGGTATTTCCACCGGATACTGGCACTGCAACTGCGCCCATGTGCTCGATGCCGTTGTGTAGACCCAATCCGCCTGTAAAAAGGCCGTAGCCATACGCGTTATGGAAAATGTCTCCCGGCTCACCACCCGCACAGCAAATGGCGCGCGCCACGATCTCCGCCCAATTCTCCAGGTCTTTTTTGGTGTAGCCGACAACAGTCGGTTTTCCTTTTGTCCCGGATGAACCGTGAATGCGTGCTACTTCCTTCATTTCGACTGCAAACAGATTGAATGGATAATTTTCTCGCAAATCTGTCTTTTTCATAAATGGGAGCTTCTGTATGTCTTCGATCGATTGGATATCTTCTGGTTTCACACCAGCTTCATTGAATGCCTTGGTGTGGAAAGAGACGCGCTCATATACGCGTTTGACCGTTTCTTTCAAGCGTGCCAGTTGCAGTTCCGTCATTTTCTCTCTTGGTAGCGTTTCCATTTCTGTATTAAAGATCATGTCGCTTCCCTCATCCCCTTGCGTTATGACTCGGTAGGAGTACTTGTTTGAAAATGTTACTCGCCCTTAAAAACTGGTTTTCGCTTTTCGCGAAAGGCTTCCAATGCTTCCAGACGATCTGTCGTGGGAATAATCACTTCATAACACATGATTTCGATATCTAGTCCTGTCTGCAAATCGACACTGCTTCCGCGATCAATGGCTGATTTTGCCTGATACACAGCCAGCGGAGCATTTGCTAAAATCTCGTCTGCCAGCCCCATTGCCAGCTCACGCAGCTCCTCTGTATCTTTTGCAACAGCATTTACAAAACCGATTTGATACGCTTCCTGCGCTTGGATGCGCCTGGCAGTCAGGATCAACTCCTTTGCCTTGGAGACTCCGATTAAGCGAGACAACCGCTGCGTACCACCCGCACCTGGAATGATGCCCAAGCTCACCTCTGTCAGACCCATTTTGGCATCTGCGACGGCATAGCGGAAATCACAGGCCAGCGCCAGCTCAAAACCCCCGCCAAAAGCAAATCCGTTAATCATGGCAATCGTCGGCTGCGGAAGCCTCTCCAACGCAGTAAATACATCGCGGATTTTGCGTACATTGCGGCGTACCTGCTGTTCCGTCAGTGTACGGCGCTCCTTCAAATCTGCCCCTGCGCTAAATGCTCGCCCTTCTGCCTTCACGATGACCACGCGAATCTCTTTTGCATCCAGACGTACCTGCTCAATCAAGTTTCCCAGGCGCTCCAATGTATCGTAGTTCAGCGCATTCAACTCATCTGGGCGATTCAGCGTAATCAGTCCTATATGTCCTTCACGTTCAAATCGAACGCTCTCTTCCATCATCAACGTCCTCCTTGTGCAGGCGGATTAACCCGTGCATACGTTCCGGTAGCAAAAGCCACAAGCTTGCCATCACAAGTCACGCGTGCTTCCATCACGATCAAGCTTTTTCCTTGTTTCAATACATGAGATTGTGCCTCGAGTACCTCACCGCGAGCTGGGTGCAGGTATTGAATCTTGCTCTCCACCGTCACACATTGCTGTACACCATCCACATGAGGTGCTGCCCCATGCCCCATTGCCACATCGGCTAATGTCGCCGTAACGCCTCCGTGTACGACACCTTCGATGCTATTGAACAGCTCGGGGCGAATTTTCAGTGCTACCTTACAGCCCTGTTCATCTCGGTGCACAACTTCTATGCCCAGGTAGTGATTGAATCGATTACGGATCTCCACTGACATCTTTGCCCCCTTTCACGTATCGTCTTGAAACAGTGAAAGGAGCCTAAGCACGTGGCTTTTGGCATCCTTTCTCCGTTTTATTTTCGCTGTCAGTTATTCGTTTTCGTCGATTTCGACGAAGTAATCACTTTTCCGGTAAGCCAGTGCATCCAGTGTCGCTACCAAGCCATGCTCCGTTTCTACGCGAATACGGTACCAAGCTGTTCGATTGTTTTTCTTCTCTTCGGTCGCGGTTGCCACCAAGCGATTCCCTTTCATGGCAGCAGCCAAAAATCCGATGTTCATCGACAGTGCTACAGACGTTTTGCCATAGGAATTACAGGCCGCTGCAAAAACAAAGTCTGCCAGGGAGAAGATGATTGCGCCATGAGCGGTGCCATGTGCATTCAGCATATGCTCGGCAACTGTGACTTCCGCAGTCGCCGTTCCTTCTCCCAGCTCAATCAGCTTGATACCCAAAAATTGCGCAAATGGATCTTGCTTTAGCTTCTCACAAATCTCTGTGTAATGCTTCTGATGGATCGCTTGTTCGTCTATCAATCTTTTTGTGGTCATGATTAAACTACTTCTGCAAAATGCATGGACACAATTGGTCCAGCGAAACCACGGAGGTCTTTTCCTGCTGCACGACCTTCAGGCGATGACAACGCTTCCATCAACGCTTCTTTTGATTCAAAGTACATTTCTGCCATCAGATGCAGGTCGGATTCTCCCATTGGTGTTCCGTAGATTTTGCTCACTTCCATTTTGATTAAGCCAGGCATTTTCTCTGCCAATGGGCCATGTACCTCGAAATAGTGCTTGTCAAAAGCATCGATATCTTCGGGCTTGCGATAAATCGCTACCAATTTCACCATCATGATCCCTGCTTTCCTCAGATTATAGTTGTAATGTGTGACGACTAATTCATATAACGTTATTTTAACGCATGTTAATATTTTTATTATATAAAGCCTTTGTGACAGGTGCAAGTATTTTTCAAAAAGCAAGAAAACTCTGCCGAATTGTTTTCCCTCCTTCTCTTCATGTTTATGACTGGGAAAAGGCTGACAGAATATGCTTCGATGGGGTGAATTCCATCAATTCCATCTTTTGTGGTCGGGGGAAGCCCTGCCACATGTTTTCCAGTCGCCTGTATCCTCTCTTCGTTCGGGCGGTCTCCTTCCAAACATGTGACAGGACTTTCGAACAGCTGTGGCTGCATTTGATTTCTCAAAGTACTTGTTGGGGGTATTTCAGTGAGACTTCCTTGAATCAACTTTTTCCATGCTTAATAAAAGCCACGTGGGAAGAAGCGAATTTCCAGTCAAGCGCCTCCGGAGCGGACAGTTCCACCCCTTGCAGGGCGTAGGCCGAAGCGTAGACTGGAAATTCGCTTCTTCCCCTCCACCACAGCTCCTTTAAACGCAAAAAAGAGGACAGACCCAATGTCTGTCCTCTTCTATTCGCTCCACTTCCTAGATCCAAACCCAGAAAATAAAGACGAAAATTGCCAACAGGATTACGAATAACCCTGCAAAAATACTGATACGTGCAAACTCATGACCTTTTTGATCCATGTGCATCCAGACATACAGCTGGAAGAACGCTTGAACGAAGGCCAAAGCAACGATGAATGGTACGGTAAAACCTGATGGAATTGCTTCATACGCCACTGCAATGAATGCCAGTGCAGTCAATACGAGAGATCCGATGAAAGCAACTAGGTGTCTTTTCGGACCCTCGTGTTTGACTTTCGGCTTGCGTACCTCTTCATTATGAGCTTGTGCTCCCATAGATTATCCCACCTTTCCACCGATCATACCCATGAGATATACCACGGTAAAGATGAATACCCATACAACGTCGATAAAGTGCCAGTACAGACATGCCAGATAGAACTTCGGTGCAGTTACTACCGTCAGGCCCTTTTTCGTCGCAGATACTTGCAAAAGGATGATCCAGCTAATCCCGAACGCTACGTGAGCTCCGTGGAATCCAACCAAGGTGTAGAAGGCAGATGAGAATGCACTTGTTGACATTTTCAGTCCTTCATTCACATAGTGTACAAACTCGTAAATCTCCAAAGCAAGGAAGCCGAGACCGAGCAATACAGTGATGGTCAGCCAAAGCTGAATCTTCTTCAGGTCTTTCTTGTGCAGAGCCAGCGTAGCCATAACACTTGTCATCGAGCTGGTAAGCAAGAGAAGTGTTGCCACGGCAACGAGATTCATGTCAAACAACGATTGGGACGTCGGTCCACCATTTGCCTGATCACGAAGAGCGATAAATGTTGCAAACAAGGAACCGAAGAGAACTGTCTCTCCACCGAGGAAGAGCCAGAAGCCAAGAACCTTATTCTTGCCTTCAAGGGTGGCTTTTTCCGGTTCGTCAGGCAATACTGCATGTGCATGATGGTTAGCCATTAAGCCTTTACCCCTTTCTCGTCGAGTTCGTCCTCATGAATGTGATAACCTGGATCGTCTTTCACAGAACGGGTAAACATGCAGCCCAGTGTAAAGAGCAATCCAATAACTACGACCACGTAGTTGTGGTAGATAAAGCCATAACCTGCAATGAACAGACCGAGAGACATCAAGAATGGCAGGAACGATGGTGATGGCATGTGAATGTCACCGATTGGTTCTGCAGGTGTCATACCTTTGTTACCAGCCATCTTCTCAACCCACAACGCATCCAAACCACGAACGAGAGGGGTTTGAACAAAGTTGTATTCTGGTGGCGGCGAAGGAATCGCCCATTCGAGTGAACGTCCATCCCATGGATCTGCAGGAGCGCGTTTGGAGCTTTTCGCTGCAACGACTACGTTGATCAAGAATAGGATGGTACCGATCGTCATACCAAATGCACCAATCGTACTGATAAAGTTCCCCATATCCAGGTTCTGATCCTTGAGGTATGTAAAGACGCGACGCGGCATCCCCATCAGACCCAGGAAGTGTTGCGGGAAGAAGGTAAGGTGGAAACCAATGAAGAACGTCCAGAAGTTCCATTTACCGATTGTTTCGTTCAGCATTTTACCGAACATTTTCGGCCACCAGTAGTAAAGACCAGCGAAGAGACCGAATACGAGACCCCCTACGATAACGTAGTGGAAGTGAGCAACTACGAAATAACTGTCATGGTATTGGTAGTCAGCTGGCGGAACCGCAAGCATAACCCCTGTCATACCACCGATTGTAAACGTTGGGATAAATCCTACTGCAAACAGGTTTGCGGTAGGGAAGCGGATTTGACCGCCCCACATGGTCAACAGCCAGTTAAAGATTTTGATACCTGTAGGAACAGCAATCAACATGGTTGCAAGTCCAAACAGCGTGTTGGCAATTGCGCCCAAACCTGTTGTGAACATGTGGTGAGCCCACACCATGAAGCCCAAGAAACCGATCAGCGCAGTTGCAAATACCATGGAGCTGTAACCAAACAGACGCTTTCTTGAGAATGTAGAAACCACTTCAGAAATGATACCGAATGCTGGGAGAATCAAAATGTATACTTCGGGGTGACCGAAGATCCAGAACAAGTGCTCCCAGATAACAACGTTACCACCTGCGTCAGGGTTGAAAAAGTTTCCGCCGAACAAACGGTCAAACATCAACAGAACCAAACCAACCGTAATCGCAGGGAATGCGAAGAGGATCAAACCGGATGTAATAAAGGACGACCAGGTGAACATTGGCATACGCATGAATGTCATACCTGGAGCACGCATGTTGATGATGGTAACCAAGAAGTTAATACCACCAATCAGCGTTCCAAGACCGGCAATTTGCAAACCGAGTACGTAGAAGTCTACGCCGATTCCACTGTATTGATTCAAAGCCAAAGTTGTATACGATGTCCAACCAGCATCAGGTGCGCCACCCAAGAACCAGCTTGTGTTCAATAGCACTCCCCCGAAGAAGAATAGCCAGAATCCGAGTGCGTTAACAAACGGGAATGCTACGTCGCGTGCACCGATTTGAAGGGGAACAATCGCATTCATCAAAGCAAAAATGATCGGCATAACTGCCAAGAAAATCATCGTGGTGCCGTGCATCGTAATTAATTCGTTAAACGTCTTGGCACCAACCAATTGAATCTCTGGGTACATCAACTGCAAACGAATCAGCAGGGCTTCCAAACCACCGGCCAAGAAGAAAATTCCACCAGCAATCAGATACAGGATCGCAATTTTCTTATGGTCCACTGTCGTAAGATAATCCCACAGCCCCGAGCGATTTGGTGCATGAGAAGCATGTGCAGACACGGGTTTACCTCCTTTTTAAGCGTCACTGCCTATGACGATTGTCAATGCAATAAGTTTTATGAGGTTTTACTTTACTTTTTTTCGCTTACGCTCAATGTCTCCATGTACTCTACAAGCGCTTTCACTTGGTTGTCATCGAGGTTGAGGTTAGGCATTTTGTTGCCCGGTTTCATTTTTTGCGGATCTTTCAGCCACTCTGCAATGTTTTCAGGCGTATGTGCTTTGATACCTGCTACACGTTCGCGATCTGCAAAGTTAGTCAGGTTTGGCCCCATCTTTCCGCCTTTACCTGCCACAGCGTGACATCCCAAACAGCTCTTATCGAAGATTTGTTGACCTTCTGCAGCCAGTGGAGAAGTTGCCGTTACAGGTTCTTTTGCCTGAACGCCCTTCATGTTAGCTACCCAAGTGTCAAAATCTGCTTGTTCCTTTACTTCTACCTTGAAGTCCATCAAGGCATGGGACGCTCCACAGAGCTCCGCACATTTACCGTAGTAAATGCCTGTTTTGTCTGCTTGCAGCCACAATTTGTTTTCTTGCCCTGGGTTCGTATCGATTTTACCGCCCAATGCAGGAATCCAGAATGCGTGCTTAACATCAGACGCTGATAATACGAATTGAACCTTTTTGCCAACTGGCAATACCAAGTCTTGTGCAGTCGATACGCCAAGATCAGGATACTCGAATTCCCACCAGAATTGGTGAGCGGTAACCTTTACTTGAACTGCTTCCTCTTTCGGAAACTCCTTGTGCAGTGCGAAACCGGTAGTAACAGTTGGAATCGCCATGATGATAAGAAGCAAGAAAGGAATTACCGTCCAAAGAATTTCAAGTGCATGATTTCCTTCGACCTGCTTAGGAATGCCTTGCTGTCCGGGACGCTTACGATAACGGATAAGGACGTACGTAAAGATCGTCATAACGACAATGAAGACGCCGATCATGATAGCGGAGGACAGCTTCATCAGGTCAAACTGCATCGCAGCTACCGGACCAGAGGGCTTGAGCGCTGAGAGCTCATCTTTGCCACACCCGGTTAACACTAGCGCCAGCAGAGCAAACAGGGAAAACTGACGCCAATACTGTTGCCAACCCTTCATACCAATGAACCCCTCTTTCTTCGTGTTGGTAACGTTCTAGCCACGCCTACAACTAGAAGTTTTCGTACTTTTCTATCTGAATGAAGAAATCGCATTCAATACTTTCCACAACTATAATGCCCAAACAGGAAAAGTATTAGCAGCAATTCCAAAAACAAACAGGAAAGTAAGGGGCAGTATTGCACACTTCTACCCAAGCGTGGTAACCATTTAAGTATACATAAATTTTCCTTAATACAAAGGCTATTTGTTATGATTTTGTTAACAAATTTATGAACAAATTTGTGAACTTTGTAGTTAAATCCTACCATAACATCCAATTCAAAGGAGAATTCCATGCAAAAAAGACCAATTGCACTAGTCACTGGTACCTCAAGTGGCTTTGGCAAGCACGCATCAGTCGCTTTAGTCAAGGCTGGTTTTCAGGTAATTGCTGCTATGCGTGATCTAGCAAAAAGAGACCCTCTTGACAAATTGACAAGCTTGCATATAGATCCTGAGCATCTGGAAGTCCTTTCCCTTGATGTTACGCTTCCGGAACAAATTCAGGATGCGATCTCCTCCATCATTGCAAAGCATGGGCGCATTGATCTGTTGGTGAACAATGCCGGCTACGCGTTGGGCGGCTTTGCGGAGGAAGTCTCTTCTGAGGAATGGCGCAAGCAGTTTGATGTAAATGTGTTCGGACTGATCGACGTCACTCGGGCAGTCTTGCCTTATATGCGGCAGCAACAATCTGGACGAATTATTAACCTAAGCAGCATCAGTGGGCGATTTGGATTCCCCGGTCTCTCGCCGTATGCCGCATCCAAGCATGCAGTCGAAGGCTTCAGTGAATCACTTCGCCTTGAAATGCTACCCTTTCAGGTTCAAGTCGTCCTTGTTGAGCCCGGCTCCTTTCGTACAGCAATCTGGGAGAAAGGCATGCAAGACCAACAGCTTGATGAAGCCTCTCCATACGCCTCCCAAATGAAACAACTGATGCGTCACGTAGAAGCGATCATAGAAAAGGCACCTGCTCCCGACGCAGTCATCTCGACGATTGTCCATGCGGCCACCACTCCCAAGCCACGATTCCGCTACCCGGTTGGTCGAGGCGTGGCGCTCACGATGGCCGCAAAAAATTGGCTTCCGTGGTCATGGATTGAGCGAATCGTGACAAAGCGGTCGTGATGTTTTGTTTATGCATAAAAGAACACACCCCCGTAAGGAGTGTGTTTGCACGTTGAACACTATACACTTTCCGTTCGTCCTGTGCGTATCAGCCAAACATGTTGGATATATTCAGCTACACCAAAAAATATCGCAACAAAACCGGCCCCGATTGCGGCGATTTGAGCCGTCGGCAAAAACACAATGCTTCCATAAACGATCAAAAAGCCGATAATCAAATCAAACATGGTCGTCAGCCAAAGACTCCCTGATGTAAGAATCGCCCTATCCAAAAAATATCCGGCGACTGCCAAGACAAATCCGACTCCGACAGACTGATATAGATTTGCGAAATTCACTTCTGGAAAGAGAGCATCTGCCAAAACGACTAACACCGGACTAACGAGCAGCTTCATCAAAAGACCGTCCACGTCTATTTACTCTCCTTTACTGGGGGTGTACTCAGTATGCCCCTCGTTTACTTCAGCCATGTCATGACTCCGTCGTATACCGGCTTGTAAACCATTTCCATCCAATAAACAGGATTGGGGACAACCCCTTTTTCGGCTCCTGCGTACAAGCCCACACTGATGACAAGCAACCCGAGAAAGACAGCGATCTCTTTGCGCTGCCGCTTCCGAATCAATCGGGGTAGCTCGTATGCACAAACGATTATGGATACAACGATGACAGCAAATGTCGACATACAAACTCCCCCTGATCCTGTTGCACAATCACTTTTCGTCAAAGGCATTATTGATGGTTCCTAAACGTCTGATTTTCACATCAGCTATGACATGTACAGGCAGCTTGGTAAATTCCTTTTCCCAATTGCCCCCTATCTTCTTCCATACTTTCGGGTATTTTCGATGGATCGCTTCGCCGAATCCATAGATATCTATGCCATTTTTCTTGGCATTGGCAATTGCTTTTGTCGCTAATGCTACCATTGATTTTTCCGACTCTTTTTCCAGGTCTTTGATCGTATCCATGTCAGTCAGATCGAGTTTGCATTGCACTTCCCCAATATCATTTTCCAAACCGATGTGAACGATGATTTCAGGCCTGCCATTTTTCATGGTAGCCTCGATTTTAGCGTCGGCGCGCATGACTTCCATCGTCAAGAGGCCTCCCCCCTTGCAAGGCATGCTTCCAACCGTGCTTTTTACTTTACCCGTAATGTAACTATACGCTTTGCTGTCCGCTTCACTCAGCCAAGTGATCAGCTTATCCCCCCGGAACGTAGCCAATGTCGTGTATTGAAGCAGGACAGGTGTATCTATTTCTTCAACATTTTTTCGTTCGTCTCCCTCACTACCTGGCCCAGCCGTGCGGATACCTGTCAATACTGCTTGCTTTCCCTTGCTGGTAAAGTCGGTAATCAATTGATCCATCGTAACTGCTGCGGTAGGCGCCCATACTTTGGAAGAAGTCTCCAAAGAAGCAAACATTTCTGTGGAAGGAATTTGTTCAAGCGGTGTGATCACTTTCAAGATATTGCGGGCTGTTGTTCCTCTAGCTACGGCGATATAAAAATCAGTTCGAAACTCATGGTCGCGTGAGACAAAATCAGTGATTGGAGAGATCCCTTCCCTGGCCACCTCCTCGCCAAATATGAGCATCCTGGTGTGCGCCATGTATATTTTACGGGGAGATACCGTGGTCATTTTACGCACAGCCTCAAAGATGGTCGGAGCGTTCATGGTAAAGAGCGTAACGGGCGCACGTCCAGGCTTCCCTTTGTTGGCCGCGACCTCTGCCGGGTCTACAACTTGAACGGAAACTTGATAGCCTCCTTGCACTTTATCAATACCGATCCCAACAGCAATCGCCAAATCGTTCAGTTCTTTGCGATCCCAACAACCAGCTAGGATAATAACGAGCACGATACAGAGAAGAACTTTTATCCCTTTCACTGGTGCCCACTCCTTTACATGCTGTGAAAAGCCTCTTACTTCTGCGGTGGAATTGGCTTTATCCCTTTAGATTGGCGACGCAAATTGTTTTTGGTAATCGATTCAGGGCGTTTGTCCAAGGCCCAGCGAGGCAAGCGAAGGATCGTGTCTCTTTGCTCTTTCAAGGAAAACGGGGCAAACGATTCCATATACGGTACGCCAAATGAGCGCAGACTGCATAAATGCAACACTAAGGCAAGCATCCCTACAATGACCCCGTATATGCCAAAAGAAGCAGCCAGAACCATCAGGGGAAAACGAAGAATCCTCACGGTAATCGACATATTGCTCGCTGGGAAAATAAAGCTGGATATTGCGGTAATCGAGACCACAATGACCATCGCGGCCGAAACAATCCCCGCTTCCACCGCTGCTTGTCCGATAACCAGTGTTCCCACGATGGAAATGGCTTGACCTACTGCTCGCGGCATGCGGATTCCAGCCTCTCGCAATATCTCAAAAGCCACTTCCATCATGATCGCCTCAATAAAGGCTGGAAAGGGCACTCCTTCTCGCTGTGCCGCCAAGCTAATTAGCAACTGTGTCGGGAGCATCTCTTGGTGGAAGGTCGTAATGGCGATATAGAGGGAGGGAGCAAGCAACGCGATTAAAAAACAGGCAAACCGCAGCATGCGAATCAACGTACTAAAATCAAAGCGCTGATAGTAGTCTTCCGCTGAATGAAAAAACTCAACAAAGAGAGAGGGCACGGTCAAAACAAAGGGAGTCCCATCTACAAGAATCGCTACGCGTCCCTCTAATAGATTCGCAGCCACCACATCCGGGCGCTCCGAGTTTGAGATCGTAGGGAAAGGCGTGTAAGCTTCGTCCTGGATCAACTCCTCAATCATTCCGCTTTCCATGATGCCATCGATGCTGATTCGATCCAGTCTATTGCGTACTTCTTCTACAACACCCTCTTCTACAATCCCTTTCATATACACAACCGCGACTTCTGTCTTGGTTTCCTCACCAATTCTGTTGAATTCAATCCATAGCTTTTCACTGGAAATCCGTCTCCGTAGCAATGTAATATTCGTACGGAGTGTCTCTGTGAAGCTTTCCCGCGGTCCACGAATGACTGTTTGGGATGACGGCTCAGTGACTCCTCTATCCCTCCACTCCTGCAAACCAATATGAATTCCTTGCGAGCAGCCATCTATGAGAATGATGACACAGCCGGACAGCAATGCTGTAAACAATGTGGGAAAGTCGAATAAATCCCCCATATCCCCAACGGTCAGGACCGATTCTTTTAAAAAGGGAACGAACTCGTCCTCGCGTATCCCTTCCCATTCCTTCAAACGCGTCTTGTATAAAAGACTATCGATTAATACGGCTTGTACCAAATACGAATCAACCATGCCATCCGCATACAAGACAGCTGCCCGAATGGGTTCTAGGCTATTTAGGACTACCTCTCGAATCACAATATCATTGCTGTATCCGAGCGATTCTTTAATATAGTGAACGTTGTCGTCTAAGCTGCAACCAATCTGAGCCATTCGGATTGCTCCTCACATCGGCAATTATGAACACAGTTTCTCCGATTGCTCCCATTACTAAACAAAACGCTCCTATCCGTTTTCACAGAAAAAGACCTCGCACTCATTTAAGAGGACAAGGTCTTTTGGTATGTGTTCTACACTATGGAGCAGGTGTTTGTGCATCACCTGGCACTGGTGCATCGTCAAAGGATGGGTCGTGCCATTCTACTTTATGTTTTTCCTGAAGCGTATTTAACCAGGTACCGTAGTTCTGACTGCGATTTTGGTCAGTCAGCATTATCTTGATCTGATCTTTGACTTTATCAAACTCAGGTGCCGGTGACCCCAGCTGTTCTTTATTTGTATCGTAGTAGGTTTTAATTTGCTCCTCGGTAACCGGGAATGCTTTATCCAACAACCTATCCCGTGTCATGAGCACGCTCAACTTATCCCGCAGCTGGGCCTCGGTCATTCCCATACTCTTCAAGTAGTTTTGGAATGCCTCAGGTGAACCTACCTGTTGTTTCATCGAATCTATCTCTTTATCCATATCTTCTTGCGTCACCGCGACGTTTTGCGCCTTGGCTTCCTGCTTGATTAACGCTTCCGCAACAAGTTCATGTATCGTTTGTTTTCCGTACATTTTTTTCATTTCACTGTAAAGCTGATTTTGTGTAATGGAGGTATCGCCAGCCGTTACCAATACAGGGTCATTGCCTTTTGCCCATGATTGATAAAACCCTAAAACAGCTAACCCCGTTAATAATATGGCAACCGAAAGCATGGAAAGATCAAACTTCTTCACTTGGATATCCTCTCTTTCTATAATCTGCCCTCCAAGTATAGAAAGAAGTTACGGTAGAAAAATGGAAAGCGTATTACACAACTTTTCCACATTCTAAACATATTATGCGCTACATAAAAAATCGGGTAAAAAAAGAGGAGAGAACGGAGGCGATGACAGGACCTAAAACTGCCCAAACCTGTAAAAAGCGTTCTTGTTTCCTGTCTTTTTCTACTTCCATGAACTGAGCGAGTGCTTCCTTGTCCCGCGTATCGTTCTCCAGTAATTGCAGGATAATATCTTTGTCTTTTTCCGTCTTCTCTGCTTTCATTTCTAACTCGGTTTGCAACTTGTTCAAAACTTGCAGTACATCATAACGCACATCCTCCATGCGTCCCAATTGATGTTCAATTCGTTCCAACCATTTCGTGACTACTATCATTTGTCCCTCAAGCTGATCGATTCGTTCTTCGAATTTGTCTAATTTCAAATAGATGCGCTGTATATGCTGATCTATATTTCTCTGATTTTCATATGGTCCCGCTGTCATAGATTCCACCTCCCCCGTCCGTCCTTTATACTACTTGTTTATGTAGCGGAGAGAAGCATTGCTTGTACGGTTATCCCTCTTTGTTCAGTCTCGTGTAAAAAAAGGCGGCAAACAAATGTATTTCCAAATCCTGAATTCAGCTAAAATAGATGGAAGACTATCTAGCATTTCTCTCAAATAAACGGGGACATGACCGTTTATTCATAAAGGAGGATACCATGACAACCTTGCTGGAGGTAAAAGGGGTAACGGGTGGGTACTCTTACAACCACGCTGTAATCAAAGACGTCTCCTTTCACATACGCGAAAAGGAAATTGTAGCGCTAATCGGGCTGAATGGCGCAGGCAAAAGCACGACCATCAAGCATATTTTAGGACTCTTGGAACCAAACGCAGGCGAAATCAGCATTGCGGGGAAGACCTTTCAATCAGACCCTGAAAACTATCGTTTGTCTTACGGGTATATTCCCGAGTCACCCATTTATTACGAAGAGCTTACGCTGTGGGAGCATATCGAGTTAATGGCCATGAGCCATGGGCTGGACCAGGAAGTTTTTTATGAACGGGCACGTCCTCTCTTAAAAGAATTCCGCATGGAAGAAATGAAAGACCGATTTCCCCAGCAGTTTTCCAAAGGCATGAGACAAAAGCTCATGATCATGATGGCGCTGCTCGTACAACCGCCTCTGTACATCGTGGATGAACCGATCCTGGGTCTGGACCCTCTGGGGATTCGTTCTCTTCTCACGTGGTTAAACCGTTGCAAGGAGCAAGGAGCTGGCATTCTGATGTCCACACATATTTTGGCCACCGCCGAAAAGCATTGTGACCGATTCATCATTTTGCACAAAGGCGAGATTAGAGCCCAAGGAACGTTAGAGGAGCTTCGGGGTATTACAGGGCTCCCAGATAGCTCCTTGGACGACATATACTTGCATATCGTAGAGGATGACGGCCAGTGAAAATAGACGTAGATCAATTATTTCGCAAACGGTTCCATGCCTTTTCAGTCGAATTCATTCGATATGCCCAGTACATGGCCAATGGCGGCCTGATGTTCGTCGCGATCTTTTTGATGGGCTTGCTCGCCTTCTACTACCGCAGCATCATCGCGATGATCCCACCCTGGTTCCCTTTGCCGTATGCCATGGCTCTCGTAATTGCTTTTGTCGTTGTGAGAAGCCCCCTACGCACGTTTTTATTGGAAGCGGATTTGCTTTTTTTGACTCCGCACGAAGTAAGGCTGGATCGCTATTTCCGGAAGGCGCTCGTCTACAATTTTGCTACTCAGAGCATCGTGGTGTTTATCGTCCTGCTCCTGCTCATGCCTATGTATACAGAGGTCGTAGGTGCACAAGGCGTGCAGCTGTGGGTTTATTGGTGCATTCCCCTGCTCTTGAAGGGGTGGAATGTTTACAGCAGTTGGACGTTCTTACGTTTGCCAGATCAGAAGAAGATCGGATTCTATACGCTCGCTCGATTTGCCTTTTCGTATATCCTCCTCGCTTGGGTATTGAGTGAAGGACAATTCTTACGCGTGGGTATGATCCCATTTGGTGTTCTGATCTGCGCTGCGCTCTTGATCTGGCTCCATTTGCGAATGTTGACCTATAAGAAAAAACATTCCATACAATGGTATCGCCTGCTGGCTATCGAAAGCGGCTTGCGTCACCGCTTTTATCAGTTCATGAATAACTTCCGGGATGTCCCTGCCATGCAGCACCAGGTGAAGTCACGCTCGTGGCTCATTGCCCTGACGAAGCTGCTGCCTTATCGTCAATCAACAGCAGGACGTCATTTGTTTACCAAAAAATTTATTCGATCTGGTGACTTTGCGGGTATATACTTCAGGCTCATCCTGCTATCCGCCTTCCTGGTCCTGATTTTGCCAGGCCCATATGCAAAAATCATTGCCGGCCTGCTCTTTCTCTTCATGACTGCCAGCCAGATCGGCACCCTCTGGCGCCACCAGCAAAAGCGAAACGGGTATGCGATTTTTCCGATTCGAGATGGTCAGTTGAAACAGTCATTTAGCTGGCTGCGCATGATTCTGTTGGGTTTTCACGGTGTAGTTCTTGTGCTCATTGGGTTATTGTAGTTAAAGAATGCTTTTTATCAAATGCCGCTTCTTCCCTCCACTACAGCCACAAAAAAAGCAGCTCTTCATCAGTAGAAGAGCTGCTTTTTTATTTATTGATAAAGTGATTTGTTTAGAGTCGGAACGTATCCACCTTGCTGCGCAGCTCCTGAATGCTGTCTGTCACCTGCTCCGTTTCAGACACGAACTGATCAACGTTTCCACTGACCTCATGCATCGTAGCAGATACTTCTTCAGTAGCTGCTGCTGTTTGTTCCGAGATGGCAGTAACCGTCAACACGGATTCATTCACCTTGTTCTGACCTTGCTTCATCGTCTCTACGCTCGCCATGACATTCGCAAGCGACGTCTTCAAGGTATGCGTCATGTCAGACAGAGCCGTAATGCCTTGTGTAACGGAATCCAAACGCTCTGTACCCGCGTTGTAGCGATCCAGCGTCGCATTTGTCTTTTCCGTAGCTTGTCTTACCTGATCTTGAATGTCTTTGATGCTCTCCTGAATGACGTGGGTTGCCGCACCTGTCTGTTCAGCCAGCTTGCGAACTTCTCCCGCTACCACTGCGAAGCCTCTGCCCGCTTCGCCAGCACGCGCGCTCTCGATGGCTGCATTCAATGCCAACAGATTGGTCTGTCCGGCGATTTGCTGAATCGTTTCAATCACGTCGTTAATTCGGCTCGATTTTTCTTCAAGAATCGCCATTGTATTTTGCACTTCATGAAATTGTTTGTTCGTCTCTGTTCCATCTGCCAAAAACTCTTGCAATACTTTGTAGCTGCTCTCTCCGATATCGGACACGCGATTGGATACTGCATCCATCTCGTCCATCGCCGTATTCAATTCAGACAGCTCGCTCAAGAATTCTTGAACCGTTTGCACCGTCATCTCCATCGCAGTTGCTGTCTGCTCATTCCCCTGCGCAATCTCTTGGCTGGTAACCACGATATTTTTGTTTTGCTCGCGGACAGAGTTGGCACCTTCCCGAATGGAATTCGCCATGCTGTCGATATGCTCGGTTGTCTCTTTTACACCGCCAATGATTTGACGCAGCTGTGTCGTCATCTCACCAAAAGCAACGACAATTCGGCCAATCTCGTCTTTTTTGTTGGAAACAGAAATCTCTGTAGACGTGAGATCACCAGAAGCAATACGCATAGACGCCTCTTGTACAACTTGCAGTGGACGCAGCATCTTCTTGATCAAAAAGAATACAGCAACCAAAGCAATAATCGTTACGACAATCATAGAGAGAATGATGCGTGGCATGGTCTCATCCAAAACCTGATCATTAATCAGTTCCACTTTGTCTGCCGCAGTATCTACACCTAGCACCGCAATTACTTGACCAGATGGATCTTCAATCGGTGCGAATGCACTCAGGTAGTCCCCGAACACAGGGTCTTTGACGATTGGCGTACTGTTCGATCCGCCTTCCAGGGCAGGAGCAATGTCAGCTATGCCAGTAGAGGTTGTCTCTTGACCGATTGCAGATGCTCCCTTTGCTCCTTTCGCCGTTCCATCCACCATAATCCTTACCTTTTCACCGTCTGCATGAAGAATATAAACATAAAGGGCACCTGTTTTTTCGGTGTAATCAAGCAACAAATTTCGGATAGACCAGTAATCGTCAGATTCTTGTGGCTGAGATATAAATTTCGCTATCTTCTCTGAGTCAAGCCCTTGGGAGATATGCAAGGCTGTGTTGATGCTTGAGCGCGAGAGTGTCTTTTCAACAGTAGTTACGCTATTTTCGTAAATCATAATAATATTGATTGCCATCATGACGGCAATGATCACCGCTACAAGAGCAACGACCCGTGTTGCCAAGCTCTTACTCATCCTGTTTCACTTCTCCTTCGCCGGTTACGATATGTGTATTGCGGACTACCCACCTGGGAGCAGATGCATTGTTGCGGGAGGTTTTGCCTTTTCGTAAAAGGATCAGCATTGTTGTTCTCACACGGTGATACTCGATAAAAAAAACACCCAAAAAGGGTGCTTTTCCTAAACACTCCCTACCAGTCTTATCGACAATCGGTAGTGATTTAATTAGGACTTTTGTTGGGCAATCAGGAAAAATCGATGGGTAGGAATATCGATATACCCAACCGCTTCGATTTTTTGGTGCAGATCGAGCAAGGCATCCGCGTACTTTTCTACAGTAAAGTCGCGAATCTGCCATTCGATCGCCTTCAAGTAGTAAACAATGGCACCGATATCGTAAAAACGTGAAAGGCTCATTTCCTCTCTTTGCTCCACAATCGTAAGACCGACTTCCTCCAGCTCGTTCACTGCATAGGCAAGATTCCAGTGCAAGTAATCAGGCGGAATTGGAGCGCCCAGCAATCGATTCAGGTCGAGATTGTCTTGACCGCCTACTTGCTGAGTGACAAATGTGCCCCCTGGCTTCAACAGGCGCTTCATTTCAGACGGCAAATAAGCTTCATGTCGATTGATAATCAAGTCGAGTGACTGATCCTCAAAAGGCAATATTTCTTCCCCGTCTACCGGAAACACACGAACACCCAAGGGCTCCAGATTGGCTTTTGCCACCGCTACATTCGGCTCATAGCCTTCTGTCGCATACGTCTCCACAGGGAACGGCGCAAGCGTAGAAAACAGTTCTCCACCGCCTGTTCCCATTTCCAGCATAGAGCGAATCCCAAGCATGTTCTTTTTCACGATATTTACGTAGTTCCAGCCAAGTGGTGCATCCTGCATCCTGCCTGTCGCAGTCAATCTGGCAAAATCCCACCCAGCGAATGGTGCCTCCACTTCCTCTTGAAAGCTTTTGATCCAATCCTTATTTTCCATTTCTGCTTCTCCTCTCATTTATACCAGTCTGTTCATTTCCAAACCAGACGAGGCAGGAGGAGCTCGAGCGCGTTGTTACGTTTGTACAAAATCAAAGGACATGAGAAAAAGCCCCCTTCCCAATATTCTGATAATCCGAGAAAGATTACTAAAATTGTAATGTATATCCTGTATGTAGATCAAGCGCACTTCTCCGACTTAAGGCGGAGTGAAAATACTGCCTCGGTACGTTTGGTCTTCAGCCGTTTCTCTATATCATTAGTATCGAACTAGTAAACAGGAGGAACTGATCATGGCTGATTTTGAAGTGCTTGCCGGGATTCATCAAGGATTGTTTCTGGTCCTTCTCATCGTCATGCTGGTCCCAACAATCATGGCAAACCAGCTCGTTTTCCGTCCGACGAAACGGGCTTTCATAAGCAGTGCTCGCATCACTTTATGTTTTTCATGGTCGGCCCTTTTTGTATTTGCGGGGCATTTGGTGATGACATGGGTTTTGTTTGAATCCTTTGGTTGGCTTTACATAAAGGATACGTTGCTTGGCTTTTTACCTTTTATTTTTGTTCCATTGCTCTTTTGCCTTCTCTCTACTTTTCCACGATTGTGGGAGTTGACCGGGAAAGGCGGCAGAGAGTCAAGGCAGTCACAAGTAGATACGGATTATACCCGCATTTTGTTACAAGAGAAAAATGCTAGGTCTGCAAAAGCAAACTCGCCAGATCTAAACGACGCATTAGATGCAGAGTGGCGAGGAGATGCATCTTGCCCCGAATTGCTCGTTCCGCTACAAGCTAGCGTCTTGAGTTGTCTGATCGCACTCTTTCTTCAAGTCTTTTTTCCGGCTGTTACACTGGAACCGTCCATTTTGTTTCTCGCTTGGGGCGTATTATTAGCCGGAGTCTCCCTGCTCTGGATTCAGCAATCGTGGCAGCATCAATACCATTCCACTGCGGAAATTTGGGTAAAACCACGTCGCCTACATCGCTTTATCCGTTTTGCCACGTTTCTTCTGATGACTGCTTTACTTGCGACGATCTGGGGAAATCAAGCGATGATAGCGAGTCGCCTTCCCGATCATTCACCTTCGGGAGGTCAGAATCAGGACGATCACGCTTTCCCCGATTTCGTTTTCCCTGTAAAGGCGAGTGCCCATTCGATGCCTTCCACAGGGAAACTTGGAAGTGTCGATGGGCCAACAGAACCAAAACAAGAAACCCCGGATCGAACGTTTTCGCTGAACGCACAGAAAACACCCATCCTTCAAGCATCAGGAAAAACCGTAGAAGCATGGACCCTGAATGGACAATATCCCGGGCCTGAGCTGCGTATGAAGCAAGGGGAGCTCGTCGAAATCATCCTTTTGAACAAGGATATTTCCGAAGGGATAGACATCCACTGGCATGGCATGCAGACTCCCGCTAGCTATGATCGCATTGCAAAAGGAGAAAAATCTGTTTATCGTTTTCGTGCAGAACAAACAGGAACGTATTGGTATCATTCTCATCAGCAAATTCCTGAGCAAGTAGTGAACGGACTGTTCGGCGCCCTTGTGATCGAGCCAGCCGAGGCTACCACTACAGGCGCACCCATCCGCGACATCGCCATGATTCATCACAAGGACGAAAAGGCAGGCGCGATGTTAAACGGCTCACATACACGAAAAATCGAAACAGTTACTCCTGGCACAACGGTTCGCCTTCGCTTTATTAACGCAGAAAATGCTCCTGTCACCTATTTGCTGCAAGGAACTCCTTTTCAGGTAGTAGCGATTGACGGAACCGAGGTAAACGAACCGAATTTGATTGCCAATCAAGCCTTGCAGCCGGGGGCAGGCGGGCGATACGACATTCAGTTTACGATGCCTAATCGTCCCGTGCTATTTGCTCCAGCTGCAAGCCAGCATGACAAAGGGCTACTCTTACGTCCAGACGGGTCCGAAGATGCTGTGCCCTTCTTAGATGCAGAGCTTTCTGTCTTTGACCCTGCACGTTACGGCAGTCCGATTGCGCTTCCTTTTGATCTCTCTTCCCATTTTGATCGGGAATATCAACTGCTCATTGATGGTCAGTACGGATTTTTTGACGGTCAATTCGAGCGTTTGTCGACGGTAAATGGCGACTTGCTTCCTGAGACGCGAATGATGATGGAAGAAGGGGATCTCATAAAGCTGACTTTCGTCAACCGCAGCTTCCAGGATCAATCGATGTATCTGCATGGTCATCACATGCTCATCTTGAGTCGAGACGGCAAAAAGGTGACAGGAAGTCCATGGTGGACGGACACTCTCCAGGTAGCGCCAGGTGAAACCTATGAAGTTGCTTTCCGCGCGAATAATCCTGATGCATCAATGGAAGAGAGCCTGCCTACAGGTGACACTGCTTTTGGTATAGCAATCCCGCTCGTGTATGAAGAGCATCTCTAAAAAGAAAACAGCAGTCCGTAGCGATTTTCGCCAGGCTGCTGCTTTCTTTTTTGTCTGTTACTGAGACTTTTTCCGGTTCTTGGCCGCCAATAGTCTGTTTAGCGTTTCGTCAGGCTGTGTTTGCTTCTCCTGCTTCTCTTTTGCCTGCTCGTTCTTGATTGCTGCTGGCTTCACCCGATTTCCAGCCGTCCCTACCGGATGAATAAGAGGAGCAGATACGACTTTCTGGTCATCTATCCGCTCTTCACGTGTCCGTCTTGTCGCAGAGCGCTTCTCGCCGAGGCGAGACAATACTGCCTGTTGTTCAGAATCGGCAGACGTGGACTTGCGCAATCTCCATAGACTAGATAGCCTTGCCCACCATTGATCCGGCAACTGCAGACGGCGAACGGCGATATCGATTGGCAGCAGCAAAGCCGCCAACATCAGCAACCACTCACTGATTGACTGTGTGTCCCATTTATCAGGAAGCGTGCCGCCAAAAGCTTCTTCCGGTTTGGTGATCTGATTCCCGCCACCGGCACTTAGCCACTCTTGAAGTTCTTTCTCTCCATCGGCATGTATTCCGTATTCGGGTGAATAGGAAACGGTCAATCCAGTCGTTTGGCTCGCCATGACTCGGCCTTGATTTTTTTGGGAGATCTGAATCATGTAAGTGCCCGGATCAGCTGTCTCGAATTCACCCTCCATGACGCCTGGCGCAACCGGCTTAAGCTTGATGACTTCTCGCTTCATCTCTTGATTGAGAACCACTGCCTCCATCTCTTGAGGCATGCTTCCACCAGCTGGCATCGTAACCCTCACATTGCCTTTTGCGCCGTTCACGCTCGTGGTCGTCTTCCAAGTGCCTTCTGTAATTTGTGGGAAAGTCCATGCCACGATTTCGTTCCACAGACGGCTGTTTCCTCCCCAAGCCACCCAGTCCGGTGACCACTTCCCTTCCAGATCACTCGTCCAGGCGACAGAACGCCCCAGGCCGTACTGCCAGCGGGTGAGAATCGGATCATCGTCAGCACTCATCAAGGATGATTCAGCTGTTTGCTTCGGTGTTGTTGCTATATACGCTCGCACTGGAGGCAATGTCTGCTTCAGCGTAGGCCATGCTCCCATCCCTGTATAGCCTGGTACTTGGGGCTTCTCTACAATAAACGTGCGACTGGCTAACGCTGTTTCCTTACTGAAGATTTTCGGGATAGATTCGGCATCGTTGGCAAAGTAATATCTGCCCTTTCCTAACTCGGCAATCATCTCCAGCAGCGACCTATCCGAATCATCACCCAGCGCCACAGTTGAAACGGTAATATTTTCAGCCGTCATTTGTTGTAGCAGGCCCTCGTAATCATCGCCGATTGCAGACTGCCCATCTGTGAGCAAAATAACATGCTTGCGCTGGGTGTTCATCGCCTTTACACGTTCGTAGCCCAGCTGTAAGGCAGGGAAAATATCGGTCCCGCCATCCGCTTGGATTTTGCTGATCTGCTGTTGGATTTCATCCAGCTTCGTGACAGATTGTGGCGCTACGACATCCCATGGCGCATCGTCAAATGCGATCACCCCGATATAGTCCTGTGCATTCATCATGGTTGTCGCTCGAATTGCGGCTTCTCTAGCCAGCGCCATCTTATCCGCACCTCTGGCATCGGCACTCATACTGCCCGATTTGTCGATGACCAGTTGGAGCCCGAGCGTAGGGAGCTGTTCCTTCCCTTTCAAATCCATGTGAACGGGCAATGCCTCTTCGATTGGTGTCTGGAACCAGCCACCCATGCCGAAGCTATCTTTCCCCCCTGTCATGATCAAACCAATGCCCAAATCACGTACAGCGGTCCGCATCCGTTCCATATCCGCATCAGTCATGCTGGTAGCAGGCACATCTGCCAGTACGATGGAGGCAAATTGTTTGTAGCCCTCAAGCTCCTTTGGCAGCAGTGCAAGATCGCGCAGCTCCACCTTGATATTGCCCGCTTCCAGCGCTTGAATGAGGTTGCTGGCGGCACCTGGATGCCCTTCGGCTACGAGCACGACTGGTGCCCCGGCTACCTGTGTGTAGGCAGTAGCCTGATTGTTCGCCGCTACGGTATCTTGTCGCGGCTCGATTTCCACGCGATAGCGATGGAAGCCCTGCTGCATCGCTTTTTGCGAAAAAACGAAGCGGTTGTTGCCCTTGCCGATCTGTACCGTTTGCTGGCCCGCCTCTCGATTGCCTTCATACAAGCGTAGGGTTGCCTCGGTTGCTATTGTACTCTCCACATCAACGGTGATGCCGTATTCCTCTCCCGCATACAGTCTTTGCGGTACCTGTACAGATGAAAGAACGACCTCATCCCCGTGTGGCTGCTGTAAGGAAACAGCCTCTACAGCGATTCCTCGCTCCCTCGCCAGTCTTGTCTGCCGTGCCGCATCTCCGTTTGTTTCCTGACCATCTGTCAGCAAGACGACTTTTCCTCTGGCATTGGTAGGGATCATGGCAGACGCCAATCGGATTCCTTCTGCCAAATTGGTTGCATTCCGGTTGACATCCACGCCCAAGGGCTGTACCTCTTGGCGTATCGTCAACGGTTGATCAACCGCTGCCTCTGCACCTACTGCAATGACAGCATACTTATCTGCTACTTGCTTTTGCCCGATCGCCTCGCGCAGAAAGGAGAGAACCCGCGGATCGTCCTTCATAGAAGCGGATCGATCTACAACAAACACAATCGTTTTCGCCTGAACAGGTGTCAATAGCTGTGTCCCTGCCAACGCCAACACCAGAAGGAGGAACAAGAGCGAGCGAATAGTTGCAATTGTCGCCTTTCTGGCCATTGGCATTTGCTTTTGATGTCGCCACCAGCTGATGATGACGTACGCAACGGGAAGCAATAACAACAGGAATAGCGGCTGTATAAAGTTAATACCCACGCTGATACACCCTCCATTCCACCAATAACACCAAGAGAGCAAACGCCGCCAACCAATAGGTCAACTCCTTCGTTCCCAGTGCTCCTGTTGTGTCAGTCGCTGTTGCTTCCTCACTCTCCTTTTGTTCTTCGGCATTCTTCCGGGCAACGCTCACAGACTTTGGTGTAATATTCGATTCTTCCTCATTCATTTGGACAGTAAAATACGTACTTTTGGTCCCGGTATCTACCCCTTCGTCAAGACGATATAGTCCGGTCAGCTCCGGTAGTTGCATCGTTTTCGACGTGGCGTCCTCCGTAAGAGACTGCTGGTGTCCATTCGGATACGTCAAGGTACGTGTTGTCGCTCCAGGTGAGAGTGGGATGGTCAAGACCTCTCCCGGATGTGCCGTGGGGATTGGGGCTGTTTGACCAGGTGACAGCCAATTGACGATATTTTGCATGAAAATCGGAAAAGCAGGACGCAGTGGAAAATCCGATGCATGCAAATCAAATCCGATGATGACCATTCGACGCCCGTCTATGATCCCGGCTCTGACCAGATCGACATCGCCTGCGCGTACCAATGGCTTCATACCAGGCATCTCGTCCAATACGTATCCTTTGGCGACGTGCACATCCCGCCAATCTACGTGCTTGAGCAGAGGGTCATCCGGGGAAACTGGCCTTGGCTGTTGATCCAGTTCTTTTTCCCCAGCAAGCGGTAACCACTCTGTTTTCTTGTTCGGAGCAATCAACAAAATGTTTCCTTTTGGCAACTGTTCTGGCACGACTCCGTCAAAAACCCACAAGTCACGCGCAGCCGCCGCTGTAACCGGTGCCTGCTGAATCGTTTCCACCTCAAGACTTCCGACTGTCTGCAATACTTGATGGAGGAAGCGGTTCCCCTCTGGCGAATACAACGCTGCCTTTCCCCTCCCGGCAGCGAATGGCACGCTCCACATGACATTATCCTGGGAAAGTCCGTCCTGCTCCGGTTCGATGACTGCACGATAGACGCTAGACACCGCTAGCTTCTGAAACGAAAATGTCTGGGAGCTACCTGCCCCAATCGCAAAAGAATCGGTATCCAGCAACTTGTCTTGCTCATCAAAAATAGTGACTTTTCCTTTCGCAGGCATACTGCCGTGATTGTCCACCCGCAGCAGTCCCTCTACCCCTTTTTCCGTCGGCTGGGTCACAAAAACACCGATTGCGGTATTCTCGCGGGTGCTTCCCATCTGCATAAACTGAAAGCTCCCGGAAAAAGCAGGAACTGGGCCTCCATCCAGCTTGCGTTCCCCGCTTCCGTCCCCCATCCAAACCACTCCACTACCTGGTTCATTCTCTGCAATAGCTCCCGCTAATGACAACGCAGCGATTTGATCGGATGTCCCGGAAAAAGGCGCAAGCTTTTCGATGGCTTGCAAGAGCGGCTCTTTGTCTGCACTTTTGGAAACCAAAACATTCGGCTCACGCCCTGCCTCGATGAGGGTCATTGTCTGGCTACTTCCCAGCTTCTCTACGAGTGCTTTTGCCTGTAAAACGGCTCGTTCTAGCCGCGTCTCGTTCCCTTCCTTCGCCATCATGCTCCCTGATGTATCCACGACCAAAATCGTATGGTCGGATGTGATTCCCTCAGTGGGAACGGCCGGTCGTATCAAAGCCAGCACGAGCATGCAGGCAACGAGCAGTTGCAGCAGCAACAACAGGTTACGCCGCAGCCTTTCCCACGGTTTCACCGCTTCCCAGTTTTGCATCGTGCGCTGCCACAGGAGTGTACTTGGTATGACACGATCCTCTACTTTTCGCTTGAGCAGGTAGAGGACGATGATGGCCGGGATAATCAGCGCAAACCACAAGTTGCCCAAACCCATCCACTGCATGTAGTCTCTCTCCTCTCTAGCGAATCAAGCCGGCCTGACGAAAGACATGGAAGACAATCGATTCCAGCGATTGTTCCGCCTCTACAGACACGAAGGCGATCCCTCTTCCATAAGCAAACGCGGACAGTTCTTGTTGATAATCTTGCAAGCTCTTGTGGTACTCTTCCATCAAAAGGCTGGTCAGGGATACTTCTTTTGCTTGCCCGGTCTCTGAATCTATCAACCGCAGCTCTCCCGCATACTCGGGCGCAAGCTCTTCTTTGGAAAGCACCTGAACCAGCGTGACCTCTTGTTTGGCCGCCTGCAAATACGCGATGCCTTCCGTATAGCCTGACTCGAACAAAAAGTCCGACAGCACGATAGATGTGCCAGCTTTGCCGCTGACAGCCCCAGGCTGACGCATTGCCGTTTGAATATCACCTGCTTCCCCTTCTTGCAGGGAAGATAGGAAGCTGAGCAAGCGATGTGCCTGACTCTTTCCTTGCAGCCCGGTAAGTGCTGCCGTAATGCGGCTGTCAAATGCATAGACCGACACATGATCGAGATGGCACAGGGACAAATAGCCAAGAGCCGCGGCAATCTCGACAGCTCGGGCCATTTTGTTCGGTTGCCCGTAGCTCATCGAGCGACTGCAATCGATATACAAGTTCACATGAAGCTCTGTTTCATCCAAGTACTTTTTCAAAAACAGCTTGCCTGAACGGGCATACGCATTCCAATCGAGCTGCCGCAAATCATCGCCGGGAACATACGCCCGAAAGTCCGCGAACTCCATGGAGCTGCCCAGCTGTCTCGCCCTTCGCTTGCCTGCCTGGCTACCGCTGACCGCTTTGCGGCTAGCCATCTGCATTCGCTCCAGTCTGGCGAGCCATGACGGATCAAGCAGGTGTTGATTCATACTTTCTGCGTCCCCAGTTCGTCCAAAATATCCATAATGACGCGGTCTGGTCGGATGCCGTTTGCCTCTCCTTCAAAATTGAGGAAAATGCGGTGGCGCAACGCTGGCAGAGCAACTGCTGTCACGTCCTCGTATGCCAGATTGTATCGGCCAGCCAATAACGCACGTACCTTTGCCAAGGAGACAATCGCCTGCACGCCACGTGGACCTGCACCGTTGCGCACATATTTGTTCACGGAAGCAATCGCCTGTTCCCCCGGATGCGTCGCTAAAAGCAGCTTCACGGCGTAATCTAGTACCGCATCGGCAACCAGCACTTCACGCGCTGCCTGCTGAATCTCAGCAATTTGCTCGGCTGAAGCCACTTTTTCCACGGTGATCACCTGACTCGTGGTCGTTTGCCGCACGATCATTTTCAGTTCTTCTTCCGTCGGATACGGCACGTCGATCTTCAATAAAAAGCGGTCCATTTGCGCTTCTGGCAACGGGTATGTCCCTTCCTGTTCCAGCGGGTTCTGTGTCGCGAGAACGAAGAATGGCGCCGGCAGCTGACGAGTCACACCGCCGGCAGAAACGGTTCGCTCCTGCATGGCCTCCAACAGAGCGCTTTGCGTCTTCGGCGTCGCCCGGTTGATTTCGTCAGCCAGCACGACATGAGCGAAGATCGGACCATGTTGGAATTGGAAAGACTGCTGACCCTTCTCGTCGACCAACAGGATGTTCGTTCCAGTAATGTCTGTCGGCATCAGGTCCGGTGTGAACTGAATACGCTGAAACGACAGCTCGAAGGCTTGAGACAGTGTCCGAACAAGCAGCGTTTTGCCCAATCCGGGTACGCCTTCCAAAAGCGCATGTCCACCTGCAAACACGGCCCACAGAAGTTGCTCGACCACATCTTTTTGTCCTACCAATACCTTTCCAATCTCCTGCCTGACAAGCTCTACTCGCTGCAAGCAATCCTCTAGCG
Source organism: Brevibacillus sp. HB1.2 (assembly GCF_013332495.1). NCBI lineage: Bacteria > Bacillati > Bacillota > Bacilli > Caryophanales > Paenibacillaceae > Brevibacillus > Brevibacillus sp. HB1.2. The sequence goes on along the minus strand of NZ_JABMIU010000015.1, from coordinate 18,562 downwards.
TTTGCTGCGCCATCGCCGTGTCTCCTTTCTGTTGTTGAATGATCTAAGGCTCAATTTTGCTGAAATAATCCTTTACGATCTGTTGGTAATCGCCGGGAATACTGCCCTTTTCCATACTTTCACGGGCAAATTGCTCATACTGGCCGTACACTTCCTCATACGGCAGTGTTCCACCGGAGGAGACTTGTGTGTTTCCGCTTTGCTGCGACTGGGAAGGTCCTGACCCGAGTGTACCTCCGACTGTATCAACAGGTCCTTTGTCTCCACCTATGCGATCTGCCGGGACGGTAACGAGCTCGTGTTTGCCTTTTCCTAACCCGGCCCCGCCACCTTGACCGCTTCCTTGACCGCCATTTCCATTTCCATTTCCATTTCCATTTCCATTTCCATTTCCATTTCCGTTGCCGTTGCCATTACCGTTTCCGTTTCCATTCCCTTGCCCGGAGCCATTATTTCCATTTCCGGACTGGTTTGCCGGGTTCGTCCCTTGATTGGGATTGGTACCTGTTCCCGGTGTTGCCGCAGTTGGCTGATTCCCGGGTGTCCCCGATGCTGGAGTCGCCTGGCCTGTTGCCGCCGTACCTGCCCCAGCTCCACTCGCTCCAGCATTTCCTGCTTGTGCGCCTGCACTGGCAAGCGTCATCTGCGACTGATTGAGCGAAGCAGCGGCATGTATAGCTGCAAGCATGGCTTGCTGAGATTGCTGGATGCCCGTCATCGCTTGCATCAAGCTGTTCTCGAGCGCAGTCATTGCTTGAGGCATTTGTCCTTGCGCTGTTTGCTGGGCTGCCTCCGTCAGTTGTTTGGCGATATCCTCCAGCTCCTTCGAGTCGGCAGACTCTGCCTCTTTTTTCAATTGTTCTGCTGCACTTGCGAGTTCGCGGGCGATCTCTTCCCGCTCTTTTTGCGGCATGCTTTCTATGGCTTTTGCCATTTGTGCCAGGGCCTCGGTCATCGCTTGTCGATCTTTCGCTTCCATCGCGCCAGCCAAGGATTTGGTCCCTTCTTGATTACCCAAGCTGCGCTGGAGTGCTTGCAGCGCTTTTTCTTTGTGCTGCTCTGCATCTCTGACCTTCTCCAATTGTTTTTCCGCAGCGCGCAATGCATTTTGACGTTCTGCCGGATCGTCTGCTTTCGCCAGAGCCTTTTTTGCCTGCTCCAGCATTTCCTCCAGCTGCTTTTTCTGCACGTCGGTTAAGCCTGTATTCTTTTTTACGTCCTGTTTGATTTCCTCTACTTCTTCCTTGACCTGCGCGATTGCTTTCTTTTCCTCTGCTATCTGGGCCAGTCGCAAGTCTTGCGGATTCGGCCAAAGAAACAGCACCAGGCATACCAATAGCAAGCTGCTTGTGACATACACCTTTCTTTGGACCAGTGACCAGATGCGGACGCTCTCTACGATTTGCGGCAAATTTTTACGCAGATGCTGCAGGGCGTCTTCCCTCTGCATACCCGCTACCATCGACTGATTCTCTTGATTCTCCCATGCTGTGACGACTCGCTGAGCCAAACCATTACCGTCTGCCACTTGCGCACAGTGGAGCCAGGTAGGGCGCATCCAAAGCGCACGCACCAGACCCGTGATGACAACAAGCACTGGCAGTACTACCGCGATCCATTGGTAAAACGGAATCGGCCAGATACGGGCAAGGAGGAGGAGCACCAGACTCGCCCCCATTCCCCACAAACCATAGACCGTTAGCTGCTGTATCCATACACGCAAGCCCAGTTGCTTTCGAATAGGCGCAAGCAGTGACTTCAGCTCGTCGTTCGATTTAGAGGTAAACATGGCTTATTGCTCCTCTTTTACTTTGCGAAATCTCGGTTTCACTGGCTGAATGAGATAGATAGCGAGTAAAAGGCAGAACAGTGTAATGATCCCGAAAAACAGGCAGTAAACCGCGTACGGGTCCACATTCCCAATCCTGAGCTGCGGCCCTTCTTCAAAAATGTTTAACATCGCAAACAATGGGTTGAAATTATGCAGGAGATCCGGCCAGTCCGGCCTAGTCGCAGATGACATGCCACCCGATCGTCGCTGGTACCGAATGAACTCTTTGATAATTTCCGCCAGTATGCTCGACCCAATCGCATATCCGAACACCACGGCATAAGTGACGACCGTAGCGATACCTGTCCGCTTGATCAGCGTGGACATGAGCACACCAATGCTGCCGATGCCAAACATCGTAATGACGTAAAAACCAAACACCTTGATCACTTGTGCAGGTGAGATTCCTCCATACAAAAAGACGATAGCATAGAGCGGGATAGTCGCAATAACTAAGAAGGTCATGAAGCTGAGCGACGCCAGCCATTTGCCTAAAATCAATCGTGTGGCACTGACATTCGTGGTCAACAGTACGCTCAACGTCTGGCGTTCGCGCTCACCGGAAATCACACCTGACGTTAGTCCTGGCACGACGAAACAGATCATCCCGAGTTGAAACACAGACAGCATCATGAACAGCTCGCGTGTATCATTCGGATTGTAGTAGCTGCCACCGTTTGTCATAAAGAAAATCAGCGTGAGCGTCATTGCGCCCAAAACAAGCAAATAGAGCAGGATGATCCACGGTGACCGATTGGTCCGCATCCGCATTTTCCATTCATTAAACAAGACAGGGTTGCGAAATCGTCTCAAGTCGCTCATGAGCCCACCCCTTTCGTAATTTCCAGGAAGATTTCTTCTAAATCACCAACTGACTCATTAAACGCGGCGACAGGATAGCCTGACACCGCAAGCTCACGCAGCAGCTCAACCTGCTCTTCGTCATTGCCTGAAAAGCCTGCAACGACCCAGTTTCCTTCGCGTGTCACCCTTGTAATGACGGGCATCTCACGCAAGCGCGTCATTGCTTCATCAACCCGATCCAATAGACGGATACGCAATACCCGCTGTTCTTGCATTTTCGAGTAAATCTCATCGACTCGTCCAAAGGCAACCAGATTGCCTTCCTCCACAATCCCGATGACGTCGCACATCTCCGCTAGCTCAGGCAATATGTGCGAGCTAATGATAATCGTCTTGCCCATGTCCCGCAGTTCCTTCAAAATCTCCCGCAGCTCAATGCGTGCACGCGGGTCCAACCCAGAAGCTGGTTCGTCCAAAATGAGCACTTCCGGATTGTGAACCAGCGAGCGAGCCAGCCCGAGACGCTGCTTCATCCCCCTCGACAACGAGTCGACGTAGGCATCCCGCTTGTGCGTGAGATTCACCAGCTCTAATAACTGCGGAATGATTTGTTTTCGCTCTGCTGCCGGAATATCGTAATTCGCGCCGTAAAAATCAAGGTACTCTTCTGCTGTCAAATTGTCGTAGACACCAAAAAAGTCAGGCATGTAGCCAATCAGCTTGCGTACTTCCTTTGGATGCTTGGTCACTTCGTAGCCGCCTACGTATGCTTTCCCACTGGTCGGCTCCAATAAAGTCGCCAAAATGGACATCGTCGTCGATTTTCCTGCCCCGTTCGGACCGACGAAACCAAAAACGGTTCCCTTGTCAATTTCGAGCGAAAGTCCTTTCAACGCTTCCATTTTGCCGTAGCGCTTACGCAAATTTTGGATCTGGATCATTTCTTGCTCACCTTCCCTTCCACACTGACACTTGGAACCCCAATGTGGCGATCATCCTCAAACTGGTGGGCAAATTTGATGCGGACAATGCCGTCGCCCGAAACATAAGTAGTGGTCTTGTCGCTTGTCATGACGTTGTTCATGAATGCTTTTTCAAATGGTTCGAAAGCTTTTGTCTTCCAGTTGTAAACCTCTTTTTCAAATGTCGTATTGTCCTCTGACCAGGTGTACAGATACAAATTGCTGATGAGAAGATCCTGCCCTTCCTGATTCAGATTGATGTCAAAGGTAATATCCCCGGCAGGCAATCTAAAGCCATCTCCATAGTCATCTACCGGAACAGAGCTACCCGACATCGTCACATCAAATGATCCCGTCGGATAATAAATGTGTCCGTCCTTGGATGGATTCACTTGCAGTGTCGAAGTGACCATCGCAATGCTGCTGTTCTCTGTATTTTCGTTTGGTACGACAGCCTCAACAACTTGCTCATCGGTCCAGCCAACGAGTTTTACCACTTCAGACTGACCACCACGTCTGTCCATCATGTCGAGCATTTCCACGATGACTTGCTCGCGCGTTTGTCTGTCATAGCCATTCGATTGCATATACTGCGGCAGTGCATTCCCCGTATTCATCCGATGTTGGTTCCGCCTTGCTTGATGTTGAGAGGCAAACGGCAAGTTCACTTCGATACTGCTGCCAGCCGCCAACTGCGGAAACTCTTGTACCGTTATACCTGTCGAGATCGTCACATCTCGCAGCGAGTACTTCGTATGGTTTGTCACAGTTCCTTTCAGTGCGCCATTCTCATACGACAGGTTCGATTCTATTTTTCCTACGTCCGATAAGGTTTGCTCCGTTGCAACCTTGCGCATCGACCAAAATTCTACATCTCGAAAATCAATATGAGTCTGATCTGGCTGTATGGAAATCCACGTTTTCGGAATTTGATCGATATAATCTCTTTCAGTGACGGGTTGGGTTATACCCTCTCCCTTTATCGTCAAACGATAGTCGTCATTACTCGGTACGAATAATGCGGTTACACTCATCGCATTCGCCTGTCCGTTGTTTTGCAGCTCAATATAACCTACCTGATGCAGCTTTACACCCACCCCCCGCTGGATGGCACCAATCGAGAAGATTCCGATTCCCACCAACACCGAAAGGGCAGGGACGATTACCCACATGTAGCTTTGCTTGCGGCGTCTCCGCAAAATATAGAAAAGAACTGGCCCTACAACCAGTGCATAAATTCCAAAAAACACGGCGAACCAGCCAACCTCCGGAATTTTCAAGGATGGGACTCGATCAGCAGCATCCCGAAGCGGCCATACGTTGTCGATCATGCTCCTATTTGAAGCGTTCATGGAAGAACCAAAAGCCTTTACTAATGTATCTGCCCAAAAGCGACTGTTTCCTGCCCAGCTGGCTACTGGTTCCGCCGCCAAATCATAGGCGACGTACATTACTTTTCCGGCTCCCACGTTATGGACAGCCATCAGAGGAATATTGCCTTCGCTGTACAGAACCTTCCCTGCCTTCAATGTCCCATTGCTTACAGTAAAGGGTGATGTCAGTGCAATCGGATTGGTCTTATCCACTTTTAAACTAGAGAGTGTCTGTACACTCGTCACTCCAGTCACTTCTACGGGCGACAAGTCAGCCAAAATGCCTCCGGCTTTCTTGTACTGTGCTCCTCCGGCTAAAATCAGCATCCCGCCAGAATTCGTCCAATCCCGAATCGCCTTGATCTGCTGTTCATTCAATGAATCCAAAGCAAAATTATTGATAACGAGCATATTGATCATTTGGAGTTGAGTACCTGTCACAGGCATATTGTCTGCCTTCATCGTCAAGAGCTGGACAGGGTTATGAATAGAGCCTTTCGGCAGTACACCAAGGAAGTTAGCTGTGTCGGGATTTTCTGCCAACACGCCGATCATCAACGTATCCTCGCTGTATGAAACGCCTGTTACCGGAGTTTGCGTGATGATCTTATCATTTTGCATCAAGGCCACAAAAGAATTGCCATGCAGCTCTGATCCAGGAACGAGAATCGTTACCTGCTTGGTCACTCCGCCTGCAATCGAAACCGGCTGATAATTGGCAACTGCGAAGCGTCTGTCTCCCTGTTCCCCAGTGGCGACAAACAGTTCCCCTTCAATATCCGCCCCTCCATTTCTCACCGTTACCACAACGGGTACCATCCCCGTATCCCTGTACTTTCCTTCAATTCCGACTGTTACTCCCAACTGAATGTTTCCTTCTGCCAAGGCTGTCCCCGTTAATCCGAAAGGAACACCCGCTACCAACAGGAGGAACGCACAGAAGGCCAGGAGCCATCGCTTACACTGCGCCGTTTTCATTCGTTCAAAACCTCCACGGACCATTCTTTTTCTTCCTATCTTTTCTTCTCATACAGTTATTGACGTTATTTCCAGACAAATAGCTACATTTTTTTCAAAATGAAGTCGTTTGGTCACAAAGTGCAAACGTGAAAAAAAGAAAAAACGTCAGGATTGTGCTCTGACGTTTTTCGTAATCCTTCTATGACATGCCATACCCTACATCCTGAGGTTCTCCGCCAGTCGATGACACAAGTACAAGTACCACTCTGTCCCATATGTGAGGTACAAGCGCACCGGAACCCCTTTTTCTCGCAAGGCATGAGCCAGCTCTGGACGCCCCCCGTATAACAGCTCGACTTCTACATTCGGTCGATGCAAATAGTCTCGACGGGCTAGCTCGTCTACAATCGCTTGGTCGTGCGTGGCGAGTGTCGCCTTCCTTTTCTATTACCCAAAGAAAGAGCCAAATCTCGAATACCTCTCAAGATTTGGCTCTCGTTCTACTACTTATCTGTTAGCGAAAGCGTCCGCAGCAGCCAGGAGGGCACCAACGACAGTGGTCCGGGCATCTCCGTCTGTGGTCAAACTCCCAACTCCGGAAAGGTCGCTGCCACTCTCTTCCACGATCCCATCCTGGTGGCCGTTCTCGATCTCTTTGCCAAGGGTAATAAGAAGAATGTCCTTCCCGCGAAGAATACGATGATTGCCATTGAGAGCTTTGATAATTCACGCAACCGCCTTCTTTCCTCTTATTTTTGCTGACTATATGTGTATATGCACGGTGGCGTTCATCCGCATAGACTACTGACATCCCTATAAATAAAAGGGTATCTACCTATCAAAAAAACCGGTATTCCTACGAACAGGAATGACCGGCTTTTGACTACCCTAATATGTCCTTATGATTTCGTCCACAGCTCTCTGCGAGAAGTGGTTACAGATGTCGCACCGGCAAGAATAGCGCGATCCACATCTTCCTTTGTACGAATAAATCCTCCAGCGATAACCGGAATGCTGGTTCGTACAGTGATTTCTTCGATCAGGTGGGGAATGATTCCTGGCAAAACCTCGACGTAATCCGGTTTGGTTCTCGCAAGCTGGGTAAGGCTGCTGTCTAATGCCATCGTATCAATGAGAAACAGTCGTTGGATGGAAATGAGCCCTTTTTTCTTGGCGGCAAGAACGGCACTGTTCCGTGTGGTGATGATTCCTTCGGGCTGGGCTTCTTGCGCAAGAAACTCCATCGCATATTCATCAGACTTCAACCCGTCTATGAGATCAGCATGGATCAGCAGTTTTTTCCCGAATGCTCTGGCCCGTTTTCCCAGTGGCTTTACTTGCGCAACATGAGCATTCAGCAAAATAATGCGCTCGTAGCAGCTTTCCATGAGTTCATCAAATTCTTTTAATGTCCGGGCGGCAGGAAGTATTTTTTGATTGATCAGGTTTGCCAATCACGAATCACCCCTATTGAAATGTTTTCGCAAGATGATATTCCTCTTCAAACGCTTTTATTTCATGTTCTTTCCTCTCATCCGACCATTGCAGCTCATGAGCGAGCTCTTCTCCCACCATTCGATACACAGGCTCCAGTGTATCCCTCTCGAAGAATAGTCTGCCACTACGACGAATCAGAAAATCACTCATGGTCATGACCATTTCTTCCTTTACAGCGTAGCGCAGTTCTGCTTTCAGCAGTGCTTCGATTGGAGACACATTTTGAGCATTTTGTGTCAAAAACTCCAGGCACATTGTTACGATTTGCTCACTGTTGCTTCCATATTTTCCGACCAGAACGCGGATTTGTTCCTCGGTGATTCCCCATTGGCGAAGTCGCTCTGCCTGTGCTTTCACAAATACAGGAATCTTGGCTGCGGAGTCAAATTTTCCGCCAGCGAGGACGATTTTGTCTGTCCGACAAGCTTCAAATGCTCTGCCCTCTTCTTCGGTCAACTGCTTGGCCACCACATCCACAATGCGCTCGGCCATTTTGCGGAAGCCCGTCAATTTTCCACCTGCGATCGTAATCAGCCCGCTTTTGGAATAAAAAATCTCGTCCTTGCGTGACAATTCGGATGGGGACTTGCCATCTTCATGGATCAGTGGTCTGAGTCCTGCCCAGCTGGAGCTGACATCCTGTTCCGTCAGCTTCACAGAAGGGAACATCTCGTTCGCGGCATTCAATACATACTCCATGTCTTCTCTCGTCACTGTTGGCCGCTCCAGCACACCTTTGTAATTCGTGTCAGTGGTACCGATATACGTACTGTTATTGCGCGGAATGGCAAACAGCATGCGCCCATCGGATACATCGAAATAAACGGCCTGCTTCAACGGCAGTCTGTTATATGGCACGACCAGGTGGACACCTTTTGTCAGGTGGAGGCGCTTGCCATACAGGGAGTGGTCCTTTTCTCGAAGCTGATCCACCCAAGGACCTGCTGCGTTGACGATTTTTTTGGCATGGAGGGAGTACTCTGTGCCCGTAAGCAAATCCTTCGCGCTAATCCCGATGACTTTGCCGTTTTCATAAATAAAGCCAGTGGCTTCGGTATAGTTCACGCAAAGCGCTCCGTGCGAGCTTGCTGTTTTCATGACCTCAACCGTAAGTCTAGCATCATCTGTCCGATACTCGAAATAAAGCCCGCCGCCCTTGAGAATATCGCGGCGCAAAAGCGGTTCTGCCTCCACAGTTCTCTCTTTGTTCAGCATGATGCGTCGTTCTTTTCTTTCGACTCCAGCCAACACATCGTAAACATACAAACCAATAGAGGTTGCCAGCTTGCCATAGGTACCATTTTTCACGATGGGCAAAATCATTTTTTCCGGGATGACGATATGTGGCGCATTGCGATACAAAATAGCTCGCTCCCGGCCTACTTCCCGCACCAACTGCACATCGCCCTGCTTCAAATAGCGCAATCCTCCATGAACGAGCTTGGTAGAGCGACTACTGGTTCCCGCAGCGAAGTCCTGTTTTTCCACGAGTCCGACACTCAGACCTCTCGCGGCTGCGTCGAGGGCAATACCTGCTCCCGTCACCCCACCGCCAATAACCAAAAGATCGAGTTGTTTCGTTGCCATTTTATCCAGACAAGCCTGGCGTTGACTTGATGATAATGCATGTTGATCGTTCATCGTTCTTCTCATCCTCTCTAAAAGAAAAAGACAGCCAATATCCAAAAGAAGCAATGCAATGTCATTGCTCTTCTGATACTGGCTGTCTCCGTAGTCTCCACAGCATGATTAACTTATCTTTAACTTTAGACCTCTTTTACACAAAAATCAATGCCTAATCTTGTAACCCATCGTTGCTGTAACAGCTTGCTTCCAACCTGCGTACAGCTCCTGGCGCAGTTCCTCCGCCATATCCGGTGAGAAGGAGCGCTCCACCACTTTGTTATTCACAATATCTTCCTTGCTGCCCCAATACCCGACGGCAAGCCCTGCCAGGTAAGCTGCTCCCAGCGCGGTCGTTTCATTGACACGCGGACGCTCAACCTCTGTATTCAGGATGTCAGACTGGAACTGCATCAAAAAGTTATTCGCCACGGCTCCACCGTCTACCGCCAGCTTTTGCAGCCGGATGCCAGAATCAGCCTCCATCGCTTCAAGCACATCCCGTGTCTGATAAGCCAGTGACTCCAGCGCTGCCCGAATCAAATGATCTTCCGTCGTTCCGCGAGTCAAGCCGAAGATCGCGCCTCTTGCTTCCATATCCCAATACGGTGCTCCCAATCCAACAAAGGCTGGAACCATATAAACACCATCTGTGCTGTCAACAGCCAGTGCGTGTTTTTCCGAATCCGATGATTTTTCAATCAGCTTGAGTCCGTCACGCAGCCATTGAATCGCCGCACCAGCTACAAAAATACTACCTTCCAGGGCGTATTCTACCTTGCCATCCACTCCCCAGGCAATGGTCGTCAACAACCCGTTCTTGGATGCAACTGCCTTTTCTCCGGTATTCATCAGCATGAAGCAACCTGTTCCGTATGTGTTTTTGGCCTGCCCTTCCGCAAAGCACGCCTGCCCAAACAAAGCGGCTTGCTGGTCTCCGGCAATCCCGGCAATCGGAATCTGGAATTCGAAGAGCTTCTCGTCTGTGTAGCCGTACAATTCGCTGGAAGGACGGACAGCTGGCAGCATGGCTTTCGGGATTTGAAGCATGTTCAACAGCTCATCGTCCCACTCCAGGGAATGAATATTAAACATCAACGTGCGCGAAGCATTGGAATAGTCGGTCACATGCACAAGGCCATTGGTCAGCTTCCAAATCAGCCACGTATCGATGGTTCCAAACAAGAGGTCGCCTTTCTCGGCTCGCTCCCGTGCTCCCTCGACATGATCGAGCAGCCATTTTACCTTTGTCCCGGAGAAGTAGGCGTCAATCAACAATCCTGTCTTTTCACGAACGATATGCTCATAGCCTTGCTCTTTCAACTGGTTGCAAATATCGATGGACTGTCTGCTTTGCCATACAATCGCATTGTGAATCGGCTTACCCGTGTGCTTATCCCATACCACGGTTGTTTCCCGCTGATTGGTAATCCCGATTCCTGCAATTTCTTCCGGCTTCACATGATTCTCCAGTAAAACCGCTTTCAAAACCTCCAGCTGCGATTCCCAGATTTCCTCAGCATTGTGCTCCACCCAACCCGGCTTCGGATAGATTTGCGTAAATTCCTTCTGGGCCACACCGATAATGGCACCTGATTTATCGAATAAAATAGCGCGAGAGCTCGTGGTTCCCTGATCGAGGGAAAGCATATATTTATTGTCCATGACAACTGTTCCTCCTTCACTCATATGAAATCGCCTTCATTCTTACCTTTATGTCTAAGAACGCGCACTCTCGGATGCGAGTCGCTCCTTGCTGCCGATTGATTTTTTGGTTGTCATTCCGACCACGATGGCAATCACCATGAAAGCCGCTAATGCTATTACACCTGTCAGCGAATGATCTGTAAACGTCCATTTGTAAAAAAACGCTCCACTTACTGCTCCAATGATAGGTCCAACAACAGGAATCCATGCATAGCGCCAGTTGGACTTTCCTTTGCCGTGGATGGGCAAGAGAGCATGAGCGAGACGAGGTCCCAGGTCACGGGCCGGATTGATCGCATAACCAGTAGTACCACCAAGAGACAAACCAATTGCGACAATCAGGAAGCCGACGATAAACGGATTCAGTCCTTCTGCAAATTTATTCGCTCCGATCGCCAGTAGACCGAGCACCAAGAAAAACGTACCTAAAATTTCACTGAACAGATTCGCGACTGTATTGGGAATCGCAGGACCTGTTGCAAATACCCCCAATTTGGCTCCTGCATCATTCGTCTCACGCCAATGCGGGTAATAAAAGATCCAGACGAACGTCGCTCCCATAAACGCCCCTATCAGTTGAGCCGCTATGTAGCCCGGAACATGCTCCCACGGAAATTGACCGATGCTTGCCAGTGCAATCGTAAGTGCCGGATTCAAATGCGCTCCGCTAATGCTTCCAACTGCATACGCTCCGCACGCAACTGCCAGACCCCACCCCAGCGTAATGACAATCCAACCGCCGTTTTGGGAGTACGCCTTTTTCAAGTTTTGTCCGGCGCAAACACCTGCCCCCAAAATGATCAAGATCATCGTCCCGATCAATTCCCCTACATAAATAGACATGCCCCATCCTCCCCCTTTTTGGAAAAAACGTAAACCTACTCCTGTTAAGCGCTTACAATACGCTAACTCCTTTGTGGTTTATCTGGAGAGAAAATAAAAAAGCTAATACTCGCTAAACAAGAGCCAATGCCCTCATTTTGCAAATATTAGCTGATCTCCCAATCTCCACAGCACTATTAACTTAAGACCTACTATATAGCCACCGCTCAAAATTTGTCAAGAATCCCTTTCCTTCACTTTTGCCAATTCTCGCATCAAGCCCGGCAAAAAGAATAACGGATATATCAGCAGGTACAGGTTCGGAATCCACCAGGACCAATCGTAATCTGCCTTGAACGCCCAAAAAGCGATCGCCTGCAAACCCGAGCAGGATGTCAAAACGAGCGACAACATGGCAAGCGGCTTCCAGATGTGCCGTCCTCTGCGATAGGCGTACAGACTGGCAAAGCCCGTGATGGAAATGAAAATATCCAATGGAAAAAAGGACAAGTTCCATGCAAGCAAATTGGGGTTGTAGTAATCCTGATACAGATATTCCACAGGGAGAAGCTCCAAAAATGTAACAAGCCAGTATACGACAAAAGCAACATCGGTGACCCAGAAGAACACTAGCATTGCTCTTGCATTGTTCTCACTCATTTCGCCTCAGCTACTCCTGTCTCTTTAGAAGATTGCGCGTGGGAGGTGTCTCCCAGATTCAACAGCACACAGCCCACAATGATCAGTCCGACAGCAATCAATTTTTTGACAGTGAAGGCGTCCTTGAAGACCACCACACCAATGACCGCGATGATCGCGGTGCCGAGACCCGACCAGATGGCATAGGCGGTCCCGACCTCCATTTCCTTGAGCGCCAGGCTCAGCGACGAGAAGCACAAAATATAAAAGATAAACATCATCACACTAGGGACAGGCTTGCTCAGCCCGTCAGACAGCTTCATCGATGTTGTTCCAGCCACCTCTAGCAAAATGGCCATTAATAGATAGACCCAACTCATTATGTTCCTCCTACTTACTTGTTTGAAGACGAAGAATCTACGATGCCACCTAGTAAAATATCGATGACTGCATCCAGCGCATCGCCAATCGTCACTTGATGCTGGTTCGCCAACTGCTGATCAATCAGCTGGTTGAGCGTCCCGGTATACATCTGAATCAGGATCGGAAGCTGGATACGACGAAACACGCCCTTCTCAACCCCTTGCTCCAGAATGATCCGAACATGCTCCCACTCCTGTTGATTGAACTCGTCGATCAGCTTCCATTGCTCGGGATAGTAGCGCTTCAGCTCGTACCACACGCGCAGGTCCGTTCGTGAGAAGTTGTTCGGAACCAGTGCCAGGAGTTGTCGCATCTTCTCTACCAAATCGAGGTCAAGATCATGTAAAATCTGATCCTCCGCTTTACGCAAATCCTCGATGTTTTCTTCAATGACTTTGGTGATCAAGGCTTCTTTCGAAGGAAAGCTCGCATACAACGTCTTGGTACTAACGCCTGCGCGCCGAGCTAAATCGGACATGGTAAAACGGACGCCCTTGGTCTCAATCTCATGATAGGCGCATTGTAGGATTCGCTCCTGCATGTTCTTGCCCTCCTTTCGAAAACAAGGAAAATATTTTGTTTTTCATATTTTCCAAAAGGTACTCTTAGCATAACGGCGTACTCATGCATTGTCAACAATCGCCAAACCACGCTTGGCTCAACGCTTCGATACCGGGTTCGATTTTTTCCAATGGAATACCCGCGAAGCCGAGGAAAAACTCTTTTGGCAAGGGATTAGGTGGCACCAGCCATGTAAACGATGCAGCCGAGGCTCTCACGCCTGCCTGAATCGCCAGCTTTTTCAACTCCTCCTCGCTTCGCTCGCTGTTTACCCGCAGTAGGACGTGAAACCCCGCATCGGCTCCAATGACTGTCGCTCTATCGCCAAAATGCTTTTGCACAGCCAGCAGCAGCGCATCATGCTTTTTGCGGTACAGCTTGCGCATTTTGCGGACATGCTTTTCGAAGTATCCTTTTTCCATAAAGGCTTCCATCGTCCGCTGATGCAGTCGGGATGAAGATGGTTCCAGAAGTGTCTCGCGCAGCAGGTTGTGGTACGTATCCAGCAGAGATTCTGGCAAGACCATGTACCATATGCCGATTGCTGGCGCCAACACCTGCGCAAAGCTCCCCATATAGATCACATTCGCATCCGGGAGCAAACCCTGCATGGACGGAATCGGTCTGCCATGGTAACGAAACTCTCCGTCGTAATCGTCTTCGATGATGTATCCTCCCACATTCTTGGACCATTCGAGCAATTGCAGCCGCTTGGATATGGGCATGATCATCCCACGTGGGTATTGATGAGCCGAAGAAACGGCAGCCAGTCCAACCCCTGACTCATATAGCTCACTGACGCTAATTCCGTCCTCTGTCAGTGAGATCGGCGCCACGTCGTATCCATGCTGGCGAAACGTATTGGCAAACAGCAAATACCCCGGATTTTCTACGCCGATGCGTTGGAACTGTGGCTTTACCATCAAACAGATCAAGGACAGCAAGCCAAACTGGCCCGCCCCAATCACCACTTGATTTGGCGAACAAGCGACACCCCGGTACCTGTGCAAGTAGTCAGCGATTTGCTTCCTGAGTCCAGCCTCCCCTTGCGGATCTCCATAAAAAAGATTCTCCTGCTGCTCTATGTGAAGCGTCTCATTGTACAGACGGCGCCAAATCATGGTTGGAAATAACGAAAAATCATTGCGGGAGAGATGAAAGTCATAGACGTACTCCCGCTCGTCACGCACCATGGGCCGATGGATAGTTTGTGCGCTCGCACCAGCACCCGGTTTCACTTCAGGATCTGGTAATTTCTCCACGTAATACCCACTGCGCGGTTTACTTTGGATAAAACCTTCCGCCAGCAGCTGCTGGTATGCCATCTCCACGGGTGTTGTGCTTAAGCCTAGCAAGTCAGCCAGCTTTCGAACGGACGGCAGCTTGCTACTCACCGCCAAGCGTCCTGCGACGATTTCCTTTTTCAAATAAGCATAAAGCTGTACGTATTGCGGCTCGTTGTCATTTTCCTGCCATTTTGGGGTCAAGAGCATCTCGATTTCCCCCTCCATCTGTCCTTTTCATTTTTACAAAACTGCACATTTTCAAGTATACACTTGCTCGTTATCCTAAGAAAAAGAAGTTTTGAACGAACAGGAGGACAAAGACTATGTCTATGACACAGGAGAATACACGTGCAGCGGTTCGCTTTTTGGAAGGGGAACGCGTCTTTTTACGACCGATTGGTACAGAAGATACCGAATTATACTTCCGCTCCTTGTTCAACAAGGAAACGCGTATGCTGACTGGTACACAAAAGCATTTCACTCGTGAGCAAATCCACCAGTACATCGAGAACAAAGGCCAGGACTCTTCCAGTGTCCTCTTATTGATCTGCCTGTGCGAAAATGATCAGGTGATTGGCGACGTCCAGATCGGGGATATCGATCGGAATAATCGCAACGCCTTTATCCGAATTTCGATTGACCAAAATGCCCATCAAGGTAAAGGCTACGGCAGCGAAGCCCTCCTGCTGATGCTCGATTATGGTTTTGGCATCCTCAATCTGCATCGCATCGAGCTAAACGTATTCGCCTTTAACGAACGTGCCATCCACACGTATGAAAAGCTCGGATTCCAGCGTGAAGGCGTACAGCGACAAGCCCTTTATTACAACCACACCTATCACGACTCTATTCTTATGTCCATGCTGGCAGATGAATATCGGGCGAAATATGTAAAGTAACAAAGAGAAAATGCACCCGGGAATCTCAAAACCAGGTGTGTTTTTTTAATCTAGGTAAACGACTTCATAAAGGAGTATAATAGGGAAAATGGTAAGAAAAACCACTTACAAACAAAAGATCAGCGCAAGAAAGAGAGAGTGACATGAAGAGAAAACTCCTATTCACTATCAGCTTGTTCATCATCCTGAGTGTATTGACAGGGTTCCATCCCGCATCAGCCAACACCTTGCAACAGTCATTCCAAGCAAACCTTGTCCCTGTTTCAAAAATGGAGCTTCCTGCAAAAACCATCATCGGGTTTGGAGAAGCTACGCATGGCAACAAGCAATTCACTACGCTGAAGTTAGATATTTTTAAGCATTTGGTAGAAAAGCAAGGATATCGCGTATTTGCCATCGAAGGTGATTTTGGCGGTGGACAAAAGGTCAATGAATACATTTTAGGCGGCAGCGGAACTGCTCAGGATGCCGCAAAAGCCATCGGATTTACGATTTACCATACAGAAGAAATGGCCGCCCTTCTCTCTTGGATGCGCGCCTTTAATGAGAAGCGAGATACCAAAGATCAAATTCATTTTTACGGCTTTGACATGCAACGCTATGACCATAACAAAAACGGGCTATTTTCCTATTTGAAAAAAGTCGATCCGACACTCGCATCCAAGTATGAGAAGCTGCTTACGAATCTGAATGATAAGACGGTGTATAATCAAAAGGTCGCCCTCGTACAGGAAGCGATCCCCCACATAAAAAGCTTGATGGATCAGATGAAACAAAACCAATCCGTTTACATCGCGAAAAGCTCTGAGAAAGCATATGAGCTGGCTACTGCCTTCGCAGAATCCATCAAGCAAAACGCTACACTGCGCGGAACAAATGTGAACTACAGCAACACCCGTGATCGCTACATGGCGGACAAAGTGATGTGGATTTTATCCTTTGAAAAGAAACAGTACGGTCGCAAGAACATGTTCATCGCTGGACATAATGGACACATTGAAAAGACCTCTACTTCCGTAGGAATGACAACCTGCATGGGGGCACATCTCGCAAAAGCCTTTGGGGACCGATATTACGCAATCGGAAGTGAATTCTACGAAAGCACCTTCCTTGCAAATGACGCCTCTACCAATGAGCGCAAAGCGTTTACTGTAAAAAATAGTGGCAAAGATCGGCTAGCTGTTCTGTTTGCACAGACAGGGATGGCGGATGGATTCCTAGATTTTGCAAAGGCAAAGCATCATCAGGATTTTTACACCTATCTAAATAAAGCGCAGCCCATCAGTGCAATCGGTGATGTTTTTAGTGGATGGTATGGAAAAATGGAGAAGCTGTATACGTTGCAGATGGTTCCGGCAAAAGCTTTTGATGCGATCATCTTCGTACGAACGGCTACTCCTTCGGTAATGATAAAGGATTAACGGGTGAGTACATTTGCCTGTTTATAAAATTACGGCAGCCGATTAAACAGGCTGCCGTTTTCTGTGATTCTTCAGTATTTTCATCAATCAGGTTTTGAGGCTTTGAGCTCCGATACTTTTATGATCATCTTCGTCTCATTATCCCACACGTACTCGGCCGAGCTATCCAACTCACCCTCTTTATTTAACGTAAGGACATAGATGGAATTACGCCCATCGTTGTAGAAGCCATAAATACGATTTGGAACATCTTCTGCTACTTTTATAGCTCCCATAGAGCTAAGCTTCCCTTTTTCATATTGAAGAAGTTGTAGGAAAACCTCGCGTTCGGTTCCAGTATGAAACATATAAAACTCGTATTTAGAATCGTCACTAGTAAAGTCCAAGTAAGGAAGTGCAGGAGTAATAGGCTCCTGCCCCTTACTTTTCCCCTCTAATTCTTTTGGGACAGGAATGGGAAATTTTATGCTGTTCGACCGATCTTCCAGCGTATATTGGAAACCAGGATTGCTCCATAGATGTAAGCCGTGTCCAATAGGCTTGTCGGTTGACATTGAATTCGTACCTTGATTGGTTTCCGTTTTATTTTTTGCAAAGCCAGGCGTTCCCCCAAAAATAAGTGTAGAACTAAGAACACCCGCTAAGATATAATTCCATTTTTTCACGAATAAAGCTCCTTCCTTTTTCCAGCTTTTCAATAAGACGGGGAAAAGAGAGGTTTTGTCACGAAATTAGCGTAACCCCTGACTGAGTCCTACTATTTGACCCTTAACATTTCCATGACTGAATCCTCCGTGGTAACAAACCACAGAGACAATGTCGAGGTCTACATACTTCTTTATAGAGAGACGAGCTGCATCCATATCCGGTGTGGACGGTTCATGAATTCCTGAGAGAATCCCGTTCACACTGTACATCGAATCCCCGGCAATGAGAGTCTTGCTTTTCGTTAAATAAAGGCTGATATGACCGGGAGTATGTCCAGGAGTATGGATGACACGAATCCCGCCGCAAAACGGCAGTTCCTGACCGTCACTCACGGTATAGTCCACTCTGCCTTTTGGAGGATTCTCAAGGTGCCCGTCTTTTAAAAGCGGTTTCTCCCCTTGGACATACGGTTTCTCCAGTTCGTGTGCGTAAACGTGAACATGATCCCCGCACTCCTGCAAAATCTCTGGAAGACTGCCGATATGATCCACATCTTGATGCGTCAAAATCACAGCTTTTAGCTTGTCGAGCGATACTCCTACCTTTTCTATCCCCACGCGTAAATCTTCCATTTGCCCTGGGAATCCTGTGTCTATTAAAACAGCCATGTCTCGATCCCACAAAAGAACGGGGTGAATGATATTTCCATGAAAATCTAGATGAAGCATTGATACTCCCTTTGAAATTTCCATCAATCAGACCTCCGTAAAATTAAATTTTTACGTAAGGATATATTATTACGCTAGTTTCGTTGTTGTCAACATCTGTAAACGTCTTCTGTATAAAGCGCTCGAGATAGCAATCCAAAAGAAACGAACTTCGGCCAAATTAGATACAATCACCATTGTAAAATCCTATTTCAAGAACAGGGAACAAGCCCGTTAGTTTAATGAATCGCATTGAATCTAACGCTTTTAGTCTATATTCCAGTGAATACGGGGAACGTATTTGTTTCCAAACCTATCACAAAAAAAGCCATTCCTTAAAGGAATGGCTTCTTCATTCATTATTCATTCAAAACTGGATCTGCATGATCAGTTGCTAAG
>NZ_JABMIU010000014.1:0-158854 GCF_013332495.1 Brevibacillus sp. HB1.2 | reverse complement strand
GTTACTGGTTCAAAGCTGGCAAATCATTTAATGATAGACTCATCAACGCTTTCGCTGTTCAGTTTTCAAAGAGCATTTCGCGCTATCAAGCGCTCCGTTTCATTTCCCTACTACAGATTATGTAGTGGTGCCGGCGATAGGACTTGAACCCACAACCCCCTGATTACAAGTCAGGTGCTCTACCAATTGAGCTACACCGGCATTTGTTTGTTTTCGTTGTGTGCGTTTCGTGTGTGTCCCGCTCACGAGATTTAATATAGCACGTATAAATTTTAAATGCAATAGAAAATCTAAAATAATTTCATTCAGAATAAAAATCGAACAAAAAAAGAGCAGTGGAACGACTCCCCCACCGCTCTTTTCTTCTATATATAATATTAACCCGCTCGAAAGCCCTCTCCCAACACTTCCTGAGCAGGGCACAAAATAATGAAGGCATCCGGGTCCACGGAACGCACCATGATTTTCAGCTTACTCACTTCACTTTGGCTAACCACTGCCATGAGCACCTTACGCGCGTCGCCGGTATATCCACCAGCACCATCCAACAAAGTGACGCCACGATCCAAATCATACAAGATGGTTTCTCTCAGCGTATCTGTTTCATTCGAAATGATATAAGCGACCTTGGATGTATTCCAGCCCATCTGAACAATATCAATCGTCTTGCTGGTCACAAACAACGCGATAAGTGCATACAATGCTTTTTCCGGATCGAATACAATCCCCGCAAACAAGATCACTAGTCCATCAAATACAGCTACACATGCACCCAAGCTAAACCCTGAATATTTGTGGAGGATTTGTGATGCAATGGAAAAACCGCCCGTCGATCCTCTCCCCCGAAACACGATACCAATCCCAAGCCCTACCCCGATTCCCCCATAAATACTTGCCAGCAGGAGGTTCGTCGTTAACGGCTGTAGGTGACTGGTCAGCATGACACACAACGGGAGAACAATCGAACCAACCGCCGCCTTCATACTGTATTGCCGATCGAGTAGTTTAAATCCTAATAGAAACAAAGGAATATTCATTGCCCATTGCACGACTGCTGGAGAAAAGCCAAACAAGTTATGCAAAATCGTAGACAGCCCAGAAACGCCTCCAGAAGCAATTTGGTTTGGATTCAGAAACAGATTGAAACTTGTTGCCAATACTAGCGATCCTAGAACCAGCATGCCGTATTCGAGTATTTTTCGCTGCGGACTGTTCATCTGGATTGCGGTTCGTCTTTTTCGTGCCACATGGTTCCACTCCTGACATTATCACGTAAGAAAAATCCGCACATACACTACCATGTTTTGGTCGAAAAGAAAACCCCTATTTCCTCATCCCTCTTATGTAAGATTTACGCATCCCTCAGAAACATGCACGCTCATGCCAAGAGCTGGATAAGATATGGAAAGAAAAAGTTGACTGTACACAAAATAAAAAGGATAATTATAATATAGTAATTATTATAATCTAAGAACGGGGTGACCTGTAATGGATCAACATATTGTCAGTGTCACACAACAAGTAAAGCATCTAGGAAAAAGATTAACCATCCAAAGAAGAGCCGTACTCCTTCTTATGCTTAGCAATCGGAAATACTATACAGCCAAAGACGTTTACCATGCTTTAAAAAACGAGATGCCAAACATCACACTCTCAACCGTTTACACCAGCCTGCGCTTTTTCGTGAAAATGGGTATTCTCAAGGAGCATGTTCACCACGACTCCCCCAATCAATTTGAATGTGTGGTAACCATGGACGACATTCAGTTGCCAGAAGTCATTTGATTCCTACTCCTTTTCCTCAACGCAAAAAACTCCTGAAATCATCAGGAGTTTTTTTGTATGCTGTCAGCTATTAAAAATCAAAGTTATCCGGGTCTGGACCAACTCGGTGATTTTGGTTCAGCGCATGAATCATTTCCATGTCTTCTTTAGACAGTTCGAAATCAAATACGGATGCATTCTCGACGATTCGATGCTCCTTGGTCGACTTTGGAATGGTCACAACGCCATTTTGCAAATCCCAGCGTATAATGACTTGAGCAATGGACTTCCCGTATTTTTCTGCCATTCCCTTTAGTACTGGATTGTCCAATAGTTGTCCTTGCATCAGCGGAGACCATGCTTCAAATTGAATTCCTTGCTCCTTGCAGTAGGCACGTAGTTCATCTTGGGACAGGCGCGGATGGAATTCCACTTGGTTCACCATCGGCTTAATCTCAGCGTCTTTAAGCAGTTCCTCTAAATGATGAACGTGGAAATTGCTTACCCCGATGGCTTTTACCAACCCTTTTTTGTATAGCGTCTCTAATGCTCTCCATGCTTCTTTGAACTTTCCTTCTACCGGCCAGTGAATGAGGTACAAGTCCAGATATTCCAGCCCGAGTTTTTTCAGGCTCGTCTCATATGCTTCCAACGTGGACTCATACCCCAAATCCGAATTCCATACTTTCGAGGTAACAAAAAGATCTTCTCGCGTGATGCCCGCTTCCTGCAAACCTGCACGGATTCCACGGCCAACACCTTCTTCGTTGTTATAAATAGCGGCTGTGTCGATACTGCGGTAGCCGTGCTTGATTGCTGTTTTTACAGCTTGCTCGAGCTCCTGACCTTCCTCTACTTTAAAAACACCTAGACCCACCCAAGGCATTTTTACTCCGTTGTACAGCGTAGTCGTATCTTGCAAATGTTTTGGCATAACTTGTCTCCTCCATCCATGTTCTCTATGTTAGTATGACTGTTTCCAGTCACCCAATGTGCTTCATGTCGTTTGACAAGTGTTATTATGAGAGAAACTAACCAAAAGAAAAAGTACGCACTTTTTTGTGTGATAGGCACCAAAAAGTACCTATCATTCAGGAGGAAATCAACTGTGAAGAAGAAGTATAACATATCAGTGGAAGCCACACTCGAAGTCATCGGCGGTAAATGGAAATGTGTTATTTTGTGTCACCTGACTCACGGAAAAAAACGTACGAGTGAGTTGAAAAGACTGATGCCGGGTATTACGCAGAAGATGCTGACGCAGCAACTGAGAGAGCTTGAAGACGATGGCATCATCAACCGGATTATTTACAATCAGGTTCCGCCAAAAGTGGAGTATGAGCTCAGTGAGTACGGCTGGACCTTGAAAAGTATTCTCGATTCGCTCTGCTTATGGGGCGAAAAGCATATCATTAAGGAATACGGCGACAAGTATGCTGTATTGGAAGAAAGTATCTTAAATCAATAATAGAATGGGAGTAGGTGAAGTGGCTTGGGAGCAATCGAAACGCCTGTATTACGTAAATTGGGCAGCTCAGACCTGATGCTTTCTCCTCTAGGCCTAGGCTGCTGGCAGTTCAGCAATGGACAGGGAATGGTGGGGAAGTTTTGGCCTGTCATTGGACCTCACGATGTTTTACAAATTGTGCAGACGAGTTTGCGTGGGGGCATAAACTGGTTTGATACTGCGGAAGTATACGGCAAAGGTCAATCAGAACAGATGCTGGCAAAAGCCTTAAACGACGCCGGGCCACTAGCGGATTCCGCTCATATTGCGACGAAATGGTGGCCTGTCCTGCGCACCGCCAAAAGTATCGGGAATACAATCGACGAACGCATTCGTTTGCTCGATAACCGCACCATCCATTTGCATCAAGTCCACCAGCCGTACTCCTTATCTTCTGTTGCAAGCGAAATGAATGAAATGGCCAAGCTCATCAAACAAGGCAAGATTCAGAACGTGGGCGTCAGTAACTTTTCCGCCAAAAGTATGCGAGAAGCCGATCGCGTATTGCGCGAGCACGGTCTGCGTCTTATCTCCAATCAAGTGAAATACAGCCTGCTGGACAGAAGGATCGAACAAAACGAGATTCTGGATACGGCAAAAGAGTTGGGCATTGCGATTATCGCCTATTCTCCGCTTGAGCAAGGGATTCTAAGCGGCAAATTTCATAAGAATCCAGCCCTTGTCCAGTCCATTACAGGCCCCCGAAAATGGACATCCGCCTTTCGTTCTGCCGGGCTAAAAAAGTCTCAGCCCCTCATCACGGTCCTCGAGGAGCTGGCACACAGATACGATGCATCCGCTACACAAATCGCCTTGAACTGGTTGATTCACGCTCATGGTGAAACGGTCTTTGCGATTCCAGGCGCTTCCAAAGTCCATCATGCGGAGGAAAATGTCAAATCCATGCGCTTTTCTTTGACATCGTCTGAATTGCAAGAGATCGATGCAGCCTCCAAGCAAGTTTTAGCTATCAACAAATGAAAAAGCTGCCGATCTAATCGACAGCCAGAATGGCGTAGTCATACACAGCTCTTCCCAATAATCCTAGTGTGTTCAGAGCGGATTGAGCGGTTACATATTTGGATAAGGCCGTAATGGAAAAGCAGCGATTGTTCGTATACAGCAAGCCTACATCATGCTGTCTACCGGTATCCCAGCCCGATTTACACGGCAGTTCCCATACAGGATAATTGGATTCTTCCTCGCTTGGCAATTGGGACGGCAGACCATTACGGACTTGCTGCTTTTTCATAATGGCGATCATCTCTTTACAGGCACGCTCCGACAAATAACTGCCCGTTGCCAGTTGACCTAGCATACTCGCAACATTCCCAGCCGTTATCTTATTGTTTTCTGTGATGTCGAGTGGATAAATCATCAGCTTGCGTGAATAACAGCTTTGGCGCATTCCCAGATCGATCATAGTCTGGTCGATCTTCGCTTTTCCTACCAAATCAATCAGCATATTTGTCGCCGTATTGTCGCTCTGAATAATCATGAGGGTCACCAAGTCGCGAATCGTAAGCTTCAAGCCTGGAGATAGCGCGTACAAAATCCCCGATCCCCCAACCAAATCCTCTTGGCGTAGAACAAGCGGATCATCCAATCGAAAATGCCCTTGCTCACTTGCCGCGAAAACGGCTGCCATGATCGGCACTTTGATCACACTCTCCGCAATAAACAGCTCGTCCGGTACATGCTCAAAACGTGTCCCTTTAGCTGAGCCCTGTTCCTCCACAACGACGCCCCAAGTCCCCTCCGCTTGTCCGATAATGGCCGACAACCTTTTTTCCAGCTCCACAGCTTTTCTTCCTTTCTCCTGTTGGCTTATCGTTTCTTGCCGCTTTCTTTTTATCATACTATTCGGAAAACGAATCAGACAAGAGACTACACCTGCTTACGTTTCGTTTATCCATCCTGAACTTGGAAATAATACGTAAGATAAACCTACGGACAAGGTGAGACTTCATGCAGAACTCCGATAAGATTGGCAGCCGTCAATTTGTCATCCTCGTCACATTCATCACCATAGGAGATTCCATTCTGATCTTACCTTCCGTACCTGCGACTGAAGCAAGTCACGATGGATGGCTATCAGGATTGATCGGCATGGTACTGGGGCTAGCCATCGTATACTTGTTTTGTGTAGTCGGTCGCATCTACCCCGAACAAACGCTGATTGAAAAGAGCAAGCTCATATTTGGGCGTTGGCTCGGCACGTTCTTTTCTCTCTTCTTTTTGGGAGCTATTTTAATCAACGGCGCTGTCTATATACGGACGATTGGGGAATTCATGACCACGCACATCATGAAAGCAACACCCATCCATGCTGTCATGTTTCTATTCGTTGCCTCCGCCATATACGCTGTTCGATTAGGCCTTGAAGCTTTTGCACGGACCAGCGAAATTTTTTTCCTCTGGTTTGTCCTTACGTTCGTTATGTTTTTACTTTTGTTAAGCCCTCAGTTCCAATTCGAGAACCTTTTCCCCTTCATGGAAAATGGCATAAAGCCCGTCATAAGAGGAGTATTTGCAGTCACGGCTTTTCCCTTCTCGGAGCTGGTTATTTTTCTCATGATCACTCCGCTCCTCGATGCAAAACAAAAGCTCACGTCTGCTTTTTTGCGCGGAGCCATTTACGGTAGTATTTGTCTACTTGCCGTCATCTTCTCATCGCTTTTGGTGCTCGGCCCGGAATTGGTTTCCCGTGAGACATTTCCGAGCTACTCCCTCGCCAAACGAGTCCATGTAGGAGAGTTCTTTCAAAGGCAGGAAGCAATGATGGCTCTCATGTGGTTTGTCTCCATTTATTTCAAAGTCGTACTGTATATGTATGGTTTCTGCGTGGGTATAAAGCAGCTTCTCCATTTAAAGGGGCATCAGTCGCTCACCATGCCCATTTGTATCTTATTTGTCGCCATCGCGATTATCATCGTTCCAAACGGAGCTTTTTTATACGAAACGTATACGTATTGGCCATTCTTTGATTTAACAAAAGGCTTCCTGTATCCGCTGATTCTCATCGTCGGTTATTGGATACGGAAGCAAATAAAAAACAAGCCGGCATCCTTCCAGAAATAAGATGTCGGCTTGTTTTTGCTATAGTAGTTGTTTGATGGCTGCCACTCGCTCTGCATCGACGTATCGGAGAGCCTGTCCTTCTTCTCGTACTGCCGATCCAAAATGAATCTCTTTGACACCCGTACGTTTCACGAGGTCTCCCACGTTAGCCAGCGACAATCCGCTTCCTGCCAAAATCGTGAGTTGTGTGTTCTCCGTCAGCTTGACGAGCTGCTCGATGCAATCAGCTCCCTCGATGGCCGTTTTTTTACCGCCAGAGGTCAGAATGGTACGAACTTGGGGATATTCCAGGAGAATACGCGCTGCTTCGATTTGATCTACAGCATCATCAAAAGCACGGTGGAACGTCACATTCAAAGTACCTGACTCTCCAAGTAACAGCTCCACTCCCCGCTGATCGAGTCTATTTTCTGGAGTCAGCATGCCAAATACGACACCTGCTGCCCCAAGCTCACGGATGATACGTACATCCTGCCGCATGACCGCAAGTTCTTCTGCTGTATAGCAAAACGATTGGCTATGCGGTCGCACCATGACGTTTACCGGGATGGAAACCGCCTTGACCACTGCGTCAATCAATCCCCAGCTCGGAGTAATGCCTCCCTCCAAAATTCCCGAGATGAGCTCCAGCCTGTCAGCTCCACCCTGCTCTGCACGTTTTGCATCCTCAACTGAAGTCGCAATCACTTCCACTAGCATGATACTTCGCCTCCGTTATTAGCATTTGTTCAAGACAAAAACTGGTCGTTTCTCCCCTACCACCAACTGATTATCGTTTTTAATGGCTTTTGGCGCCAGCGCATGCAGTCGGTCGATGGTTTCCTGATTCTCATACTGAATCTGCTCCAAGATCGATGCGATAATAAGCGGCCATACTAATTCAGAGCCATTCAGTACCTTAAGCGAGAAGCTGAGTCTCTCTTTTTTCAAAGCAAAGCCGTATACGCCCATCGCTCCGCCTTTGGCGATTATATTTTCATCCATTAAAAGCGCTGTACAGATGAAGTTGTGACTGGCAATGATCTCGGGACTGCTCGTCATCCAGCCTGTCACTCTCCCTACAGCCTCACGCGTCATGTGATCCTCGATCAGATCCGGGCACGCGAGCTTTAGATATGCGATCGCCAGATGCTTGAGCGGCAGCGCAAAAACCGGGAAGCCACAGCCGTCGACGCTGAGCTGAACCTGCTCTTTTGGATAGTCAGCCAGGTTGGCAAACACCTCTAATGCCTCCTGTTGCGCTGGATGCTCTGCCTTGTAGTAATCATGAGTGGAATATCCTTGATCCTTTGACAACGCCAAGTACCCCAAGTGCTTTCCTGCACAATTATGAAAGAGCCTGCGTTTTTCTATGCCTTGGGACAAGCAAGCAAACTTCGGCTCCTCGTTGAGCGGATAAGTCGGGCAAGTGAGCAATTCGTCTTCCTGAATGCCGGTCTTTCGTAAAATCGACTCCAAGCCTTCCATATGATAGACTTCACCACGATGTGAGGCCGCAAAGAGTGCTGCTTCGCTGCTGTTCAGTCCGAATTTTTCATCAATTTTACGTTTAGCGATGGGAATGGCTTGAAAGGGCTTCGCTGCGGAGCGCAATAAGGTGATATGGTTCTCATCTCCTGCCCGATAAGCCACCTCTCCTTTTTCATTCACGCCGCACACGATGCCGTTATGTACGTTCTCCAGAATGCCGCCGCGATATTCTTCCACGAAAGGGACATCTCTCATCAAAATCACCCGCTCCACTCCATGTTGATCGATTATGAAAAAACACTAGCAGTAGCACCCTCCATCCGTCAATCTTTTTCCAAACGATAATCCCCCCACTTCGGCGCTGATTGTTGTATAATGTCTCAAGGTGCCCATTTGGGTTCCACAAATAAGAAATCCGTGCATCTGCACGGGAGAGGTTCGCGAACTCCCTCTATAAAAAACTAAGCAGGATAACAGTACCTTTCTTTGGTATTGTTTTTGTTTTTTTGATGGAAAGTTCAAGAACTCTCTTTCTTCTAATTCAATCAAAGTGTGTGTTCAAAAAGTCGGCTTTTCAGCACCGAGAAAGTGGTGAGAACCTGAAAAAGGTGGAGCGGAGTGTAGGGAACCTACATGAGCACCGGACTTCGAAGGTGGACGCCAGTTTCGATGTCGAATCAGCTTTCAGAACGACTTCGTGATCAAAAGACGACTTTTTGAACTACCTCTACAAGGAGATGGAGAGCAATGAAAAAGGAAAAAGCCGTCGTTGTCTTTAGCGGAGGTCAGGACAGCACTACCTGCCTGTTTTGGGCGAAAGAGCAATTCGGCGAAGTAGAAACCCTCACGTTTGATTACGGGCAGCGACACAAGCTGGAGATCGAGTGCGCCCAACAAATTGCCGCAGAGCTCGGCGTCAAAAACTCCGTATTGGACATGAGCCTGTTAAACCAGCTCGCGCCCAATGCACTCACCCGCACAGATATTGACATTACCCAGGAAGAAGGCCAATTGCCATCCACGTTCGTTGACGGACGCAACCTGTTGTTCCTTTCCTTTGCGGGCGTTTTCGCCAAGCAACGAGGAGCACGTCACTTGGTTACCGGTGTATGCGAAACGGATTTTAGCGGTTATCCCGACTGCCGTGACGCCTTTATCAAATCACTGAATGTGACGTTGAATTTGTCGATGGACTATCCGTTTGTGATTCACACGCCGCTCATGTGGCTGAACAAAGCACAAACGTGGAAGCTGGCGGACGATCTGGGTGCCTTCACCTATATTCGCGAAAATACCCTCACCTGCTATAACGGCATCAAAGGAGACGGCTGTGGCGAATGCCCTGCCTGCCACCTGCGAAAAGCTGGACTGGACACTTATCTTTCCGAGAAAAATCAACCTGGAGAACAAGCCTGATGAGCGCGAACTTTGATTTTCGTATTGTCGATCGCATGCAGGCACTGGGTACTCATATTCAAAAATCACAGCTTCGCTACCATAACAAACGCGTTTTGGTAAGCAAGGAATTTACTTTTGACGCTGCACATCATCTGCACGCCTATGAAGGAAAGTGCAAAAATCTCCACGGCCATACGTACACGGTCGTCTTCGGCATCAGCGGCTTTCCGGACGAGATCGGACTCGTGATCGATTTCGGTGACATCAAGCAAATCTGGAAAGAGCACATCGAAATTTATTTGGATCATCGTTATCTGAATGAAATGCTCCCTCCAATGAATACCACCGCCGAAAACATGGTCGTGTGGATTTTCGAAGAGATGGAAAAGCAATTGCAGTCAGATGCCTACCGCGACCACTACAACGACGCTCGGGTAGAGTTCGTTCGCCTATTCGAGACACCGACCAGCTATGCAGAGGTAAGACGGGAGTGGATGATGGAATGATCCCGGTCTTGGAAATATTCGGCCCTACGATTCAGGGCGAAGGAATGGTTATCGGACAAAAAACGATGTTTGTGCGAACAGCTGGCTGTGACTATCGTTGTAGCTGGTGCGACTCCGCTTTTACCTGGGATGGATCTGCCCGCGATGAGATCCAGCAAATGTCTCCCGAGGCGATCTGGGAGGAGCTCACTCGCTTGGGCGGGGATCGTTTTTCCCATGTCACGATCTCCGGGGGAAATCCTGCGCTTTTGACTGGCATCGGCGACTTACTCACCCTGTTGAAGGAGCATGGCATTCGCACAGCAATCGAAACACAAGGCAGCAAGTGGCAAGCATGGCTTCCACTGATTGACGACATTACGATTTCACCCAAGCCGCCTAGCTCCGGGATGGAAACAGATTTTCAAGCGCTTGATCGAATTGTACACGAGCTTTTGGAACAAAAACATCCAGGACTTAGCCTGAAAGTGGTTGTTTTCGACGACGCCGACTTTGCCTATGCACGCACCATTCATCAGCGTTTTCCAGAGGTACCTTTCTACTTGCAGCCAGGAAACAGTGATCTGACGGACGCTGATACGCCTCGGCTTCGGGATAAGCTTTTGGAGAGCTTTGAATGGCTAGTCGATCATGCGATGGCGACACCTGACATGAATGACGCGAAGGTTCTACCCCAACTACATGCGCTTGTCTGGGGCAATAAACGAGGCGTTTAAACGATATTTTACTCACATGGAAGAAAAGAGGACTGTACTCATATGGCACATCAACAAGAACGCGATTTATCCTCCCTCACTCTTTTAGGGAATCAAGGCACAACGTACAACTACTCCTATGACCCGAGCGTATTGGAGTCTTTTGACAACAAGCATCCGTACCGTGATTATTTCGTAAAATTCAACTGCCCGGAATTCACGAGCCTGTGCCCGATTACCGGTCAACCAGACTTTGCGACGATCTATATTAGCTACATTCCTGACATCAAAATGGTAGAGAGCAAATCACTCAAGCTGTACTTGTTCAGCTTCCGCAATCACGGCGATTTCCACGAAGATTGCGTCAACGTCATCATGAACGATTTGATCAAGCTGATGGACCCCCGCTACATCGAGGTATGGGGCAAGTTCACTCCGCGCGGCGGTATCTCGATCGATCCGTATTGCAACTACGGGAAACCGGGGACAAAGTACGAGGAGATGGCGAGTCATCGGATGATGAATCATGATATGTATCCGGAAAAAGTGGATAATCGGTAGAGCCAACAGGTTATGAAAAAGGAAAAACCCTTATTGTAAATAAGGGTTTTTCCTTTTTCAATTGGAAACCAGGCTCGCGATTGTTGGTGTGACTCTACTCCTTCTGCTACGGTTTACTGCGGAAGGAGGTGATTACTATGACCAAGCATCTGTATTTTTACGCAAGTTTCGAAGATGCAGCGCGACTCAATCGGGAGTTGATTCAGCTGGGCTACAGGAATTACTATCTGGAGCCGCACGAACACCTAGTTGCTTTTGTTTTCGAGCCCGTTACCGAGGTGAGTCACGCCATCTTGAGACACTTGTTTGATGCAGATGATCTGTCACACTTAGAAAACTAACGCTGCAGGGCTGGTGCTCCTCAAAGGGGCATCAGTTCCTATTCCTTGGTTGCCTGCTGTTTTCAGCTTTGATGGGCTGCCTAAGTACTCCTTTAAAAGGGGCGCTTTTTAGATATTATTTCCCACCTGAAAATATTGCTAATTTTTGGGTGTAAAGGTAATGTATTGTTGAATATAAATAAATTGGAGGTTATGACATTGAAAAAATTTATCCAATCCACACTTCTCGCATTTTCTGCCATGCTTGTTATTCCGACAAGCGCAATAGCTAGTAGTACCCAACCTCAGTCTACAGAGGCGATTGCTCCTGTTTCGAAGACCACAGAAGTTTTGCGTTACACTAAATTAGAGAGTAGAAGCTCACTTGACTCTAAATGGTTCGATATTCAGTCACCTGGAAAGATTACTGTTCATGTAACGCAGAAAGGCAGGCTTTCCTCCATTAAACCCAACTTAACCTATCGAATCTTGAGTGCAGATGGTTCTAGTCGTCCATTAGGTACTGGACGTTTTGAGGGTAGCGGATCCTTTACTTTTACAAGCACCAAAGAATTACCCGTAGGAAAATACTATATATTGGTATCGAACACTGGAATCGGGAGAGCAGTGGGAACCGTGTCGGTGACAATTCCTTAAATATTTGGATTATTTATGGAGGCTTTCGCATATGAAAGCCTCTTTTCTCTACGCAACTAGTTGCTAACGGATACTTACTCTAGACACGTAACCACGTAACGATTGTGTTCATCTCTCGTTCATATTCAACGATTACACTTACAAGCGTAGTCAAAAGAAATGAACAGGAGATGATCTTACGTGTTAGCAGCAGCGGTGATTTTTATAAATCTTGCTCTCATTGCCTATACGATTGGAGTATGGGGCGAAAAACGTTCTGGAGAGCTAAAGTCGAAACACCTTATCTTTTTTGGTTTGGGTTTAGTATTCGACACGATTGGAACAACGTTTATGAAATTCCTCGCAGACGGTTCCAGCTTGAATTTGCATGGCATTACCGGGTTGATCGCTTTGATCTTGATGTTTTTCCATACAGTGTGGGCCTGTGTCGTTCTATGGAAAAAGAAAGAACATCAAATCAAGCAATTCCATAAATTTAGCCTAATCGTATGGATTCTATGGCTTGTACCTTATTCCATTGGAGTGGCTTTAAGCTTTATGAAATAGGACTACTCTCCATTTCGCTCCGCATGCGAACAATCTACCCTTCCCTCCACCCTCTCAACTGATGAGAGGGTCATTTGCTTTTCTCTCGGCTGTTCAACATATCGTCAACTTTGCCTAGCATTCGACAATATCTCCTACAGTAATGAGAATAACAATAGTATAAAATGGAATAAATTGATATTTTTGTAATGTACAACAATTGATTACTACTCGATGAACGTTTTCTAAATAACATTCACCATAAAGAAAGGTTGATGCTCATGTTTAAAAAAGCACTTATTATCCTGTCATTAAGTTCAGTCGTCGTAGTACCCTCTCTAGCCACACAAGTCCAAGGGGCAGCACTCCCTACACAGGAAAAGGCAACCACCTACGCTTCCAATAAAAAAATCAGAAACGCCATGTATGGGGAAGAAATCTGGGTGTCGCTTACCTCCCCTATTCCAGCCGGATGGGTTATCGTTAGAAGTTTAGGAACGCAGAACCTGATCAGGAATGTGAACGGTGCTTCTTATGGCGCGGAGGTAGAGGTGCTGCTAGCTTCGCCTATCCCAAACGGATGGGTCATGGTTCGAGCCTTTAGAGGATCGAATGTAATCAAGAATATGAACGGTGCTTCTTATGGTACGGAGATAGAGGTAATGCTCGCCTCGCCTATTCCAATCGGATGGGTCATGGTTCGAGCCTTTGGAGGATCGAATGTAATCAGAAATGTTGATAATGCTTCGTACGGCACGGAGGTAGAAGTGATGCTCGCTTCGCCTATCCCAAAAGGATGGATCATGGTTCGAACCTATGGAGGATCGAATGTGATCAGAAATGTCAATGGTGCTCCTAACGGAACACAGATTGAGGTACTGCAAGCCTCACCTGTTCCTGAAGGATGGATCATTATCAGTTCAGGTGGAAATTCGAAAGTGATCAGGAAAGTTGGCTAAAACAAAGCGCACATGACATACATCTAGTCCGCAGGCTGACGTCGAAATGCAATCGGCATCAGCTTGCGGGCTTTTCTTTAATAAG
This sequence comes from Brevibacillus sp. HB1.2, assembly GCF_013332495.1. Classification (NCBI taxonomy): domain Bacteria; kingdom Bacillati; phylum Bacillota; class Bacilli; order Caryophanales; family Paenibacillaceae; genus Brevibacillus; species Brevibacillus sp. HB1.2. The sequence goes on along the minus strand of NZ_JABMIU010000014.1, from coordinate 145,326 downwards.
TTTCCATCAATCGTGGAATATATAAGGGAAGCAACTTTCCTAAGGAGGTCACTGATGAGCACGTTTTACGAGAAATATGGTGGGGAAGATACGGTCGCAAAAGTAGTGGACTACTTTTATGATTTAGTTTTAGCTGATGACACCGTGAACCACTTTTTCAAAAACACCGATATGGAAAAACAGCGTAGACACCAAACAAAGTTCATCAGCTATGCCCTCGGTGGTCCAAATCAATACACAGGACACTCCATGGCAAAGGTTCACGAAGGGATGAATCTGCAACCCATTCATTTTGATGCCATCGTTAGGCATTTGCGTGATGCCCTGACTCACTTTGGTGTCAGCGAAGAAGATATTTCCGATGCTCTGAGCAAAGTAGAGTCACTACGGGAGGACATCTTGTATAAATAACCGAGTATCAAAACGCTTGATGCCATGGTTCAGGGAACCCCTTCCGTTCCCGGAACAGAGCCAACAAACAGACTGACACCTCAACCCAGTGGATTACGTTCCTCTCAGTGGCCTTCGCTTTCGATTGGCCATTTTTAGTTTGTTCATACACATTTTGTAAAACTCTTAGCAACTCTATTTTCTTCATTACGTATATGATAGGAGCAACCTATTAACAATGGAGGCAGATTCGAAAATGGAAGATCAATATTTTGTTGGCTGGGGTACATTGGCCCTCATCAACGCTGGACTAGCTCAAGGAAAAAATCGTAGCGGCCTTAATTGGTTTTTTCTCTCTTTACTCCTCGGCCCTATCGCAACGCTAATCATTGTAGTCTGGGAAAAATTGCCTGAACAGAAAGACTTGTCACAGTGAGCATGAAGGAGGCACGCATGATGCAAATCCGAAATGTACAAGAGCAAGACTACCTTAAAGTTATTTCGGTCCTCAACGACTGGTGGGGTGGGCGACAAATGTCTGATATGTTACCCAAGCTGTTTTTTGTCCATTTCCAGTCAACGAGCTTTATTGTTGAAGAGAATGGAGAAGTCATCGCTTTCCTCATCGGGTTCTTGTCCCAGACGTTCCCTGGAGAAGCTTACATTCACTTCGTTGGGGTACATCCGGACAAACGAAAGGATGGATGGGGCCGCGAATTATACCACCATTTCTTTCAAACCATAAAACAAAAAGGATGCGATACGATTCGATGCATTACCTCTCCTGTTAATAAAGGTTCAATCTCCTTCCACACCAAGTTAGGTTTTATGGTTGAAAAAGGAGATAAAATGGTGGATGGAATCGACGTGACTTCTAATTATGATGGAAATGGAAACGACCGGGTTTCGTTTGTTAAAAAGATTTAATCTGATTGAAACGTTTTTTCCTTTTAAACGTAATTACAGTTAAATTACCCCAAAAATAACAGGTGGTTCTCATGCTTAAGGCACTTGGTTTTGGAGCTGCTTTGCAGATCCTCTGTATGATCATAGCAATAAAGACGGGGAACATCGATCAAGCTGGCCATTATGCGGAGTACCTTGCATTCGGTCTCCTTACGCTAGCTGGATTAATGGTTTATAACGCCCTTAGCGCCCCCTCAGCCTATTACAAAGAACATGAAGTGCAAGATTATAAAAGCAGATGGAAATGGACTTTTTATTTCCTGCTCGCCTCTGTCCCCAGTGGCATTTTTGCTGTCATCTTTTTCAGCTTTTTTGCTTAATTCCTTTTGCTTCCCAAGCTTCTCTTTTCATTTACGTAACCAAAAAGCACCACTTCACGTACTAATCAATAGCCACACCAAAGTAATCTGTCACGTGGAAGGATGCGGTCTGATTTGAAAAGCGTAAAAGATATATGGGGCTGGACCAAAACGTTGGGCATCTCCCTTTCACTCGCGATGCTGGTTAACATATTTGTTCTCCAACCTTTTAAAGTGAATGGACAATCGATGGTGCCCACTTTGCAAAACGACGAACGCATCTATGTGTCGAAATTGTCCCACACATTCTCTTATCTCCCTGAGTACAACGATATTGTCGTGATCGACAGCCGTGTAGACCGAGATCGTACGTTACAAGATGACATCCTTGAAAATCCTCTCCTCATGCTCGCCATGGGGAAAAGCGATGCCAAAACATTCTGGGTAAAACGAGTCATTGGCAAACCCGGCGATACTTTGGAGTTTAAGAACGAGAGCCTGTATCGGAATGGTCAGTCGTTAAATGAGCCGTACATAAAAGAAAAGATGGTCAACGTACCTGATGCCAAAATCGTCATACCGGAAAACCATGTGTTTGTGATGGGAGATAATCGTAACAATAGCGATGATAGTAGAGTCATTGGCGTGATTCCACTCGATCATATCATGGGGAAAAAACTATTTTAATCAGACGAGAGCCTTTTCCAATGGGGAAGGCTCTTTTGCTTTTAGTGTTCTGCATTTGCAAGTTATTGAACGCATAGACGAATGTCCGTTTCGAAACGCCCGACAAACGCATTTACTAGTGATAAATGCATGCAAAGGGGCGTTTCTTAATGAGCTCTCAGCACTCTCATTCATTACGCTTTATTCGATTTGCCGATCGGCCCGGGCATTTTCATGGATATGATACACTGACTAGCATTTCGGATCGTCATCGTCACCGAATACGTGGCAGAACGTCTCCGCCAGAAGGAATGAGAGATCAGCATGTCCATTATTACGAAGGAACCACTACGTTTAATGATGGACATGTGCATCACTACAGGGGATGGACGGGTCCGCCTATTCCGCTGCCGGACGGAAGTCATTACCACGAGTTTTCAGGGCAAACCACTTATGATGACGGGCACACCCATTACTACCGGGGTGTAACCAGCGAGGCCCTCTCTTAAACGAAAAAGGCTATCCCTCTCCGGAACAGCCTGTCTTCCTCTTCTTATATTTCCATCACAGACGCCAACGGACAGTCCAATGTATACAGGTTGCGATACCTTGGATTGTCCTGATACAACTGCTCATGTGTCCCTCGCATCGAGATGACTCCCTGCTCCATAAAAATAACCTCGTCCATTTGCTCTACACCGCTCAAGTGGTGAGTCACCCAAATGAATGTTTTCTCGTGCAAGACACGGAAGATCGTTGCCATGAGATCGCGTTCAGTCAACGGATCTAATCCCACCGTCGGCTCATCAAGGAGAACAATCGGCTTGTTTTGCAACAAAATCCGGGCAAGGGCTATACGCTGCCTTTCTCCGCCAGAGAAGCGCAAACCGGTTTCCTGCATCCGGGTTTGATAACCGTCCGGTAGGGATTCAATCAGCTGATCCAGACCGACTTGAGCTGTCACAGCACGCACTTCTTCATCGGACGCATCGGGTCGTCCAAGCCGGATGTTATTGGCTACGGTTGTGTCAAACAAATACGGCTGCTGATTCAACACGGAAAACAAACAAGCAGAATCCTCTTCTGATTGGACAGGCTGCCCATTTACTGTCACCTGACCTGCTTCCGGCTGTATGGCACCTCGAATCAAGTTCAGTATCGTCGATTTACCAGCTCCGCTGCGACCGAGCAACGCGATTTTCCCTCCTTGAGCCACCTCAAAAGACACGTCCTGCACACTCCAACTGCTGGCTTGTGGGTAGCGAAAATGAACATGATCGAGCTTCAAACTGCCCCCTGCTTGATCAGCCACCTTTTCCTTCTGCGCCTCCACACTGGCTGGACGACTGCCCTCAATCTCCCGAAGCCGCCCCAGAGACTCCTTGTATTCTGGCATTCGCACAACAGCGTCAGAAATACGGGCAAACGCATCCATCAACGGAAATGCGACCAGCCCTATCGCAGCAATCAACGTAGCAGGTATCTGATTCGTTGCGGCAAGTCCGCCCGCCCAGATGACCAGTAAGGCAATGGCTCCACCGATTGCACACTGCGACATCCACTGGACTCGCCATTCTCCGCGTCGAATGGAGTTTTCGATCTGGGCAGCTGACTTTTGCCGTCTTGTAAACAACTGGAGAAACTGCTGTGTACGACCACTGAGAATCCAGTCACTCATGCCAAAAACAGCATCAGTCAGCTCCCGGTATGCTGCCTGTCTCTCCTGCTTGAACCTCCGACTCTTGGCAATCGATGACCACAAGATAACTGCGGGTGTAACAAACAGCAGAAACCCACAGTACAACGCCATCAGCAGCGCGAACATCCCGTCCATTCTTCCCAGTGCCACAATACCTGCCCCGTAGAGGAGAACCGCCGATACAGCAGGTAGCACAAAGCGCAGATAGACATTTTGTAGTTGCTCGATGTCATCCGCAAGTACACCAAGCAGATCTCCCGTACGAAAACGAGTGCGGAGGAGCTGTGCTTGCGGCTCGATGGCCTGATACAAACGCACACGCATACGCGATAACACACGCAAAGCTGCATCGTGTCCAACCAAACGCTCCAGGTATTGAATGACTGCTTTGCTAAAGCCAAAAGCCCGGACAAGTACAATGGGAACATAGACCATTAAGACGTTTTCAGGCTTGAGTGCGGAGCGGGAGATCAGATACCCGGACGTATAAAGCAAAGCGCCCGCACATGCCACTGCCAAGGTTCCCAGCAAAGCCGCTGCGGCAAACTGCCAGAAAAATTGGCGAAAGTATGGAAGAAACCACCCCTGATTGCCTTCTCGCGCTTCCTTCATCCTTTCTCCCCCTTGGCACCAGCTGTCAACAACCGATAAAATACGCTTTTTTGTGCAACGAGCTGTTCATAGGTACCCGCTTCCACCAGTCGTCCCTGGTCGATTACCCAAATCCAATCCATGTCTCGCATCCAATGCAAACGATGTGTGGCCAAAAATACACGCCTGTTCCCCAGCACCGACAACATGGTCTGTTTTAGCTCCCATTCCGTTTCAATATCTAAGTGAGCGGTCGGCTCGTCGAGCAAAATCACTGGTCGGTTGCCAAGCAGCGCACGTCCCAATGCAACCCGCTGTGCCTGTCCGCCGCTTAACGTGCGGCCCCCTTCGCCAATGATTTCGTCACAGCCATTTGGCAAGCTGTCCACCAGCTCTGTAAGACCGACATCACGAATCACCTGCTCCACCTGTTCCTTCGTCGCTTCCGGCTCATAGAAGCGAATGTTATCCGCCAACGATTGATTGAATAAATACGGATGCTGTGGGATGTAAGCGATTTGCCGTTGCCACTCCTGCTTCGCATCCCCCGTAACGGGTTGCCCATCTACTTGTATCACACCAGCTTCGGGATCAGAAAATCCGCCTAGCACTCCGAGAAGGGTTGATTTTCCAGCCCCGCTCGCTCCAACGATGCCCACTCTTCTCATGTTGCTGCCCAATTCCCCAGATATCTCACCCAGTAGCTGTCTGCCATCCTCACCGACGACACGAATATGGGACAAAGTAATCGTTCCATCCCATCCGCCTGTCAGAGACGTCTGGCTATTTGTTGCTTGTGTTTCCTCCTTATGTTCATCTGTTGCGGCACTATCTATAATGGTACGAATAGTCCCCAAAGCTTCCTTGCCATCCAATGAGGCGTGGTAGTCCGATCCCAGCATCCTCACTGGCAAAAAGTATTCCGGTGCAAGAATCAGGATAACCAATGCCGTTTCAAACCCAAAGTTTCCTTCAATCAGCCGCAACCCAAGACCGACTGCCACAAACGCAACCGACAACATGCTGAAGAAGTCGAGTGCCAATGATGACAAGAAGGCGATGCGCAACGTACGCATCGTAGCGGATCGATATTGATCACTCACTCTACCGACGGTCTCCCCATGGTCTTTGCTACGTCCCAAAAACCGGAGCGTCGCAAGCCCACGAAGCGAATCGGTGAAGTGATGGGATAGCATTCGATACGAGCGCCATTGTTTGTCTGCTTGTTTACGCGCCGCCAGACCGAGTACGATAAAAAAGCCGATGAGAACAGGCATCGTTACCGTCAGGATCAGTCCAGAAATCATATCTTGCATGTAGACAAATGCCAGAAGCGGAAACGTAACAAAAACCATATCTAGCGTACGTGGAACAGACAACTCCAGGTAAGTACGTACACGATCTACACCTTCCAGGACAAGCGTAACAATCTTTCCGCTTCCTTCACTGGCGGCAAAACGTGGACCACGCTCGAACAATCGGGATAGAACTCTCCCTTGCAAAGACTCACTAGATGCTTCAGCAAAACGGCCAGCGACTTTCTTTTGCAGCCAAACGATGGTATGACGAGCAGCTATCGTGACCAAAAACAGTGCAAGCGGCTGATACGCCATCTGAACCGCTTGACCTTCAAACAAGATCGCGATCGACTTCGCCAAAAGCAGTGCCTGACCGATAATCGCCGCACTTTGTAGGAGGGAAAGACCGGCTAGCAGCAGCATAACCGGTCGGATTCCTTGTAATCGGAACAATTCCTTGTCCATTAGTACTCCAAATGATCCTTTTCAGTGACTCGCTTGTGGAAAACGAAGTAGCTCCAAGCCTGATAGGCTAGCACAAACGGTAAAAGCACTGCTGCAACAATGGTCATTGCTTTTAACGTGTATGGACTCGAAGCTGCATTATAGAGGGTCAAATCAAACGCGCTATCAATCGTGCTGACCATCACCCGTGGGAACAAACCGATAAACATCGAGACGAACGTCAACAGGATCATCGTACCTGTCATCCCGAAAGCCCATCCTTCCCTGCCTTGTCTCAGGTAGTAACGAGCCAGTACAAAAGCGATAACACCCAAGAGTACAGCTGCTGTCAACAAAACACCCTGGCGCTCAAACAGATCGGTTACCATGAATGTCCACCCTACAAGCACCACCATGAGAACCGCTTGCATCGGCAACAGCTTTGCCGCCAGTACACGTGATTTTTCACGCAACTCGCCTACCGTGCGCAGCGAGATGAAGTTCAGGCCGTGCAGCAAGCATAGTCCTGTAACGGTCACTCCTGCCCACAACGAGTAACCATTCACAATGTCAGAGAAGCCCGCAGTCATTTCCATATTCTGATCAATCGGCACACCTTTCACCAGGCTGGCAAAGATCATACCGAACAACATCGGCGGTACAAAGCTTCCAATCAGAATCGCTGCGTCCCACGTCTTTTTCCAAGCCTCACCTTTCCCTTTGCCTCTAAATTCAAATGCTACCCCGCGTCCAATCAACGCAAGCAGAATCAGCGTAAGCACGAGATAATACCCGCTAAACATCGTGGAATACCACTCCGGAAACGCTGCGAACATCGCACCAGCAGCTGTAATCAGCCAAACTTCATTGGCATCCCAGAACGGGCCAATCGTATTGATCAAAACCCGGGTTTGCAAATCATTTCGTGATAGCAGGCGCGTCGCCATACCTACACCAAAGTCGAAGCCTTCGAGAAAGAAAAATCCGGTAAATAGAACGGCAATGAGCAGGAACCACAGTTCATTAAGCTCCATAACGTTCACTCCTTACACGATCAAATGGATCCTGAAGCTGTAAATCCTCTACTTCCTCATGACTATCCATATCCGGTCCTTTTTTCGCCACACGAGCAAACAGATAAGCCAAGAGGCAAAGCAGGATTAGATAAATTGTCGTGAAGGCGATAAGAGAGAACCATACCGCTCCTGTACTAATGCTTGGCGAAACCGAATCTTCAACACGCAGTAGCCCGAATACCGTCCAGGGCTGACGACCTACCTCCGTCATGATCCACCCAGCTGAGTTTGCGATGAATGGTAGTGAAATACCCGCAACCATCAACTGCATGAACCGCTTGTTTGGCTGTTCCAGCTTTTTGCGGAAAGTGAGATATGCCCCGTATAAAGCCAGCAAAATCATTGCACTACCGCCCGCTACCATGATGCGGAAGCTCCAGAAAGTCGTCCGAACTGGTGGAATGTAGTTTCCTGGACCGTAGGTTTTCTCATACTCTGCCTGCAATTCCAACATGCCCGGTACAGAACCTGAAAGTGAGTTGTACGTCAGGACGCTAAGCAAGTAAGGAATTTTTATTTCAAAACCGTTTTCTTGTTTTTCTGGATCAATCGTTGCAAAAACCGTCCAAGGAGCTGGGTCTGAGCTTGTTTCCCACAGCCCTTCACTCGCTGCCATTTTCATCGGTTGGGTAGCAACCAAATACTGTGCCTGACCATGACCGAATTGAGCAATAGCAAGTGAGGAGATCAATGCTACCACGATCGAAATTTTGAAAGATTGCACAAAGAATGTAACGTCTTGTTTTTTCAACAGCTTCCAAGCACTGATACCTGCTACCAAGAAGGCACCTGTCGCAAATGCCGCAAAAATGGTATGCGGGAATTCATATAGTAATTGTCCATTGGTAAGGAGCGCGAAGAAATCGACCATCTCTGCACGTCCGTTATTGATAGCGAAGCCGACTGGCTGCTGCATGAACGAGTTGGCTGCCAGAATCCAAAGAGCCGAAAGAATCGTTCCGATGGATACGAGCCAAATACATGCGAGATGCACACCTTTGGACAAACGATCCCAACCAAACACCCATAGTCCAATAAAAGTCGATTCGAGGAAGAATGCTAAGAGGGCCTCAATCGCTAGCGGTGTTCCAAATACGTCGCCGACGAATCGTGAAAAATCAGACCAGTTCATCCCAAATTGGAACTCCTGCATAATCCCTGTCACGATCCCGACAGCAAAATTTATGAGTAAAAAGGTTCCCCAAAACTTGGCCATTTTTTTGTACAAGTCATTCTTTTTTATCACATACATCGTTTCCATAATGGCTACTAATAATGACAGCCCGATGGAAATCGGCACAAAAACAAAATGAAAGATAGTTGTTATCGCAAATTGAAGTCGTCCCAAATCCACTATATCCATGTACAAGATCCCTTTCTATTCGCGCTTTGGCCTTTATGTACCGGAATTATACCAGTGGGGAAACCAGCATTTATGGCGACTTTGTGAAAAAAATCACAAATATATGTGAAAAAATTCACAATTGATTCTCTCTCTTGTAACCCCCTTTTCGCATTCATCTTCGTGAGAGAGTTCTTTGTTTTGTTTTACCCTGTATATTTCCGGTCATGTATAATTGTAGCAGGACTTTTGACCCTAGAGGGTGTCCGATTCGTTACATGATTTTTAACAGTCTGTGACTGTTTCGGATTTTCCCTTGATTTGAGCTAGACTTATGCGCCTCTACTTATTTCATTTAATGTGTAATTTATTCATTTTCTTTTAAAATATCTCAGCAGTTATCGTACGTAGAAAAAATGGACCCTTTTACGGGCCCATCTTTCCCCTATTCAGTTAACAAAGCACCAAGAGAAATTGTGCTAACAACCGCTTATTTTTGGGCGGATTTCGTTGACAAGGATTCGATTATGTTGCCGATGGTCACAGCATCAAAGCCCTTCTCTGCCATCTGGTACAACTCGTACGTGAATCCTTCATGCTCCCAAATCACGATTCCGTTGGCGAAAAACACCTTTTTCCCGGCAATGGTTTCGATCTTGACACCCTCTGTCGTGCTGATGCCATTTTCGCCACCGTTTGAAATCATCAAGGAAATAAACTCCTTCTCTTTTTCATACTGAATTTCTACCATACCCTCGCCATGAACGACCGTGTTTTTATAGGAATAATGCTCTGACAACCATGTCGGTGAGGGAAAGTCCATTTTGCTGGCTTCACGTGCTTCTTCCAATGTCATCTGTGGGGGGGCCTTACGTTCTGTCGGTATCTCGATTCCTTGGGTATTGGACTGGGCAGCAGGCAGCTCTTTATCGTATTGGGTAATTTCCATGTTCCCAACCTGAAAGCGTGCCAGGATCGTCTGGAGCATTCCTTGGGCAAATGATGTAGTCGAGAATGCACCTAAAAGGCAAACAACAGCAACAGCACTAACTGTGGCAGCTTTCCATTTATTCGTTTTCATATAGATCCCGTCCTTTTTGTTATCATTTGGTTGTATGTTTCCTGATTCCAATTTGAATTTCAGCCGATTGTATATGTTGGCTTTTGGAGTGGTGTCATCCAGCTCCAGATCAGTAAGCAAGTCGGTGAGTTCACGAAAATCGTCTAGATCATGCTTACTCTTCATAGTGGAAGCCCCCTCTTTGCAATTCTTTTTGTAGCTTTTTTAGACATCTGTAGAGCACGACGCCGATATTTGAACCGCTGACACCAAGCAGGTCTGCGATTTCCGCGTTTTTTAGTCCAGCCGCATATTTCATGGCGATGATATTGCGTTCTTTGTCACTCAGCTTTGCCAGTGCTTGAAATACCGCTTGATGATTGTCGCCCTTGATCACAATTTCTTCCGGAGATGACTTCGGCAGGACCATATCCAAAATAGAATCCAGTGAAAAACTCATTCTTTTTTTCTGTGAGCGGAAGTAATCTGTCACTGCGTTTCTGGCGATTGCAAACAACCAGACTTCAAAGTTTGATTTAGCAGGTGAATAACTGCTGTATTTAGAAATAACAACTTCAAACACATGGCTACATATTTCTTCGGCTGCATAGTGATTGTTGATCCGATAGCAAATATATTTGTAGACGCGCTTGTAATACGCACCGTAAATTTGGGCAAACGTTTCGGTCGACATGCTTTCTGTTTGCCTATCGTTTTCTTCGTTTTGACAGATGCCTGTGTTCACTTGAGCGATCTCCAACTACTTCCCCTCCCTTCTACATGAAATGAACAAATTGCGCAATTTGTTTGGTTGTGAGACTCACGCTAGTTAATACGGAAAAAGCTGAAATGTATTAACAATATTTTTCTAAGATCGGATGAAATGACATGTGGATACCGTATGAAGAAATAAGGAAGCACCACCCTGATTTTCGAGTAAAGTATCGATTTTACTCTGAAAATGAAGGCGGGAGAAAAGCAACACCGTTTCAAGGATATCGAAGTGATTTTTCTTACGATGGAGATGACATAAGAATAACAGGAATCTTTGCCATACACCCTGAATTTGAGGATGCTAACGGAAAGATCATTTTAGATAGCGCTAGCCCTGTTCCTTTAGAAGGAACTGCACGCATGTGGATTCTTTTCCCTCACATGCGTAAAGAGGTGCACACTAAAAGAGTTGAGCTTGGGGTGATCGGATATTTCATGGAAGGTCCGAAAAGGGTAGCGGTAGTCGAAGTAATCGAAATCGTTGGGTTGCATTCAAATCCAAACTTGTAAAAATGCATCTGGACTTGGAGGTAATCAAATGACTGGATTCCCAGAAATCGCCAGCGCCTTGTTTTTCTTCAATTAATCGGCCAATTCTAGTTCCCTCCCTTTACTAGCAAAAAGCAGGTTGTCAGCGAATGACATCCTGCTTTTTACATCTTCATGCTTTGGATATATCCCAGTGCGGTGGACGCGTGAACGAAGGTGGCAACTTGGTGCTTGCATCGCCCTTCGCCCCGTTGAGCTGAACCTGCGTGAGAAACAACGTCTCCGTCAAGTTCGCTCCGCTCACATCTGTATCGCGGAAATCTGCACCAATGAGATCAGCTCCCCGCAAATCTGCTCCTCTCAGATCAGCAGCAATCAAATAAGCGCCTCGCAAATGGGCTCCTCGTAAATCAGCGCCTTTGAGCTTGGCACCGATGAGATCAGCGCCTCGGCCATAGGTTTTTCCTTGCTTACCCGCTTTGTATTTGGTAACCGCGTCCTTACGTACCAATTCACTTGTCTGCAATAATAGTTCGTTAACTTTTGCTCGTTGAAAAGCGATGTCCAGCTTCAGGATGTCCTCAGGACTGTGATCCGTCAGGCGCTGTGTCTCCTCCAACGCTTCCTTCAATGCAGGATGGAGTGACTGAGCAGCTTGCTTGGTCAACGCCTCCGTTATATACCAGAGTAGCTCATGCAGCTGCCACATGATCGGAAATACTTCGTACATTTGCTTCGCTGATCCGGGTTCTTTACGCCAATCTTGGCCGCTATAAGTGACTTGAGACACCTTTTGACCAGCTCCAAAACAATCGTAGACAGTACAACCGCGAAAGCCTATCTTCCTCAGCTTTGTGTGAACACCACACCGGAAGTCTGCCTGTAAGTTACTACAGGGCTTGCCTGCGTCTTTATTGATAGCAAAGTCAGAGGAAGCAGCAAAAGGCAATGCCACACAGCACAAGCCAAAGCAGCTTTCACAGTCGCCTTGAAGATGACCCCTACTGTTATCGTCAGTCGCGTGTATGTGTTCTTGATGCGTAGCCATAAAATTATCCTCCTGGAAAAAAACACGATTCTCTCGCTCCTGGCGAAAAGAATCGTGCTAATTTTAGTTAAATGCGATTTGAGATTCGATCAGGTAATTCCCGAAGACTTCAGCAAAGGCTTCTGCTGTATTATAGCCTTCTTCCAAGGTGTTGTTCGTACCACCGAATTCCAAAAGCAGGGCTCCCTCTGAAATGGACTGATTGTACACCCCGTTCCCTTGATTTGAACCTTTCAGGATAATCCCTCGCGACAAACCGGGATAAGAAGCTTCCAGACGGGCGTTCAGCTCTTCCGCCAGCTTTTTGTTCGCCAGATGGTTCGGATTCGCTGTTCCAATTACAAACAGCATCCGGGAATAGGTTTTGCCATTAATCGTGATCGCTACCTTGCTGCGTGGCTCATCACTATCCCGATGAATATCGAAAATGTACTGCAAGTGCGGACTGGTTGCAGCCGCAGCCGCTACCGCCTTGTATGACTCGGAATAAGACATCGAGTAGCTTTTATTTTGTTCCCTCAATCTCTGAGCGAAATCGTCCCGGCTCGCCATTGCCGAAATGCCTCTTGCTTGCAACAGCTCGCCCAACCTTTTCCCCACAAGCGTGATGTTGATCTCAGGATCATCTACCGAGCTCCCTTGTTGGTTCCGTGCAACATTTCGCCAAGACTCTCGGTTATGGGTGTGATAGATATACACTTTCTCGTTTCCAATCATCCCATTGTTGTACTCGTACGTTGCTCCTGTCGGTGGCAGAGTACCGGCTGGTTGAATCTTCTCTACGATCCACCCCGCGATATAGGCGGTCGAATTGTCTGCCAGCCTGATGATGTACCAGTCTCCTACTGTTTGCACAACCGGGAATACTTGTCCGGGTTGAACGTTTCCAATTATGGCATGATCGGTTGAGGGACCGTTGCGGATGTTAGAATCAGGATTTTTGACGCGAACCTGTAGTTCTTGTACAGAGGGAGGCGTTGTTGTTGGCAAAGTCGCTGGTACCCCCGGTGTTGGATTCGGCAGTGGCTGTACTGCCCCAGTCTGTTCCATTGGTTTGAAGATATAGGCATAGGTCCCGTTAAAGTTAATGGTGTACCAACCATTTGCATATCCGTAATGATTGATTGTCATCCCTCCATGGATTTCACCAATGACGGTACCAAGAATATCTGGCTGCGCATAAACTTCATAGCCTTCCGTCAATACGATTGTCCCTTGTTCGAATCCACTTCCTGTATTGGATGGGAGTACTGGAGGGGGCGGGGGCGGTGCTGGAATTGTTGTCGGATCTGGGATTTGTGCTGGTACCTGGGGTGGTTTTGACGCTGGTACCGTTGTCTCCGTCAAGTAACTGGCTTTCACCCAGCCGTTCTTTTGATCAGACAGCTTAATTTGTGCCCATTCCCCTTGCTTTCTCATTTGCAAAAACACACCGTTTTTGTCGAGGATCTGCAAAATTTGTGCAGTGGCATTTGGTTCTGCCCGAACATTCAGCATGTCCACATTGCTTTTGACATATTTGATCTGTGGAACTTCTATCATCTTCACATACTTATTATTGACCCATCCGGTATTGCCGTTCGGCAGCTTTACCTGAGTCCAATCTTTTTGCTGTTTGGTGATTGGCAACCGCGTGGCTTTTTTGAGTGTTGCGACGATCTGGGTAGTCGTACCTGGCTCGCTTCGAATATTTAACTGATCGACCGCCACGTCTACATGGGTGGCCGCTCGCGCAATGGACAGAGGCATCAGCAAAATCAGGAAGAAAACAGCTAGCAAGCTGACATTTACTCGTAAAAGCAAGTTCCTCGTTCCCCTCTGTTTTTTTCGTATTTTTGGAAAATCCAGCTAATAGAAAGAACTTCTCGATTCGTCCGCATATTCCTTCATGTTTTGACATCTTTTGCTCTCAAAACAGCAATATCCTCACGATCATTCTATCTCCTGAAAATAGTGACGTATTTGCTAGAAAAAAGTTACAGAAAAAAGGATGAAGCGACAAGCTTCACCCTTTTTCTTTCGACTCTATTTCCTTCCTACCATTTCGCTGCCCAAGCTTCTATCTCCACTTTGAGCGAAGGGACTGCCAAGGCTGGGACGTAAGACATCGTCATCGCTGGCGGTGTCCCCCCGTGGAACTTCTCCCACACCTGATTAAAATGCTTCCAATCCATTTGCTCGGTTGCCCATATATTGATTTTGATGATATGGTCCGCAGTTACTGACTCACTTTCAAAATTGCGCAGGATGTTCTGTAGCGTGTTTTCTACTTGTTCTTTCATATCTGTCGGCAATTCTCCATGAAGGTCCATTCCTACTTGCCCAGAAAGTATGAGCAAATCGGCTCCTTTTGGAACGACCGTCAGATGTGTATAGGGTCCCATAGGCGGAGCAACTGTACTAGGATTTTTGCGGTGAACCTTGGGCTTCACCTGGTCGGTTTGTTCTTCTTTGACGATCGCCAGTGTTTGATGATCTTCCCACCGACCATTGATTTTCACGTTTTTCTTGGCAATCCCTTCCTTGTGAAAACCAGCTTTTAGCAGCACCTTGATCGAGCCTATATTATGCGGCATCACTCCTGCTTCCAAGCGGTGAAGACCTAGCGTCTCGAAGGCATAGCCAACGACGAGCTTTACTGCTTCGGTCATGTAACCTTTTCCATTATGCTCTTTGTCCAGGAAGTAGCCGATCCAGCAACTTTGCAGATTCTCTCTTACGACCTCTGAAAGGATGACTTCCCCAATGATTTCATCCTGTCCTTTCTCCGCAATGACAAAGACGTACCCTCTATCTTCTTCTTTTAAAGCCATCGAGCTCTTGATCCTGTCGATTTGTCCTTCCAGCGTGTAAAACGCCTCTTCTCTCGTCCCTGTGAAGTTTTGAAAGAAGTCTCTGTTTCTCCCTTCAAGCGCCAAGAGGCTCTGTGCATCCGATTCCTGTACCAGTCTTACGTAAATGTTCTCTCCGTTTCCTTGCATACCATCCATCTCCCTTTTTCGAAATAAAAAAAACACCACAGGAAATCCTGCGGTGCCCTAAAAAGAAAACCACAGGAAGCGACCTGTGGCGTTTTTCCACTGTATCCTGATGAATCCCACTACATCAAAGGATGGTCGCTATATCCGTTTTTGGACATACTTCTCCCGTGATTTAGCCAGATCAAAGAAAACAGCGGTGGAGTATCCAATTCCTTTTGGCAAAGACAGTAATGATCTTTTTTTCATGTGGATACCCTCCTTTCCGCTGTTTTTTCGTGCATACCCTTTCGATATAGAGACGGTCGTAGCAACAACCGTTACATTATTATCCATGAACTACTCCACAAGTATAGAGGCAAATGACGTTCGTGGCAACAGCATTAGTGTCTCTTTTTTCCATTTCGCCAAAGCATATACACATTCGCAATAGAGGTCAGTACAAGTAGACCCAACAGGATGTTTGTAACAATCAATGTGCTCGTCAAATGCTGAATGGGTGCATGAATAACAGATAAAACGCTCATCAGCTTGTTCGGAATATCATTGATCGAGGCGATAAGATTATTGAAATACTGCACATAATCCCCCAAACCGAAAAACCTCCTCTCGCATACCTTATCCCGTCCATAGCCTTTGATAAAATTCGCCGCCTTACTCCACCGAAGAGGAATAGATCCATTTTTTTGTGGAACAATGAAAAGGAGAGAAGATTGTCATCATTCATAATCCGATTGCAAGAAAGAAGGGAGCTACCTTTATGACGATTCAACGTTTTGTTCGGGAGTCGCGCACGTTCAAAGCAAGCCATGTGCTGCCCCCGGATACGAACAATCACGATACGCTGTTTGGCGGCAGGCTGATGGCGCATATCGACGATGTTGCTGCGATCTCTGCCATGAAACATGCCCGGGGACCAGTTGTTACCGCTTCTACTGATTCCGTCGACTTTTTGCAGCCGATCCGAGTGGACAATGAGGTTGCGCTCGAAGCCTTCGTCACATGGACGCATAACACGTCGATGGAGGTCTTTGTCAAAATTGTCGCGGAGGATTTGCTCACGGGGGTTCGAACAGTCTGTGCTACGTCGTTTCTCACGTTTGTGGCGATTGGCGAGGATGGACGGCCGACACCCGTTCCCAAGGTCGTTCCAGAAACAGAAGAGGAAAAATTCTTGCATGATGGTGCTGAAAAGCGAGCGGAGAAACGGAAAGTTCGTCGCAAGGACAATAAGCATCTCGCGGATATGCTCGGAACGAGACGTCCGTGGGAACCGTGATTGGACACCCTATAACGCCAAAAAGTCCCCTTACCTTTTCCCAGGCTGGGGACTTTTTGCTGTTTCTATCTTACTCTTTGGACGCCCAAGTGAAAGTGGAGAAAGTCATCTGGTGTTTCCAGCTCCATGTCATAGGGCTCGAATCCATTTTTCAACAACACTTTTTGCGAGGAGATGTTATCCGTTGTAGTTTTAGCACAGATGGTTTTGACAGCCAATTGGGGAACGTGCTCCGCTAAAAAGATCTTCAATGCTTGCGAAGCCACTCCTTTACCAGCAGTATCCTCCCCGACTCGATAACCGAGATGTCCGATTCCTTCGTCTTTCTCGATGTCTACCAAATTCATTCTGCCCAAGATGTCACCCTGGCTGTTTTTTATGAGACCAAAAAACGAGATTCCTTGCGCCTGCTCGTCGAGCAAGGCTTGCAGACCACGTAAAAAATGGTCATATTGGTAGTAAGCGTCTCCCCGACTGGGAACCGATTTTTCAAAAAAAGCGCGATTGTACACTTCAAATTGAAACAAGCTGGCTGCATCTTGTATGCTTAATTTTTCAATAGAAATCATCAGGGGAAGGTATCCTTTCTTGAATAGAGGTGGAATTTTCATATGACTGTTGCTTATCTAGAAGAAGGTACGTTTATCGCCTTTATTGCCTTTACGATATTTTTCTTTGTCGCTTACAAGCTCGATCAGATTTCGTTTGTCTCGTTCATTGTCTCCTTGGCGGTCACGGCTTGCGTTCACGCTGCCTTCTACGTGCTAATTGTAAAATATTGGCCGTTTTTTTAATAGCACAAAAAAGGCGCAGGATGAACATCCGCGCCTGTACGTTTATCTACTCACAGCTTCGCTTCGTAGGCCGCAAGCAATTGAGCCGCTTGCTTGTTGTACTGGTTGACCAAGCCTTGAATGGCTTTTTGCCACTCAGCTTGCGGGAGCGGCACTGACAATTGATTGGCTGGCTTGCCGTTTACGATCAGAGCTGTTGTTAGCATTTGCTGTTGTGCGTCACTGAGTGAAGCCGTCGTTAACGTCTTTGGCTTGAGCACTTTTTTTCCTTTCAGGGAACGCATGAGCTCGGTCATCAGGATGTGCTGATACTCCGTGTACAAATCCATTGTCATGTAGTAGCTCATTCCCTCTCGCACCGGCACAATTCCCCGCTTCTGTGCCCACTCCATCACCTCTGGCGTCTTCATCGCTTGACTCGTTTTGCCTGTCGCCATGAAATAAGCCACTCGGAACATATCTTCGTCGCTCATGACAGAACGATTCTCATCGACTTTGATGATACCCTTGGACACCAGATCTGAAAGTACCGCTTGCTTGCCAGCATCCTTCGGCAGATTCAAATAAAGCGCCAGATTGGCAAAAAATTTGCTCTCGCTGTTGCCACCAGCTGGCCAGCTATACGGTTTGCCGAAATCGATCAGCTCAAGCGAGCGATGTCGCATCACATCCGAGTAGGCCGAAAACGCTTGGAACGTAATCGGACTATAGGAGACCACTGGTTTTTTCGTCAGGAATCTTGTCGCAAACAACTCTTGCCCACCTTGACTGAGGTAACCGAACTGGTCTTTCGTTGTGAATACATAAGGCGTCTGATCGTCTGCCTTACTCCACATTTGTGAGAATACTTTGTTCGTTGGCAAAATCGCCTCATATTTGGCCGCTGTCAGCACCTTGCCTTCCAGTGACATGAGGCCGTACAATCCCGTCTTCTTGTCCTGGTAGGCAATGACACCCATCTTGCGATCCGGTAAGGGCAAATACTTCATGGACTGATAATCGCCCGTGCTTAGGCGGAGCAACTGCGGTGAATATACATCCCATCCTGTACTTGATTGAATCAATACCCGATCAAAATCAGATTCCCTGTGAAAACCTTTCACGCTAGTGAGCTTGTTTGTGAGCTGGTTCCCTTCTTGCACCCATACATCCAGTGTACCGTCCAAACGTGCTGTCACTGCGATCTTTTGATTTTGTACCATCGCTTCGTCTGCATCCCGATACACAAAATCGCTCACGACCTGAAGCTGCCCGCCATCGGCCTTGATCATCGCCATTTCGATATTCCCCGCTCTCACACCCATGGTGTATACGGAGTCAGCAACTCTAATCAAAGTGAGAGGCGGTCCGTCGTTGCCTGACTTCCACACCGCGACTTTGATCTCCGTCGTCAACAGCTTGCCCTCAGCGGTATAAAGATCCGCCCAATCGTGATCCATCGCAACGATGAGATTGGTATCGGAATCCATGTAGACAGATTGGTAGAGCTTGCTGATTGGTTGGTTCGTCTTGCGGTCCACGATCATAACGCCTTTTCCCGGCTGATACATGGTCGTCAACTCATCGGACAACGGCATTGTATTTCCAGTTTCTTCCGATTTCCCAACAGAGTTGTATCGCAGCACGTTTCCATCCGGCTCAGTCACCAGCACCTGCCCCGTTGCTTCCTCGTAGCGAATGACTCGATTCTCAACAGGGGGCAAGACCAAGCCTTCCTTTTCAGAATAAAGTCCGATTTTGTTTCCGTCCTTGATGCTAAGCATGCTGTAGCTGCCCAATGTCACATACGAGTCGAACCAAAAATCTGGCTCCTTGACTTCTTTACCCCAGCCAGGGAGGATCACTTTTTTCCCGTCGCTACGGACGAGCAAGCGTGCAGCTGGCGGACCTTCAGCCCGCGGATAAGCAAAGGGGATAACCGTCTCTCCCCCGACTTGGAGGACGCCGTACAGATTCGTTTTCGGGTCCTGTCCCTGCACATAGCTGCCATGCAATAACTCGGCACCTTTTTTCAAAGGATGTGACGTACCTTTGGACCTGGAATGATAAGTGATGACATCTCCAGAAACCGTGTAGTACACATCCGGATTATTATGCTCGATCCCCACTTCTTTATATATGGGCTCTGCCAGCATCCGTCCGTCTTTCCACAGCCCTTGTCCTTTTGGTCCAATCACCTGAAAGTATCCATTAATCCAAATATAAATCGCGTTGTATTTTGGCTCGAGTACGTACTTGCCATAGCGATCAATCAAGCCTTCTTTTCCACCGGATCGAACCTTGAGATACGCGGTGTCTGGACCGCCTTCGTTCGGAATCCATTCTGCTTTTGCCAGCGCAAACAGCTTTTTGCTGGAAGCAGGATCGTACATAATGAGCTCTTTGGGAGTAGACGCAACGAAATAACGCGTTTTCTCCACCTCTTTATTTTCCGTCTGATCAGGAGCAACTAGTTGTACCATCGCTAGCTTGCCTGCAAAAGGCGGAATCAGGACCTTTCCATCCACATTGAGCAGCATCGATGATTTTCCCAGCAGCATAATCGCCGTCCCTTGCTCTTTGGACAAATAATACGGATGCGCCCCAGCAAACTTCATAGTCGACAGCTTGTGCGTTTTTAAATCGATATATTGAAACCAGCTGCCTTTTTGTACAATCGCGATATTTTTGGAATCGGGAATGTCAATGTTATCCCAAATCGCAGGGGTTATTTCTTTCCCGGTTCGCGCATCGAGAATTCCTTTTTTACCGCCCTTTGTTACGATCATGTCTTTGGAAGATAGCTCAAAATCATCATAAATGGCCTGTGTGACCAGCTTGTTACCGTCCGTAAAACCGATCTTGTAGTCTGTTAGATACGGCTGAATCTGGGAAAACGTAGCAGCATGGACAGAAGAAGTCCACGCACTTGTCCCGAGTACGACAGCCGTAACCAAACTGATGGTTTTCGTTTTTATGTTCATTCGTGATAGGCCCCCTTGGCAAACATTCCCTCCCTTTGACGCTTCGTAGGGTGAAATAGTTTCGTTGCCCTTTTTCAAACAACTGGAACCTTTTCTTTCCCTCCACTCGCTTTTAAGCGTGCTATAATTGTTCACACCGACGCAGTATAATCATCGTATACGGATGGGAGTGCTTATAAGAGCACTTGGAAAGGATGTTCCCATGAATTTCTTTGCTGCCGCCTTGCAAAAGCCGGATGTAAGACGATTTGGGATTTTGGCGTTGTTTTGTTTGTTGCTTTACTCCTTGGGAAGTATGCTGAACATGGTTTTGCTTACCTTTTTAGTTACCTATTTAATGAATCGGCTGCATCAATATCTTACACGTCTCACACACAAAGTCGTGCCGATCCATCCCAAGCTGATTCTTATTTTCCTCTATATTTTGCTGACGTTCTTGCTCGTAGTGGGTGGGATGAAAGCCATTCCGGCGCTTATTCATCAAACCGGACAATTGTTCCATGTCATCGAGCAAGTGTACCACCAAAATCAGCACAATGAGTTTGCCCCTTATCTTATGTCTGTTGTTGGGAAGCTAGATATGAAGGGCATCGTTCAAGGCAGCCTTGATTTTCTCGCAGTGGTCAGAAACGTTGGGTTCAATGTCTTTCTGGCGATTATTCTGAGTCTGTTTTTCCTGCTCGGCAAAGACAATGTCGTTACGTTTACCGCTCAATTTCGCACGAGCAAATTATCCTGGCTGTACAACGAAATCGCCTACTTCAGCCAAAAATTCATCCTGACCTTTGGTAAAGTAATCGAAACACAGCTGTTGATTGCCTTATTCAATACGACCTTCACCGTTATCGGTCTATGGATCATGGGCTTTCCGAATCTATTGGGACTCGCGATCATGGTCTTCATACTGGGGCTCATTCCGGTTGCAGGTGTCGCCATTTCATTGATTCCGCTCAGTGCCATCGCTTTTAGCGTCGGTGGTATCGCAACCGTTATTTATTTGCTCGTTTTCATCATGTTGATTCATGCGCTTGAGGCATATGTGTTGAACCCTCGCTTGATGGCAACGAAGACTCACTTGCCGATTTTCTACACGTTTGTCGTCCTGATCTTTTCCGAGCATTTCTTTGGTGTATGGGGGCTGATTGTCGGGATTCCGTCCTTTGTTTTCTTGCTAGACATCTTAGAAGTGAAGAAAATGGAACAACCCTCGTCCAAAAATAAATCCGTTCCAAAAGATGTACGAGATGTACAAGTCAACACGCAACGGATGAACACCATAGAGAAGGAGCCCTCATGAATAGGGCTCCTTTTTCCTTTACTTGCCTTCAAACCATTTGATCAAAGCTTGCGTGCCGCTATCTGCCTCGCCGTTTGCTGCCAGTTCTTCATAGAGCGATTTGGAGAGCGCGAGTCCTGGCGTCATCAGCCCCATTTCCTCCGCTGCTTCTAATGCAATGCCCATGTCCTTGATAAAATGTTTGACGTAAAAGCCAGGTGCGAAGTTGCCCGCGATCATGCGCGGTGCCAGATTCGACAGCGACCAGCTACCTGCGGCACCCGCTCCAATGCTCGTCAGCACTTTCTCCGGGTCCAGTCCTGCTTTTTTCGCATACGCGATCGCTTCACACACACCGATCATGTTCGTGGCAATACAAATTTGGTTGCACATTTTCGTATGCTGACCTGCACCTGGTCCGCCCTGCAAGACGACGTTTGTCCCCATGATCGTAAACACAGGCTCCATCGCATCAAATACTTCCTGATCGCCGCCAACCATGATAGTCAGTCGCGCTTCGCGTGCCCCCACATCTCCACCGGAGACAGGCGCATCCAGGGAATACAGCTCGTATTTTTTGGCTTCCTCATAAATATGTTTCGCCAGCGACGGCTTCGATGTCGTCATATCGATCAAATAAGTGCCCGGCTTCGCATTTGCCACAATTCCGTCCACGCCGAGATACACTTCCTCGACATCAGATGGGTAGCCGACCATTGTGATGATGACGTTTGCCTCTTTTGCCAGCTCACTGACCTGTTCCTTCCAGATCGCACCGGCTGCCAGCAAATCTGCCGCTTTTTCCTTTGTACGTGTGTACACCAGCACTGTATATCCTGCTTGCAGAAAATGGGTTGCCATGCTTTTCCCCATGACACCCGTTCCTACAAATCCAATGATTCTTTCACTTACAGGCAAAGTCATGTGAACCACTCCTTCGTTTCTCTCTTTCCTAATTATCTCGACAATTGTACTTCTCGAATCTATCCGAATATTCCTGCTACGCGCCTTCTGTGTTTAAATAAGAAAAAGGACATATGTCCTTTTTTTTCGCGCGTAAATCCCTTTTACTAAAGGGGGTATAGCCTGCAAGCAAACAAGCAGGAGGCTTGATACATGAAAGAACTTCACGACCGCACCCTTTTGCATACGCTGGTGCAAAATAGTCCCTTGCCCGATATTTTTGATGCCATTACCCTCCATGAAATGCGCCTGTATCAGGCTGAGAAGGGTGACATCCTCTGTTCGAAGGGCGATCAGCTTCACCACATGTACTTCATTCTGAAGGGAAAAATCAAAATTTTCACGACGCTTCCTAACGGAAAATCTTTGTTACTGCGCTTTAACAATCCACTCACGATTATTGGAGACGTCGAGTATGTCACACAATGCGAGGTCCGCAATACCGTTGAGTTTGTCCATCGCAGTCTCGTGGTCAGTCTCCCTTTTAAAGTTTTGCAGGAAAACTACCAGAACCATCCGCCTTTTTTGCAATTCATTCTGCATAAAATCAGTCACAAGTTGCATACATCATCGAACTCAACCAGCCTGAACCTGTTGTATCCCGTTGAAAATCGCTTTGCCAGCTATTTGCTCTCTACGCTGTCCAGCGACACAGGGTCGACTGCTTCCGAGGAGCTAAAGACGGCGAAGCTGACGGAGGTAGCCGAGCTGTTGGGTACCAGCTACCGACATCTAAACCGGGTCATCCGCAATCTTTGCGCAGCTTCCGTGATCGAACGCAAAAAAGGCGCACTGATTATCAAGGATCGAGAAAAAATCAGTGAGCTTGCGAGCGGAAACATCTATGAGTAATCAACCATATAGGAGGTCATATTGTGCAAGGCATTCTCTTTTCGTTACTCGCTGGCGTTTTTATATGTCTGCAAAGCGTGTTCAATGCGCAAGCCAGTACAAAGCTCGGACTGTGGCAAACCAATGCGATTGTTCACGCCGTAGGCTTTCTTGTATCATTCGCGATCTTTCTCTACGTTCGTGATGGCGATTGGAAAAGCATTGGGGAAGTCAACAAGGTGTATTTGCTTGGAGGCGTTTTCGGGGCGGTCATCGTTTTTAGTGTGATGAAAGGCATTACGACCATCGGCCCTGCCTACGCTGTATCAATTCTGCTCATCTCCCAATTGCTCGTCGCTCTCCTCATTGATTCTCTCGGCCTGTTCGGCGTACAAAAGGTTCCGATCACCTTGAACAAGATCATCGGAATCGGCATCATGATCGCAGGCGTAATGGTTTTCAAATTCAAATAAAAAGGAGGGCATTATCGCCCTCCCCTACAGAATCAATTGCTCCGGATTCAGCCCCAGCAGAGCCTCATGCACAAACCTTCCGTCTTTTCGAATCAGCACATCATCAAACCATATTTCGCCGCCACCGTATTCCGGACGCTGAATGCAGATCAGGTCCCAGTGAATCGCGCTGCGGTTGCCATTATCCGCCTGATCATAGGCACGGCCCGGTGTGAGATGGAAGCTGCCAGCGATTTTTTCATCAAACAAAGTATCGCCCATCGGGTGCAAAATGTACGGGTTAAACGCAATGGCGAATTCACCGATGTAGCGTGCACCTTCATCCGTGTCCAATATTTCCGTTAGCTTGTCCGAATGGTTAGCGTACGCCTCGACAATCTTTCCTTCCCGAAAAGTAAACCGGATGTTTTCAAACGTCGTACCTTTGAAATTGCTGGGCGTATTGTAGCTGATCGTCCCGTGAATCGAGTCACGCACGGGAGATGTATACACTTCGCCATCGGGTATGTTGCGTTTACCTACCGCTGTCCGCGTCCCAATCCCTTTGATCGAAAACGTCAGGTCTGTCCCTGGTCCGACGATGCGCACCTTGTCCGTTTTGTCCATGAGGTCGTACAACGGCTGGCACGCTTCGGCCATTTTTCGATAATCGAGTGCACATACGTTGAAATAAAAATCTTCAAACGCTTCTGTCGTCATGTTGGCCTTTTGAGCAAGGGCCGAGGTCGGGTAATTAATGCGCAGTCCCGTAATTTGATTGTCGACATGATGGAAAATGGAATCATATGCTTCTGCGTACAGACGGTATTTCTCCTGCGGAACATCCTTCATCTCACTGTCATTCGTCTCGCCATGAATTCCGATATAGCCTTGTATGCCAAACCACATGTCCTTTTCCCACTGAACGGTCTCGGCAAGCTGCTCTGCCGTTATTCCTTTCAACCATTCCCGCTGGACCTTTGGCCGGACAAAGCGCAAGTGGGGATACGCTCCCTTCGCATACAACCGCTTCACCAATTCCATGGCCAGCGGCTCCCCTTCATCCACGACCATGATCATAATATGCTGTTTGGCTTGCACATCCAAGCTGTACGAAATTAAGTTGTCTGCTATTTTTCCTAGTCTTTCATCTCTCATCGCGCACGCGTCCTTTCCAGATTGTGATTGCTCTTCCAGCATAACGCGCGTTTGTCAGAGGAATATCATCGGAAAAATCGTGAGAGGAGTCAACCAAAGTTAGGGCTCACGTAAAAAAGCCGAACTGACTCGCGAGCATAATGGCATGCGTCCGGTTTTTGGCACCGAGCTTGCTGAATAATTGGTTATTGTATCCTTTGACGGTACCAATCGATATTTGATATTGCAGGGCGATCTCCTGATTCGTATACCCCGCTTTGATCATGTGAAGCATCTCCAGCTCTCGTTTGGTCAAGGTCTCTATCAGTCCTTTTGGAGACAACAAAGCTTTGCTGTTTTCTCCCTGTATGCTCCTCCTGCGCAAGTGCGCCTTCACCCGTGAAATCAACAGATTGGGATCAAAGGGCTTGGTCACATAATCATCACCACCAAGATCCAGGCCAGCGATCATATCCTCCGTGTCATTTTTGCAGCTCAAAAACAAGACAAGCACATGAATTCCACTCTGCCTCCATGTCTGACAAAGTTCTAGGCCCGATCCATCCGGCAACAAAATATCAAGGAGGACCATATCCAGCTGTTCACTCAGCACCATGGCCTGCGCTTGCCTCATATCTTCTGCCTCTCGCACCTGAAAACCACTAGCCTGCAAATAGAGCCTGACCAATTCGCGAATGTTCTCATCATCTTCTACCAACAGGATTACCTCGTTGCTCATCTCACCTTCTCTCCTCCCTCTTCACTCTCTTCCTTCCAGCGGACTGGCAGCGAAAACCAGAAGAGGCTTCCCTCTCCCGCTTTACTCTGTACGCCGATTTTCCCGTGATGATTTTCGATAATTTCTTTGGAGATGGCCAGACCTAGCCCTACTCCTGCCGTCCTCAGCTTTCTAGATTCACTCCCCCGATAAAATCGATCAAACACAAAAGGAAGCGCCTCCGCCTGTATCCCTGCTCCTGTATCTATTACCTTGATCGTTGCCTCGCCTGTCCCATCCAGAGCCAGCTCCCACTCCACCTGTAGCTTGATGAGCCTGCCCGGTGGCGTATACGCTTGTGCATTTACAAGCAAATTACTCATGACCTGCTCCAGGCGAATCGGATCAGCCACCAGCAAAAGCTTGCACTCCGTATCTGGCTCCTCCTGTGCTTCCCACACAAATTGCAGCTGTTTCTCCTGCATATCGAGTAAATGCTTCTCGTACAAGCCACGGAAAAATCCAACCAGCGACAATGGCTGAAAATGAAAGCGAAGCTGCCGCGACTCCATCTTGGACAACTCAAACAAATCCGTGATGATTCGATGCAAATAGATTGTTTTTTCATAGATGATCCCCAAGTATTTCGGATCGTTCGGCTTGACCACACCGTCAAGCATCGCCTTGATGAACCCTTGAATCGAGGTTAGCGGCGTCCCCAGTTCATGCGAAATATTGGAGAGCAGCATGCGCCGTGACTCCTCCATCCTTTGCAGCTCCTCATTCTTGTCCGCGAGTGCCTGTGTCCGTTGCCGTACTTTTTGCTCCAACCATTCATTGGTCTGCGCAAGCTCTTCGGAAAGTTGCTCGACATGGGCAAAAGAACGAGCGAATACCATGGACAAATTCATCATTTGGGTGAGTAAAAAAACGAGCAAGCCGAACGGAATGGCATTTTCAAACGGAGACAGATGTGCGTAAAACAACACTTCATTGACAACTGCGGTAAAAAATACGAGGAGACCGATTCCATTTAAGACAGCGCCTGTCTGTTTTTGAACGATGGCCCGTCCATAAACGAATAGCATGTAGCCATAGTTTAGCAACAAATACGCTTCTCCTACATAAATCCATTCTGTATAGATTCTAGCAGGGGTAAAATGCACGAAGAGAATAAAGAGAAGCCCTGTCCAGACGCAGGCTCTCAGAATGAAACGATTGAATAATGCCCGATACTGCGAATGGACAAAACAAGCGAGCATGATCAGCGTGAGAAGAGAAGACATGTACTCCAGCTTGACCACCATCTCCCATGGGATCTGCGGAAGCAAGCTAACAGCCATCGTCTCTCCCAAAAATAATATGCGGACAGCGATCGCAATGCTGACTCCACAAAAATAGAGAGTCGAACTCTCTCTTTTGCGTGTCATATACAAGCCGAAATGATAGATGCCCATGACTAACAAGGATGCCGCAATCATGCCACTGTAGATAATGTTGGCTTCACGCTTCCGCATGATTTGCTCAGCATGCCCCAACTCAATGGCTTCCCACAGGCCGCCTTTTCGCTGGACAAAATTAGAGACGTGAATAACGAGCTCCACTTGCGGTTGATCTGGTTGAAACACGACGACCTTGGGATAATTTTTCGGGGTCATCCTCCCTACATCCTCACCGACTACACCGTTTTCGGCCATAACCTTGCCGTTTATCCACAGTTTGTAGGCCGTTGCGACGCTGGGCATATAGAGCGCGAAGGGTCTTTCTGACTTTTGCTCATTCAGCTGAATGAGCAGTCGATACGTAGCGTATCCCTGATTGGATATATCCGTTCGATCACCGGCCCCCTGCTTCCAAGATGAAGGTACTTGCATGTACTCTCGTACGGAAGTATCGGGTTCAAAAGTACCTGGGGGGAGGAGCTGCCGCCAGTAAAAACTCCATTCCCCATCCAGCCTAATCGTGTCGCCGTCTTCCCAATCCACGCCCCGCAAATCCAACACGCCTTGTTTGGCTTGGCGTGGTTGTTCTACGGCATTAGCGAATGGCGTCACGGCAAGCATCCCGATCACCATGATAACGACAAGATTGCATAGACTTACAAACCACTTGCTCATGGAGGCACTCATCCTATTTGAAATATTCTAACGTTAGCATATTATGGAATTGAATGAATCAAAACCCCTAATTGTTGTTCTCCTAACTGTTGTGGTCGGGAGAAGCCCTGCCACATGTTTTCCAGTCGCCTGTATCCTCTCTTCGTTCGGGCGGTCTCCTTCCAAACATGTGACAGTGCTTTCGGACAGCTGTGGATGACTTCGTGCTGTTATGGCGTTTTGTAAGTTTGTACAAAGAAGTTTTTGAGAGCATTGTACTTCATTCACCTTCTAAGATTTGAGAAGCGAATTTCCAGTCCAAGCGCCTCTGGAGCCCACCCTAGCTTCGGAAAAACTGGCGGGGAATTTCAGCTTTTATTACATACAAAAACGCATTCGCGTTTTCTGGTTTGAAGCGCTCCCGCCATTTTTTCCGAAGCGGACAGTGATACCCCATGCGGGGCGTATGCCGAAGCGTAGACTGGAAATTCGCTTCTTCCCCCACTACAGCTCCTTCTAAAAACAAAAAGCGATGCTAATGCACCGCTTCTCCATGATTCACTTTCCTAACCGCTTGTGCTGGACATCTTCCACACGCTGACTGATCCTCGCGAGTACAAAAGCGACGATAACCGAGAATATCACAATGCCGTAAAATCCGGCTCCGATCCCTATGCCAATCCCTCCAGCGAAAAAGATCATGGCTGCGGAGGTCAGTCCTTTTACTTTCAAGCCGTCCTTCAAGATGACGCCTGCTCCCAAAAAACCAAGACCTGTGACAATCTGTGCCGCCAAGCGCATCGGGTCCATCATCGTTCCGTTGCCAGGCGCGCTGTATAGCTTTGTGCTGTAAATAGAAACGAGTGTGATGAGCGTGCAGGCTACGGACACATACATGTACGTTTTCAGCCCGGCAGGCTTGTTTCTGTGCGAGCGATCCCACCCGATGAACAAACCGAGAATCGCGCTCACCACTACCCGCACATACATTTCCAAGTCATACTGCACATACACCCATTGTAGAGTCTCCATCCTCGTCACCTTCTTATAGCGATAGAGACATGATATGTGCAGATTCGAAAAATAGACCGGCTTCTTCTACATCTTACTTCCTTTCAATCTTCACTTCTGGCCCGACAAAGACTTCAAACAACCGCTCCCAAGGAAGCTTAATCACTATATCCGTTACTTCGACGATTTCGCCTTCAAACGTATTCTTGCCTCTCTTTCCGATAACCAGCGATTGATTGGCAAAATAGTTTTCGTACCATTCTTCCGCATGTGGCGTCAGTTCATCCCTCACAAAATCATTGACTTCGTCGTAGTCATCGCCGAGATTCCACTCATTTCCCTTTAACTCTTTTACGAGGTTACGTGCTTCTGCCATCACTTCATTTCGGTAATGATGGTCATTTACAAACGATGACAAGAGCAGATTGATATGGGTTTCTGCCGCATCCACCGTTAAGGGCACACCGAACTGATTTCCTTTTTCTAAAAAGGCTGATCGTTGCAACGCCTGTCCCAACGCGCTTCCCATGTTATTTCCCGCCGTTCCCCATGCCGTGTAGGCGAAAAGTTCCGGCAGCTTTACTTCTTCTTGTAGTCGCTCGATCAGCTCAGGGTCAGCTTTGTTTGTAATCGTAACGTCTGTAATTGCGACCTGCTTTCCTACTTCCAGAAGATCATTGATTTCTTCGACGAACTCATCCAGATCATCGCGTCTCTCTGCGTTGCTCTGTCCTTTTTTCTTCGGTGAATGAATCATTAATACGATATCTGCATCGTCCTCGTCCCGAACGGGTTTGCCGCCTGCTGCGATGATATGCTTCTCAACATTTACATCAAAGGTCGTGTCTTCAAACGGCGCCGTCCACTCACTACCATCTATACCCGAATACTCGACTGCTACTTTTGGATGAATGCGCATTTCGTTCAAGGAGAATCGGCTCAACAAGACGGTTCCTACTTCGTCCGCTCCAGGGAAAATCGCTACACGTTCCTCTACATCCAGCTCCTTTGCTTTTTTGACCAAGGTCTCCCGCTCTGCCCGGTGAAGACCATGGGGAGCAGCGTCATCCTGAGCCAGCACTAAATAATCAATGGTTCCATCTTCCACCCAGTCGATCAACAAGGAGTTAATCTTGTGGTTCCGCTCGCGGGCGTTTAAGTAATCTTCCAGCACAGACTCGGGAATCTCCCTTTCCAACTGATCGAGTCGATCCTTTTTTTCTGTCATGCCGAGGTTGTGCACTTCATCGTATAAAATGGCCCATTCTCTGATTTGCTCATAGTACTTCAATGTTTCGGGATCAGTCGCCGTCACCGCCAAGCGTTGAATCGTATCGAACACGTAGATCGGCTTTTTGGAATTTTTGTCTCTCAGTCTTTTAATGGCTTCGATATTCGATAGGGCATCTTCATAGGACTGTTGATCGGTACGGGACGCAACTAGCCCGCCATATGCCAGCATGCTGACTGAGATGACTGAGCCGTCTACTTTGCTTGCTTGTTTAATCAGCCAATCGCCAATTTCTTCCCCATCGCCCGGAGTCATAAAGTGACCGAGCATGTCTTCATCCGGCATAATCGTCTCCACCCCGCCTGCTCGTGCTGACATTTGCGGAAAATACGTATTGACCGGACGATCATCAAGGGGAACAAGAGCGACTTTGGCAATTGGCTTTGGTGACGCTTTTTTCGCTGCAACTGTACTCGTCTGCGTAAATGGAACCATGCCTGTTACTAGTGCTGCCATAGCCACTGTTGAAATGACAATGCGCAACTTTTTCATAGATCCAATCTCCTTTCAAAATGAAAAGGTTTAATCGAGGACGGCATTCGCTAGACGCAATTGTTCCTGTAATTTCGCCACGTGAATCAAACGCGGAATGGTCTGGTCGTGAAATGCAATGGCTGCTGCTGTACCTGCTGCTTGCCCTGTAGCCATACAGCTCGGGGTAAGCCTGGTCGTAGCCAGCGCCTCATGTGTCGTGGAGATACAACGCCCCGCCGCAAGCAGGTTGTCAATGGATTGAGGGATCAAGCATCGATACGGAATGTCATAAGCGCCCTCTCCTTCAATATCTGCTGCCACTACGCCTTTGCCAGAAGGATCGTGAATGTCAACCGGATAGCCGCTTCGTGC
The DNA here is from genome assembly GCF_013332495.1 of Brevibacillus sp. HB1.2. Taxonomy (NCBI): domain Bacteria; kingdom Bacillati; phylum Bacillota; class Bacilli; order Caryophanales; family Paenibacillaceae; genus Brevibacillus; species Brevibacillus sp. HB1.2. The sequence continues at coordinate 114,549 of NZ_JABMIU010000014.1, read as the reverse complement.
GATGACATCCGGAAAACGTCTACCCGTTACCACGTCTTCGATCGTCAAGCTGTACTCTCCGACGATTCTGCGTGTCTCGCGGATTCCAATTTGCGTTCCGACTGCGGAGATGGATGCTTTCGCGAAGCCCGGGACTCTGCTTTTTAAAAATTCAGACATCAACAACACTTGACGTCTTCCCTCTTCCTCCGCTTCCGTCAAGTCCTCGACATCTGTTCCATCCAATCCCTGCACACGCGTGCAATTGATCAGAACTTCATCACTCTCGGGTCCTGTGAAAAACAGAACTTGATCCCGATTAATCGGAACACCTGACATCTTCCAATGCGTATAAAAGCCTTGGACACCCGTTAGTGGAATGGACGGTAGCTGTGCAAAGGGCGTCTTGTGATAAAACTCCTCCGGATGATCAAGCATGTACTGCTTCACCTGCTCCAAATCGACGCCGCGCATGCGAAACTTCATGGTCATCGGTTGTGTCAGTCCATCTGCATCTCGCCCTTTGCTCGTCGACGCCCCCGATAAATGAGCGATATCTGCATCGCCTGTCGCATCGACGAACACCTTGGCCTTGATCTCATACTGGCCCGATTTGCTAGTGAGTGTAACAGAAGTAATCTCTGTCCCCTCTACCTTCACCTGATCGACAAAGCTGTGGACAAACAGCTTGACGCCCGCTTCCTTGAGCATTTCCACCGCGACCAGCTTGTAAATTTCCGGATGATACGGCGTGACTGTGCTCACGAATCCCACCGTATCCTGCAAATGTCCAGGCGATCCCCCCTTTTCTTGCAAGCGGTCGACGATTTCCTGTGCAATTCCTTTGATGACTTGCTCGCCTTTCTCCGTATGAAACGTCATCCACGGATAAACGAGCGCAATCGTCGACATCCCTCCGAGAAAGCCGTAACGCTCGATCAGGATCGTCTTGGCTCCCAATCGTCCGCTGGCGAGAGCGGCACTGATTCCTGCTGGCCCCCCGCCTACCACGACTACATCTGCTTCCACTACTCGATCCATCTGCACTCACTCCTTGTTGAACTTCTTTTCATCCTTTAATCTTTTAATCTTTTAGGCCCGTCATCGATACACCCTCGATAAACTGCTTTTGGGCGAAAAAGAACACGATCAAAAGCGGCAAGGTCGCCATGACGGACGCACTCATCAGATGATGCCAAGCTGTCCCTACTTCGTCAGTAAACAAGGACAAAGCGAGCGGTAGCGTCATCAGCTCTCTGTCGTTGATGAAAATGAGCGGATCGTAAAACTCGTTCCAGCTCGTTAAAAACGTAAAAATCGTCAGCGTCGCGATAGCTGGCTTCGCTAGTGGCAGCATGATGCTCCAGTAAATCCGCCAACGCGAGCAGCCATCAATCATCGCCGCCTCCTCCAGTTCTTTCGGAATCCCAAGGAAAAACTGGCGCATGACGAACACACCAAAAATTCCGCCTGCTCCAAAAATAGGAAGCACAATCAGCGGCACATGCGTGTTGATAAGCCCAAGCATGCGCATGAACAAAAACATCGGAATCGACGTCACTTCATGCGGGATCATCATCGTCGACAATAGCACCAGAAAGACGATATTGCGTCCGCGAAACGGAATTCGGGCAAACGCATAGCCCGCAATCGAGGCAAATAATACCGTTCCAACCGTGACCAGAATCGCAATGTACAGGCTGTTCCAATAGAACAGATGAAACGGCGTATTCGCCAAAACCTCCGTGTAGTTCTCCAAGCGGATTGATGAAGGGATAAACTCTGGCGGAAAGACGAATATTTTGGCCGGCTCTTTTAACGATGTAGAAAGCATCCACAAAAAAGGCACCAGCATCAGTAGGGAGATCGCTCCTAACGCCACATAGTGACCGCCAATCCCCAATAACTTGCCCGCTTGTAATCCGTGGCGATTACTCTTCATGGAACACCCACCTTTTTCTAAACTGCCACTGCAAGAGCGTAAAGACTAAAATGATAAAGAACAGCACAAAGGCAAGTGCAGACGCATAGCCGAATTCAAAGTTTTTGAAGGCACGCTCCCATATGTAATAGACGAGCACCTTTGTACTGTTATCCGGCCCACCCTGGGTCATGACGTAAATCTGCCCAAACACCTTGAGCGAGCCGATAATCGTCAACAACGTGGTTAAAAAAACCGTCGGACTAATCATCGGGATCGTAATCTGAAACAATTGACGCGTCCGACTAGCTCCATCAATGCGCGCCGCCTCGTATAAGTGAACAGGCACCTGCTGTAAGGCAGCGATAAACAGAACCATGTTCAGGCCCACATTTTTCAGGACACTCGTCACGATCACCACCGGCATCGCCAGCTTTGGATTGTAAAGCCATGAGGGGCCTGTAATCCCGAACATCTGCAAGATTTGATTGATGAACCCCGTGTCTGTCGCAAACAAATACTTCCACACAATCGCCCAGACAATCAGCGATGTCATGACCGGCACAAAAATGGCCGTGCGGAAAATCCCGATCCCCGGCAGCTTGCGCACGAGCAGTAAGGCCAACCCCAACGCCAACACGATGTTCAGGGGGACGAGACCGGCCGAGAACGCAAATGTATTGCCCACGACTGTCCAAAATTCGGTATCCTGAAAGATCGCTTGGTAATTTTCCAAACCAATAAATTCGGCTTCCCCCAGTAACGGCCAATCCGTAAAGCTCATGTACAGCGCGAGCAAAAGCGGGCCTAGCAACAGCACCACAAACCCGATGACCATCGGGCTTATAAACAGCCATCCTGTCAGATTCGCTTCCCGGCTGAAGGATCTTTTCCTTGTGCCACTTGTTCTCTTGTCAGGAGAGAGCGGGACATTCAAATTGCTCTCCATACGATCCCTCCTCAGTTGTCAATCGCATTCCGCAATGCATGGATGGAACGGCGCATTTCATCCTCGGTCCTCCCGATCGACATCGCTCCAGCTAACAAGACACGAACTCCCGTTTCTCGCAGAGCTTCCATATCTTCCGCCACAATTTTTCGCTGTGTCGGAACGATGATGGGGATGCCCGCCTTCTCTACGATGTACCGATAGGTGAGCAGGTCGGCAAATGTAAGCCTCGTGCCATACTCACTCCCCGGAATAATCGATGCCTCCAATGCGGTCATGGGAAAATGCTTCACGGCTTCCAATCTGGACAAATCAAACTGATCATCGATGGCAAACGTACTCGCCACCCCTTCGTTTTTCAAAAGGGACGCTGGCAAATGATGACCATAGATGGAAAGGAAATCGATTCCCAGCGAATCGAACTGTTTGATTTCCTCGGGATTGAGCTCCTCCATTGACCCGCCCGGAACAATGCCAATCGGCCCTGCGAACTGGCTGCGTATCGTTTGGAGAAAGTCCGTATATTCAGCCAGAGGACCAAACCGGTTGCCACTGGCACGATGGTACACATTGATGTGCATCTTCAAACCATCTGCGCCTTCTTCCATCGCAGCTCTGGCTAAGGTCTCGTCGTTTTGCGGGAGACTGACCATGAGCAGAAACGGCTTCTCTTCCAGTGCCTGTCGAAAACGATTCATCGTAACCTCCTTCTCAAGTCACAACGGCCTGTATCCCAGACCGTTGTGATGAGCTTACTTTTTCATGATGGGATTGACTTTCTCTTCCAGCGACTTCACGATATCCGCAGGCTGTGCCGTTTGACCGAATAATTGATCAAAACCAGTCAGTATCGTCGTGTCGATTTTTTGCCAGTCCACATGACCTGGTTGCAGGTGTGCCTTAGGCATTTCATCGATAACCGCCTGCTTGATGTGTGCAGGGTCTGGGTTACCTGGAACATTCAAAAACGGATCGGAATTCAGCACAGACAAGCGCGGCGGTACAAAGTAAGTCGAGGTCTCTTGGACACCCTGCTCACTCGCGAGGAACTTGAGGAATAGCTTGGTCTCCTCCAAATGCTTTGTTCCTTTGAAAATCGAATACCCTGCCTGACCGAGCATCGGTGCCGAGCCTTTTGAACCCGCTGGCATAGGAGCAATGTCCCACTTGAAGTCCTTGATCATTCGCGCCTTCGAAACGTAGCTGTACACATCAAAGAACATGCCAATTTTCCCTGATTCAAAGCTGACCTGCTCACCCGCCTTCGGATGCGACCCATCTGTAAACATCATCCGTTGGAGCATGCTGAGTGTCTCCACCCCGTATTGGTCATTCCATGTAAACTGATTCATTTCTTTGTTGAACGGGCCGCTGCCATTTGACCATGAATAGGAAGACAGGATGATCCAAGTTTTCCAATCGCGGAAGAAGTTGGCCCCATAGATTTTGCTCGCCCCGGTTCCGCTCGAGATCGCCTGCGCCGACTTTTCGAATTCCTCCCACGTCCATTTTCCTTCTTTCGCTAGGTCGTTCGGCGATTTCAAGCCTGCCTTGTCAAACAAGTCCTTGTTGTAGAACATGACGGTAGGCGGGGTAGAAAACGGCAGTCCGTACAATTTGTCGTCTTTTTGGAACAGCTCAAGCGTCGACGGAATAAAGTCGTCCAGCTTAAAAGCAGCGTCGTTCTTTACATCCGAGATATCTTCCAATATCCCATTCTCCATAAACTGCGGCACCATTCGCTCAGACACCCAACCGATGTCAGGCAGCTCCTGACCAGCAGCCAGCACCGTCACCTTTTGCTGGTAATCGGGGAATGGCACAGATTCCAGCTTCACTTTGATGGTCGGGTTTTGTTGCGTAAATTTTTCAGAGAGCTTCGTATACAGGTCCAGGTGGGCTTGGTTGCCCCATGTCAAAAACGTAAGCTCGACTGCTTCTTTCTTGCCTGTTGCGGAGTCACCGGGAGTCGTCGCGGTGTTGCTGCACCCAAATGTAAACGCTGTCAAAGCAGTAGACAATGCCAACAGGATTGCCTTTTTCATGGCGTACCTCCTTATCTGTTTTCCCTGTCACCAGTATAAAATTGAGTGAATAGTAAGATAAATCACGCGGAATTCAGATTTGGTATCAGATTTAAAGATCTTTACTCCCTACGAGATCTCGATAGCTCCCGGGTGTCATCCCGACTTCCTTTTTAAATACCAGCATGAAATGCTTCGCGCTCTGATACCCTACTAAGCGGGCGATATCATACACCTTCAGGCTCGTCTCGTGTAACAGCTGCTTGGCGCGGTTCATCCTCACCTGCGTGATGTAGTCAGAGACATTTTCCCCCGTCTCGATCTTGAACAATTGACTCAAATAGATCGGATTCAAATGAACAGACTCCGCCAGCGTCTGGAGTCTCAGATCACCGTCCAAATGATCGTGAATAAATGCTTTTACCTTACGAATGATTTGTCTTTCTTCTCGATGGCTGCCGTCGACGCTGTTTTCTTCTTCCCTGACTTTCTTTTTGCGATCCAACACTTGCCTGATTTTTGCGAGCGTGCTCACCAACTCTAATCGATCAATGGGCTTCAAGAGATAGTCGGAGACTTTGTACTTCAACGCTTTCTGTGCGTAGTGAAAATCACCATAGCCACTAATAATCACAATGGGCAGCTCCTCGTACATCTCCCGAATTTTCCCGATCAGCGCCAAGCCGTCGACTTCCCGCATGCGGATATCCGTCACAATCAAATCAGGCATTTCCGTACGCAAATAATGCAGGGCATCCTTTCCACTTTCCGCTTCTGCCATGACGGCAAAACCGGACGTTCCTTTTTCAATTAACAATTTCAAGCCTTCCCGAATCATTCGTTCATCTTCCACCAGCAATACTTTGTACATGGCGTGATTCTCCCTTCTGAAAATCGAGCGGAATCTTCATCGTAATTTCCGTGCCTTGATCTGGTCTGCTCACAATCGTCAGCCCGTACTCATCCCCGAACAATAAGGTCAGCCGCTGGGAAATGTTTCGCAATGCTGTCCCATTGTGTCCGTTCCCTGTCAACTCATGCTGCTGCATAGGCGTACGCAGACTTGCGAGCAGACGACGTAATGATTGCTCAGACATTCCCTTGCCATTGTCCCTCACGCTGATTTGCATCACACCCTCCTGACAAAGCGCCGTGAGCCATATCGTCCCTCCCTGTTCTTGATGCTCAATCCCGTGTGCAATTGCATTTTCAAGCAATGGCTGTAGTAGCAGCTTCGGGATACGCTGATCCGACAGGCTCTCTTCCACGTCCATATACACCCGAAGGCGATCTCCCAGACGAATCTTTTGGATACGGACGTAGGATTGTAACGATACGAGTTCTTGCGTCAGTGTAACGTGACCATCCTCTCGAGCGACCGTATAGCGCATGAGTTTTCCGAGCGAAGAAACCATGTCGGACACATCGTAATTACCTGAGCGGATCGCCATCATATTGATCGATTCGAGTGTGTTGTAAATAAAATGCGGATTGATCTGGCTCTGCAAGGCCGCCAGCTCCGCCTCCCGCTCACGCAAGCTGCTGAGATAGACCTCATTGACAAGGCGGTTGATTTCCTCGACCATCTGATTAAATTGCTCGCTCAGCTTCCCAATCTCGTCTTGGGAATCGACAGGAACTCGTTCATGGAAGTTCCCTCGCTTTACTTGCAGCATTTTTTCTTTCAATTGAACGAGCGGCTTGCTGAGCGAATAGGAAAAATAAATCGCGAGTCCGCCAGCGACGAGTAAAAACATCGCCGCAATCAGCATCGTAAAACTGCGCAAGCTATTGGATTCTGCGAGCAGGACGTCGAGCGGAATCAGACTAATCACTACAAGCCCCGTCTCTCTCGATTGATGATCCACAAAGAGATATTGCTGTCCCTGAATCATTATCTGATTCGCATCCCCGCGATTGATCCCGTCAGTTTCTTGCAACAAAGTACGATAACCCGGCGAGCCTTCGCTATCTCTCTTTTCATAAAACAGCTCGTTTCCCTCATTGACGATGATCAAGCTCCCATCCTTGGTAAAAGGCATATCGGACAAGATTTGATCAAACATGGCCATTTTCATATCGATTTTAATGATTCCGAGCGGTACTTTCGTATACGGCTCCCGCAATAACCGAGCCACTGACACATAGCGCTCACCAGAGGCATCCAAATAATAGCCGGGCCCATGCTGTGGAATAATGACGGCTGCCCCCTGTTCCTTGATTACGCGCGAATACCATCCCTCTTCTGCCAAATCTCCCTTGCTCTTCATGACGGAAGGGTCCAGATTGGAAAAAATCATGCCATTCCCTGCGATGATTTGAATGCCCTTTACTTCTGGTCGGCTATAAGAAAGACTGGATATATACAGCGTCATCTTCTCCCTTTTTTCCATGGAGAGAAAAGAAGTAGCCGACGTATTCGTCTGAATTTCTTTTAAAATCGACAGGACTTCTGGATCATAGAGCGGCATGAGTGATAAACGCTTCATCTCCCGTATATTGCGCTCCAGGTTGCGATTAATCTGACCCACAATCTGCCCTGTGTATTCAGCCGTCCTCCATTCCGTTGAAGCCGAAAACTTGTTGTACGTAATGATTCCTTGCAAACTTAGTGGGATTGCGATCAAGCAGAGAAAAAGCGTGAGAATCTTTGCCCGCAGTGTTCCTTGCAAAAAAAGCGTCGAGACTTTCCTTTTCATGATGGCCCCTTTCTGTTTGTTTGAATAATCAGTATTTTATTCATCAAAAAATCCGCCAGGTAAAATCCTGACGGTCTATTCCTCAGTCTATTTCGATGCCCATGTAGAGACAATCGTAGAATGTATCCTCAATCATAAAATCTCTCGTCAACGTACCAAATTCCTTGAAGCCTATCCCAAATTCACCTACATGCTTCGTCCGCGATCGGATCCCCCCTCGAAAAGTCAGGTTCCCGACAATTCTCCCGTCCACCTCTGCCATTAAAAACAGTTGATTATGAGTTTCTAGACATCTTTTGATGTTTTCTTTTTGCTCATCAGGGGTGACTGTCCATTCTTGCTGTCCAAATGACAAATGATCCGACTCTCCTGATACGCGATGTACGAATGCAATAAAGGCTTCTGCGTCAGTGATTTTTCCTAAACGGATGATAACCTCTTGGCCAGACCTAAGCTTGGATACCTTCATGAGAACCTCCCCAGCTTTTTTCATACTATTAAAACAAAAAAACGGACGCCTGTTAACCGTCCGCTTGTAGCTTGTACGACTATTCCAATGTTTTAGAGTAAAGGAGGGTATCATGCAAGCTACCATCAGCCGCTCGGGCAAACCCTGGAATCCGTCCTGCTTCTTGATAGCCCATCGACTGATACAACTGGTTGGAAGGGTCGCCCGCTCGTGTATCCAAAACGAGGAGGCTGCGGTTTTCAGCAAGGGCCCTTGCCTCTGCCAGCAGCATCAGTCCACGCCCAATCCCTTGACGCTGCGCAGTAGGATGAACCATCAGCTTGGCGATTTCTGCTCGATGCAATCCATTTGCACGGCTCACCAGATGCAACTGGATGGTTCCGACGATGACATCTTCTTGTACAGCTACCCAAATTTTCATGTGTTCATGGGACACCGAATTCCAATAGGCACGTGCTTCTTCCAGTTGCATAGGCGGTAAAAACCCAAGGGAAGCCCCATCCTCCACGACATCGATCAGCAATTGGGACAGTTGACGCAGTTCTTCCTCTGAAAACCCGATTCCTTCCCGATAACAAAGCGCTGACTTCATAAGAGCCCCTCCGTATCTAACATCACTTTATCAAGGTCGATATCCGTACATACTGAAAACAAACAGCAAGCATAGATAGATAATCGCTGCGGGTACAATGGTAAGGGCAATGAAAAACCGTTTCTTCACACTGTTGGCATTTCGAAACAACCAAAAGTATATGAACAGCAGGATGAGGAGAAATGGAACAAAATAAAAACCGAGTATGAATCCCACCCAATCCGAGTTGGTTTCCCAGAACTGCTCCGGCACGGGCACCCGATGATATTCACTATATATCTGTTCTTTACGTGAGACAAATAAGTAAGATAGCACGAGGTAGTAACCGAATATAACGAATTTTAGCCAGGGCCTGATCTGCTTCGCGGCGAGTGTTATGGAAAAAATGATTCCTAGGATAAACCATAATGCCATGTATTCCATGTGGATCCCTCCTACGAAGGATTATAGGGATCGGATCTACTGGAGATAAGTACCAACTTTTTTTGGTACCTCATCTCACGTGATTACAAGAGTCGACAAAATTTGGAATCCTTCCTATAATAGACTTGTCAAACAACACAGTATGCGAGTATCTTTGCAATAGAAAGCTCACTACCTGTAGGAGATGGTTACGATAACGTACGCTCTTTCGTTTTTCCTGTCGTTTTGTATCGTTATGGTGCTGATTCCGCCTCTGGCTAAATTGGCATTTCGCCTTGATTTTGTGGACAAGCCACGTAAAGACGTGGAAAGAAAGATTCACCGGGAGCCTATCCCATTGACAGCAAGCTACGCTATTTTTGTCGGCTTTGCTGCATCGTTTTTGCTCTTCTCGAAAGAATCGACTGGGCAAACGATTGCTGTTCTAACAGGCTCACTACTGCTGCTTATTATCGGTACCATTGATGACTGGTACAAGACGCAAGGCAAGGATTTTTCCGCCTTACCAAAGCTGATCGTCCAAGTATCAGCCGCCGTGATTGTCTACTTGTCGGGTATTACTTTTTCCGGCTTTTACAATCCATTGAGTGGCGAATACATATTGCTCCCGGAATGGTTGCAGTTCATCCTGACCATTCTGTGGATTTTCGGAGTAACGACGGTTATCAATTTTTCGGATGGCATGGATGGCTTGGCTGGAGGGCTTTCTGCGATTTCCGCAGGCACGCTCTTCGTGGTTGCCTTGGTAAAAGGACAAAGCACATCTGCGATCATGGCGATCAGTCTGATCGGTGTTGCCTTGGCTTATCTGCGGTACAACAAGCCGCCGGCCAAAATTTTCATGGGAGATGCAGGCGCGACCTTCCTCGGCTTTATCTTGGCGGTTATCGCGTTGGATGGTGCCTTTAAGCAGGCAACGGTTCTCTCCTTGTTCATTCCGATTTTAGCACTCGGTGTGCCGATTTTTGATAATCTGTTTGTAGTGACCAAACGCTTCCTACAAGGAAAGCCGATCTACCAAGCAGATGCCAGTCAAGTTCATTATCGCCTGCTGCGTTCTGGACTCAATCCAAAACAGGTCGTCACCTTCCTTTGCTTGATCAGTGTTTGCTTTAGTCTGACGTCCATTATCCTGCTCCTGCTCGGAGTATAGGTTATCGGTCACAATGAAAAATGCCGCTTGGGTCTAATCCCTGCGGCATTTTTTATGGGCGGATTACGCGAAGTCTCTCTTCGCTGTCGTGGTCGTCTGAAACGTTTGAAAGCCTGTCCGTTCGTACAATGCAATCGCAGGTTCATTGTGGGTACCTGTGACGAGATGCGGCTTCAAACCCTTTTCCAGCGTCCGATTCACAAAAAAACGGACAAGCTCTTTGCCGTAGCCTTTGCCTTGATGCACGGGATCTACGAACACATCGTAGACCTCGCCATGCCCTGTGATGATCAAGGACCCAACGAATACTCCTTCATGCTCGAACAAATAAATGTCCTCTCTCATCTCACCTAGCAGCCAGTTTTTCCATGCGTTCATCGTTTTCTCAGGATAATCCGCCAGACGGTATGGCTGAAGATCAATGCCTTTGCGCACCTCGTAGTAAGCGTCACTCTGCGATTGGATGTACATCTCCATATCGGATTCGATGAACTTTCGTACGTCGAGTGTCGGTTCCGGCCCGATCTCTCCTGTGTATTTCATCAGATGGTGGCCCCAGATAGAAGCAAAACCTCTCTTGGCAAAAAAATCAGCACCCTGCCCGTGTTCTACGCGGTAGGTAGCCATGACGGCCATCGGCTTCTCCTCGTGCTGTTGCAGTTCCAGCCACAGCTTATCGAACAGCCGAGAGCCGATTCCTCGCTTTCGATGAGCTGGTCGTGTATAGACGTATATTTCTGCTGTTCCGACTTCGCCAGAGGAGCTCAAATCATATGTGCCGCAGCCCATGATTTGATCGTTTTCCTCCCAGATGTAAACCGTAGCCTTTTCCACGATATCGCCAATCTCTTCGGTCCTCCAAAGCATGCCTTCGCCAATCATCGTGACGATTGTCTCTTTGTCATTGGATTGTGCTTGTCGTATCATCTACGCACTCCTCCGTTCTCTCCCGTTAACTCTGCTGGACGGTTGCTGCTTCTGCGGCTTTTTCCAACTTCTTGCGATGTTGCAAGCAAGCCTCGCATCTTCTGCTTTTTCGCCCGAAAGCCGTGTAGTATTTGCTTTTTTTGCAAGATCGGCACGTAATGTACAACGAGCTCGACAAATTGTAGTTCTCTTCTGGCGTGTTTTCTTTCAGGTGCACCGTCTTGTTGTATTTGATGAGCAAATGAGCTGTGTGGATGGCATCGACCAAGGCCGAGTGCAGTCTGCCCTCCTGGATGATTCCTGCCGTGTCGATTGCTTCTTTCAGGCTCATCTGTTTGCGATCAGCCAAAAGCATGCTAATCGGCGGCTGGATGTCATTGTAATTGCGCATCCAGTTGAAGTCCAAACCAAATCGCGCACAATGCTCGATCATCAAACGCTTGTCGTCTTGCCCCCAAGTGCACAGGTAGTATTCAGAATCGTTGCCAATCCACTCCATAAATTCTGCGAATGCCCGGCGAAACGGGATAAAGGTTGGCATATTCTCTTTATCGAGACCGATGAACTTACGCGTCCTCTCTGTGATTCGGCGCTCAATGGCTGGAAAGGTGTAGCGCTGAAATGTGTCGACCTCCACGCCATTTTTTCCGGGCACGACTTTTGCCGCTCCGATCTCAATAATTTCCGGGATCTTGTCTCTCTGATACGTTAGTGTCGTTTCAAGGTCAAAAACAATGATCTGCAAGCCTAATCACATCCTGTATGTATTGTCTCTATTATGGCTTGGATCGGGCATAGAAAGCAAAACAAAGACAAAAGCGGCTGCCTGAGTGGCAACCACTTTTTTAAAAATTCTTTTGTTTCCCCTTGTCACTTGGCTTATTTTGTGGATTCCTTCGTCAACTGACGCAATCCGTAGCTCATCCTAACTATTTGCCCGTCTTCATCCCGGAAAAACTCAATCCAAGGGATGGAATCTCTTTTTTGGAAAACGAAGCTGTCTTTTTGTACGGGTATCAGTGAATACGAGAGACCATCCACTTCCAAGAATAGCTTGCCTTCGCTTTTGGCTATCGATACGCTTACCCATTCCTGCGAAGAGTAGCGACCTTCGTACAGTGACAATTGCTCATCAGCGACCTCGTATGGATCATAGGCATAGACCGGAGCGCCAGCCGGCCTTGCAAAATAACTGTTCAAAAAGCCGAGAACCAACTCTCGGACGCTCACTCCATCGAGATTGACCAGAATCACGCCCGTAATCCCTTGATCCGGAACCGAGAAAATGTGCGAGCTGATTCCCTTCAGCGATCCGCCATGCTCTACCAGCAAGCCATCTGGAAAGGCAGGCGAGACCATCAGTCCATAGCCGTATGAGCGGTGCCCGTCCACACGAGCAAAGGGAGTGAGCATCTGCCGGACGCTATCGGCAGACAGAATCGGTGTCGGTTTTCCCGCTCCTCCCTGACGAAAGACTTCCAAATAGGCGAGCAGATCGTTCACCGTGGATTTGAGGAACCCTGCCGCTCGCATTGCTGGGGCATCGTGCCAGATGGGTGCTGCAATGATTTGGTTTTCGTCATCGATTTTTTTGTTGGTATACAAAATCGTGACGTCGTCCTTGTCAGCCAATTCATCCACGGAGAAAACGGTTCTGTTCATACCCAATGGCTGCAAAATATGCGTCGCAACGTAGTTTTCATACGTCTGGTTGCTAACCCGTTCAATGATCGCCCCCAAAAGCCCATACGCATCGTTGTTGTAGCTAAAGGCACCTCCTGGCTCTGAGAGCGGCTTCGCTTCGAACCCAGCAATGGCTTTCGTGACTTCTTCGTACGTATCCAAGTAAGGCACGGTCTTCAGTTCTTCCTCTGCTTTGGTTCCAATGACAGCAGGATCATTCTCCATGCTCCGCCTCATTGCGCCGTCTAAGTAAGGCATGGGCGCTATTCCAGGCGTATGTGTCATGAAGTGATGAATCGTCATTCGTGCTGTCAGCTCGTGGTCGCCCGCCCGAAACTCAGGCAAATATTTTACGACCGGATCGTGGACAGACAGCTTGCCTCCCTCCTGCAACTGCATGATCGCAACGCAGGTAAACGATTTAGTGATGGATGCGATGCCAAAAACGGTGTCGAGGGAAAGTGGCAGTTGCTGTTCTCTGTCACGAAAACCGAATGTCCCTTCGTACAAAAGCTCACCATCACGTGCAACAGCAATAGCTGCGCCCGGAGCCTTTGCCTCGTCCAGCAGCTGCTGTGCATACGTGTGGAACTGTTCTTTCCATGCCGTCATTTTCATCAACTCCCCATCGTTTGCTCATAAATCGCTTTTGCAACACGAGCGATAGTAAGCTCTGCCGCTTCTTTGTCAGTCACACCGCGTGATAGTGCCGTGATCGCAATCATCCCTTTTCCTTCGGGCAAATAGATGATGCCTGCATCATTGACGACTGCATTGACGGTTCCTGTCTTATGCGCGACCTTTGTTCCTTCTGGCAGCAAGTACGGCAGACGGCTGTTGTAATGCTGACGTCGCATGATGTCTAGCATCTGCTCGCAGGAGGCCTCCGTGAGAATTTCTTTTCGCGCAATCATGATAAGCAGGCGGTTTAGCTCCGCTGGTGTCGCTACGTTATTATCAAGGGTAGGCAGGGATACATCGTGGATTAATTCGTAATTGCCTGACTCTTCCCGGCGCATGAACTCATCGAACCCTGCCTGCGAAGGTGTAGGTTCGTTCATACCCACGCAGTGGTTGAGGAGCTCCCAGCAATTATGCGTCAAATGAATCTGCGAAAGACCCAGCTCATGCATGTGCTCATTCACCTTGTCGATCCCGCCGATCAACTCGATGATTTGGTCCGTCGCATAGTTATCACTGACAATCGTCATCAGTGTCGCTAAGTCTTTTACCGTTAAGGCCGCTCCGGCATCCAGCTCTTGCAAAATGCCTGACCCCGGTACGCGGTCCTCCCATTTCAGTGTCACACGCTGGTCGAGGCGGATTCGTCCTGCTTCCACCTCGCGCATCAAGGTGACCATGATCGGAATTTTGAATGCACTCGCCAGTTGAAACAACTCTTCATCCAGATGCCCTGCTGACTCTCCTGTTTCCAGATGAACAGCTGCGATTCCAAAAATACCGGGCGCTTCCTTCAGCACGTTTTCTACTGCTTGCTGCCATGTCATGAAAATTCCTCCCCCATCGCTCGCGAAGCGGCCCACACATGGATTTTTATGTCGGCCACTTCTTTTCAGCGCTATTGTTCTTTGTATCCCCACTTGAAGTCGATGTAGCCCAACGGATCTACTGTGATGCCTTTTACCTTTTCATTTTGTACCCATGAATTGACGCTGGAGTACACACCCGTGACCGGCATTTCTTCCATCAAGATGCTCTCCGCTTCGACCAGATACTGATTGCGCTTGGCCTCATCTGGTTCGGCGTACGCCTTTTTCACCAGCTCTACGTATTTCTCGCTAAACCAGAAGGTCGAGTTATTGGAGCTGTACTTCTCCATCATCAGCTCCAGGAAGTTGACGGAGTCGTTGTAATCTCCCGTCCAGCCTGTTCGGGAAATCATGTACTTCCCTTGCTCCTGATCGTCAAACATGACCTTCAACTCTTTATTGATCAGCTTTACGTCCACACCAAGGGCTTGTTTCCATTGAGCCTGCAATGCTTCAGCAATCTTCTTGTTGAGGTCGGAGGTATTGTACAGATAGGTGATTTCGGGCAGCTTGGCGATGCCCATCTCCTTCATTCCTTCTGCCAATAACTGTTTCGCCGTCTCCACGTCGTTATCCTTGAAATACCCATCCGGCTTCAAGGAGGCGGAAAGTGGGACAAAGCCCATCAAGGGAGTCTGTCCGGCCTGGCCGATGTTTTCTGCGATGTCACTACGGTTAATCGCATAGGCAAACGCTTTGCGGATTTTGCGATTCGTAAATGGCGGCTTCTCTGTCTGGAACAGGAGATAGTAGTTGGTGGCACGTTGCATGGTTTGCAGCTTGCCTTCGTCGCGCAACGGACCAATGGCATCCGCAGGCAGACCACTAATCGGGCCGCCAGCCCAATCCAGCTCGCCGCTATTGAACAGCTCCAGCTCGGTATTCGTATCCTCTATCATGGAAAACTCGACTTCGTTGAACTTCACGACATCTTTGTCCCAATAGTGCTCGTTTTTGGCCAGCTCAATCTTGTTTTTATGCTCCCAATTCACCAGTTTGAACGGCCCATTGGTCACGATGGACTCGGGCTTTTTCGCCCAATTCGGATTGGCTTCTACCACTTTTTGATTGACCGGATAGTAGAAGGTCGCAAGTGTCAGGAAGTAAGGAGTAGGATTTTCCAAGGTGACTTGCAGTTTCTTGTCATCGACGACCTTGATGCCGACATCCTCCGCTTTCGCCTTTCCTTCGTAAAAGGCGCGGGCATTTTTGATCGGATAATACTTGTAGGCGGAGCCGCTGGCTGTCTTCGGATTGAGCACGCGCATCCAGCCGAAGGCGAAGTCTTGAGCCGTAACCGAGTCGCCATTGCTCCACTTGCTGTCGCGCAAAGTAAAAGTGTACACCTTTTTGTCCTCAGATACTTGAATGTCGGATGCAACGGAATGGACTGGCTTGCCATCCTTGTCCAAACGAACGAGCCCGTCGTACAGCGAACGGATGAAGGCACCGGAAATGACATCGTTGGACATGCCTGAATCAAGTGTCTCTGGCTCTGCTGCATTCATGTGCAAGATCTGCTCTGCCGCAGGCTGCGCAGTTGCCTGCTGTGCTGACGCTGGTTGCTGCTGGTTGTCTGGTGCGGTTTGAGTCGGCGTATTGCCACTGCTACAGCCTGCAAATAACCCCGTAAGCAAAACGAAGAGACTTGTTAGGACAACTGGTCTGTTCATGCTGTACCCCCTTGTTTGAGTCGGATAACCGATTATTGAATAAATATTCTGCAAATTTTATGCCATTCGTGTTTTCGGTTGTTCTTTTGTTGGTTTTATTCAGTGCTGAATACTTTTACCCGAGTCGGTCCGACAAGTTTCTACCAGTAGTCTCTGACACGCAAAAAAGAAGTATTCATCCTTGAATACTTCTATTCATTCGCGCATATGGGGCTGTCCTCTCTAGCTTATCGCTGGTTCATACATGGCTACCGCATCACATGACCTTCGACAAAAAACGATCGGGACGTGCTTTTGCTTCGCCAGCTTCTTTATATTTTTACTCAAACTGTGACTCACGAAGTTAATAAAGACAAGAACAAGCTCCGTATCAGAAGGAATCGTCGCCTTCACATCGGATTTTTTGCGACCTGATACGTGATAGACATTCTGGAACCCTTTGTTCTGTAACAAGCTCTCGATTTCTGCTACCCGATCTCCTCCTACCACAAGAACGCCTGCCATAGTCCTTCCTCCTCTCTTTTTTCCACGCTTATTCTTCTATTTTCCGGTGCGCGCTTGCGAAATCTTTGCCTCAGGCTTTTCCGCCGGGAGTCTGTATTTTTCCGTTCGCTCAATCTGAACGACCTGTGAATCGTGAACCACAATATGTATGGAACCGTATTCCAAACCATCCAGTGCGCGCGCGATTTTCTCTAATAAGGGAACGTCTAGGGAAATCTCATCTTTTGCCATGGGGACCACCCTCCTGTTTCGATAAATCAATGTATATTATTCCTACCTATTTACTTTGTTTTGTGATCTGATAATACCTCTTGCTGCCCATAACTGTCAATGTCAAACCGTTTGGGCAGCAAGAGGCTTTTCTCACCTCATTTTCCTTCGATTGCCGAAAGCTCCCTGCGAAACTAGACAGCTTGGTTGTCTTTGTCCTCGCGGGAGCTTTCGGTCGACCGATCAGCTAATCATTTAAAAACCGATACGTTTACTATGATATGAAAATATTACCATACGATTCTGCTATCGGTCAATGCCCCGTGCAGTTCTTCGTTCCCCCATTGATTCCCTTTACACCAAATGACAGGCGACAAATCTGTCGGTGCTAACCTCCCGAAAAGCAGGCACTTCCTGTCGGCAAATGTCTTTCACGTACGGGCAGCGCGTATGGAATTTGCACCCTGCTGGAGGATTTGCCGGACTTGGCATGTCTCCCTGCAGGACGATGCGTTCGCGCTTTTTCTTTGGGATCGGGAGCGGCACAGAGGAGAGCAATGCTTTGGTGTACGGATGGAGCGGTTCCAAAAATAACTCATCCCGAGGTGCCAGCTCCAGCAATGACCCCAAATACATGACGCCGATCCTCGTGCACAGATGCTCCACGACACTCAAATCATGTGAAATAAATAAGTACGTCAGCTTCCTCTGCTCCTGCAACTCTGCAAACAAATTGATGATTTGGGCTTGGATCGACACATCCAGAGCAGATACTGGCTCATCCGCGACGATAAAATCAGGGTTCATCATAATCGCCCGTGCGATGCCAATCCGTTGACGCTGACCGCCCGAGAACTCATGCGGATACCGATCGACATGATACGGCGCCAATCCACATAAAGCCATGACCTCTAAAACTCTTTCTCTGACCTCCGCTTGTGGGAGCAGCCCGTGATCAAGCAGCGCTTCCCCCAGTGCTTCTCCGATTCGAACGCGTGGATTCAGCGAGCTGTACGGGTCTTGAAAAATATATTGCATCCGTGGGCGCAATGCTCGGAGCTCTTGGCGATTCAACGCGTGCACATCGATACCCTGGAAGCGGACTTCTCCCTCTGTCTTTTCCAAAAGGCGCAGGATGGTGCGACCTGTCGTGCTTTTCCCGCTGCCGGATTCACCGACCAGCCCAAACGTCTCCCCTTTTTGGATGGAAAAGCTGACGTCATCCACCGCTTTTACATGGCCGATCGTCCTGCCGAAAAGCCCTCCGGTAATCGGGTAATATTTTTTCATTCGGCGCACTTCCAGTAAATTACTGTCCACGGACGATCTCCTCCTCATACAGCCAGCACGCGACCTTTCTACCGTCTCCCCCATCACGCAAAGGCGGCTGCTTCACCCGGCAAATGTCCAAGCACTGATCGCATCGGTCATGAAAATAGCACGATTCACCGAGTGTCGTCGGATTCGGTACTTGACCAGGGATGGAATACAACTTGGCTCTGCGCTGATTCAGTACAGGCTTGGAACGAAGCAAGCCTTGTGTATACGGGTGCTTCGGCTCCTCGAACAGCTCGACGACAGGAGACACCTCTACCACTTTCCCTGCGTACATCACGACCACATGATCGGCCATCTCCGCAACGACCCCCAGATCATGCGTGATAAAAAGAATCGCAGTTTGGGCTTCGTCCTTGATTTTGCGAAGCAGATCGAGAATTTGCGCCTGAATAGTCACATCCAAAGCAGTCGTCGGCTCATCAGCGATCAGCAGGCGAGGATTGCAGGATATTGCGATGGCAATCATAATGCGTTGCAGCATGCCCCCGCTCAATTCATGGGGGTACGATTTGGCGATTTCTTTTGCCCGCGGGATTCCGACTAGCTCGATCAGCTCGATGGCTCGCGCTTGGGCTGCTTTTTTACTTAGTCCCTGATGTTCCATGATCGGCTCCATGATCTGCTCACCGATGGTCAGTACGGGATTGAGTGACGACATCGGCTCCTGAAAAATCATGGCCAGCTCGTTACCGCGGAGCTTTCGCATCTCTTCTTTGCTGACTTTTCGCAGATCACGGCCTGCAAACCATATCTCACCCGAAACGATACTGCCTACCGCCTCTGGGATTAGTCTCATCAATGACATGGCTGCCGCGCTTTTGCCGCAGCCCGACTCGCCTACGATGCATACGGTCTCTCCTTCATGGACGCGCAGCTCGAGGGCATCGACTGCTTTGACCACGCCTTGTTCGGACTTGAAGTAGGTGCTTAAATTTTGGATTTCGACTAAAGCATTCATGCTTGGCTCACCTGCCTTTTCGTGTATAGAAGGAGCTGTAGAGGGGGAGAAGTATTCTCTTGAAAGTAAGTTCAAGAAGATAAAAACAATTCAAAAGCACCCCTCAACGCTTCTGCTTTGGGTCCAAAGCATCTCGTAATCCATCCCCTAACAAATTAATCGAGATAACGGTAGCGAAAATAGCAATACCCGGAGGAACCCACAGCCACGGTCTTTTCTGAAAATCGATCAAGGTATTCGCCGCATCCATCATGTTGCCCCATGTGGGTGTTGGTGGGACGACACCGAGGCCGAAGTACGATAATACGGATTCGCTCAGGATCGCACCGCCGACATTCAAGGTGGCAACTACAATCAAGAGTGGTGTCAGATTGGGCAGCAAATGGAAGAATAGCTTGCGTCTGTCGCGCAGACCGAGTACTTCTGCTGCTTGCATGAATTCACTTTCACGCAAGGTGAGCATCTGGCTGCGGACCATTCGCGCCAAGCCAGGCCAGCCGATCAGGCTCAGCATGACCATGACGATGTAAATGCGGTAGTCGGTCGGGATTTTCCACTCGGAGAGGACTGCGCCCATAATAAACAAGAGCGGCAGACCAGGAATGGTCATGAGCACGTCTGCTACGCGCATGATCACTTGATCAACCCACCCGCGGTAAAAGCCAGCCAGTGCCCCAAGAAGAGCGCCAATAGAAACGGAGAGCGCCATAGAAGCGATGCCGACTGTCAATGAGATTCGGCCCGCCTGCATCAACCGCGTCAAAATGTCTCTGCCCAAGCTGTCCGTCCCGAGCCAATGGGAGAAGCTTGGCGGCTTGTTGATCATGGCCGTATTAATCTTGCCGGATGCGTACGGAGAAAAAAACGGACCGATGAAACATACCACCGCCATGACGAGTAAAAACACAAGTCCAACCATGGCCAGTCGCTTCTTTTTCAGTCGCAAAAACGCCTCGTGCCACAAGGAGGAACGCAACGCTACCTGCTCCGGTCTCGTCACCTCGGCTACTTCACTTACCGTTGATGCCATCGTTTTCCCTCCTATTTCAACCGAACCCGCGGGTCAGCCACTCTGTACAGCAAATCAGCAGATAAGTTTCCGATGACGGTAAGAATCGCCAGGAACATCGTAAAGCCCATCAAGAGCGGGTAGTCCCGTACAGAAAACGCCTGCATGTACAACTGTCCAACACCGGGCCAGTTAAAGATTTTTTCCGTGATAATCGCCCCACCGAACAATGCTGGAAGTTCAAAGCCTAGTAGTGTAATGGCGGGCAGGAGTGCATTGCGCAGCGCGTGCTTGTGCAGGACGACTTTTTCCTTCAGTCCTTTTGCCCGGGCCGTGCGCACGAAGTCTTGTTGAATGACCTCCAGCATGTTCGTGCGGAAATAACGAGTCAGCGTCCCCACGCTCAGCAAAGTCAGCACCGTCACAGGCAAAAACATATGCTGGACCACGTCCCACGCATAGGCGAACCCCGTTTCCTTGCTGCCAATCGTCATCATGCCTCCTGCGGGAAACAGCTTGGCATCGACAGCAAACAACTTGATAAACAGCAGCCCGACGAAAAAAACAGGCAATGACATCGCTGCAAAAACGCCGATCGTCACGATTGCATCGAACCAGGAATGCTGCCTGGCAGCAGACAGAACTCCGATAGAGATCGCGATCAGCCACGTAAAAAAGGTGGAGGTAATCGCGAGCAAAAACGAATTCCAGATGTAATCGTTCAACAGCGACATCACTGGCTGCTGGTATTGCAGAGAATAACCAAAATCGCCTTGGAAGGCGTTTTTCATCCAGATGAAATACCGTTCGACGACAGGTTTATCCAGACCGTACATCGCTTTTAGCTCCAGCTTTCGTTCCGCTGTCAGCTTGGGACTCGTATCGACGAAATCACCGGGCGTCAGGGCATACAGGAAAAAAATCAAAATGGATGCGCCGAAGAGCGTCAACGCCATGTAAAAGACCCTTTTCAAGAAGTAGGACGTCATCGTTTGCCTCCTTTCATGCTTGAGGAAAAAAGAAAGCCCAGCCCCAGGGCCGGGCACAACATTCGTGAGTCAGTTACTCGAACTTGTTACTCAAACTTGATACCAGGCAGGCTGGTCGAAATACCTGTGAACGGATTCGGCTCCAAGCCTTTGATCTTGCCGTTGTGCGCAGACAAAATTTTACGGTAGCCGAGGAAGATGTACGGCGGGTCATCGCTCAGCTCTTTGTACAGGTCTTTGTAGATCGCTTTGCGCTTCTCGATGTCCAGCGTAGATAGACCTGCTTCCAGCAATTCGTCTACTTTGGCATTGGAGTAGCCATTCGTTCCGGTAAATCCGCTCTTGCCCTTTTTCGTCGAGAAGGCGTCTACACCGTCATCTGGATCAATCAGCATCGTGGTCGAGAACGAAGCGAGGTCGTGATCTCCTTTTTCCGTCCGTGCCAAAACGGCGTTGTAGTCCATCATTTCCGCTTCAAACTGGATGCCCAGCTCTTTGTAGTTTTCTTTGGCAATCGGGATCAGTACCTCTCCCAACTTTCCTTTTGTCGTGTAGTAATGCACGACCAGCTTTTGTCCGTCTTTTTCACGGATACCGTCCGCGCCCGGCTTCCAGCCCGCTTCGTCCAGGAGCTGCTTCGCCTTTTCCGGATTGTAGGCGTATGGATTGACATCATCCGTATAGGCCCACGAAACAGGGCTGATTGGTACATTGGCGACTTGCGCGTATCCTTGGTAAGTCAGGTCTAAAATCTTTTGGCGATCCAGTCCGTAGATGAAGGCTTGGCGGACGCGCTTGTCTTTGAAAAATGGCTTGGAATGATTGAACTTGATGTACGAATAGGCACTGGATGTGTACAGATTGATATTCACGTATCCTAGCTCTTGCAACTGCTCAATGTTATCCGAGTTGACGGTAAAGGAGTTGTAGTCCATCTCCCCTGTCTGGATAAACTGTAGAGCGTCGCCCTCGGTCGTCTTGTAGATAAAGTGCTCGACTTGCGGCTTGCCCGCGAAATAGTGCTCGTTTGCGAGATAGCGGACTTCTTGACCAGGAATGTACGCCTCAAATTTGTAAGGTCCAGCTCCCAATGGCTTGCCGTGCAAGGTGCGGAGATACTCCAGATTGCCTGGTTTGTACTCCTTGCCGTAGTACGCTTTGGAGAGCACCTGCCCGCCTAACAGGACGAGAGATTTGGCGTTCACTTTCTCCGTCGTGATCTGGATCGTCTGTGGATCAATCACCTTGATCCCTTCGATCGTGTTCGCTTTGCCTTCCTTGTATTCACGGCCACCCTTGATACTTGCTACGAAAATGTCCGTTTCGCCATCGTACGTTTTGTCGTGCAAAATCGTCAGTGTAAAGGCCACATCCTCTGCCGTCAGCGGTGAACCATCGCTGAATTTCAGATTCGGTCTCAGGTGGAACGTATACGTGAGCTGGTCAGGAGATACGTCCCATTTTTCCGCGAGCTTGGGGACTGGCTTTCCTGTCGCATCGACATCCACCAGGGATTCGAAGATCGCTGAGGAGACATTGCCATCGTAGCCGTTGTGGTAAAAGAACGGGTTAAATACACCACCCGGCTCTGTCAGTCCCGCAATGAATGTATCGGTCCTTTTGGCTGCTGCTTCCGGCAGCTTGGATAAATCCGTAGCCAAATTGATGCCGTCTTTTATGTCTTGCACCTTGCTGGCAGCAGGTGCTGATGCTTCTGTCGACGGAGTCGCCGTTTGTGTCGAGGTAGCCGGCGTACTGCCTTCGGAGCTGCACCCTGTGACCAACAGAGTCCCTAATAGCAAGCTTGAAATGATTTGCGAAAACCTTTTTTTCATGTTGATCCTCCTTCATATCCACTCACTCAGTGAAACCAGCTCCTCCGGTGGTCCGGTCGGATCAAAAAACGATAACTTATAATTCTTACCCGTTTACTATGAATTAGATTATAGGTATCGATACCGGATCGGTCAACAGTTTTTTCCAAACAAAAAAAGCCCCGATTATTCGAGGCTCTCATTAGTCGTATGCCTTTTATACGGAATGCCTAGTTTTTCACACGCCTGCATCACGAATAGAGAATGTCGCTCACGCATGGTGTCCTCTATCCTTTTTTCCAATCCCCAATCAGATAGGTTCGAAGCTGGCCGCAGTGCCGCACACAAATCCCAGTACGGAAGCTGGGTATAATCGAGTGTCTTGCTGGCAGAAGATTGATAATGAAGCGTAAACTCATGCATGGCCTCCACTCCAAATGCCCACAAAATCTCTAGTCTGGCATTGCCGAGATCAGATAAGGGGTCGCCGATCGCAGCGTCCTCCCAGTCGATAACAGCAGCGAGTTTTTCTTCCTTCCACATCGTATTTCCCGGCCAGAAATCTCCATGCAACAGAGATGCTGCATTCGACTGCGGCAGCGGCCAAACAGACTCCAGCACTTCGCGATTGAGTCCCTCATCCAATGATTTGTCCAGGCTCGCGGGTCTTTTGTGGAGCTTCTCCGTTATCGCTTCTTCTTGTTTCGGCAAAGAAGTGCCCACCAGTCTAGTAGCGTCTACCGAATGGATGCGAGTTAGCACCTCAGCTGCTTGTTGTAGAAAGCTGGACAAGTCGGCTGGTGCGTTGACTGTCTCTCCTTCTATGAATTCGATGACAAGACACGGTGTCGGAAACATATCGCTGGCTGCTTCGAGATGATAAGGCGTTGGAGTCGGCAAATCAGCTGACTTCAGTATTTGCAACAGCCTGAATTCATCTGATGCGATCTGTGGATTTCGCTTGAGGTCAGCCTGACCATGCTCGCGGACGACTACTTTTTTCTTCGTACCGTCAGGGCTCTCCATTTCTAGCGCGGTGACCTGTGCAGAAATCCCGCCTTTTAGTTCCCATGCACGAAGGAGCTTGGCTGACGGGTTCATGTTATGTACCAGGCGTGTCCATTTCTCATCCATATATTTTTCCCCTTTATGCTCCACTGTCTGATTGTCTATACAGTCCTACCTTCATCATTTCCATATACGATTCTAATTCCGCAAAAAAGGATTGGACATGTGCGAAGCCTTTATCGCTGGCATCGTAGTTTTCGCGGACGTACTTTTGCGTCAATGCCTCTACAGTCGACAGCAAAAAATGCAGCGCCTTCTGTGGATCGAACTGCGCTTTGATCAATGACGTATCGACTTGATCCAGAAACAAGGGAATATATCGCGCATTGAACTGTATTTCTCTGTCTTCGATCTCAGCCCGGCATTCCTCGGGATAATCGAAAAAGGTCGCCACTGCCATTTGATAAATAACTGGTGCCTCAGCAAAGAGCGCCATTTTTGCTTGATTGACATGAAGAAATCGTGCAAAAAAGTCTTGCGGCGCCGCTTCCATTCGCGCCTGTATACAGGCAAAAAAACGTTCGATACAAGCATCGACGATCGCGAGAAACAGTCCCTTTTTATTCCCGAAAAAGTGGAACAGCATCCCCTTTGATACGCCTGCGTTCTGAACGATTTGATTGGTCGAGCCTCGTTCATAGCCTTTCGCGGAAAATTCAACAAGAGCCGCTTCCAACAGTTTTCGCTTGTTCGGCTCCAGTGTTTCGTCCTGCCAAATTCCTTTTATGTCCGTCACCTGCTCTCCGTTCTTCTTTTTCCTAATCATAACGCATATTGACCAGGTGGTCAAAGCGGGGTTATACTTTCCTCGAAGACTTCATCAGCCCTATTTCACTACAAGGAAGTGATGCCTGATGGCACGGACATTGCCCGTATTCGCCCGTATCATCCTTGGATTGATTTTGCTTGGAGCAGGTGTGAATGGTTACATTGTCTTGTTTGGATTCGAGCCTATCTTTCCAACCAGTCCTGCTGCCATGGAGCTTTTGCAAGGATATTTGCTGGTTCTGGTCAAAACCGTCGAAATCATCTGTGGATTGCTATTCCTAACCAACCGCTTCGTCCCACTGGCTCTAACCGCCACTGCGCCTCTTGCTGTCAACATCTTGACGTTCCACCTGTTTGTCGATCCCGACATGCTCGCTATGGGACTGATTGTCGCGATTTTGGAAGCGTATTTGCTGTGGAGCTATCGGCGGAGTTTTCGTCAGTTGATGACGATGTAGACAAAAAGACTATATTCCATCGGTTGTGGTTGGGGGAAGCCCTGCCACATGTTTTCCAGTCGCCTGTATCCTCTCTTCGTTCGGGCGGTCTCCTTCCAAACATGTGACAGGACTTTCGTACAGCTGTGGATTTTTTCGTGCGTTTAAACGTTTTGCAAGTTAACACAGGAAAAGCTTCTGAACGACTAATTCATTTGGCCCGAAACACCTTAGAACCACATTCAAATTAATGAACAGCTACGTAGGAAGAAGCGAATTTCCAGTCCAAGCGCCTCTGGAGCCCTTCTCAGCGTAGGAAAAAATGGCGGGGAATTTCAGCTTCACTTATGAATGACCTCCTCGAAACTTCTACGTTTGAAGCGCTCCCGCCATTTATTCATAAGCGGACAGTGATACCCCTTGCGGGGCGTAGGCCGAAGCGTAGACTGGAAATTCGCTTCTTCCCTCCACTACAGCTACTTCATAAAAACGAAAAAGCCGGTACCAAGAGGTATACCAGCTTTTTAACTATCATCTTTTCGTTAAATGAATCTGCCACGATATTCCGTAACGATCTTGGACCCATCCGAACTTTTCACTGAACGGATATTGTCCAAGCGGCATAAGGACTTGTCCATCCGAGGAAAGCTGTCCAAAAACACGGTCAACCTCTTCCTCTGTATCGCAGTCCACAAATAACGAAATCGCCGGGGTAAAAGCATGATAATCACCGTTCGTATTGTCAATACACATGAAAGTCTGGCCTTTTAGCGTGAAGGTAGCGTGCAGGACTTGTCCATTCTCGTGATGCATAACCTGCTTGATTTCTGAGCGATCAAAAATAGACGTGTAAAACTTCATCGCTTCTTCCGCTTGTCCATGGAACATGAGAAACGTAGTGATAGCTTGCACTGACAATCACTCCTTTTCGTGATAATATACGTCTCCATTCTGCCCATTCCTCAAATATGCATAACCACTAGATCCAATCGATGATCCGCCACTGACCTTCTTTTCTTTGCTTTTGCAAGAGTGTAGTAGCCGTCTCTGCTAACAGGGCGATCCCTCTCTCTATCTTATCAGCATCTGTTTGGATAATACTAATTCGTAACCCGTTTTCACGCGGGAAGGTAGGCAAATAGCTCTGGTTCGTGGACATGACCCGCACGTTTTGCTGGTGTAACGCGGCAATGATATCCTGAGCGTCTAGCTCATCGGGAAGCAGCACTCTCGAAAAAATCCCGCCTGTTCCGATTTGTGTGTGAAGCTGTGGGGGAAGATAGCGCCGGCAGCACTCGGCCAATGTTTCCATCCGCAGGCGATAACGTTCCCGGACAAGAGCAGCATGATGGTCGTACATCCCGCAATTCAAATACAGCTCCAAAGCCGCCTGAGACAAGACGGCCGTACTGGAATCACACGATGCTTTAAACAACCGGAACGTTTCCATTACGGAAGGGGGCAGGACGACTGTCGCCAATCGAAGTCCGGGCAGCATGATCTTAGAAAAGCTTTTGACGTACAGGACACGCCCTGATTGATCGTAGCTGTAGATCGGGTCTGTCTTTAGATTGGTTTCCATGTCCGCCAGATAGTCATCCTCGACGATGTATA
Organism: Brevibacillus sp. HB1.2; assembly: GCF_013332495.1. Lineage (NCBI taxonomy): Bacteria > Bacillati > Bacillota > Bacilli > Caryophanales > Paenibacillaceae > Brevibacillus > Brevibacillus sp. HB1.2. Next base: position 87,798 of record NZ_JABMIU010000014.1, on the reverse strand, counting down.
CATCGTAGCGCTGAGCCAGCTTGGCGATTTGTTTCTTTTGTTCCGTTGAATAGCTTGTCCCCAACGGATTGTGAAACCGGGGAACCGTGTAGAAAAACTTGATTTGATTGTTGCGGAAATGCCGCTCCAGCTCATCCATGTCGATGCCTGCCGCGGTCCGCTGGATGCCCAGAACGGTAACTCCCAGCAGCTCGAGTGAACGCAGCATGCCGTGAAAGGTAGGCTGTTCGACTAGCACTGCATTCTTTCCATTTGGAAACGGCATGGAGGCGAGCAGATGCAGCGCTTGCTGAGCTCCCGAAACGACGCAAATTTGCGAAGGGGATGCAAACACTTGTGATTGGGCGAGATGGCTCTCCAATGCCCGACGCAAGGAGAAAAAGCCCTGGGGCTCCGAATAGGAAAACAACTGATCTTCATATAATTCAATCGCACGGTTTAAACAATGCTGGAAATCTTTGAATGGCATAACTTCTGAGTCAGGGCTGGCTGCCGTAAAGTCAATTCGCTCCTCTGGAAAACGCGTACTTTGAAGAGGGCGAAGGACCGCGTAATAGCCACTTTTGGGAATGGAATAAATCAAGTGCTCCTTCTCCAGCTCTTGATACGCCCGTATCGCCGTATTCAAACTGCACGACCAACGCTCGGATGCAGTACGAATCGACGGCAGCTTCTCCCCTGGCCTGATTGTATGGGTACGAAGCTGTTCTTTGATGCTGTCTTTCACGACTTCGTATTTATTCTTCATCCCGTTCACTCCCCCGTTATCTGTGTGGGTACAGATTTACTTTTCTCTCCTTTATGCGCCCTAGTCCCTTGAGTATAGTGAATCGTAAGCAAAGGAGTAAATACATATACGGAGGGATACGGATGGAAGCAAGACACGCGACACTGCCTTACAAAATCAGTGATGAGAAAGCTTTACTCGATATCGAGCGCATCAGCGATTGGCTGTCGACAACGTATTGGGCGTCAGAACGCTCCAAGGAAATGATCGTAAAAAGTATCGAAAATTCACTCTGTTTTGGATTGTACGGTGAGGATGGACAGGCTGGATTCGTCCGGGTCGTGAGTGATTACGCGACGATTTCCTGGGTGTGTGATGTCTTCGTCGACCCAAAGCATCGAGGTAAGGGATTGAGCAAATGGCTCATGGAAGTGATGGTGGAACATCCAGACATCCGTCATACGAGCATGATACTCGCTACTCGGGATGCTCATGGTTTATACGAGCAGTATGGCTTCACACGAAGAGAAATGATGCGCAGACCAGCTATTGAGGCTTAGACTCGCTAACCTCGCCTTTTGCGTTAACGCTCGCCCCATAGGAAATGCGGTTGAGCTTGTCGATGATCCGCTTTTTGTTTTTCTCGTCCATCGGAGCAGGCTGACCGTTCGTGAGCTTCACCGGGATCACGTGGCTCTTGCTCCCGTCTTTTGAAAATGTCAGTTGGACCATCATGGCTTCGCGACCTTTCGGATTGCGCGAGGTGGTAAACACAAAATTCCCTACACTGTAGTAGATCGGCGCCTTTTTATAAAACTCAACACCCATAATCGAATGGCTGTGCGACCCAACAACGGCATCCACACCGCTGTCGATCAGCTTTTTCGCCATCTCGCGCGCATATGGTTCTGGGTAATCCTTATATTCCAGATTCCAGTGCATGACCGCAATCGTAATGTCTGACTCCGCCACTGCCTTTTTTACATGGGATAGCATCGGCTCATAAGAGTAGGCATGGGCGAGACCTGGCTTGTTTTTTCGCGCATACCAGCGCTCATTTGGAAGGACACGGCTGATCCCGATGACTGCCACGCGTTTCCCCTTGATCGTTTGGATGTAGGGTGCGAATGCTTCTTCCTCGTTTTTCCCCGCCCCGACGTAACCGATCTTTGCCTTTTTCAGATGCTCCATTGTGTCATAGAGCGCGTCCATTCCGTAATCGAGCGAATGATTATTCGCCAGATTGACCACGTCGAAACCCGCGTTCACGAGCCCCTGCAAAGACTCTGGCTTCGCACGATAGGTATATTCCTTTTTCTCCGGACGTCCCCGTGTACTGACTGGTGTCTCCAGATTGCCAATCGTCAAGTCTGCCTGCTTGAGAAAATCACCTGTTTTTTGAAACGGATAATCTACGCCGTACCGCCCGATCTGATTCCCGACGCTCTTATCCAAAATCATATCCCCGACAAACGCTACCTGAATAGAATCCTGCTCCTGCACATCCCCTCCGCTGCTCGCCTGGACCGCAACAGATTCCGTTCCCATTGCAGCACAGAGCATCACAGCAGCTACCACGATTACCGCTTGTTTCCATCGTCCAATCTTCATGCCCCTCAACCCATCTCTCTTTTTGCTTTCATTCTAGAAGGCGTGGGATGTGAAGCCTGTTGAAGCATGTCTAGCTTCCATGGAAATTTCTCGCCTTAAAGTGACTAGCATGCAAAAGATGGCGGTTTAGGACCTGCTTCTCGGGACAAAAGACTCTTTCTTTTTTCAAATGTCGATTTTTGCCGATAACAAGTATAATGGACACATACGATTCTAATACATAGGACGGTACAAACATGCTCCATCATTCCATTATGCTGAAAACCAAAACAGCAATGCCCGCCGTTCGATCGAATAGCGTTCACAGGAGCCGACTGCTGCAAAAAATGGACGCTGGTCTGCAATGCCGACTGACCACGTTATACGCCCCAGCCGGGTATGGAAAAACGACCTTGCTCAGTCAATGGGCGCATCAGTACGGCGGTACCACTGTATGGCTCTCACTCGATGAGATGGATAATGACTTGATTCGCTTTTGGAGATACATCGTATTTACACTGTCTGAATCTGACTTCGCAGAACTCTCCGAACGAATGGAACCAGCCATGAAGGCAACCAGTCATACCTCGATCTTGACCTTCATCGATTCCCTGCTCAATGAACTCGCTTCTACGACGCAGCCCCTTGCTATCATTCTCGATGACTACCACGTGATCTCGGATGAGACGATTCACAACAGTCTCGCTTATTTTCTGGAATATGTCCCGAGCCACGTCCATCTGTACATCGCCAGTCGCAACACATTGCCTTTTTCTACAGTCAAATGGAACGTACGTCATGAAGTATGTCACATTGAGTCAGGACAATTTCTTTTCAGTCATCAAGAGACGGACAGCTTTTACCGGCAGGTTCACGATTTACCTCTGACCGAAATGCAAATCGAGCAGCTGGTGAAAAGTACGGAGGGTTGGGTCGCCGGCTTGCAGCTCGCTGCCATTTCACTCGTGAATATGGAAAACCACGATCAATTTTTTGCCGGATTTACTGGCTCTCATCGCAATATTTCGGAGTATTTGTTTCATGAAGTGATCATGCGACTCCCGGAAGAGGAGCGCAGCTTCTTGCTCAAAACCTCTGTGCTGGCGAGAATGGACGCTCACGTGTGTCGCGCTCTGACCGGCCTGCCCCAGTGCCAACAAATGCTGACCCACTTGCACCGCCAAAACATTTTCTTAATCCCGTTGGATGATTACGGGACGTGGTATCGGTACCATCACTTATTTGCCGATTTTTTGCGCAGTCAATTGGAGCAGACATCTCCCGGAGAAGCACGTGTGCTGCACCGGCTAGCCAGTGAGAGCTATGCGGAGCGTGGAATGATGGACGAAGCGATCGATCATGCGATTGCCGCTGCCGATTACACGTTGGCTGTAAGCTTCCTTGCGCAACATATTCCGGTACTGCTTCAACGCGGCGAGTTTTCCAGCTTTCTCAGAACGCTGGACAGCATCCCTGATCACGCGAACTATTTCTCACCACTTTTTCGCCTGATCTATGTGTTCCTCTTGGTTACCTGCGTTCAAACGGATCGGGCGGAGCTGGCCCTCACCGAATTGGAGCAAAGCATTGCTGACATAGAAGATTCAACAGAACACCGGCAGTTTTTGAGCGGTCTGTTTTTTGTTCGAGCCAATTTGGTGTTCGCCACTATGGATTTTGATCGCTGGATCGCCAGTTCTTCACAGTTAAGTGGTGGACTTCCTGAGAGTCCGTTGTTTTACCACTTTAATTACAACACGACAGAACCATTTATTCGGCGAACGAGATTCGGGTTAAAAGGAATCCTATCCGATCAGACAGAGCTTGTAGGCAATCAGTTCTCCGACATACTTGAAGCCCATGGCTGGAAGGACTCCTTGATTAATTTGTACGTCGTTCAGGCATTAGCAGAGGGGTTTTATGAGGAAAACAGGCTGGAAGAGAGCCTTGCGTATCTGCAGCGCGTTCGTTTCGTTGCCCTACACAAGCAAATTCCTGGCCTACTCATCCCCTATGTCCTGACATCCGCCAAACTCAAGCTGGTAGAGGGGAATTTTTCTGCGGCCCGCAAAATCGTTTCGGAGGCAGTTGAGACGGTCGCGAGCTGGGGTGCTACGTATTGGTTCAACCCGTTACAAGCATTTCTCGCACACATCGCGATTCAGGAAGGGGATATCGCTTTGGCGAAAGCGGAGTTGTCCAAGCTTCCCCCCTCCATTTTCAATCAGCCTAGCATTCAGAGAGAATTAGAGGTTTTGACCTATGTCCGTTTGTTGCTCGCCCAGCAGCAGGAACAGGAAGCCTTGCGTATTTTAGCGCTCCTAAAGCCATCCAGTATACGCGAGGAGCTATTGATCAGTCAGGTAGACATCGCCGTTCTACAAGCACTCGCTCACCAACAGTGCGGCAACAAAAAGGAAGCGCTGGCTTTCCTCCACGAAGCGCTCTTAATTGGCGAAAACAACTGCTACGTCCGTAGCTTTCTAGACGAAGGAACGGCGATGTCTCACCTCTTGCACGATTACCAATTACGCTTGAAAAAACGATCCCAACACCCAGGTCCGTCTGTATCTGCTGCGTACGTCAATCAACTACTATCTCTTTTCCCTAAGAAAATGGAGAAAAGAAAAGCTCCTTTGATCGAGCCGCTAACCGGGAAGGAAATGATCATCCTTTCCATGCTGGCGCAAGGAGCATCCAACAAGCTAATCGCCGATGAGCTAGGGAACACGCTCGGGACGGTCAAGGTGTATTTGCATCGGATATATGGCAAGCTCGGTGTCACTAATCGCACACAAGCTCTTCTGAAAGCGCAAGAAATTTCGCTGCTAGAAAATAGCCCTGTTGATTAACGGAACTTTTCAATATGCTCTTGCAGAAAAGCGTCCAGCTGGCGAGGTTCTCTGCCAAGGACACGCCCTACATCGTCTGTCGGCTTTTCCGGAATCGCTACTGACATAGCTTGAATTTCAACGACATGACTGGCGAGCCACTCTGGCATGTTTCCGTACTCCATCAGATCACGTCGGAGTGCTTCGCTATCCTTGTTGATGTACGTAATCGGGCGGTCGAGCAGATCGGACAGCTTGCTCGCAATTTGCGGATAGCTGAAAACCTCAGAACCAGTCAGGGTGTATACACGACCTGCCTTTTCAGGGTAGGTCAATACCTTTGCGGCAACATCGGCGATATCCCGGCAATCGATAAAGTTGCATGCTGTTTCACCCATCGTACCGAAGAAACCATGTTGCGACTGGATCGTCGGTGCGAAGCGGAGCAGATTTTGCATAAAGGCGTACGGTCGCAGCACGGTACTTTTCATACCCGATTCTGATAAAGCGCTCTCGATTTCCTGGTGCCATCCCGCTACGGCGACTGGCGCCTTTTCGTCGTAGGCTGGACTGGATATTTTCACGATATGCTGGATCCCAGCCTCAGCTGCTATGCGAATCATCGATGTTTCCAGCTCGACCTGATTGGGACTGTTTGAAAGGGAAAGGAAGAGCTGATTCGCACCCGCAAACGCTCGGCGCAATGATTCAGGGTCAGAAGCTTCCACTGCTGCGACTTCCACCGTAGATGCTGCCTGCTCTCCCATTAGCATCTGAATTTTTTCCGGCGTTCTGCTCAATGCCCGGGTTGGGACACCAAGCTCTATCAATCGTTTCAAAAGTGCACTACCTATGGTTCCTGTTGCTCCCATCACTACGATCATTTTCTATCGCCTCCGTATCTGATTCCTGTTTTGATGGTCATGGTTGATGGCACTACGCCACCGCCATGTGATTAACGTGCTGGCGATTATTGCTGACAGCGGGAAGTCGATCCAGACACGACTTAGCCAAGCCAACGATTCACCGGGCGCAAAGATGACAAGTAACTCCGTTGTTAGCCATGCTGCCAAGAGACCGATCACTGCCATTGTCATTCCCATAACCGCTACCAGCGCCAAATGAGGCATGCGGGTGACCCAGCGTTTATGTATACCACGGCTCTGTAACCATCGCCCAAACAGTGCGGCAATCAATGCGGATGTTCCGCCAATCGTGGTCAATGCCCCTATTTGCAGCCCTTTGTCAGCGGTGATCCATCCCCCTATGCTCGCCATGATCGCAGGAGACAAATAAGCCATGATTACTTCTCGCCATAAAACAAACGATTTTCGTTCTGAACGTGCGCCTTTGATCGGATAAACACCTCCCGCTTTTGCAGGGTCATGCATGTGTTTCACCTCCTTTCCCCTTTTCGAAAATATAATTAGGAACCTAACTATATAAAGATGAAAATGGGCTAGCTACCTAGCCCGCTTTACTACTTGCCTGCTCTTACTATTCGTCTGTCAGTGCCGAGATGCCTTGTGTCACGCGGCCCAGCAGGTCGAGAAACACACTGCGCTCCTCGGTATTGAGCAATCCGACCATCGCTTCCAATCTCGCAAAGTGCTCAGGCGCCATTTCACGCAGCTTGCTAGCACCGAGCTCTGTTAAAATGACCGATTTTTGCCTGCCATCTTTTGCACTCGCTCGTCGGGAAACAAGGCCATCGCGCTCCAGGATGTCGATCAGACCAGTAACAGTAGCCCGTGTTACCCCCAGATGCTCTGCCAATTGTGAAGGCAGCACTTCCCCACCGTTATCTTCGAGGTCTGCCAATAAGCGATATCGTCCTGTTGATAAGCCGAATCTGGCAAAATGTATTTCGGCCGCATGCCCAAGCTTGGCTCCTGCCTCCATCAGCCTAGCAGCGACGAGTACAGCTTGCGCATCAACATCGAGTCCATACTGATCAATCTGGCGCTGCGATTGAACAAGCGATGGGATCGCTTCTTCTTGTTTTCTTCCGTTTGAATGGTTTGTCATGGATATAGTATGGCACCTAACTATTTTCCTGTCAACACGTCTTCTCTATTTCGGTGCCATCCTGATTGCCCCATCCAGCCGGATCGTTTCACCATTCAACATCGAATTGGTGATGATGCTGTTCACGAGCATCGCGTATTCTTGCGGATCACCCATGCGTGCGGGAAAAGGAACAGTCGCACCCAACGCATCTTTTACAGAACGAGGCAGTTGGTCGTACATCGGCGTGTCAAATAGACCCGGAGCAATTGCCATCACGCGTACGCCATACGAAGCCAGGTCTCTTGCTAGCGGCAGGGTCATGCTTACGATTCCGCCTTTGGAGGCGCTATAGGCAACCTGCCCCACCTGCCCTTCAAAAGCTGCCACCGATGCGGTATTGATGATGACACCCCGCTCCCCCTGTTGGTTCGGCTCGTTTCCTGCCATTTGCTCCACTGCCAACCGAATGACATTAAAAGTACCGATCAGATTGACTGAAATAACTTTGCTGAAGGATTCCAGTGGATGTGGACCGCTTCGCGACAGCGTTTTTTGTGCCAAACCGATCCCTGCACAGTTGACTACGGCGTGAATCGTACCGAATGTGCCAGCAGCCTGATCGATTGCATCGCGTACACTCGCCTCACTCACGACATCCGTATGCACGAACAAAGCATTTTCGCGCCCCAGCTCATTCGCCAGCGCTTGCCCCTTCTCCACCGTCAAATCAAGAATGGCTACTCTTCCCCCGTGTTGAACTACATTCCTCACAGCGGCTTCTCCCAAACCGGAAGCACCACCCGTTACAATGGCAACCACTTCCCGCATATCCAAGCCATTCTCTCCCTTCCTCTACAATTGCATCCGCATTCAGAAAAAAGCTATGCAAGTTGGATACCAAACGAATCCCCCCTTGCCACACGTGGTTTTTACAAGCAACAAGCTGTCTCGACCTTCTCAAATCCAGACAGGTATGAGACATCTGTGTCCGGGCAAAGGACAGTTGTGCTTATCCATCCCCACCATTTTAGGGCTTGCTATTTACAATCAATCCCATTATATTTTACTTACCGGTAAGTAAATAAAAGTGGAGAGGAAAGAACCCGGATGAAAGTGTCTTCTACCAGAGTCATTGGTCTCGATTTTGCGCGCGCGTGGGCCATGCTCGGCATGATGATCGTCAACTACGTTGTCATCTTGAACGCAGAGCATAACGGACCTGACTGGCTCATCGCTTTATCCAGTTTGTTTCAAGGTAGAGCATCTACCGTATTCGTTGTTTTAGCGGGAATCGGCATTGCGTATATGACAAAAAAGGTCAGGACCTCAGGTGACCCGGCCCTCTTGCAGGCTAGCCGCCACGTCCTTTGGAAGCGCTCCTTATTTTTATTCGTGACCGGGATGTTGCTCTATCTCGGTAGTTGGAGCGGCGACATCCTGCATTACTACGGTGTCTATATGCTCATTGCCTCCTTCCTCCTCGTCGTATCGGAGAAAACGCTTCTTCTCGCATTTAGCGGTATCCTGCTCACAGCTCAAACGCTACAATTGTCGCTCAACTACATGCAAGGGTGGAACCCGAAGCAACCATTTATCGAGTATCTTGATTTTTGGACAGTCGAAGGATTCCTGCGCAACTTGCTGTACAACGGCTATCACCCGGTATTTCCCTGGATGTGCTTTTTCCTTCTCGGCTTGTGGCTGGGTCGACTCAACCTGCTCGATCGATCTGTACGCAAAAAAATGTTGGGCTGGGCAACTGCTCTGTTCGTCAGCTTGGAGGTTTTATCGTATGGGTTGATCAAGCTCTCTATTCCGGTCGTCGGAAGCGAGATGGCCCTATTTCTATGGGGAACGAAACCAGTCCCACCCAACCTGTTTTATGTGCTGTCCAGCTCAAGCACCGCTGTCATCATCATCCTTCTGTGCGTCAGCTTTGCGGAAAAATTCGCGAACAGCTGGTTTACGCAGACATGGGTAAAAACCGGACAGCTGACACTGACACACTACGTCAGCCATATCATTGTCGGGCTCGGTTTCCTCACCTTGATTGGCAGACTCGAAAATCAAACGCTCGCTTTTGCGATGCTCTACGCCGTAGGATTCTTCCTTTTTTCCATTGTGCTCACGCTTGTATGGAGACGTTGGTTCGAGAGGGGACCGTTGGAGAGCTTCATGAGAAAAATAAGTAGGTAACCATTCTGTGGGTTCATCCGTCTGCTATATAGGAGAATTTTGCTAATCATACATACACCAATTTCGAAGTAGTCAGACGAACTGGAGATGATCTCATGAGTCCTATGGTTTTTTTCAAAAAGGCTGTCCCCGCGAACGCGGAGCAACTCACCCAAATTGCTGTTCGCTGCTTTGCTGAAGACGTCCAAAAGTATGGAGAAGGCCCTGTCGGACATGACCAGCCTGACCAGCATGTTTTGTTCATGCAAAAGGCCCATTACTATACGATCTTGCTGGATGACCAGATCGTTGGCGGTTTTTGCCTCCTTCCAGTCGATCATGAGCATTTGGAGTTGGGGATCATCTATGTCGATCCTGATAAACAAAACTTGCGTATCGGAAGCCAAACCATGCAGTTCATGGAGGCCGCGTATCCACACATCAAGAAGTGGACGCTCGATACCGGCTATGAAGCCGAACGCAACCAGTACTTTTATGAGAAATGCGGTTACAAAAAGGTCGGCGAGACAGCGCCGAACGCAGCAAATGGTTTTTATAAATTCAGGTACGAAAAACGGATACCTAAATAAATAGATGGAAAGGGAGAACAGCTATTTAGCCATTCTCCCTTTTTTCGTTCGTCACCCTTATTTTCGAATGCCCTTCTTGGTCGCCAATTCCAAGTAGTACGTTGTTTCTGCCTGTGTTTCCTTCGTAAATGCTTCACTGGCCGCGTATGCCGGCTCCACCTGAATTTCACTCAGCTTTTGCAAAAAGGCTGGGTCCTTTTCCATCTTGGCAATCGCTTCTTCCCATTTGCGAATAACCGACTCTGGCGTTCCTTTGGCAAAAGACACTCCGGTCCACCAGAAAACCGACAAGCCTTGAATGCCTTGCTCCTCCGCAGTAGGGACGTCAGGCAGGAATGGACTTCGCGTGTCACCGGATACGGCGAGGATTTTGACCTTGCCCGCTTGCAGCATCGGCATGATTTCCCCTACTGTATGCACCGCCAAAATCGCGTGCCCTCCAGCGACTTTCGGGACAGAATCGGAAGCGCCTTTTGTCACGATCATTCTCGTCTTGGAGAAGTCTGCTCCGATCACATCCAACCACTCTGCTACCCCAAATGCGGAAAAGCCTGCTGGCCCTACAGAAGTCCATGTTAACTGCTCCGGATTCGCGCGCACCCACTCGGAAAATTCAGCAAAATCTTTCCAAGGCGCGTCGGCTTTTACTGCAAAAGCAAGCGTTCCTTTGCCAATCCTGGCCGAATAGACTTGATCCTCGTTTGTAATCGGCGGTGTTTTCATCCCAGCAGCGAGCATCGTCGTATTAGATACATTGACAGCAAGCGCTGTATAACCATCATGTTTGGCTTGCTTTAAGGCATACTCCGCTCCTACTGCCCCACCACCTCCCGCCTTGTTGACGACGATGATAGGCTGCCCCCATTCCTTGCTCAAATAATCAGCTGCCGCTCTGGCCACGAGGTCGACTCCGCCCCCAGCAGAATACGGCACGATATACTCCACCTGCTTCGATGGATAGGCCGACTCGGCTGTACCTTGATTTCCACATGCGCTAACGACTGCCGCCAAAAGCAACGACATGATGACAGCCGCCCATTGTTTATACCCTCTCACTGACTCTTCCTCCCTACGCGACATCTACTCCCCGGTCTCTCTCTTCTTTCAACCGTTGCTGTGTCCGGCGGTTCAGCATCATGGAGATGATCAAGAGTGTTCCTGCTGCCAGCAAGATGGTCAACGATGAAGGCCGGAACAAAACAATGCTGAGATCACCCGAGCCCATCGCCATCGTTTGAATGAATGATTCTTCCAGAAGAGGTCCCAGAATGAAGCACAAAACCAGCGGAACAACTGGCCATTTATATTTGGAAAAGACATACCCAAGTCCGCCAAACAGAAACGCGACCCACACATCAAACATGCTGTTCCGCACACTGTATGCCCCAATCGTGCAGAACATCAGGATGATCGGAGCCATGATGCCATATGGCACCCTTGTCAATTTCACCCACACCCATACCATCGGGAGGTTCAGCACGAGAAGCATCGCATTCCCCACGAACATCGAGGCGATGACCGTCCAGACAAAGCTCGCATTTTGTTCAAACAAAACTGGGCCTGGCGTCAATCCGTAGATCATCAAGCCTGCCAACAAAATCGCCAGTGGTGGTGAGGAAGGAATCCCGAGCGAAAACAGCGGGATGAAGCCCGCACTGCTCGTCGCATTATTCGCTGCTTCTGGTGCCGCCACCCCTTCGATCGTTCCCAGACCGAACTTCTCGGGATGCTTCGATAGCTTTTTCTCCATATCGTACGCCAAAAACGACGTGATCGCAGCCGAACAGCCCGGCAGCAATCCAAGAAAAAAGCCGACAATCCCGCCCCTCAGCATAGGCCCGGCACTTACTCTCAAGTCTTCCTTTTTCGGGTAGACACTGCCCGGTTTGCCAATGAGGGTAGCTGTGCGTTTTTCATCAATCCCTTTAAGGACTTCTGTAATCGCAAACAACCCGATGATGATGCTAATCATGTCAAAACCTCCGACCAATGCGGGGATGCCGTAATCAAAGCGCGGCATGCCAGAGGATGGTCCCAGCCCAACTAGAGCGAGCGAATAACCGAATGCCCCCATCAAAAACGATTTGACCAATGATCCTCCTGATAGACTGACCATCAGCGTGAGAGCCAAAATCATCAGCGCAAAATATTCAGGCGGTCCGAATTTTAACGCTTGATCTGCCAAAATGGGCGCGAAAAAGACGAGTCCGATTACCCCGAGTACCCCTGCACCAAACGAAGCGAGTGCGGATATCCCCAATGCCGGCCCACCTCTCCCTTTTTTCGCGAGCGGATAGCCATCCAAACACGTGGGGACTGATGATAGCTCCCCCGGGATATTCAGCAGAATCGCTGTCGTCGAGCCACCGTACATGGCACCGTAATAAATCCCTGCCAACATGATCATGCCTTGTGTCGGCTCCAGTACGGCTGTCACCGGAAGCAGAATCGCGATGGCAGAAGTGGGACCGAGACCGGGCAATACACCTACAAAGGTGCCGATAAGAGCGCCGAGTGCTGCCATGAGCAAATGCTCCGGGGTGAGGGCTGAAGCAAAACCAGCCAGTAATAGTTGGAACGTCTCGATGATCAGCACCTCCTTCTCATACTTGCTCTAAAACAAATCTCCTCCAGGCAGTGTGATATGCAGCGAATAGATGAACACCACATACAGCCCCCCTGTCAAAAGAACGGAGTACACGATGGACGTACGCCACCGATAACTGCCGATCAGGATAAAAAATGCAAAAGAGACAAAGAGCGTAGCCATTGTGTAACCGATCGCGCCGAGCAGCCAGACATACAGCAACAGGAATAAAAAGCAAAGCAGTAGGCGCAGCCTTTTTCCAGGAAGAAGCGGTCCGGGATTTGGCGAAGAGGCTTCCTCCGTCATACGGAATGATTGGATAAGCAGCACACCTCCCAGCATGAAAAACAATAAACCGAGAATCGCTGGCAGCGTGTGATCCCCTACGTACAACGACGTCGAAAATGCCTCCAGACGATAGGCCTCGAACGAAATGAAGACTCCAAGGATCATACTTAGAAGGGCAGCGATAAAATCCGGCTGATTATCCGGGCGTCTCATGTGTATCACCTCAGCAAAAAAGCTACTATAGCCTATGGCTCATGCGCCCATTGTGTGCGAAAGCAGAAAAAAACTACCATAGCCAGTCCGCACGGGACACAGCATATGGTAGTCAGTTAGATTTCGATTTCGATTTGGTCGATCAGACGAATAATGGCATGGGCGACTTTCGCTTCATACGTCTCATTGCTTTCGAACTCGCTCCAAAGCTCTTTGATATCGCTGTCCGAAACATCGTCTATTTGCAGCCCGCGAAAGGAGGAACCTGAGACGGAGGAGACATCGTGGATCATCAGCATTTTCAAAAGCTTCTCCATATTGGTTTGATTGCGGATCAAATGAGGCTCCATCCGCTTAACCAACATCCATAATTTTTGCGAATTGACCATCGTCGTCGTCACCATCTGCATCCGCTACCTCCACACCAATTATAACTATATATAACTAGTTATAATTAATCATAACGAATTACTCAAGTAAAAATGTTGTCTTCCGACTGTTGTGGTCCGTTTTGCAACTATAACAAATGCCCTCCAATTGGAGGGCATTGATCGTATTGTTCAGATGATTACCAAGGCTCCGGCCAGCCATATTGGATAATCGGATTGGATTGCTTGGCTGGTGGTTGTTCTACTAAAACTGGTAATGTAATGAAGGCAGTTAACATACACAAAGACAATATCCATTTCTTCATGACCTATACCTCCTGTTTGGATCTATGATTACTTCCATTATACACGTTTACCAATTTATGGAGTATATCAAACGGAAGATTTTTTTTCTGTGACACATAGAATTCAAAAAGAACGCTAAGACTCTTATCTGCTTGTTTGATCTCATTGATTGCCCGATAGTAATTCACGCTCTCCACAAGACTCTCGATTCCTAAGTTTACTTCGTTTTTTTGAATGTAAAAGGTGCCCTTCGTTCGGAAATACAGGCCCATTTGATTGTATTGATTCGGAGTAGTGAGACTCTTCGGCAAGATCGATGCTTCTGCCAAAAATAGATCACGGATTTTCTCTTCTTCTCCTACCTGAATATAAATCTCCAACAAATCATTCGCGATCACAATCTTGTCATCTTGTGCTTGCTGCGCAAGACATTCTTGTAATACCGGAATGGCCTTATCAAATTTCCCTGTCTTTCCGTATAGTTTCCCCCGAATATGTCTGGCATGTTTATGTACCTCGGGATAATCGAACATTTCGTATCTCTCCAGATAAAAATGTCCCAATGTGTAGTCTTCCAGCTCAAAATAGGAAATGATGATCGCAAGGATCGCTGCTGCTTTTTGCTCACTCTGACTATGGTCGATTTCAAGACCTTGTTTACACAGATGAATACAATCTGAATAGAATCCAAGACGCAATGCATGGAAGGAAAATTTATAGTAGGTCAAAATTCGCTCATTGATATGCAGATAGGATGTATAGTGTAATAGCTCCTTGCCCTCTACATAGGTTTGATCTAACTGGCTTAGATTTTCACGTCGAATCATATATCGTTGGAAAAGCGATCTTGCCAGATACAAAGGAATTCCATGCTCACGTGAGTAGTCACAGATCACGTCATAAAGAGCCAAGCGCAGTTCTTCATCCGCTTCCGTTCCTGCTGTTTGATACAAATAGTCTAAAGAAAGAAATGTATTGCTTTTGGGACAATTTAACAATTGCAAAGCTACTTTGTTGGTAAGAACCACATTCTTCTCTTGCATCACAGCCTCTAATAGAGACCGCAGTGTCGCTTCGCGCTTCATTTTATGTAAATAGGGTACGATCGCTGTATAAAGTGGAATATCCAGTACTTTTGCCAGTTTCATTACATGTTGCATATTTGGTAAAGTAAATGCATCGGATTCTATCTTACTAATGGTTCCAGAAGCTACACCTGTTCTTTCTGATAACTCAGTCAGTGTTAAGTTTGCTCTATTTCGATATACTCGTAATATGCCCCCAAAGGTTTTTCCCTCTGAAATCACAGCAAATACACCCTCCTGATGATTCCTTTTTATGGATATGATAGCACAATCATCCACGAATGATATAATCGATTTGAATCATTTTTAAATAGATTACACTTTTTACTAGAGTGAAGGAAGAAAAAGTGGATCGATCATACCTATACTTGGCAACATAAAAGGCTTCAATCCAAATTTGAGTGGATGAAGCCTTTATGCGAATCGAGCCATTGGTTTACTGAATGTGATATGAATTCTATTAAGTTGTACTGTCGAAATGATGACTTATCAGACATCATTACTTTGAGAATGATAAGCTTGTGGAATCCATTCCTTACACAAGTACCCAAGATTCCTTACTGCGATTTTTCGGGGTCGTAATTGATTTCCACCAATGCTTCGGCCGCAGTCTCCCTAATATAATCAGTCGGAGAATTTAAGTAAGGTTCAATTACATTGATAAATTTTTGATTTTTTGAAAAACCAATTATGGTTAATGCATAATCTAGAATAGGGGCGTCTAGAGTTGGTATAACGTTTGCTAATTTATCCCATTCTATGGTTTTGGCTACTTCTTGAAATGTTACTGCATTCGCAATTATTCGAAACAAACTCTCTTTTATTGCAAAGTTTTCTTCTACAATCGCAAGGTCTAGGGCATACTCTGTGATATTAATAACGTCATCCCGATTGAGTGTTCCATACTCGAGTAAATCACCAATTTCTTCTAATCTGGTAAATAGATCATCACTTCTATTTAGGAATAACCTTTTCAGATAAGTGACGTCAATCATATTATCCTCCTATGGGTGTTTGAATTGGTATATGAGTATCATTACCTAACTCTTCACTATAATTGGGGCTGTTTTTATTGTAAATTCCTCTTGTATGCCAATTTCCTTTAGAATCCAAGTACTTGTTTCCTCTTACAACTCTTACTATCCAATTATTTCTTGCATTACTTCCTTCTGGAGCTGATGCGTCGGGGCCATGAACTCTCACTCGCCATCCTACCCCATCCCCATTTTCTTCCCAGTGGTATTCAAATCCTTTTTCTACCTTCCCTTTAACTGGAGTTAATTCACGTCTTTTTGCATAAGTAGGAATTCTTGAAATAATATCATCTACTGTAGATCCTCTTATTCCAGCAAAATCTCCAACACGTCCTGTTCCTAACTTCGCAACATTACCAAAAATGATGCTCCCACGTTCACTTTTTAAGTAAGTGAATGCACGCTTAACAAACACACCACCTCTGAGATAGACAATAGTGCCACTAACTACTGGACCTATCACCCATCCAGCTGCTTCGGCAACAATAACTGCATCTCCAATAAGGAAGATTTCGACTGTTTCACCATACCTATCATGACCTAGTGATGAATCTGCATAAGCATACCCTAACAAGCGATCAGTGATTATTCCGTCTTCCTGTAAGTACCCCATGTTTCGTTCATAAACATCTTTTGCAACATGGGTACTCCACTTGTTAAGAGTTACTTGATATGCGACTACACTCATCAGTAAGTCACTGTCGTAAACCCCTGTATTTTCACCATCGTAAAAACCGATTTTTCTCAAATATTCTTGCATCCTACTGATCTTCTCACTTGGAATTGTAGCGTTTAATTGATTTAGTAACTGCACCAATTCAAATTGTTCAAGATCGACTGTATTTTTGACAACTACATCTGCATGGATTGGCCACTGCGGGAAATCAGCTGTTACGATCTTTACTTTATAACGACCTGATTGTGCAAAGCTACCAAACTGTGCAGAAACAATCCCATCCCATTCGAAAAATTGCTCCTCGGCTTTCACATTCTTTCTAATTTGTTCGTATACTTTTTCTTTTTTATCGTTAAATATTTGAATATATGTTGTTTCATGTGGACTTTTAAATGTCCATCTGAATGTAGCACTTTTTTTAAATCCTGGTGTTGCATCAATAACAGCATAGGACGGGCTTAACTTTATTTCTTTATGAGTAGTTTGATAGCCGCGGCTATCTGGTAATGTAAGCAATGCTTTAGTAGCATTTTCTGATGCGTTTTCATGATACTGAACTTTTGCAAAGTAAGTACCAGGTTGATTTGCAAAGAAGATTGTCTCTGGTTCATCAGGGTAGAACGTTTGAATTGACTTGCCAGACTCATCTTCTAATGTTATGGCATTTGCTGAGACGAACAAATGAATCTGTGCGGCTTCTTTTAGATTCAAGCGATAGTAATCCACATCAAACCTGGAGGACAATCTATCACTATATATCTCGTCCCACTCAGATGGAATTGCTCCTTCTCTTGCACTATCGGCATCCACAGCTTCAACTGTAATACGAGTATTTAGACTGCCATTAGTAGCACCTAATTTTAAATAGTGAGTTGTACCTGCACTCAGATGATATTCAAGCTTTGAGAAGAGCTTTCCATATGGACCATCCGGAACATTATCGTTTTCTGCCAATAATGTTGTGAATGTATCATCAGAATATAATTGAAGGTACGTATCGTTTTCGGGTCCTTCATTCTTATATGGGCTGGTAAAAAATCGATAGTTTCCAGAAACTGAAGGAGTAAATTTGTAATACAAGCTCTTACCAGAGTTTGCTGTTACATCTATAGGCTCATTTTCTTTCAAGATTTCAATATTTTCAGGGTCTGGGTTAGGATATGGCAATGTTGAGGGGGGCTGCCATGGTTCTACCCCTTCTATATTGATCGTAACCACATCACCAGAAGCTTTATTTTGATCGGTTATCCGAATAAAATATATCCCTGAACTCAAGGGAGTATAAGTAAGAGTATCACCCGAAGAAGATATAATTTTCGAACCATTTGGGTCATCTAAAAGAGTTATTGATCCTGTCCAACTGAGTCCTTTTTGCACTATTTTGATAGTTTGATTTGCTTGTGCCTTTACAATGTACCAAATGTCTTTAGATGAGCCAAAAGTATCTGTCTGAGGGCCTGGTAACGATACGGGTGTGGATACTAGCCATTCATACTTATTTTCTCCACCGCTTCCTCCAGTTAGCATCTTGATATAGTAGGTTCCACTTGTCTCGATCCTTACATCCATACGTGAAGTAGTATCGGATAGGATTTCTTTTTTTGCACTATCATACAAGACCCAGCCTTCAATCGGAGAGGAACCTTTCCCCCAAAGATGATAATTGGATCCTGCTTTTAATTCCGTCCGAAAGAAGATACTATCATTACTCGGAGTGGAAAAAGCAGCAATCGTACCTTTTATCCCATCCAAAGAAACTGAATATGCTTGGTTGAGATCTGATCCATCACCAGCTGTGATAGAAAATGTCTTTCCGCTACTCCCCGAAACTACTACAAAATAGGTACTTGTTTCCGCAGGGATAAAAGTAAGAGTGTCTAATGAAACCGTTTTTAGAGCAGCTTTGTTCGGATCATCGTATAAGTACTTACCGGTACCAAAACCACTCAAACCTGGTGTATAAACCCTTAAGGTATGATTCGCTTTTGCTTTCACTTGATACCATATTTTCTTTTCAGGCCCAATGGTATAGCTTTGAGGCGAAGATACGGATAGAGGGATAGATTTGAGAATATAGTATTGGTGCTCCCCAGCATTCTCACCGGTTAACAATTTAATGTAGTATGTTCCACTTGTATCAACCTTGATATCAGTACGTGAAGTAGTACCAGATAAAACCTCTCTTTGTGCGCTATCGTACAAGACCCAGCCTTTAGCTGATGGGTCTCCCCAAATGTGGTAGTTATATCCCTCTGTCAACTCCGCAGTAAAGTATAAACTGTCGTTTCCATGACCTGAGATTTTCCCAATACTCTTTTTGTCGTCTTTATCAAAAACGATTGCATATGCTTGCTCAAAGCTAGATCCGTCACCAGCAGAGATAGTAATTTTTTGTCCACTGTTTCCCTTTATTTTAATATAGTAAGTGCCGGGGGTTTTGGGTGTATATGTTAAGGTATTCTGTGTAGTGTAAGCTAATGATGGTTGAGTTAGATCACTGTAAATGTCTTTAGAGGTCCCACTCCCCTGAAGATCAGGTGTAAATACGCTTAACGTATGATTCTCTTGTAATGTAATAGAATACCAGTTATACCCTGAAGCTCCGATTGTATCTTCGATAGGACCAGGTGTAATTAATGGTTTGATCTCCTCTGGAAGAACGGAATTCAATGCATTCTTTTGTGAGGTAATTTCTACCTCATTCGAGATAAGCATTTCACCGGTTTCAGTCATAGCCGTTACTACATAGTATCTAGATTCATCAGAATTTTGATCAACGGAATGATCTACGTAGGAGGTTTCCGTTAGTTTTGAAATTAACTCTTCATAACTTTGAGAATTACTACTGCGCATTTTTACGCTATAACTCGTAATTTTGTCTTCCGTATTCCAACGAAGAACATTCCCGGTCATTGTTGGAGTTACATCAAGATCAATACGTTCTTGAGGATCAGTTACATCAATTTCAATATCTACCATCTTATCTTCATAATAAACACTGATCAGTGTTGTTCCTTCAGCATGTGCAGTTATCTTGCCATTACTAACACTAATTATCGCTTCGTCTTTTACCTTCCAAAGAGCCTCGTTTGTAACGTCTTTCATTGTGCCATCTGGATTTTGAAGCTCAACGGTTACTTGTTTTTCACCACCTACATCTAAAGCTACGCTATGAAGAGAAGGAATTAATGTAGGTTCATCCTGGTGTATCTGTACAGCAGTTACATTTGATAAAGTTGGTGATCCGTCGGTGCCAACCCCAATAATTCTATACTCGTAAGTGGTTCCCTTTTGTAATAAGGTATCCTTATAATTTGTTGCCCACAATTCATCCGTTATTTGTTCGAAGTCTTCATTACCAACTCGACGTTGCACGATATACTTTGAGTTTTCTGACCATTCACTCCAAGTCAACTGGATTTCTTCGTTTTCTTGTTGCGCACTAAGGTGAATAGATTCATCGGTACCAACCGATACTTCCATTTGGATTTCTTTTTGATTGTAAAAGCCGATGATCCTCGTTTTCCCTGCATTCATTGCTTCTATCTTTTCGTTGGTTATCGAAACAATACTCTCATCTTCGACTTTCCATTTTATCTTGGTGCTTACATCTCTAGTAGTACCATCTGTAAACTTCGCAATTATTTCTACTGATTTGGATTCACCGACTTGAAGGTCAAGGCTAGTAGAATCAGTTTCTAATGTAAAGTCATTCTGTCCTTTTTTCATTTTGATTTTTACTGGCTTTGAAACAACGGCATTTCCATTAGATAAGTGTGCTTCAACCCTATAGTAATAGGTTGTACCAGGTTTAACTGTATCATCAGAAAAAGTGTTCTTCTTCAGATCAGCCGCAAGAACTTCGTACTTTCTGTTATTTTCTCCTCGCTTCACTGTATAACTAGAAGCATCCATATCTCCCCAACTTAATATGGCGCTTCCTTCATTTTCACTTGCCTTAATCTCTATATTCTCTGCGTTAGGTGATACTTGAACTGGAATTTTTAATTCTTGTTCTCCATACTGAACAGTTACCAAAGTTGAACCAATAGCTGTTGCAGTAAACTTTCCGTTTTTAATAGATACAATATCTTTCTTTTTGGGGTTCCAAGAGACCTCTTGAGTAACATCACCACTGTTGCCATAGGAGTCACTAAAGATACGAACGTTTGTCGATTCCCCGACTCGTAATTCCACTTTTTCATGAGATGCGAATAATGATTTTACTTTTTGATCAACCTTCTCTTCTTCAGAACTTGGGAGATTCACCTCTTGTAAACTGGACGCAGACACTCTTTGCACCGCGTTTGGAAGATAGCTTGTTGGGACTGAAACTGTTAATAATAGAACGAAAGCTAAAAATATTCTTAGGTACTTCTTCAAAAAAACGCCTCCATTATCCCTGTTTTTTACATAACACATAAATTTTAGGTTATATATCTTTGTTTTTACATAGGTCTTTTTTCTGGTTTTTTACAAATTATTGCAGGGTACTAAGAAAAAATGAAAGGCTATCCCTTGGCCATAATAAGCCTTATGAGATAGCCGTACTACATTGCTTCACTTCACTTATTCATTTATTAATTAATTTTTTTGCTTCTTTAGTGAATACCCATTGTTGTCTATACTTCATACAAATAAAAAGCTGTCATCCAGACCATGCTCAAGAAAAGCATAGCCCGACAACAGCTTCACGATCCTGCAACTACTCCATCGTCAAAACAACCCGACCATTGATTTGACCTTTTTCCAAACGCTCCAATACATCGTTGATCCGATCTAGCGGCTGCGTCTCGATGATTGCACGAACCTTGCCGCGTGCTGCAAAATCAAGTGCTTCTTGCATATCCTTACGCGTCCCCACGATGGAGCCTTTCACTGTCACCCCATTCAACACCGTATCAAAAATCGGGATGGGCAACTCTGCATTCGGTAAGCCAACAACGACGAGAGACCCACCGCGTCGAACAGATTTGTACGCTTGTTCAAACGCCTTCTTGGTGACTGCCACGCTGATCGCCCCGTGGACACCGCCCACCTGCTCTTGAATGGCTTGGACCGGATCAACCTCACTGCCGTTTACTGTCACATCTGCCCCTAGTTCTTTTGCCAAGTCCAGCTTTTCCTTGTGAATATCGACCGCTACGACGTTGTAGCCCATCGCCTTGGCATATTGGAGAGCCACATGCCCCAAACCGCCGATGCCGTAGATCGCCACCCATTCACCTGGCTTCACGTTTGCTACCTTCAATGCTTTATACGTGGTTACCCCTGCGCACAGGATCGGCGCTGCTTCCACATCCCCCAGCTCGTCAGGAATGCGTGCCACGTAAGCAGCAGGTGCTACGCAATATTCAGCATAGGCACCGTCAGCGGAATAGCCCCCGTTTAACTGTTGCATGCACAGTGTCTCCCACCCTGTCAGGCAGTAGTCGCATTCGCCGCAAGCGGAGAATAACCACGGAATTCCTACACGATCACCAATTTTCAATGAGGTAACGCCTTCCCCCAGCTTTTCGACAACACCTACGCCCTCATGCCCAGGAATCAAAGGCAGCTTTGGCTTCACAGGCCAATCCCCGTGTGCCGCATGCAGGTCCGTATGGCAGACACCACACGTTTTGACTTTTACCAGAACCTCACCGTGTCCGACTTCTGGAATAGCAACTTCCTTTACTTCCAGCTTTTGATGGAACTCGTTGACTACTGCTGCTTTCATCTTAACCTTCCTCCTCTTTTTTCCCCTTCAGGCATGTGCGTAAAGGGCAGGTGTTCTTCCCGCCTCCTACTAATTGCAAGCCGTATGCCAACATGAAAACGCTTAATCATTCAATGATCTAGCCGTTTCCTTTCTTCTAAGCAGCCGATATGACGGCACATGAGCCGAAAAAACGGCCCGCCTGCCAACCTTTTGGCCGAAAAAGGGTATTCATCCTTGCCTGCGGTATTACTACGTAGTGGAAAAAGGGGGAGAACGCATGCAAATATCCAAGTTCATGACGCCGGAAATCATTTTCGGGAACCAGTCCCTCGGCCAGGTAGGGGAAAGCTTGCGCCGATTGGGAGCTTCTCGTGTCTTTCTTGTCAGTGATCCTGGTGTCGCAAACGCAGGCTGGGTCGAGCGGATCATCTCTTATTTGCAGCAGCAAAAGCTCGACTACCATCTATGGACCAACGTGACAGCTAATCCGAAAGACTACGAGATTCATGCCGGGATTGCCGAATATCGAGCCAAGGAATGCAATGCCATTCTCGGTGTCGGTGGAGGCAGTGCCATCGATGCAGCCAAGGCAATCGCGCTGTTGGCTACCAACGAGGGCAGCATCGTCCAATACGAAGGCGTCGACAATATCCAGCATCCCCTTCCTCCCATGGTGATGGTACCGACTACTGCTGGCTCCGGATCGGAGGTTTCGCAATTTTCCATTATTGTAGATAGCGCCCGCAAGGTGAAAATGGCGATCATCTCCAAATCGCTCATACCCGATATCGCCATCATCGATCCGCAAACCTTGATGACCAAGGACAAGCTGCTCACAGCCAATACAGGCATGGATGTGCTGACACATGCCATTGAATCGTATATTTCGCTCGCCGCAACGCCGCTTACCGAAGTGCATTCGCTACAAGCCATGCGTCTCATCTCCAAGCATTTGCGCCCATCTGTCGCCAGTCAATACAATACAGAGGCCAAGCAAGCGATGGCCATGGCGAGTCTTCAAGCCGGAATCGCTTTTTCCAACGCCATCCTTGGTGCTGTGCATGCCATGTCCCATCAGCTCGGGGGATTCCTCGACGCTCCGCATGGCGAGGTGAATGCCATCCTGCTCCCACACGTGCTTGAGTACAACTACATCGCAGCACCGGAAAAATACAGACACATCGCAGAATGCCTCGGTGAAAACACGGCGGGCTTGAGCACACATGCTGCCTCTCGTCTCACACTCAAAGCGGTTAAGGAGCTGGTAAGCGATCTGGAAGTGCCCCAATCGTTGTCGGCTATCGGCCTGCATCCAGAGCAAATCGACCTGCTCAGCTCTCTCGCCGTACTGGACGTGTGTATGACGACCAATCCCCGCGACATGACCGTCCACGATGTCGCGACGTTGTTTCGCCAAGCCTTGTAGGAGGTTCGTCATGCATACCAAACAAGAGATTTTGGAAAAATTGACCGGGATTCAATCCTCGCGAAAAAGCTATTACAGTGAACTCGTCTATCTTATCGAGGAGATGAAAAAGAAAAACAAGCAGCTCGCCGTTATTAACCAGCTGACACAAATTCAGATCAACGCCACCTGGCAACAAACAACCAGTTATATCGCCGCACAGCTCTCGCAAATTCTCGTATTCGAGCATTTCGCCCTAACCATCGTGAAGGGAGGCACGCTCTCCTCCTATCTCGCCAAGTGGAATGACGGGGATTGGCAATGCCATACGATGACACAGACCGTTCCAGTGGAAGCCCCTGTGCTCACCGGGCAGGTTCATCTTACCCTTGCCGAAGTACTGCCTGAGCATCACGCCACCTCGGTTCCATTGCGCAGTCAGTTGAATCAGACTTTTGGTTTTCTGACACTCTTACGCCAAACAAAGCAGCCAGTCGATCGGGACGAAGCCGAATTGATTCAGCTCGTCGCCAGCCATGTCGGTGTCGTCGTAGAAAACAGCCTGCTTTTTCAAGACGTGAATGAAAAAATCAAAATCGAAGCCCAACTGATTCAATCTGCAAAAATGGCTGCGATTGGAGAGATGGCTGCCGGCATTGCCCATGAGCTGAACAGTCCGCTCACGGCCATCCTCGGAAACTCTCAATTGCTCATGCGCGAGATGACAGATGCACCAGAGGCTCCCTTGATGAAAGACATCTATCAATGCGGGGTACGCTGCAAAAAGATCATTCAAAACCTGCTCACCTTCTCGCGGCAGGAAGAGTACTTGTTTTCTACTACCTCTATTGACGTGGTCGTAGAGGACGTTCTAGGACTGATTGGCTACCAGCTGTCTGTTTCCGGCTTGACCATAACCCGGGAAATGTCTGAGCCTCCTCTGCTGTTTCATGGAAGTCGTCATCAGATCGAGCAAATTGTGATCAATCTCCTGTTAAATGCACGGGACGCTGTGGCAGGCAGGGAATCTCCACACATCGTCATCCGTTCCTTCCTCGTACAAGAGGAGGACGGCTCTTACGTAGGCTTATCCGTCTACGATAACGGCACAGGCATTTGTGCAGAACAGCTTTCGCAGATTTTTCAGCCTTTCTTCTCGACGAAGGAACGGACAAAAGGGACTGGTCTCGGGCTTTCCGTCAGTCTTGGAATTGCAGAAGCGCACGGCGGGAAGCTGTTTGCTGAAAGCGTGGAGGGAGAGTACAGCAAGTTCACGATGCTTTTGCCACTGTTAGCTGACGAGGAGGACAACGATGGAGAAAAAACGGATTTTGATCGTGGATGATGAAACAGAGGTGACTACCTTTTTCACCTATTTCCTCAAGAAAAAAGACTGCGATATCGTCGTCGCCAATTCTGGAAAGGATGTGGAACGACTGCTTCATTCGGATTCTACCGGCTTTCACGCTGCACTCGTGGACCTGAAGCTGCCCGATGCAGACGGATTGACGCTGCTCAAACAGATCAAGGCAGTATTTCCCGCCTGCGAAGTCTTGATCATGACGGGCTTCAGTACGATTAAATCGGCTGTGACAGCGATGCAATGGGGCGCGCGCGATTACTTGGAGAAGCCGTTCGACGATCTGGACAGTCTGGAGCAGGTCATCGACGCGGTCCTCTCTTCTTCCAGCAAACACAGCGATCACCTATCCCAAGAAGCCGCCCAATATGGTATCGTGTATTCATCTGACAGTCCGATGGCCAATGTAATCGCAATTGCCAAAAAATTAGCAAAAAAGGCGATCCATGTGCTTATTGAAGGCGAAACGGGTACCGGCAAGGAGCTGATGGCCCGTTTTCTCCACGGAGCAAGCAATCGCGCCCAGCAGCCTTTTGTCGCTTTTAACTGCGGGGCAGTGCCGGAATCCTTGCTGGAAAGTGAACTGTTCGGCTATGAGAAGGGCGCTTTTACTGGAGCGCTCAAATCCCGCAAAGGCTTGTTCGAGCTGGCACATAACGGAACGCTGTTTCTTGACGAGATCGGGGAGGCTCCTCCTTCCATCCAAGTGAAGCTCTTGCGTACGCTAGAGACGGGAGAGTTCATGCGCGTCGGTGGCGAGCAGATCGGTCAGAGCAATATTCGCTTTATTTCTGCTACCAACCGCGATCTGGAACATGAAGTCGGGATGAATCGTTTCCGCAGTGACCTGTTGTATCGTCTGGAAGGGATCAAGCTGTCGATTCCTCCTCTCCGAGAACGGATTCAGGATATCCCGACAATCGCGCACTACTACTTGCAAAAGCGCAGTGGAGGCCCGTGCCAAATCGATCAGGATGCCATCGAGTTCTTGCAGCGCTATGATTGGCCGGGCAATGTCCGCCAACTGATCAACGTACTGAATCAAACCATCGCGTTGCACGAATGCGAACGACTGCGTGCCGAGCATTTGCCAGCGAATTTGCGGAGCCGCACGGTACAGGTGCATCCGCCCACTGTCCCCAAACGGATAGAACAAGTTATCGATCACGAATGCGAGCGCTTTGTCGATACAATTAGCCGCCTTGTCACCTCTGTAGACGGGATCGACTTCGATTATTTGATCAAGCGGATTAAACAGCTCGAAGGCGAGATCGGGCGAACGATTATCGAAAAGGGCTTGACCGAAACGAATGGAAACAGACAGCTTTTAAGCAAAAAATTAAACATCACCAAACGGACGATTCGCTACATTTTGAACGAAAAAGCATAACGTCTGCATTGGCGCATCTAGGAGGCATTCACGTCGTGGTACCTGAAAAACCTTTTTCGAACCTAAAAGAAATCCCTGCTGACTTCTCTCTATCTGCCGTTATTGTTGGACTCATCGCCACGATGGTCTCCTATGCAGGACCATTGCTGATCGTCTTTCAAGCTGCCAAAGGTGCAGGACTCAGCGATGCTGTCCTCGCCTCTTGGATTTGGGCCATCTCGATTGGGAGCGGCTTGACGTGCATTGTGCTCAGCATCTGGTTTCGCACCCCGATCATTACAGCATGGTCGACGCCAGGGGCAGTTCTGTTAGTCACCAGCTTGACGGTATACTCCTTTCCCGACGCGATTGGCGCGTATATTTTTTCGGCCGTGGTCATTACGCTCGTCGGTGTTTCCGGTTTGTTTTCCGTCTTGATGAAATACGTGCCGCAGTCGATTACGACCGCCATGCTTGCGGGGATTCTCCTGTCTTTTGGCGTAGACGTCTTTGTTTCCATGCAGCACCTGCCTGCATTGGCTCTTCCGATGATCTTTTGCTACCTGTTCGCCAAACGCTGGTCTCCACGGTATGCTGTCGTGCTTACGCTTTTGGTTGGCTTGGTTGTCGCCTTTCTTTTGGGGCGTTTGCAAATGGACAATGTCCAGATGTCCCTCGTCCAGCCCATCTTTACGATGCCGACGTTTTCTCTCGATGCGATCATCGGCTTGGGGATTCCATTGTGCATCGTCGCACTTGCCTCGCAGAACGCCCCGGGAATTAGCGTCTTAAAAGCAGACGGGTACGATACACCTGCTGGACCTCTCGTAACGACTACTGGCATCGCTTCGCTATTGCTCGCTCCTTTTGGTTCACCGGGAATCAATCTGGCGGCGATTACAGCTGCGATTTGCACGGGAAAAGAAGCACATCAGGATCATACTAAGCGCTACATTGCCGGGATTGCCTGTGGGGGCTTCTACTTAATCTTCGGGATGTTTGGCGCTACGATGGCTTCGGTATTCGCTGCCTTGCCCAAAGAATTGATTGCCGTCATTGCGGGCTTGGCTCTGTTTGCCTCGCTCAGTTCCAGCCTCGCACAGGCGATGAGCGAAGCAAAGGAACGGGAATGCGCCTTGGTTACGTTTCTCGTCACGATTTCCGGTATTTCCATTGGCGGGATCGGCGCTGCTTTCTGGGGCTTGATTGCGGGAGTGGTCACCCATCTGATTTTGAATGGCAACGTGAAAAGCTGGTTTGTGAAAAAGAAGAATACGCAGCCGTTGGCGTAGCCAAGGTTGTTTAGAATGGCTCTATTCCAAAGGCGTATAAAGAGAAAAAACGGCTCCTTCGAACGAATCCGGAGAGCCGTTTTGTATGTTCCTTGCAACTAGCGGTAAAGCCCTTGTTCCTCGGCGTAATTTCCCCAATGCGGGCGGCTACCGTCTTTATCCGTAAAAGGATACTCGTCCGATAAGCCCCATGTACTGACCGTTTTCCCCGTTTTTTCTGCAACAGCCGGGTCTGTAGCCAGCGCAACTACTGCTCGACCGATGTACGCTGGCGTTTCCGACATGATAAAGTGCTTTTCTTGCTTCACTGCCTCTCTCCACGTCTCTTCTGTCACGCCAAAATGATCGAGCATCGCTTCCGAGCGTAGGAAGCCCGGCGTTAAAGCCAACGCGGTAACCCCGTGTGGGCGCAAGTCCTCTGCCATCGAAGCAGCTAGATGAATCGTCGAGATTTTTGCCAAGCTGTAGTACAGATTGCCGCGGTACCGATAGTCGACTCCGTCCGTAATTTCGATGATCAACCCTTTTTTCTGTGCCACCATGAGCGGAACCGCATAGTGACTGGTGATCATATGCGTACGAATGGCGCGCTCTTGCATCAATAGACCGTCTGCCAATGGCTGCTCCCAGAACGGCGTCCCCCAGTGAGTCAATGGATCTCCACCCCAGATGTCATTGACCAATAGATCGAGCTGTCCATTTTGCTCCGCTTTTACTCGCTCAAAGAACGCTTTTACTTCTTCTTCCTGCGTATGATCGACGCGCACAGCGATCCCGATTCCGCCGCTTGCCGTCACGAGCTCTGCTGTCTCTTCAATCGTCTCCTGTCGTGCCATATCAGAGTGCTGACCACGTACCGTGCGTCCCGTCACATATACCGTTGCCCCTGCTTCTCCCAGACTGACTGCAATCCCCCGTCCTGCTCCTCTTGTGCCGCCTGCTACCACCGCTACTTTGACTTGTAATGGTTTCATTCGTAATGCCTCCTTTATCGATTCATACATCAAGAATAACGAAGGAAATATGACAACTGCTGTCATATTCGTTACGATACAATCAAAGTAATGTTGTTTTTACTTCTAGGAGGGCTTTTTATGCGGGCAGATCGACTCCTTACGATTTTGTTGCTCTTGCAAAACCACGGTCGCATGACTTCCAAGCAATTAGCAGAAAGGCTGGAGGTGTCCGAGCGAACCGTTCATCGTGATATGGAAGCTTTGAGTGCGTCAGGCGTTCCCGTCTATGCGCTGCGCGGTGCAGATGGCGGCTGGACGTTGGCAGAAGGGTATCGCAGTAATTTGACCGGAATGAAAATAGATGAGCTGCAATCCCTGCTCGTAGCCTCCCCTGCTGCCTTGTTGAATGATCTCGGACTACATGAAAACTATGAAGCTGCTTTTCTCAAGCTGTTGTCTGCCCTGCCAAAAACCGTTCAGCAGGATGCCATCCACGTACGCCAGCTCCTTCATATCGATGGGGCTGGCTGGCATGAATCAACGGAGACGTTTCCTTTCTTATCGATGATTCAAGATGCCGTATGGCTTTCCCGCAAGCTGTTCATTCGTTACATGCGCGAGGATGTGGCCGTAGAGCGCATTGTCTGCCCGCTCGGACTCGTCGCCAAGCGCAGCATCTGGTATTTGGTCGCCAAAGTGGACGAGGACATGCGGACGTACCGGATTTCACGACTATTGGATGCGCAGCCGCTAGATGATAGCTTCATCCGCCCAAGCGATTTCGATCTCGCTTCCTATTGGGAACAATCCACCTTAGACTTCAAATCCAGCCTCCCACGTTATCCTGCGCGGTTGCTAGTCAAAAAAGAGACGTTGCCTGCTGTAAAACAGGAGCGTTATATAAAAATAGCCTCCACCCAAGCCGCAACAGACGACTGGATGGAAGCAGAGGTTGAATTTCATACACTTGCATCAGCATGCTCGCTAGTGCTCAGCTTCGGCTCACACATCCAAGTGTTGGAGCCACAAGAACTGAAACGGGAGGTCATAGAGCAGGCGCGTGCTATACTTGGCCAGTACGAGGTCCAGAATTAGCAAGGACTTTCGTTTCTCGTCCGCACATGAGCAGGACGATTGTTCCCACGATCAGCACCGCGGTAAAAACACTAAAAATGAACGTGTAGCTGTAATGATGCGACGAGTAGTAACCGACGAGATACGGTGCGATAATACTGCCAATTCTTCCGACACCGGATGCCATCCCAGAACCGGTAGCGCGCAGCGGTGTCGGATAATTTTCCGGCGTGTACGCGTACAAAGCACCCCAGGCCCCCAGATTGAAGAAGGACAAGAAAGCTCCCGTCACCAACAGCTCTGTCGTGCCACTGCTTTGTCCAAAAGCAAAGGCCATGACTCCGGTCATGAACAAGAAGGTAGCCAGCGTCCATTTCCGTCCCCATTTTTCCACGAGATAGGCTGCCGCGAAATAGCCTGGCAGTTGGGCCAACGTCATGATCAGTACGTACTGGAAGCTTTTGATCATCGTAAAACCTTTGTCGACCAAAATAGATGGCATCCATAAAAACATGCCATAGTACGAAAAAGCAATCGCAAACCAGACGACCCACAGCGTAATCGTCTCTGTCCGATGGGACGTCAACAGCGTGGCAATCGGAATGTTCTCGGCCTGCTTTTGAAACTGCGGAGATTCAGGAATGCTTCGCCGGGCAAACAAGGCATACACGACGGGCAACGCCCCGATCATGACAGCCACACGCCAGCCATAGTCCGGAATGATGAAATACGATATGACAGCTGCCGCGATCCAACCGACCGCCCAAAAGCTCTCCAACAGCACAACCGTACTTCCTCGCTTCTCCGGTGGCGCAAACTCGTTTACGAGCGTCGAGGCTACCGGCAGCTCGGCACCCAAACCGAGTCCCATCAGGAAGCGGAACAGCAGCATGGTCGCAAAACCAGTTGCGAAAGCGCTCGCAAAGCTCGCCAAGCCAAACAAGATCAAGGTCAGCAAAAACACTGGCTTGCGGCCAATTCGGTCAGCCAAATAGCCACCTACAATCGCTCCAATCGCCATACCGACGAGATTGCCCGTCCCTAAGAGCCCGGCCTCTTCCCCTGTCAAACCCCATTCCTGTCGTAATGCCACCATAATAAAAGATAAAAGTGCAACATCCATGGCATCGAACATCCAACCAAAACCGGCTGCCCAAAAAACTTTTTTGTAAGGCTTTGACATGCTCGTTCCCTGCTTTCCTTTCTTTTGCGCAAGATATTCGCGCCTAGTTATCATTTCGCTTTTTCGCCCAATATCCTGCTCGAGGAAAAAAGTTCGACTATTGTGATAGTAGGCTTTCCCAAGAAGCTCCATTCTAACCAGCCCATGACGAAAAGGCAGTCCGTTGATTCGTAAGACCGCCATTTTGAAACAAGGGACTTGTTCTTATTGAGGGAGCCTCTGAATGAATCTGTTCATGAGCAAAGAAAGAGAAATCAAGATGGGAGGGTCGTCCGGATGAGGCACATGAAGAGTAACTTGCTGATGAGGGACGATCGTAGTTGGTGTGACAATGATTGGTTTCTTGGAACGTGTGCGCAATGTCTCGTACGGCAGGAGAAAATCCATTGCCTGCATGCCCCAGGCAACAGATGTCGCCATCAAGTAATACGTGCCCGGTTTGACATTGGTAAAACAAAAATTCCCTAGCGAGGGCAGCAATGTGCCGTATAAAGGAAGACCTTCTGGGATCGGCTTGGCAAACAAACCAATCAAAATGACGCCTTGAAAAGGCTCTGTAGACTCGATTGTCCCTGCAATGGTCATCGGTCGCTCGGGGGCTGGATGTAACCGAGTCCACTCAGTCAACTGCTGCAAGGAACGGAGACGGTCTTCCGCTACCTGGGCCGTTTCTCGAAATTCGCTAGGCGATACCCCGACACGCTCCGTAAAACGGGTAGAGAACGTCCCCAGACTCTGCTGGCCAATTTCTAGACCAATGTCGCGAACACTCATGTTCGTGCGTAGCAGTAAATCCTTTGCCCTTTGGAGTCGCATGGTCGATACGTAATAAAGCGGCGGGAGACCGATTCTTTCTTTAAAAATCCGTGCAAAATGATACTGGCTATACGCAACATGATTCGCCAGCCGGGAAAGTGGCAACGGCTCATCTAAATGTCGATGTATATAAGCGATCACTTCGTCAATTTCGGTATATCTGTCCATCAATTGAGCCGCTCCCTCCTTTTTCTGCACAGCCAAACACAGAACGTTTGTTCTGAAATAAAATTTACCATATTTTTCTGACATATGGAAGAGGAAATTATAGCACTTACGTTTTCGTTTTCTGCAAACGAATTTCGTTCAGAAACGCTTGCATCGTGTTCGTTACAAATGAATCTTTTCGGCGAATAAAGACGGTTGTCACCTCATGATAAGGCTCCGGGATGCGATGAATATGAACCGTTCCGCTCTCGACCAAATGGTGTACTGCCGATTTCGGCAAAATGGTAATGCCGATCCCCGCTGCTACGCCCCCGATGATTGTCTCAAACGTTCCGAATTCCATCACTTTTTTCGGAATCAAGCCCTCTACCTTCATCCAGGTCTCTAACCGCTCTCTATACCCGCAACCCTTCTTGTAGAGCAAAAGAGCTTTCCCTGTGATATCACTGGCAGTGAAGGAACTGTTTTTCGTTACCAGCACCAGCTCCTCTTGAAACACTTGCTCTTGCTCGATCAAAGGATGGTTAATCGGGCCACTCACGAACGCTCCATCCAGCGCTAGATCCAGTACTTTTTGCAGCAAATTCTCTGTCACACCTGCCTTGAGAGAGATATCCACATGCGGATACTGGCTGCAATACGAGGATAGCAACCTCGGAAGGGCATTGATCGTCTCGACCATCCCAACCTCCAGCACACCGGACGGCTCGGAAGCCCGATGAAAGTACTTTTGCATTTCTTCGAATTTGGCGATGATCTCTCGCGAATATTCGAGCAGGCGCTTCCCTTCTGTATTTAAGGTCATGCCTCGCTTGTTGCGATAAAACAAAGGTGTCCCCAGCTCTTTTTCCAGTAGCTTGATCCGCGCCGTCACATTCGACTGAACATAACTCAGCTCGGCGGCGGTCTTGCTCACGCTGCCTAAAGTGGCGACCATCTGGAATATTTTCAAATCGTTGATCTCCACGTTTCTCCCCCTCCTTTCACCTATCACTGAAAATGATACATAAAGTTATTATCAATCATTATACTAACATATTTCCATCCAGTATGATGTGGTAAGTCAACTTTGTCAGCTTCAGAATGAAAGGGAGAAATCGCATAATGAACAAGCAACTACTTTTGGGGTCTATTTTCTGCATGGTGGCCAGTATGTCATGGGGGGCGATGTTTCCAGTTGCGCACATTGCTCTGCAAGAGATCGATCCATTTTACTTCTCATTTCTTCGCTATTTTTTCGTAACGATCATTTTGTGCGGTTTGCTCTGGGCAAAAGAAGGCTTGTCTGCTTTTCGTCTTGAGGGGCGCGGGAAGTCTCTGCTATTTTTTGGAACAATGGCGTTTACCGTCTACAATATGGGAGTATTTCTCGGGCAGGATTTGATGGGAGAGCCCGGCACGATTGCAGCGTCCATTATGGAAGTGCTCATGCCGATGATCTCGATTGTACTTTTGTCCATTACTACTAGAAAGCTGCCACCGTACTATACTTTGGCGACGATTCTGATAGCTTTGGTCGGCGCTGTCCTTGTTATTACCAATGGCAATCTTACCTTCTTTACTACAGCAAGTGAGCATTTGATTCCGTTGTTCTTCATTTTCATTGGTGTCGTGGGTTGGGTCGTCTACTCGATCGGCGGCGGGCGTTTTAGCACGTGGTCTACACTTCGCTACTCCACGTTGACGTGTCTCTTAGGAACAGGATTGAATTTCGTGATTGTCACGACTGCTTCAATCTTTCAATGGCTTCCGGTTCCTACCGTCGAAACGGTGATGTCCATCAAGTACGAAATGGCGTTCATGGTTCTTTTACCCGGTTTTGTAGCTCTTTTGAGCTGGAATGCAGGCATCAAGCTACTCACTCCGCTCAACGGCATTTTGTTTATCAACCTGGTTCCGATCACGACCTTTGCCATGATGGCGTTACAAGGTTATGAGATTAGCCGTTACGAATTGTGTGGCACCTTGCTCGTGATTCTGGCCCTGATCGGGAACAACCACTTCCAAAGAAAGCAACTACAATACCGTTCCGTCACAAAGCAACAACCGAGCGGAAGAAAAGTTCCGTCCATGTAAGAAAGAACTACAAAGGTGAATTAACTACTGTCTTGCGTCCCACAAAATTTATGGATAGAAATTCAGCTAACCCTGGATCTCTATCCATTTTTTTATTTGGTAGGAAAATTGGTTAAATTCGCCATGTTTCGACATAAACGAATTCAGGGTATCCATTAACTATCTAACATATTAACGCAGAGATGCAGACAATGGAGGAATTTTATGGCATGGCGTAACACTATCTCATTCAAAATGATTTTATCGCTGACATGCGTCATCCTCATTACCTTTTCTTTGTTGGGCTACTGGATTTATTCAGACACACGCGCGTTAATTGTGAGCAATGTTGAAAAAAGTCTCCAGAAGAACAGCGAAAGTATTGTCGCAGATGTAGATGCTCTGTTAGAGGAAAAAGCGGTTCTGGTACGGCAAATGGCGACCAATCAACAGTTTCTCAAGCTGCTTGGTTCCGACCTAGACAGGGATACCGTTCAGACGGATACGCGTTATCAGGATGTGATGGCTTCTCTTGATGCGATAGCTGGCACAAACCCGCTGCTGTCGTTGGTATGGATTGCCCATGAACGAGGGAACTTTTTGTTGGGGAACGGGAAGACACTTTCCAAACCGGATTGGGATATCCAAACACGCCCATGGCATGAAGAGGCTGGAGCAAAGGACGATGTATGGTTTTCCAATCCTTATGTGGATGCGATGACTGGCAAGCTGGTTATCAGTGCCATTCTGCCTGTTAAAGACGGAGGAAAAGTCCTTGGATTTGTTGCAATTGACCTGCTGCTGGACAAGCTGCCGGAAATCATGAACGTCTATAAGCTGGGAGAGTCGGGATACAACTTCCTGCTGTCCGACGACAGTACGGTCCTGTATCATCCGCAGACTGAATTGGTGATGAAAGCCAAGTTTACAGAGCAGGAAGGGGATCGTGCCCGTATCGCCACCAAAATGATTAAGGGCGAAAGCGGGATTGAGGAAGCCGACATCGATGGTGTAAAAAAATATGTTGCCTACTCTCCCATCCCTATAACCGGGTGGTCCGTTGGGGCAACCATTACCGTAAAAGAAGCGCTGGCAGAACTGGAGCAATACAACACGATCCTACTGGTGGGGATGGTTTTATCAGGCAGCGGACTTGTGCTTGTGGTCTATATCTTGACTCGCCGTCTTCTCAAGCGTTTGTTAGGCTTGACTACAGTCCTTCAGGTATTGTCCACGGGCGATTTGACTGTGAATTGGCGTGATTCTTCCCGGGACGAGCTGGGGGTCGCTGCGGATAGTCTGAATACGATGATCGATTCGTTCCGCACTACGATTCAGCAGGCGCATGACACAGTTGCGATTCTTGCAGGCTCTTCACAGCAATTGACGGCAGTCTCGGCAGAAGCCGCACAGATGGGCAACCGAATCGATGCGGCGATGAGCAGTATCATGCGAGGGACAGAATCTCAGCATGAAGGGGCGCAGCAGACGGCGCTCGCGATGAACGAAATGGCGGAAGGGGTCCAACGAGTAGCTACATCTGCAACTGAGGTCTCCGCCTTAACCCAGGACTCACAGGTAATCGCAGAACAAGGGAATCTTTTGTTGCAGCAGGTTGTCACCCATATGCACGGTATTCGCAAAACAGTAGGTCAATCCTCAGAAGACATGGACAAGCTGGAACAAATGACCAAGCAAATCGGAACCATTGTGGCAGTCATCAATGAGATAGCCATGCAAACGCAATTACTTTCATTAAACGCCTCGATTGAAGCGGCTCGCGCGGGCGAACACGGCAGAGGTTTCTCTGTCGTGGCGAGCGAGGTGAAAAAGTTGGCGGAACAAACAACGAACTCCCTTGGGGATATCACCAGCATGATACATGATATTCAGTCCATGACCGACAAAGCTGCTGCAACTCTTTTATCAGGCGTAGAAGAAGTGGAGCAAGGCGTGCATCTGATCGAGCAAGCAGGAGAAATGGTTGGGGGCATCTACCGAAATATCGTTGAGATTACTGGACAGACCGAAGAGGTTTCTGCATCTACGGAAGAAATCTCGGCGGGAACGGAGGAAGTGGCTGCTTCCATGAACGAGATCGTTGCGATCAGTCGCTCCGCTTCCGAACATACGCGGGAGGTAAAACAATCAGTAACATCACAGCTGACAGCGATGAAAGAGATTGCGCAAGCAGCTGAGTCTCTCAGTAATACCGCTGAGCAGCTTCAAGAAAGTCTGTTCCACTTTTCGGTAGAAAATGAGGGCAAGGACCAGAATTCGCAAAAATAATACGAGGTAAAATGGAAAGCTTCCTGCAAATACAGGAAGCTTTCCATCCATTTAGCACAGGTGATCTGCATATTGCAGTGCCAGCACCTTTGTCGTTTCAATCCAGAGCTTGCGGTGCAAAATCGTCGGACCCAATCTTCTTTCCATAAACCGCAGCATGGGCTCGTTGTCATGCTCGATAAAGCAAATGCCAAAGGGAAACGTTGGCTGAGCCTGTGCAATGGTTTTCATCAACAGCGCAATTCCTCTTGCCTGCTGCTGATACTTCTCCTGTACGAACATCGTTTTGTACAAAAGCATATTACCAGCCATTCGCTGTACGATCACCCAGCCAATGACTTTCCCCTGATAGCGCAAGCCTGTACTGTAATCAGGATCGAATTTTCCTTCTTCAAAAAACGGAGACAACAGCGGCGTGTACCATTGCCCTTCTCCCTGTTCAATGTCCAGTCTCTCTGCTGGTGTCAGGTCTTTCCAGGGAAAGAGGGTATAACCTTCGGGGAGTGCCAGCCTCTCCATCCAATGGCATTCACCCAACCGCATCGAGCCGAGTGTGTACATATAGGTTTTTACCTTTGGCAACTGCCAGCCTTCCCTGATCGCAATTTTGGAGAGCCATGAAAAATCTTGTGCTTTGATGAACCCAGCGAACTGTCCATCGCAACTGCCTTGCTCTCTCATTTTTTGCTCAGCGTGCCACAGCAGCTTCATGCCCATTCCCCGCCGTTGATGCCCCTCTGCTACCACTAGCTCGATGATCTTGGCCTGTCCTTCGCTTACAGCGGATCGCCCCAACACAATGCCCGCAGGCTGATTATTGTTAGAAGCCCCGAATCCCCAAACAGATGAGCCGTTGATCTGGTCCAGCCACTCCAGGTGTTTGGGGTGCACTAACGATTTATACGCCCGTGCAGTGCTAGCAGTCAGTTCCTCTAGTTGCAATGTTCGTACCTCCTCGATGGACTTTGGCTTACTCATTGCTTGGGTTTTACAGGTGCTGTTGCTGTACCTTGTATAAGATTTCCGGCCTTATCCCTCAAGAAGCCTGGGTCAAAGGAAACCTTGCTCTGTTCCGTGATGAGAGACCCGTACGTGGTGTAGAACGTATCCTGGAACATTACGCGAATGGTGTTTCCTGACACCTGGAATTTGGCATACGCCGTTACCTCTCTCTTGTCGTCAAAATTCCCGGAAGGTGAGAATAACATTCTCAAATTGGGGTTCGGGTCATTTCGAAGTGGTTCTGACGCCGACAAGGTATAGGTTGTTCCCTCGCAGGTGACATCTGGAGACAATTGTGGGGGGGTAGCGTCAAATCCGACACTGATCTCCTCTGTATCCAACAAATTTTCACCCCGATACAGCTTAAACACTGCATAAGAGTTGTCATCTTCTATTACCGTTGGCTTTGCCTTGATCGTCACTCCATAATCTCCATGGGTCATTTCTAGCATTGACTCGTCGACCTCGACGGTGATGTATTCCTTTTCATTGATCACAAAACGGTCCAACTGGTTGTCATAACGATACGAGAGGGGCTGATTTTTTACAGATACCTCAAGATATTCGCTCAATGCCCTCTTGTCCATTGCTGGCTCCCACTTGTCGGCAATCGTAACTTGACGAGACTGGGTCGGAGCAATCGGCAGCTCGATCTCGGCATCAGGCAAGCGATCTATTCGTGGGTTGTTGAACAACAATTGTGCTTTTGCTATGTAGGACATCCAGTGTGTTTTTTCTGGGCCCTCACTCAGAAGCTCGACCTTGGCAAAGGCCGCGTCGATCATTTCCTGAGTAACCTTGGGCCTCAGTTCAACCATATCATTATTTGTATATAGCCCTTCTACTGCTTGCTTTGCTTCTTTCAGCAAATCTTTCCCGTTGTCCAATAACGTTTGCGCCTTTTGGATATCCGCTAACAGCAATACTTTTGTCTCCGAGCCGTCTTTCAGCTTTTCTACCTTTTCCTTCGCTGCATCGATCGTGCTCTGTATCACTCCTGGTTTTAGCCCTGTCTGGTTTTCATCGGTGAACAGATCACGAACGGCTTTTTTTGCTTCGATTAGCAACAAGTCGTCATACTGCTCCTGTGCCTTCTCAATATCGGCGAGCAGACCCGGCTTTTCCGATACACGATTGTCCAGCCCCTCGACCAGCTTCTTCGCATCATCGATCTGTTTCTGTGTCGTGCCTGGGCGCAGTTCTTCTTTTTTCCCATCCGTAAACAGCTCTTCGACTGCTCTCTTCGCTTTTAGCAGAGCCGGGATCGGCGGGGGATCGATTGGGGACGGAATCACAATGACGGGGTCTTTGAAACGAATGGAAAAACTGTCACTCGTGACATCTTCCTGTGCGCGCTTGATATGTCGCTTGTCGATCGTGAAGCTGACCTCTTTTACATTGTCCGCGCCTGTATGCTTCCTGGCCTGTCCTGTAAACAAAATGGTGAGCTCGTCGTCACTCTCTTGTTTGCTCTCAATATCTAGCCCGTCAGGCAGATTATGTACCTCGATATCATCGGCAGACAGTTCACCAAGGAACTTGCCGTTAGACAGCTTAAGCGTTTGTTTTGCCGTGATGCTGCCATCATTTGCTCCTGCCTCTTCTATCACCGCCTCGCTGACAGAAAGCGCGGGCAAATCAGGCAATTCGGCTCCATCTACAGCTATCTCAAAGACGGCCTCCGCCTCGTCCATTTTTGCCGTAATTTCTACCAGGCCTTCTTTCTTGGCTGTTACCTTGCCCTCAAAGTTGACGAAGGCAATTCGTCTATTGCTAGAGCTCCAGAACAGCTCCCGTCCAGTAACGATGCGGTCATTTTCATCAAATGCAACGGCGATCAGCGTTAGCGACTTATCCGTATGATCTTTGGTAGATAGCCGGGCATCCTCTGCGACTGCTACCAGCTCGATCCGCTCTGCTTTCGTCCCTCTTTCGGCGATTACGAATGGTTCTAATTCCTCTTCTTCGCCGTCATACTGCAAGCGTAGGGAAACCGTCTGTTCTTTTTTCGCTGCACGAATCGGTGAAAAACTGAGCAATACAAGCTGTTCTTCCTCTAGCCAGACAAAGTTTTTGATTTTGATTCGAGTGGGCTCTCGATCATCTATAGCGGCCGTCAAACGGAAATCCTTTGCAACAGGTGCCTTGTCTGGAGCTGTCTCCAATCGATAGGCAATGACGCCGTTGGTCGCTGTATGCTCCTCTGACTCTAGCAAGGACTCCCCTGACTGGTTCTCGTCTTCTCCTACTTCCTCTGATGCCTCTCGAACTTCCTCATCTGTTTGGTCTTCTGCTACTGACGGACTGGCTATGCCGATTGTCTGCCTTTCTTTAATCGGATAAGAAACGGCTGCATAGGCATTGCCGACAAAAGAAAGCAAAAAACCGGTGGAAACAACAGCCGTTAGAATGATTTTGGCCTTTGGCTGCTTTTTGCTCATATGTAAAT
The DNA here is from genome assembly GCF_013332495.1 of Brevibacillus sp. HB1.2. NCBI lineage: Bacteria > Bacillati > Bacillota > Bacilli > Caryophanales > Paenibacillaceae > Brevibacillus > Brevibacillus sp. HB1.2. The sequence goes on along the minus strand of NZ_JABMIU010000014.1, from coordinate 48,199 downwards.
ACCCCCTCTTTTTCTTTTGTATGACAAAATCATGCAAACTAATGCTATCAGAGGAGGAAATGAAAAAAACCTAACAAAAGTTAGGTTTTTGATATACTTTTTAAACGAGTAATAGATCGACAAAAGACGCTTGATCCAGCTTCCCGAAAAACTCCTGAAGATTGATATCGGCCAGTCGCTCACTGATAGAGGAACGATCATACGGCGTATCTCGCAGCACTGCTTCCAGCTCTGCTACATCACGTACACCGAAGAAATCCCCGTATATTTTCACTTCTTTCATTTTGCCTTTCTCAATATCAAGCTGAATCTCCACGGTGCCGATATCGAAACGCTTGGATTGACGGTAATTGCTTTTCGGTGACTTGCCGTAGTTCCACTCCCAAGTCTGGTAACGGGAACGGGAAAGCTCGTGAATTTTCTCCCAATCCTCGTCAGTCAGCTTGTATTCTTCGATTTCTCCTTCTCCAAAAATCGAACGAAGTATCGCCAGCCGGAACTCTTCAATGGTCATCTTATTCACCAAAAACTCCGAAATGTTGGCGACACGGCTGCGAATGGATTTGATCCCTTTGGACTGGATCTTCTCTGCATTTACCTTCAGCGCAGACACGACGTTTTCCATCTCCGAATCAAAAAGCAGCGTGCCGTGGCTGAACATGCGTCCTTTGGTTGAGTACTGCGCATTGCCAGAAATTTTCCGTTCCCCGACCTGTATGTCATTTCGTCCAGTCAGCTCTGCTTCTACCCCTAATGTTTTCAAGGCTTGTACGACAGGAGCCGTGAATTTGCGGAAATTGTGGAAGGACTCGCCGTCATCATTCGTAATAAAGCTGAAGTTGAGATTGCCCAGATCGTGATAAACAGCACCACCGCCAGACAGTCTGCGAACGACGTGAATGTTGTTATCCTCTACATAGGTCGAATTGATCTCTTCAATTGTGTTTTGGTTTTTTCCGATAATAATAGAAGGTTCATTGATATAAAACAGCAAGTAGTCGTCACTGTTGGTCAAATGCTTCAGGGCGTATTCCTCAATGGCCAAATTGATCCGTGGATCTGTTATCCCTTGATTATCGATAAATTTCATTGGATAGCCTCCATCCGTAAGCGTTCTATCCTCCTATCATACCATTTCCTGCTGGTCTGTACTGCTTTCGAATCTGCTCATACATGCAGCAACATTTACTTATATAATTTTTTTGTGGATTTTTTGAAATTCCTCTATAAAAACGTTTTCATATTGTCGATATAGGACGTAAGTCTAGGGCAATCATCTTGGTGTTTTCTTTTCTAGATCAAATACTATGGACCAACGAGGTGTTCTTTATGAAAACAGCCAAGTTCTCCCGTTCAAGCTCTCTTCGTACCAAACTCATCCTGTTATGTCTCCTGCTAATGGCGATTCCTTGCCTTAACATTGGAATTCAGGGCTATTATTCTGCGAGCTACAGCTTGGACGACATGGGCAGTCGCATCTTAAAAAACAACGTGAACTTGACGATTGAAATGATTGATGTTCTCCAGAAACAAGTCGAAGCTGGCAAAATCAGCAAAGAAGATGCACAAGAGCAAGTAAAAATTCACATCCTCGGGCCTAAGCAATCGGATGGAACCCGCTCGATAAACAAAAATATCGATACTGGTGCTAGTGGATACATGTTCGTTCTGGATGAGAAAGGTGTCATGCTGGCCTCTCCTTCGATTGAGGGGAAGAATCAGTGGGATGCAAAAGATTCTGACGGTATCTTTTTTACCCAAGAAATGATTAAGCGTGGTCAGGAAGGTGGCGGCTTTACATACTATCAGTGGTTGAAGCCAACGGAGCCAGATGTTCTCTATCCAAAAATCGCCTACTCCAAACTAGACCCTCACTGGGGATGGATCGTAAGCGCCAGCAGCTACATGGAAGACTTCAATGCCCCTGCCGAAGAAGTGCTGTCTGATTTGATGATCGTGCTGGGAATCTCCTTGATCGTCGGATTCGTCGTCTCATGGTATGCCTCCGGGTTCATTTCCAAGCCCATCTCCTTGGTTGCTGAGCGCGTGAAAGAAATTGCCGGTGGTGATCTATCAGGGAAAGACATCGTGATAAAAAACCGTGATGAAATTGGGCAATTGGTACATGACGTGACCCATATGACAGAGAATTTGCGCCAGCTCATTTCTCATGTCCGCATCAGCTCTCTGCATGTCGCTTCTACCTCTGAGGAGCTGACGGCGAGTGCAGAACAGACGAGCAAGGCAACCGAGCAAATTGCCGTCACGATGCAAGAGATCGCCCTCGGAGCAGAGGATCAATCCAAAACGATCGATGGAACGGTCAAAACGATCAACGACATGTCTTCGCGTCTGCAACAAATTGCATCCAGTAGCGAACAAGTCTCTCTGACAGTCGATACAGCGAACATGCTGGTCTCAAGTGGCAATCAAGCGATTGACGGTGCCATCGCTCAAATGAATTCCATCAGCACGACTGTTCTTGAGTTGGCAGATTCAATCAAAATGCTTGGTCACCGCTCTTCGGAAATCAGTAAAATTGTTGAGGTCATCACCTCGATTGCTGAACAAACGAACCTGTTGGCGCTAAACGCTGCAATCGAAGCGGCCCGTGCTGGAGAGCATGGACGTGGATTTGCTGTCGTTGCCAATGAAGTACGTATCTTGGCCGAGCAATCAGCAAAATCTACTCAGCAGATTAAAGATCTCATTAGCGCGATTCAAGTCGATACGAACAAAGCCGTATACGTGATGGAAACGACGACATCTGAGGTTTCGGCTGGAATCGAAGTCGTACATGAAGCCAGCAAGGCCTTCCAGGAAATTTTGTCTGGAACGACAGAAGTAGCACGTCAAATTCAGCAAGTGACCACAGCCACTCATCACATGACGACCGGAGCAGAGCAAGCTGTCCATTCCATTGAAACTATTGCCTCCACTGCTGAGACAACGGCTTCCGGAACACAAAACATTTCCGCTGCTGCTGAACAACAATTAGCCTCTATGGAGGAAATTTCGTCTTCTGCTGCTTCCTTGTCAAAAATGGCAGACGAACTGCATGAATCGATTCAGCAATTTAAGGTGTAACCATATAATCTTGCAAACGAAAAAGGCTGCCTTTGCTGGTCAACCCTGACCTCGCAAAACGCAGCCTTTTCTTCCTATTTAAGCCCGAGGCGGTTGCTCCGCTTCCCACGTAATCGCAATCGTCGTCCCCTGCCCGACAGCAGTTTTCACTTCGAGGGAACCACCAAACGCTTCCACTAATGCTTTAGTAATGACCATCCCAAGACCAGAGCCTTCCGTCCTGGACTCGGTGTCTGTGCCACGATAATATCTCTCAAATAGTCGATCTGCTGTTTCTTCATCCATCCCACTACCATTGTCGCTAAAAATGAGCACAACTGTTGATGGCTCGACAGCCTGTACGCTGATGGATACAATTGTACCGCTTTTATTATGAATCAAGGCATTGGCAACCAGATTATCCACGATTCGCTGAAACCAAGGCTTGTAGATGAGCATGTAAACAGGCTCGGCAGAGGGGGTAAACCGGATGCAGCCTTCCGGGTACAAGGGATGTTTGGCTGCTTCCGTAATGGCTTCAGCCGTGCAACCATTCAGGTCAACGAGCTCTACTGAAGGAGCTCCTTGTCCGTTCCTCAATCGATACGTCAGCGCCAAATCGTTGATCAAGTCTTCCATATACGCTGACTTGTCCAAAATAATTTTCGCGAAAGTATGTACCTCTTCTGTCGTCCACGTATACTCAGCATTTCCTAACAGATGCGCGTATCCTTTGACAGAGGACAACGGCGTTTTTAGATCATGAGAAACGCCTGCGATCCACTCATTTCTCAATTGCTCCGTTTCTTGGCGCAGCTTTTCGTTGCGGTAAAGCGTTTGTGACAAGGAATCCATCGAGTCAATCACATCTTGGTAGATACGATATTTGCGCTTTCTCTTCCCTCGCTTGTCTTGGCTGAGTGGAACACCATCCGCATTGGCAGGCTCCTCGTACTTTCCTCCACGCAGAAAGGTCAGCCACCGTAATACGTGAACAATCGGTGCGCCAAATCGCTGTCCGAACAAGTAGGACACAATCCCGAAGACGAACATCGCCGATAAGAGCAGCATGCCCATTCCGATGAAAAGGGCCTTACTTTCCGGTGTCAATAGCGGTTCTTCCCCAGGAGTCGTTCCTGGCAACGGATAACTGAGTACCCAGGTTTGGCCGCTTTTTTGATCATAGTGCGATACGATTGTTGCTCCGTAGCGATCCGGGTATATCGAGCGTAGCGCCAGCTCTTCCACAGAGAAATCTTTGATCGCTTTTGCAGGCTTATTGAATGAAGCCAGCTCTGCTCCCTTCGGGTCCAGGAGCTGTACCCAGCCCTCTTTACTCTTCAGTTGGTTTTGGATGCTTAGAGGAAGCATGATCTCGTTATTTTTCAGATCAGCCTCCTTAATCATCTGCTGCAAGAAATCGTCATCGCGGTTCGTCATCCCATACAGCAAGGTGTGTACCACGCCGTCTTTTTCCTGTATCCATAACGATAACCGATACGGAAACGGGCTTTTCCGGAGCCAATAAGCCGTTAATTGACCAGGACCGTAATAACTGGGTACGTCAGGCGGGGTAAAGAAAGAGTCGGTGACATAACCCTTTTCATCAATCCGCTGAAGCCACCCCCCGCTATCTCGCACCTTCTCCAACAGCTTCGGGTCAAAACGTACATCCTCTCCCTCTACTTCAATGGTCTGGATCAGCCGCTGTAAGCCGACACTCTCAAATTCACGTGAGGACTGTACCTTTGTCATTTCTTCAAGCGTCCAATATAACGTAAACCCGGCTAACACAAAGAGGATGAGGCCAACCAGCACCAGCCACATGATCAGATGGAGCGCGATTCTGCTCTTAATATTCATAAGGAAGGCCCTTTTTCACCATTTTGTACCCGAGTCCCCTGACGTTCACCAAAAACTCCGGTTGCGCTGGATCGGGCTCGATGCGCTCCCGAATCCGGTGGATATGTACCATGATGGTGTTGTCATCACGTAAGCTATTCACGCCCCATACTCGCTCGTACAGCTCGCTTTTCGAATATATCCGATTCGGATTTTTACACAAAAATAGCAACAGTTGAAAAACAAGGGACGGACAAGGAATGACTTTCCCCTCCACATAGAGCTCCCCTGCTGCTTCATAGACTTGAAAACGACCAAAATCATAGACCCCTTGAACGGGTGCTGTCGGTACGACTGGGTTCAGTTTGCGCGTACGGCGAAGCAATGCCTTGATACGTGCGACGATTTCCATCGGATTAAACGGCTTCGTCACGTAATCATCCCCACCAACGGCAAATCCGGTCAGCTTGTCAAAATCGGTATCTCTCGCACTCAGGAACAAAATCGGCGCATCAGTCAGACGGCGGATGAATGGACATGCTTCTATGCCGCTCATGTTCGGAAGCGTTACGTCCAAGACGATCAGGTCATAGCTTTTTCGTTCGCATGCACAGAGCGCCTCCTCAGACGTTTTCACCTTGTCGATCGAGTGGAATCCTTCTTTGTGCAGTACGGTCTCAAGCAATTGGAGAATGGCTTGCTCATCGTCCACGAGAAGGATAGTTGCATCTTTCACGATCACTTCGCTCCTTTTGCGCTTTTGCGTTATCCTCCATTTTATCATGCGTAGTGTCAGCGCGCGTCCACAACAACCTTAACGGAATCATAATTTTGCGTACGTTCGATTTAAGCATCCTGTAAGGTAGCGTTTCATGTCCGATAAGAGTGGCTTTCTATAATAGAGCTAACGCTTAAAACAAGATAGGAGTGGCAACATGAAAAAAGTTTGGATTTCACTCGGTGTAGGAGCAATTCTGTTGACAGGATGTGCTACGCAATCAGAAGCAACCGCAATACCCTCTACTACTGAATCCCCCACAAAGAAAGAAGAAGGTGCAAAGTCGATGACGGTTAAAACGGAATCTTTTGTGCAAGCTCTCCATAACGGAAAAATAGAGGATGTGTATGAGCAAACAAGCTCGTCATTCAAACAGCAGGTTTCAAAAGCACAATTTGTAGAAGGGTATACTGCTTTTAGCAAGGGGTTGAAGTCGTGGAATCACCATTCCCACACGTACGTAAACGGCAGCTATTATGATACCTGGGTGGATCAGGACGCCAAACGGGGTCTCGTCCTTACGACGGATGAAAAAGGGATCATTACAGGCGTTTTATTAAAGCCATTGCAAAGCTACCCTGACACCGACAATGCTATGACAAAGCTGGCGTATAGCGCCCCGTTTACAGGTGAGTGGTATGTGTTCTGGGGAGGTCAGAATGTCCTTTCAAACTATCACTACGAGGTGGAAAGTCAACGCTATGCATACGATCTGATTCAGGTCAAAGACGGATTATCCTACAAAGGTGATCCAGCGAAAAACGAGAGCTATTTCGCATTCGGGCAAGAAATACTCGCACCGCAGGCAGGAACCGTCGTGCATGTCGTCAATGATATCAAGGATAATGTCCCTGTCGGAGCGATGAACGCGCAGCAGCCCGCTGGCAACGTCGTCATCCTCGATCATGGCAACGGAGAATTCAGCTATTTCGCCCATTTGAAGGAAGGCTCCGCCAAGGTAAAGGTTGGCGATCATGTGAAGAAAGGGGATTTGCTTGGGGTATGCGGCAACTCTGGTAATTCCAGCGAGCCTCATCTGCATTATCAGGTTTCTGACGGCAAAGATTTATTCAACAGCAAATCCATTCGCGTGCAATGGGAGAACGGATTGAATCCGCGTCAAGGCGAAAGCATTACCGCGAAATGATCGTATAGCTGTTCATCAGCGGCAGTCCATCACTTTTTCTTGTATCCAAAAAGATGGGCTGCCGCTTTCATTTAGAGGACAATATCATACTCCATTATCTTCGCAGTCTGTTCTGCTACTTCCGCGCCTACTAATCGTTTGATGATGTGAAAGGACATATTGATACCCGCTGAGATCCCAGCAGATGTCACGATATTTCCTTCATCCACGAATTTTACTCCTTTTTGCACAACGACTTCTGGAAATTCCTTTTCCATTCGATCGAGACTGGCCCAATGGGTCGTTGCTTTTTTACCTGTTAATACCCCTGCTTTTGCAAGTAAAAAGGCACCTGTACATACAGAGGCCATCAGCTCCACCTGCTGCATTTGCTCTCGAATCCAATTGATTACCTGCTCATTATGCACTTCTCGTTCCCTCGCACCTATCCCACCAGGAATGATGAGAATATCAAAAACAGGCATATTGGCAAAACTGTAATCAGGTTGAACCTTCAGACCATTCAGCGTCTGAATCATACTCCCTTTTTCCGATACCGTTTTTACACGAAAAGGTATATGGCTGCCATTTTCCATAGATGTCACCGAGAATACTTCAAACGGACCTGCAAAATCCAACACCTCCACATCGTCAAACAAAAAAATTCCTACTCGCCATTGCTTGGTCTCCATGTAGATCTCCCCCATCCTTGTTTGGATATATTTTACAACAACTATTTACGGAACATCTCTTGTTTTTTTCACTGTAAGAATCTGCTAGAGTCATGGGTAAGAAGAGAAAAAGGATGAGGAGGTCCACTGTCTGATGAGTACCAGTCCGAATATTATAGAGGTCGCGTCCCTCATAGGAGAACCATCCCGCGTCTCCATCCTGGTCAGCCTGATGAACGGTAAGGCACTCCCCGCCAGTGAACTCGCCCGAAACGCAAAAGTCACCCCCCAAACGGCAAGCACGCATTTGGCAAAGCTGGTGGAAGGCGGTCTTTTGGTCAGCGAATCGCATGGCCGACATCGCTACTATCGCCTAGCCAACCCCGAAGTCGCCCAAGCCATGGAATCGTTAATGACTATCGCTGCACCTAAGCCGGTTCGCTCCTTGCGCGAGTCCGATCAATTGCGAGCCATCCGCTATGCTCGCACCTGCTACGACCATCTCGCAGGCGAAGTGGGCGTTGCCCTGACGCAGAGAATGCTGGAATTGCAGTTGATCGAGGCATCCGGTCAAGACTACGTGCTCAGTGAAGCCGGAAAAAATAAGCTACAATCACTCGGCGTAGACCTTTTGGCCAAGCCGAAGAGCAGGCGTCGTTTTGCCCGTCCGTGTTTGGATTGGAGCGAGCGTCGCCACCACTTGGCAGGCAGCCTCGGCGCCTCACTCACTAACCGATTTTTTGAGCTTGGCTGGATCGAGCGAGTACCAGGAGGGAGAGCAGTCCGTATCACGCCGTTAGGCAGCTCTGGATTTATGACCGAGTTCGGACTGCATGTGGATGAATGCAAAAAGCACAGCTAGCTACTCTGCCAGCTGTGCTTTTTCACTCATTTGCCTTCGCGGAGCAAACGTCCAATTCACCAGGAAAATCCCTGCGAAAATCAACAATCCGCCCATATACACATGCCATTGCACGACCTCACCGAGCAGCAACCACCCCGACAAAACACCGAAGAACGGAGCGAGGAACAAGAAAGCACTCGTCCTGCCCGGATCTCCGTGATTCAGCAAGTAAAACCACGTCGCAAACTGCACAATGGAAGCCATAATCGCGAGCCATAGGACGACGAACACAGCGGTCGGTGTCACAATCAGCTTCGGCGTTTCCAGCGTGAACCCTATAACAAGGAGAAGAATTCCTCCGAACAACATCTGATAGGCAGTCATCACCCACACATTGAAGCGGACTCCCCACTTTTTGACGAGAATCGTAGCAATTGACCACGCCAGGGCGGACCCGATGCCGAACAACGTCCCAGTCTCCCATTGCAGATGGAAACCCAGCGTGATGAACACCCCAACTAATCCAATCAGAACGCCCATCCATTGCGTCAACCGATAGGATATTCCTAGAAACAGCGTTCCCCATATGACCACGAGCAGTGGGTTCATAAACGTCAGGATCGAGGATTCACCCGCTGTAATTGTACGCAGACTCAAAAAGATACACCCCATGACGGCGGCCGTCTGCAAAAATCCGATCAAACACAGCTTCCCCCAGTCACCCGCCGACTTCGGAAGCGGCTTTTTCCATACCCACGCTCCCATGATCAGTCCTGCTAACGTAAAACGCAGTCCTACCAGCAGCAATGGTGAAAAATAGGCCAATCCAATTTTTCCTACCGCAAAAGACGAGCCCATCAATGATGTCGTCACGACGACAAGTATCCCGAACAAAATTCGATTCATGGTTGTTGTTCCCCCGTTTCAGGCAAGCTACTTGTTTCTACTTACATGTAGTGTACCTGACGGTTAGTTCGATGAGGGTCGAAGTGTGCAAATGGTTTACAGTCGGTACTTCTCCACCATTTTGATCCCGATTTGATTCAGCAAAACAGCGAGTACCTTCCAGACCAATTGACGATAATACGGCAAATGTTTGACAAACACCGCTGTATATTCCGGTTCCCCCTCGGCTCCCCTGTCCGCTTTGAAAGCACCTACGCCCGCACTTTGATGGAGCAGGATGCCCTTGCTCTGTGCTTCTTGTACCAAGAGGCACGACAGCATCCGATACAGCCCGGTCTCTTTGGGAAGCGTCGTATCATAGCCAAATAGCGGTGTCGTCATCACACCATTTCGCTCAAAATAGCCAAGAATGCCGTCCAACCGTCCGTCTTTTTCCAAGCCGATGAGGGTCAATGTCCTCTTTTGCATCGCCAGTCGGACGAACTCCACCGAAAACTGTGGATTATGCTGGGAGTATTTATCCAGATACAGCGCGTTATATAAAGCAACGATTCGCTCGACATGCTGTTCTCCCAGCTCCTCATGACGCAGGATGCGATAGCCGGATTTGGCAAGCATTTTCCGATCGCGGTTGAGCGTATTGCGGACCCGCCACTTGCCCTGCGCTGGCCAATCGGGGTGAAACAGGTAGACGTAGCGACTGGGAACCATGAGATAGCCCTTCTCTACGAGTCCCTTGTAGAAATCCGGGTACAGCCTGCGACAAACAGATCGAAACGCGATGATATGACCGGGGAACTTTTGGATGCCGTTTTCCGTGATGTCCTTCACTTCATCTGCACGCACATCATGATACAGATTCGTCGATAACAGCCAATTGTTGACGATGACCATTTGGTTGCATTGGCTTTTTTTCATCCAGCGTCCAAGCCCTGTGAGTACAGTCGACAATACCCGCCTCAACACCCCTGAATCGAGCATACTTAGCTCTTCCTTCGCGTACGTCACGTAATGGGTAAACACCGAACTGACATACGAATTGTCGTACTCGGTATCGTTCACCGTTACGGGCATGATCCGATCGCCTACACGGAGTACATGCATCCGCGTCTGTACATTTTGCACATAGCGGGATGGTTGTTCTGTCATCATGGGCAACAAATAGCTTTTGGCGTAGTCGGCATCCTGCGCCTGTTCCCAAGGGATTTGCCCCACCGAGGTCCCTTCATACCATTCAATCAATGGCCTGCTCACCTTGAACAAACATCCTCTCTACCCGCCGCAATTTTTTCGTACCGAGATTCAACTCGTACGGCGCAAACACAATCGCAGGCAATTGTCCTTGCTGATCGGCAATGACTCGCTCCAGACCTTGGCGTACTCGCTCCTGCTCTTGCGTGGACGGTCCGTCTCCATCCTTCATGAGCAGTGCTACCTCCACTTGCTCATAGCTTAGCTGCCGTACCGTATACTCTTCTATCGCATCAGATGAGGTAATGACGGCACGGCGGATGAAATCAGGAAAGACCGATACCCATCGGGCTTCCGTTTCATGGCGAAAAACAAACAAATCATCTGCCCTGCCCTCAATCGATTCCAGCGCCATAAATACAGAGCCGCACGGACATGGCGTACGTTTTTCCGTCAAAATGTCGTTCAAACGATAACGGATAATCGGCTGTGTCGCCCGGGAAAAATCTGTGATGATCGGAAAGAAACGCTCCTTTTGCTCATCGAGATACTCCTTTTCCACCACCACGATGTCTTCATTGACATGCAATGTCCCGTGTGAGCAGCTCACCGCAAGCAGCCCTTCTGTGCATTGATAAATTTGATGCACGATCTGCCCGAACACTTCTGCGATGTATGTTTGATCCAACGGGTCCAGCACTTCTGCCACCGAGATCACCTTGATCGGAGATATCCGCAATTTCCCTTGACGCTGGGCAGTCGCGAGCATTCTCAACATCGAGGCGGGCGCAACCAACACCGACGGCTGATACTGATTCAGGTGATCAAGGTGCTGATCGAGCGGTATTTGCAGATCGAAGAACGAGAATTGAATGCGACGCCTGTTGACCGCCGTATACAGGTTGCTATTCGCTCGCAAGAAAAAAGCAACCCGCTGTGTCGACCATAGCTGACCAGGCAGTGCTTTCGCCAAAATCACCCCTGCCCATTTCGCCTGCTCCTGCGGTCCCACGAGAAAAAGCCCGCGATTACCAGATGTCCCAGAAGATAGTCCTACGGTCACACCGTTTAATTGGGGAGTGAAATCGCGTGTCGTTTCTGCTTTCAGTCCAATCGCAAATGCTTCTTCCTTCTTGATTCCGCACGTATTCAACTCGTCAAAATGGTCCATCATGTGCTTTTTATCAATCGGCTCCATCTGTCTCCATTGTTCTGGCGCTCCCAATCTCTTTCGGTAAAAAGGAGAAGCTGGCAAAATGCGAGACAACATCGCTCTGACCTGCGCTTCTTGCCATTTTACCAGCTGCTCACGCGAGGAAAAACGCCGGGCAAGCCACTTCGTTTTTACATACTGCTTCAAGAGCGTCATGATCTCCATGTGAACTCTCCTCTGCTGGCCTGCCAGACTTCCCCGCAGTGTGTCGGCATGATTTTCATGTCGGGACGTTGGCGGTATAGCACATGCAGCTTGTGCAAATGCTCGCGATACGCCTGTCGATCCGCCATGATCAACCTAGCCAGCGGGTGAGGCAACAAGTTGCCGCGATAGGCTTCACTCGACCAAGCGGCATCCGCACACAAAAATACATCTCCATGATCCCGATCGCGCAGGAACACACCAAACTGCCCGATTGCATGTCCGTTCAGATCGACAATGTACAAACTCTGATCCGCAAATAAATCATAGCCTTCGGTGTATGGCGCGTAAGCCTCTGGCAATGCCACTAGCCCTCCTAGATCAATGAAAGTCACCCGTTCTTCGAAATCGTCAGGCATCAAATCAGGCAAATACGCCTCCCGTAGCGCCGCCCACCCCGTCTTTCCCTTGACGTGGTTGTAGGCACTCTCAAAGCAGTATAGTCGCGCATGCGGAAAATCGCGCAAACCGCCAATATGATCCGCATGAAAATGGGAAATAAGAATACCTGCTATATCTGTCGTTTTGATTCCACGTGCTGCGAGCTGCTCAGAAATACTCTCATGTACCTCCGAGAATACGGGGGTTATTTTGCCGTATAGCGAATAAGGAAGCTTGCTCGTGGCTTCAAAAAAGCGCTGCGAATAGCCCGTATCAAAGAGCAGCAAGCCATGGACGGGATGCTCGATAAGCCCTACGATGGCGTGAAACGGGATGTTTTTCATCCGGCCGCCTTTTCGGGAAAACATCTCGAGCTGCTGGCAGTAGCCCGTGTCCATCAGCGTTAGTTTAACGTCCATCATGCGTCCTCCACCAATCTGTAAACGTCTCGATGCCCTCGGCAATGCTCACCCGCGGTTCATAGCCCAGATCGCGCTTCGCCTTTGAAATGTCCAGGGTTTGTGATTTGGCGAGCACGCCTACCGAGTAACGCGTCAAAACCGGCTCGCGATAGCCCAAAACGGTCTTGGAGAGTGTCTCCATTACCCAAGCTGCCGCATACGCCTTCCAATATGGCAGCTCGCGCGTTTTCAGTGGAACTCCCAAGCGACGAAACACATCTGACAACACCTCAATCATCGTCACTGGTTCCCCATTTGTAATGTTGTAAGCCTGTCCCAATGTGTATGCTGGAGAATCCATGCACAAGATCAGCGCGTCCACGACATTTTCCACATAGGTCAAATCAATGATCGCCTTGCCTCCGTCGATCAGCGGAACGAATTTCTTTTCATTGGCGCGGATCAATCTGGGAAGAATGGCATTGTCCCCAGGGCCAAACAAGGCCCGAGGACGAATCGTTATCGTCGGAAGCCCTGCAAGAAACGCCTTGTCGACTTCCAGCTCCGCCTGGTATTTGGTCTGTGCGTATGTATTAGCAAACCGTACGGGCATCGGCTCATCTTCGCGGATACCCAGCTTGTCGTCAAAAGCAAAATAAATACTCGGCGTCGATACATGGACCAGACGCTCTATGCCGTGTTGCTTGCAGCCCTCGATGACATGAATGGTCCCTGTCACATTCGTCTCGTACATGTCACGATACGTTCCCCACGGGGAGGAAAAAGCAGCCGCGTGATGCACGATGTCCTGATCGTGGCAAGCCTTCAGCATGGCTTCTCTGTCTCTTAGGTCTGCCCGAAGGAATCGAATGCCTCGCTCCTGCAATTGTCGGCCGATTCGCTCGTCTCGTCCTTGCGCTGTTACCTCATAGCCCATTTCATGCAGTCGTGTAGCCAGCTTCTGTCCGAGAAACCCCGTCGCCCCTGTTACTAGAACTCGCTTGTTCATTTCTTCCTCACGTCCTTACGCCTCTTCTCCGTTCCATTCGATATCGCTCGTACTGCAAGCGATCATGCTTTTTCTCGTTCGAAAGCTCTGCCAAGCCAAATCTGCCAGCATGGAGAACTGATCAAAAAAAGGCCATGGATCATCCCACCTAAACAGTACATCCCTCGCAGAAAGCAGGTCGCTCACCCAACGCTTTGCCTTCTTGCCATTCGTCATGCCAGCAAGGCCGTATGTCAGCATTGCCATCCCTAGCATGCAAGCTTGTTTTCCAGCAGGGACAACGGTTTTTCCCCGATCAGAAAAGTAAGCAGTCGCAGCCTCTTGCTGTCCTGTAAACAAATGCACACCGCTTGTCAGGCGTGGATTGCATTCGATCACGTATAGCTCTCCCTGCTCATTCTCAATGAAATCAAACGCGATTTGTCCGCTTAACTTATGCCGTTGCACGAAGCGACTAACAAATTCTCTTACCTGTGGATGGGCTGAATAGGCGAAGTGAATCGAGGCCCCTTGCCCTGCTGTATGTGTTGTTTCGTAATCGGCGTACAAGGCGAGCTGCCCATCCTGAGCAACCGCGTAGCTGCACATCTGTTTTCCTTTTATAAACTGTTGGACTAGCCATGGCTGCCCAACTGTCGGTTCGGGTAGCATAGACTGCCCTGCCGCAAAGGACGGGTCTGCCACGATCTGTACATGAGCGGCAAAGCGCGAATAGACGGGCTTCAGCACAACAGGCCCGCTTGCTTGTAGCATGGCCTCCCGCAGTTGAGCAGGAGATTGTACCCGAACTGTCTCTGGAACCAGTGCTCCCACCTCGCGCGCCATTTCGGCAAAAAGCCATTTGTCGTGCAACGAACGCAGTACCTCGATACCTTCTACAAGCACTTCACCAAAGTCAAGCAAGCGATCCCGCCCGCGCGAGACGTAGAATATCTCTTCACAAGTCGGGATCAACAGATCGATGCGCTCGCGCTGCATGATTTCGCACAGCTTTTCGATATAAGCATCGGGCTGCTGACGGGGAGGAGGTACTTGGTAGGAGCGCCCTACATAACGAGAGTGCTGGCATAAATGTCGCCGCGCACTCTCCGCTACAATGACTCGATGTCCCGCAGAACCCAGCAAACGCGCCAGCTCTAACGTAGCTGGAGCTCGTCCTCCTGTCAGCAAGACTGATTGTTTAGTATTCAAGCACAATTCCTCCGAGAGACAAGCCGGCAGATGTGCCCAGCAGCATCAGGTGATCGCCTCTCTGTACCCGATTCTGCCCAATCGCTTCATGCAGCGCCATTGGAATGGAAGCTGCGATGACATTGCCATGCTCTGCTAGAATGTTCACCATTTGCTGGTCGCTAAAACCGAGCTTGCCTGCCATGATCCGCATCGCCATTCCACTGGCCTGATGAGGAATGACTGTACGAATTTGCTCCTTGGTTACGGAGGCTCCGGACAGCAAGCGATCCACAAATCCGGTAATCAGCTGTGAGGTCAGGCGAAAAATTTTTCTTCCGTCCATATCAAATGCAAAGTCTGCTTCTCTTCCTTGCGCAAATTGGCTCGGGTGGATCAGCGTACCGCCACCCCTTATTTCGGAATAGTGCGCCCCTTCACTGTATGTTTTCATACTTGAACCCAAGATGCGGGAGCTTTCTGTTTCAGGCGTCCTGCCGATGACAACAGCCGCAGCTCCATCTCCGAACAACACACAACTCTCTTTTTGCTCCCAATTCAAACCTGCGGAGGATATCTCAGATGAAATAATCAAAACTCGCTTGTAAATACCAACCGCCATCTGGCACGACATCACATCCAGCGCAGTGACGAAGCTAAGGCATGTCGCATTTATATCAAAGCAAGGAATACCTGATTTGCTTAGTTGAAGCTCTTCCTGAATCAAGGCAGCCGTGCATGGGATTTCCTGTTGCGCCGTTCCGCTTGCACATACGATACAATCGATATCGTGAAGAGAGAGGCCCGCCGCTTCCAAAGCACGCCTAGCAGCGATGGCTCCCATCTGTGCTGCCGTTTCGTTCGTTACAAAATGCCTGACGCTAACCCCGGACTTTTTCTCTACCCATCCAGCCGCAAGTCCCAGCTTTTCTTCCAGTTCTGCTGCTGTCACACGCCGAGTGGGCAAGTATTTCCCTGTTCCGAGGATTTTGATTTTTCTCTCCATGATCTGTGTCTCCCTTAGCTCGCGTTACTCACACACTATTCGACATCTGCCATTTATTTTACCTAAGTTTGTCGATTTTTGGTAAACAGAATAAACACTTGGTACGAAATACCCAAGTGTTTACGTATGCAGTATTTCTTTATTGCTCTCACAAAAGATAGTTCACTCGTTTCCACCTATTTATAGTAAAAATCGATAACCGACACCCCACACCGTCTCGATGTATTGTGGCTTAGCCGGATCGCTTTCTATTTTTTCCCGCAGCTTGCTGATATGCACCGTCACCGTCGCGATATCCCCGTAGGAATCGAGACCCCAGATTTTTTCAAACAGTTCCGTTTTGCTAAATACCCAGTTCGGGTGGGTTACCAAAAAGAGCAGGAGGTCGTATTCCTTGGAAGTGAAAGCTACTTCGTTTCCATTGATATAAACCCTCCGCGCCAGCTTGTCGATGCGAACCCCACGAAGCCTGATCTCCTCTTTTGCCGTACGCGGTTTGGAATCGGAGACGAGACGGTCGTAACGGGCTAGATGGGCTTTGACCCTCGCTACCAGTTCGCCCAAGCTAAACGGCTTACTGATATGATCGTCGGCCCCTAGACCCAGACCACGGATCTTGTCGATGTCTTCCTTTTTAGCGGAGACGAGCAGGATCGGAATATTTTTGGCTTTCCGGACTTGCTTGCAGATTTCAAAGCCATCCACGATGGGGAGCATCAGGTCTAGAATCAGGAGGTCATACTCCTCTCGCAGTGCCTTTTGTAGGCCCGTATCCCCGGAAGTAGCGACATCGACCGAGTAGCCGTTTGCCTCCAAGTAATCCTTTTGCACCTCTGCGATCACCGTGTCATCTTCAATAATTAAAATGTGTTTCATTCCATGTCACCCCCGGCTCTCTTGAGATCTGGCAAGGTAAAACAAATGCGGGTTCCGCGTCCGCTTTCACTCTCCGCCCAAACACGACCACCGTGCCCCTCCACAATTTGTTTGACGATGGCGAGTCCAAGACCACTGCCTCCCATGGCCGAATTACGCGAAGGGTCCGCCCGATAAAAACGGTTAAAAATATGGGGCATGGCTTCTTTTTCAATTCCTGTCCCATTGTCTGAAATCGCCACAATCACTTCACCGTCAGCTTTCTCCACTTCCAATAGGATCAGCTTCTCGTCCTTGTTCAAGTACTTCAGGCTATTGTCCACGATATTCATGAGCACGCGATGAAGTTTTTCCTGATCAGCCATGACTGGAATCGGACTTTCCTTATGCTCGTCATAGCGAATAGAAACGCCGTTCATCCGCGGATCTAGCCGCAGCTCCTCGGTAAACTGAGCCATATATGCTCGCATATCGACTTCTTCAAAGTGAAAGGGAAGCTTGTTCAAATCCAGTCTCGAGAATAAAAATAGCTCATCAATCAGACGGTCCATCTGTTCTGATTTGATGGCAATCATCTTCATATATTTTTCCCGCTTCGCTTCCGTATCCGCAATCCCTTCCTGAACCGCTTCCACACAGGCTTTGATTCCTGTTATGGGTGTTTTTAGATCGTGGGAAATACTAGAAATCAATTGTTTACGATTTTCTTCATACTGAAGCTGCAAGTGGATCGAATCATACAATCTGCCACGCATCTCTTCAAATGCTTCTCCCAGCTCTCCTAGTTCATCTTTGCGATGGAGTTGAACAGGGCGCTCCAGATTACCTTCTTTCATTTCGTTCGCTGCCTGCTTTAATGCGTACAAAGGTCGAATGATACTGCGTGAAACAAGAAACGTTAGTACACCGTTCGTCAGCGCCACAATCGTTAGAAGACTGAGAATCAATGCGATAAAAAAATAAATGCCTGTCTGCATAAATGGGAAAGAATTTGCGAGGAAGTAGAGCTTTCCTTTACTCTGATCAGCAAAAGTAAACTCGTACGTATCAAACGTGTAGCTGTCCTGTTGAAACTGCTTCCAGCTATGCATGCGCCCCTGATCCGGCTGATCCTGCAAATAGTCAGGCAAGTCAGCGTTATCAATCGACTGGGAGAGGAATAGTACTTTTTCGTCCTTTGTCAGTATCAATGCTCCGCCAACTGCTTGTAGCTGCTCATCCGTCTCTGTTAGCATGTTCTGGTTCGTCAATTGATTGGGAGCGTATTTGGCCATGAATGTGACACCAGCAAACAACTCGTCTCGTTTATTGAGAGTATCACGAAGGAACGGTTTGCCTGCTTCTCGTTCCCCCCAAAAGTAATTCGCCAATCCCGATGCCACCAATCCAAACAAAACAAGGGGGATAATAATCATGGCAATATAGGAGAGCAAAAGTCTTGTTTTGATCGACATGGTTCATCACCCCCTTGTAGTCATGGTTTACTCGGAATCGGAATGCTTCGTCCAGCCTTTTCTCCATTTGTTCTTCATGTCCTCACGGGAAACCTTCTCAACTTGCTTGCCGGTAAGATCGATGCGATCAGGTGTGGTCGTACCCAGATCGGACAAGCGGATATCCAAAGAAAGCTGGAGCTTGTGCTCTTTCCCAGACGCGTCCGTTCCCGAGAGGTGCACCACAGCAGATTGCTGTTCGATTTGATTTTTTTCGTCGATCTTGGCGTTCAGCCATACTTGGTCCACTTGAAAATCCTCTTGCAAGTGAGGAAGCTGGACAGATAGATGGTTTTCAGAGGAAGACGCTTCTTGACTATGTTCGGCGAGCTTATCGTAGAGAATAGGTCCGGCTGCTTGAATAAATGCCGGAATTTGCGTTTCGGAGAGCTGAAGCGACGTACGCTTGCCTCCATCCGGTAGATTCTCAACGGTCGCGTTTTTTCCGAGATCGCCGAATACCGTAGCAAACAGCTTATGCATCATGGCGCCGCGTTTATTATCGTCGTCATTTTCTGGTTGGTGTCTTCTATCCATTTTTTCCATGACCCGATAAACGTTACTATCCCCTTTTTTAACCACAACTTGATCCTTTTCCAGAAAGGCCTGCATGCTTTTCTCGCCCAGCGTGTCTGTAAAAGTCGCATCTACATTTCCGATGTGCTGGTTATGATCGATCTTTGCGACTCCCTCCAGTGTGAGCAACTTCGCTCCGTTGTCTGTGAGTGATAGCTGCGCGTGGGCCGTCATGCTTTTCGCTTCCTTCGTCTGATGCAGGGCTGATTCATATACACCCATCGTCGTGCTATCCGCACTCGCTGATGCCCCATACCCCCAAATCAATGCTCCTGTGACTCCAACCGACAAGCCGATACCTAACCATTTTTTTCGCATGATGATCCCTCCTATTTTCATCGAAAGCAACTGTCATCGCTTTCTATACCAGTGATGATAAATAGAGGGTCTAAACACGCTCTAAATCAATTCTAAAAAAAGTGTAAAAACAATTCCATATGCTATATTGAAAGAAGAAGAGATCAGCATGAACCTGAAGTGGAGGCATTATCTATGAGCATGCAAGAAGGCTATATTGAAGTTCCTGGCGGAAGAGTATGGTACAGTCGTGTCGGCGAAGGGGAGAAAACGCCTCTGATCGTCCTTCACGGAGGACCTGGCAATACGCATGATCCGCTCAAATCAACGCTTCATGTCTTAGGCAACGACAGACCCGTCATTTTCTACGATCAGCTCGGGTCAGGAAATTCCGATCGCCCAACTGATCTGACTCTTTGGAAAACCGAACGCTTTGTGGAAGAGCTAGCTTGCATCAGACAAGCCCTTGGTTTAAAAGACGTTCATATCCTGGGGCACTCGTGGGGCACGATGCTAGCAGCAGCCTATTTGGTGGATGCTAAGCCGGAAGGGGTACAGAGCATCATCTTCTCCAGCCCATGCCTGAGCGCAGAGCGTTGGAAGCACGACGCAGATCGTTTAATCGAGCAATTGCCAATGGATGTGCAACAAACCATTGCCACACACGAAGAGCAGGGCACAACTGATTCACAAGAATACCAGGATGCCATGAAAGAATACTACAAGCGCCATGTGTGCCGCCTTGATCCAATGCCAACAGTCATGACAGAAAGCCGTCCAAAAGCAAACAAAGAGGTTTACATGACGATGTGGGGACCTTCTGAGTTTTGCCCGACAGGGAATCTGAAAACATTCGACTACACACCAAAGCTACATCAAATCAACATCCCTTCCCTGTTCGTTTGTGGCCGTTACGATGAAGCGACGCCTGAATCGACAGGTTATTATCAGTCTCTGGTGCCAAACGCCGAGCTCCATGTCTTTGAGAACAGCTCGCATGTCGGCTATTTGGAAGAGACAGACGAATACCTGCAGGTTATCCGCAGCTTTTTGCAAAAAGCAGATACGAAATAAAAGCGCCGCAGCCTCGCTGGCTCTACCTACTATATTTTACCATTGGTTCTCTTAAGAGAACCAAGCAGGACCGAATCTCGCAAGCATGTCCTTTTGCAAGATTCGGTCCCTTCTTTTATACTCCTCTTCTTTTCTCTCGTCCGATCAAATACAAGAAATACGGCGCCCCAATGACAGCTGTCACGATGCCCACGGGAACCTCCATCGGCGGCAAAAGCCATCTGCCTAGCCCATCAGCGGCGACCATGAGCGTAGCACCGAGCAGAGCAGCGACTGGGAGAAGAAGTGTGTGCTTCCCACCTACCAATCGACGAGCGATATGCGGTGAGAGCAGACCCACAAACCCGATGGAACCGACAACCGCCACACATGCCCCTGCAAGTGCGACAGAGGTTACCAAAAGGACAACACGCAGGCTCGACACATCCTCGCCCAAGCCTTCTGCTACATCATCTCCGAGAGACAATACGTCGAGCCGGTACGCCAATAAATAAGCAATCGGTAAAAAGACGAGTATCCACGGAAGCACCGCCCATACGTGTTCCCATCCCCTGCCCCACAAGCTGCCTGCCATCCAGAGCAGTGCCGCATTGACATCCCCCGGATTTTTGACCATCAGGTATTGGATGCCCGCCTGACAAATGACCCCGATGGCGATCCCTACCAGCGCTAAAGTAGCGGGCTGGACGCGTTTTCGCGCGGTATATACATACAAAATAACCGCGACAACTGCCGCACCCCCAAATGCCGCTAACGGTAGCAAATAAGCAGGAGATTTTGGAAAAAGAAAAATAACGATGGCAGAGGCGAGCCCCGCTCCTTTGGTGATGCCGATTACATCAGGAGAGGCCAAGGGATTGCGAATCATTCCTTGTAAAATAGCACCGGATACCGCCAAGCCTGCTCCAGCAAGCATGCCGAGGACAACACGCGGCAAACGATACTCTCCAATAATAAAGCTATGATTTTTCGGCCCCGTCCCGAAAAGCGACTCGACTACCTCACGCGGCGATATGGACACCGCCCCAGTTCCGATACTGATAACAGCGGTGACGATGAGCAACAGAAGTAAGGCAGGTGCAATACTTTGTCTGCGTGTCATGAAGCTCTCCTCTCCTTACCCACTAAATAGAGGAAAAAGGGAGCACCCAGAAAAGCGGTCACGATGCCTACTGGCGACTCATACGGATACGCGATGAACCTGGCAAGAACGTCGGCATAGACCAACAGCAATGCACCGAGCAACGCTGTAATCGGGAGGTATAGCTGACTCTCTCTCCCTAGCAAAAGTCGGGTCAAATGAGGCACCATCAATCCGATAAAGCCGATCGGACCAGCAACGGCAACAGCCGAGCCTGCGAGTACGATGACAATGATTCCACAGATCGTCCGTACCCGAAATACATGTTGTCCAAGATTTCTGGCCACATCCTCACCCATACGCATAATCTCGATGGAGCGAGCCATATAAAATGCAAGCACGAGCCCCGCGATCGACCAAGGCAGCACACGGTTCACATCCGTCCAATCTGCTCCATCCAATGACCCTGCAAGCCAAAACAGGACTTGATCGGTAGAGTGCTGATGAAACAAGATGAATGCCTCTGTAATCGAAGCGAGAAACAGATGGACGGCTGTGCCAGCCAAAGCCAGCTTAACAGGAGTCATCCCCCCAGCCGCACCGAGATAGTACACCGCAAATCCACCTATGACAGCCCCGCCAAAAGCGAGTGGCGCTAAAAAAGGCACCGGGAGATTTGGCAAGAGTACCAAGACAGCTACGACAGCCATCGATGCACCTGCGTTAACCCCAAATGTCTGTGGAGAAGCAAGTGGATTGCCTGTCATTGCTTGCATAATCGCACCAGCCACACCGAGTCCGGCCCCAATGATTACCGCCAATAGCGCTCTTGGAAGCCTGAGCGTCGTCACAATCAAATGCTCCTGAGATGTAGAGGGGGCAAAAAGGGATTTTACGCCACTCACCAACCCCATGTCTGTCCAACCAACCGAGATACTGACGACTAAACCAAAAACGAGCAGGAGCATTCCTGCCGAAAGAACGATGCCCGCCTTTGAAGCTCCCTCCATAGGTACAACCTCCTCCCGCAAAAACGACGGGATCGATGTCAGCTATGACACCCATCCCGAAAAGCTTCCTCTTATTTGCTAGAAAGAAGCGTTACTGCTTCCTCCGAACTTAACTCGGATCCGATCAAGCCCCGCGACAGCGCCCATTTATTGCGTGCTACTTCAAACACCTTGCCATTTTTTACGGCGTTGATGTTTTGCCAAAGTGGGTTCGTCTTCCATTCATCCACAATCGTCTTGTCACCTGTTTTCATCAAAAACAGTACGTCTGGATTGAGGGCAACCAGCTGTTCCAAATTCGTTTTTGGATACGCCTCTTCACTCTTTGCCGCATCCTCCAACCCGAGGTATTCCATCAAAGAACCCGCATAGGAAGCATTGGAGTGAGCAAAGAATCCGGTCGGGTTCACTACTGCTGGCAGAACCTTCAGCTTGGCATCTGTTTTTGGCAGCTTCGCTTTGATGGCCTCCATTTTCGCTTGATGCTCGTCTAGGCGTTTTTTGCCCTCTTCTTTCATGCCCACTGCATCCGCGATTACGGCGTAATTAGCTAGCATATGCTCATAGTTCGCTTGGTGGTCATTCAGTACAATCGTCGGTGCAATTTGCTTTAATTTGTCGTATACAGCCTTGTGCTTGTTCAAATCTGCAATGATGAGATCAGGAGCAAGGGAACTGATCAGCTCCATGTTTGGTTCGTAACGAGAACCGAGTGATGTATAAGTTCCTACTTTTTCTTTCACCTCAGGGATGATCAGATTCGCATCACTGTCATCAGAGATTCCTACAGGAGCTACACCCAATGTCGCCAAAGCATCTGCAAAGGAAAAGTCCATCACGACAATGCGCGTAGGCTTGCCCACAATTTCCGTTTCCCCCAGCTCATGCTTGATCACTCGTTTTTCACTTGAAGCTGCTGGCGTAGACTCTGTATGGGTCGCAGATGCTGGAGCTGTTCCCTCTGCATTTTGTGTCGCTGTACCGCAACCACTCAAAAAGACAGATACCATAAAAATAAGAAGAAAGCCGGGTAACAACAGTCTTGCTCTCATGATGAGAAAACCTCCTACCAAAATAAAACTCTATCGAAATTGAAAATCATTTTCAATAGAGATTATATCGATAGCCACTATACCATACCATGAAGAATCTTGCTCGATTTCATGAATTATCTTGTCTCATATGCGTCTTGACGTATTCCGATGGTGATAGGCCAACGACTTTTTTAAACATCTTGCTGAAGTAAAACTCATCGTTATAGCCTACGCTTTGTGCCACCTCACGCAATCGACTCCCCGACAATCGGAGCAGCACCTTTGCCCGATTGATTCGAAGGTTTGTCATGTAATCGGAAAAGCTCACACCCTTTAGCGTTTTGAACATGCGTGAATAATAGCTGGGACTGACATTCGCCTTTCCTGCCAACATCTCCAGCGTGAGATTGAGCATATAGTGCTGGTCGACATACAGGATCGTTTCCTCGATGCTAGCCATCGTATTTTCACTGCTTTCAATCGAAGAAAAATCTTTCACTAGAATGTACAGAATGCGCTCGAATAACAATCTCTACCGAAATTGCTCTCTCTCCTCATTTGACGCATAGCTTTTATGTAGTTCTTCCATTAAATGCAATACCTGCGAATGACTGCGTACACGGAAAGTCCCTTCCAGGGGAAAATTTTCTTTGCCCGGAACAAATACTCTCTCTTTCCCTGTTTCGTTTTGTTCGATCCAATAGGAGAATGCAATGAAGAAGACTTCCAGCTCTTTGTCTGGTTCCGTCCGCAAAGAAACGCTCGTCTTCGGCTTGATAAAAAACACATCGCCTGCTTCAACTACCTGTCTCTTCCCGTTCTCTCCCATTGTTCCTTTTATATTTTTGACAAACCCGATTCGATGAGAATGAGCAGGTGAGATAATCAGTGGATCATGGTTACGGCAAATCTCAAGACTGACGGTGTCGAGGGAGTAGATCATCTGTTTTAACTGTCGATAGGCTTCATTTGCAATCAACGGTGCTTCCCCCTCTCATATGCCTTCTATTATAGCTTGTTTCCGTTATCTGACGCATTATTTGAGGGTAATGGTAAATTCAAGAAGGCTGCCCGAAGTAGATCCTCGACAGAACCACTTCGAACAGCCTATTTTTATCTCTTAAATCCGATATGCTTGTCATACACATCGTATACGGAACGTGAAATAATCGCAGCTGATCTTCCCCCATAACCACCCTCAGGAACGATTACGGCTACTGCCAGGACAGGATCGTCGACTGGGGCATACGAAATGCTCACACCATTCGTAATGCGGCGGTGCATTTTCCATCTTGTCTTTTTCTGTCCGGTTTTCTCATCTGTCACCGTCACCGGTACATAAATATCTTGCTCAGATGTTCCTGTCTTTGCAGCTACCTGAAACGGCATTCCTTCATACGCACGGACTGCCGTCCCCCCTGGCTTCGTCACCAGCACCATGCCTTGCTCTAGAATGTCCCAATATTTATCTGGGTGAGGAAAGGTACTCATGGTTTTTGGCGTGTACGTTTTCACCAGTTTTCCTTCTGCGTCTGTGATCTTATCTACCATCTGCGGCTGCAAACGAACGCCTTTATTCGCTAATGTCGCCGCAAACTGTGCCAATTGCATCGTCGTTGCCCGAACTTGCTGCCCGAAGGAAGCTTGCACCATCGCTGCTAATGGTCCATAGTTTTCATCCATCACCAAATAGTCTTCTTTGCCCTTGTTTTCATTCGGCAAATCCACGCCAGTCTGAACCCCTAACCCGAATGCGTGATAGTACGATTGCAGCACGGCCGCTGACTCTTTTCCTTTTCGGCGGGACAATTCCTCCCCGATTCTCGCCATGTACGTATTCGATGACTTTTGCAGGGAAATCGCAGGGGTAATTATGCCATGCGCTTTGGAACTGTCGTTCTTAATCCGGTCTGTTCCACGTCCATAGTGATACACCCCTCCATCATTCCAACGATCGGAGGGAGAGATGATACCTTCCTGCAAACCAAGCAATACCGTAATCGGCTTGAGGACAGACCCTGATGGCACAATGGAACCCGGGTGCTTGTAGCTCTCCTGAATCGCTGCCTCGCCCGTTAATGGCCTCGTATCGTATGGCGCTTCCCGAATCGTACCATTCGTCACCGCCAGCTTGATCTCGTCATACGTTTTTTGATCCGGCCCCTCAATCCATACGTTTGGATCGTATTCCGGATAACTGACCATCGCGACGACCTTGCCTGTCTTGACCTCGACTGCCACGACGTACGCTCCCTTTGCTGCCCTCGCCTCAGGGATGGATGCACGCATCTTCGGAAGAAACTCTCGGATCGAATCCCGGATATCTAGCTGGACCCGTTGATCAATGGTGAGATACACATGATTGCCTGGGACGGACGGAACTTCCTCCACTTGCTTGACAACCGTCTGATTTGCTGCGACCTCATACATCCGGTACCCATTGCTCCCGCGAAGCTCTTTTTCGTAAGATAGCTCAATCCCATCGAACCCAACTAACTGGTTCGGCAAATACCGCGTGCTCTCATCCTTGTAGGAGGCGAGCTTCACATTTTCAGCAATATGAAAGGGCCGGACATACCCGACCGCCTGTACGGCGATTTGCTTGGGATCGTATTTCCTGATCGGTTTTGTCACCACTTCAATCCCCGGCAATTCGCCGCGATGCTCACCCAGCACTGCGATTTCTTTATCCGTCAAATCCACCTTCAGCTCTTTTTCCAAATAGCGCGGCAATTGTCGTGCCGCTTCCACATAATTGCCTTTCTCGTAGGCATAGCCGACATCCATCTTTTTTAACAGCGTGGCCTTGTCGACGCTCAGTATTTTCTCCAGCTTTTCCACCAGGGCAAAGTACGCTTTCTTCCCCATGACCTCTTGTTCACGGAAGACAGCGAGATGGGAAGGCCGACTTTCGGCAATGACATACCCGTTGCGGTCATAAATGTTTCCTCGCATAGCGGAAATGTAATCTTTTTTATACGATCTATCTGCCAGCTCATTTGCATAATCGCTCCCTTGCTGGATTTGGATTTGCGCTAATCTCAAAATAATTGCCACAAACATAAGGAATACGACGATATAGACGATTTGCAGTCGTTTTAAACGATCACTTTTTGCTTCCTTCATCCTTACTCTCCCTACTCTTTCAGTACCTTCGTGAAAATCCGTTTAATACGTGCATCGAGTACATGACTGCCACCCCGACCACGGACATCTTCGATCATCATGGTAACCAGCAAACGCGGATCATCTACATTAAAAACGGCGTACCATCCGTTTTCCAACCCGATCTCGCCCTTTTTCTGTTTCAGCTCAGCTGTTCCAGTCTTGCCCGCCATGCGAATACCAGGCACCCGTGCTCCTCGTCCGGTGCCACGCGGGTCTTCCATAACCTGTATCAAATGCTGCTTCACCGTGCTCGCCACATCAGCAGGTATGACATTCGTCTTCCAATACCCGCCTTTTTTGTCTTCCTGCAACAGTGATGGATAAATGATATTTCCGTCATTTGCAAAAGCACTGTACACCAACGCGAGGTGTAGCGGTGTCATCGTTACCTCGCCCTGACCGTAACCGGAGTCTGCCAATTGAATCTCGTTTTTGAAACTGTCGTTATACAGCTTCGATTTGTCCAGTGGATATGGAATCGGGAGAGCTTCATGGAACCCAAACAACTCGCTCTTTTTCACGAATGGCTCCTCCCCCATGGAGAGCGCCGCTTTCGCAAAATAAATATTGTCGGAGTACACCAATGCTTTTTCCAAATTGACAGGTCCCCCGTAATCACTGACCCGCGTTACCTCGTATCCACCCCAGGACGTATCCTTTTGCCAATGCAGTCCACGGACGTGGATACTGTCCGTAGGGGTAATCGCTTTTGACGCAAGGCCAATCGCTGCCGTGATCGGCTTGAAGGTGGAGCCCGGCGCAAACCCGCGCGCGAATCGATTGAGAAGCGGCTTTTGCGGGTTTTCATTCATTTGCTTCCATTCTGTTGCCGACATACCAAGCACAAACGCATTCGGATCAAAAGACGGAGAATTGACGAGGGCCAGTATTTCCCCGGTCTTTGGTGAAATCGCCGCAGCCGTGCCTGCTTCGTTTTTCAGCTCCTGGTAAATCGTCTTTTGTACTTCAGCATCTATGGTTAATGCCAGTGGCTGTCCTTGCTTGGCGAAGCGTTCCGCCACGGTCTTTTTTTCCGTACCATCTGCATTCGTAATGACGATACGCCCACCTGCACTCCCTCTTAGCTGCTCCTCAAAAATCTGTTCCAGTCCTGATTTGCCAATCACATCAGACGTTTTATAGCCCTGATCCTTTCGCTTCTCGTACTCTTCCTGACTGATCGCTCCTACATAGCCAACCAGATGGGCAGTCGCGTCCTGATAAGGATAGTAGCGGACTTTCTTTTTGTGCAATTTGAGCCCTTCTGTTTTCTCTAATTGTTTGATGCGTGCATCGTCCTGCGGCAACGTGGCGATCCGGATAAACTTGGTCGACTTGCTTGTCGTAGCTTGGACCTTCGAGGTGAGGTCATCCAACGGAATGTGCAAAAGCTTGCTGACCTCCATTTTCCCGGTCTGGGAAGCCTGGCTCCATTCTCCCGGATTTATCCCGATATCTACCACGACACGCTCTGTTGCCAATGGACGCCCTGCCCGATCCGTGATTTCACCTCGTTTGGGATACACCGTATTGGCTCTTACTTTGTCCCCTTCTTTCATTTCTGGAAGAATAAAAGAAGGATTCCAATGAATGTACCAGTCCTCCAAGTCATTCTGCGTTTCTTTGACAAGCGTTGCTTTCCCTGTAAAGGAAATCGGTTCAATGAACGTTTCCATCGTCAGCCGGTAATGAAAGTTGATCTGCCCATCCTCCCCTAGGATGACGTCGCCATTGTACATCGGCTCGACCGCAATCGCTTTGGCCTCGATTCCACCGTAAATGTTTTGGTAACGCGAAACGAATTCATCTTTACTAATGGTCTTTTTTGTATGTAAAGAAAGCTGCTCGTACATGTCAGAGAATTTCTGTTCTCTCCACTTTGTCGTATACGCGGTGAATGCTACCTTTGCCCTCTCGCCATCCGACTGCGTGGTGTCCTTCCAAAAGTCCCAGAAAAGATAGAAAAACCCTGAAAGAACAATGACAAAAACCGTCCAAAATACTATCCATGTCTTTTTCACTAGTCGTTCACCTTCCCTATCACACGATATTACAGTCGGGTACCATAATATATGGAAAAAATATGATGGCAAGATGAGACTATTCTCATAGGACGATGATAAGTGTCAGACAGTTACATCAAATGCAAAAAAAACACAGGAAATTCATCCTGTGTCTGTCGTACTGCTTACTATTCTTCCCACATGTAACCGAAGCGCGGGATCGTGGTGACGTTCTCACCATATCTGCCCAGCCGCTTACGCAAGCGATAAACGAGAGCGTTGATCTCGGCTCGCCCAACATCCGGGACGCTGCTCTCCGCATTCAGCAACCGCTCCGGCCAGACCAGTACCATGATTTCATCATAGCTGACCGCCTGATTCGCACGTTGGTACAGAAGCATGAGCAAGTCCATATCTTTTCCGGTCAAATGGATTCTCGCGCCATCGAGACGAATTTCTCTGCGTTCCAGATTGATGACCAAGCCGGAAGTAGAGGTAGTTTCTTTTGGAATTATCAAAGGGAATGAGAACTCCCGCGTCACATCCATCTCGCTACCCTCTGCGAAAAATATCATCTCTACCACGCCTCTAGCCAGCGTAATATGATCACCGTGATAAAGAAAATGCGGTGCTTGCTGTATCGGCATTCCGTTCACTTCTGTCCCGTGCTTGCTTTGCAAATCAGAAATCGTATATTGGTTATTGATTTTCCGTATCACTGCATGCCTTCTGGAAATATACGGACTAGAAAAAGCAATGTCTGGTTGTAATTGATGGCCCCGTCTCCCAATCGTACACTCTTCCTTATGTAGAAACTGACGCTTCTGAAGCTGCTCGGGGTCTCCTTTTTTAATCAATACATATATGCCGTCGTCCAACATTCATCACCTCGAAAAGAGTTGGAGCTATCTGTATTTATTACATAGTAAATTACGCATAAGTCAACACTTTTTTCTATGAGCCGAAGCTCAAAAAGCAGTCTTTTTGAACATATATTAATAGCAAAAAAGCCACCAATTGTCCAGCCTACGAAAGTGACCGGTCGATTGACAGCTCTATATCATCACTATCCGCGAACGAATAGCGCTCGATTTTCTATGTTGATCGTCTTAGGAGCAGCGCTTGAGAGCAGCAAATTTTTTCGGTTCAATCGCCAGTAGATGA
Source organism: Brevibacillus sp. HB1.2 (assembly GCF_013332495.1). Taxonomy (NCBI): domain Bacteria; kingdom Bacillati; phylum Bacillota; class Bacilli; order Caryophanales; family Paenibacillaceae; genus Brevibacillus; species Brevibacillus sp. HB1.2. The sequence goes on along the minus strand of NZ_JABMIU010000014.1, from coordinate 18,615 downwards.
CAATCGCCATTCGGGATAAACAGCTTGTAGGAAACTCCCTTTGGCACAACGATAAACTCTCCGGCTTCCACCCATATATTACGCTCGTGGTACATCAGCAGCAGTCTGCCTTTGACGACAAACAGCAGTTCATCTTTCTGGTCATTTTGTTGCCAAGGATACTCACCTTGCAGCTTCTCTAGCGTAATAGACGTATCATTCATCTCTCCGACAACCAGAGAGCCCCAGGAATCTTGCAAGCGTGATAGATGTTGTGCGACGTTCACTTTCTCCATGATGATCCTCTCCCCTTTGCACTCTACGATAATATAATTTGCAGGAGAGAGACATAGTAGCGAAATGATAAATCATCTCATAAGAAGATGATAAGATGCTGAAATTTCTGACTGAACAGAGGATAGTGCCATAAATTAATCAGAGAAGTCCCGAAACAGTACATCCAACTCCTTCTCGTCGTACATGTCACCGTCACTTATAAATTTTTCGATCTCTATCGTACCGTCCTCCATCATCTCTATCTCCCATCTTTGACCAGGGACAGCTACCTCAATCATGATGCTTTCGCTCCTAATTTTACTCAAGCGATAAAAAATATGCCGCTCCTCCAATTTGTTTAGCAAATCGTTCAACTCATGTAACCGCTCCATAGGCTCACCCCCGTATTGATTTTCCTGCATAAGAAAAATGGGCAGTCGCCCTAATGGACTGCCCCTAGAATAGACTGTTTGTCTTTATCGTCTCACTACTCTGTCGTGCCAAACCGTTTGGCGTTTCTCGCGCGAGCACGCTCGATTTCGACTTCTCGATTGCGTGGCTCTGCATTCGTCACCAGCGAATCCAAGAGATTTTTCGCAACATCGGAGACCTCTTGGACCGCGCGGTGAAAAGCCTCTTCATTTGCCTTCGAAGGCGTGTTGAAGCCCGAGAGCTTTCGCACGAATTGCAGGGCTGCTGCTTCAATCTCATCTTCTGTCGCGGGTGGATCGAAGTTGAACAAGGTTTTGATGTTTCGGCACATCGCTTACACCTTCTGTTCCCTTTTTTGTATCATTCTACTATACGTGATCGATGAATCCTAGATGAGAGGAAACGGAGTGAGGATGACGAATTTCACGGTTTGGCGGATTGTAATACTAGCCGAATCTCCCCCGCTTCACTTCGGAAGGATTACATCCATACTGCTTGCGAAACGCCTCGGAGAAATGACTGAAGTTGGAGAATCCTACGATGAGTGCAACCTCACTGACATTCAGATTCCCCTCCCGCAGCAGTCCAAGCGCTTTTTCCAAACGCCTTTCCCGCAAATAGGCAAATACACTCGTCCCGAACTCTTCTTTGAAGCCGATCTTCAGCTTGTATTCATTGAGCTGTGCCATACGAGCCAGTTCAATCAGAGAAGGCGGAGACTCCATATTTTCGAGTAGAATGTCACGGGCGTTGTGAATCTTTTCCCGATCACTCCGGGATAACTGTGACCTCGGTCGATTCTCTTCCCGCTCGAACAAAAACGTATCCAGCGCCGACGACACAATCTCAAGAATCTTGCCTTCCGTATGCAATCTCCGCAACTTCAAATGGGAAGATGAAAAATCGTTCAACTGCTGGAGCATCCGAGCCATATTCGGTTGCAACGGCATCCGAAACAGACGATAGGCCTGATTGCCAAGCAGTCCTTGAAACGAATAAGCTGCTCCCACATCGCTTTCCGCCACCCATTCATTAAATTGCTCTACGGAAATACCTATGCCAACAGATCGATGAGGAACATCTGCCCGGTACATAAAATGCGCATGAAAGTCGTTCATCAATTGAAGGGAACAGCTCCCAGGCAAAAACTCGTGCTGACTTCCCGAAACGACGAACTCCCCACTCCCCTCCAAGCAAAAGCTGAGCTCCACCATGGCTGCCTGCGACTGTAAATCCATGACGCGGTTTTCCTGAAGGGAGTAGCTGGATTCGACCAGCTCCAATCCCGGTCGAGGAATCACTCTCCGAAAGTAGCCATCATTATTCGTCAGTGTATACCGATTCGCTTCGGACACAATGCGATCACTTTGTGTAGAGGGCAATGCATTAATATAGCTATCGTATATGGAATGTACAGTTGCTTGATCCATGACCTTCTCCCTGCCTAACCATACGTAGGATAATCTTGCAAATGATTCTTATTCTCATAATAGTGACACAGGCGACTATCTGCAACTACAAAAGCTGCCCCTCAGAGCAATGGGCAGCTTCCTTTTCCACGATACTATTTATACTCAAAAAAACATGGATAAGTATAGGCGAGAAATTCAAAGCCTTTTTTCTCCAAAATCGGTCGGCTCATCGGACTCGCATCCACCATCAAAAGCGGATACCCACGCTCGTGCGCTACTTGTACCCGTATCGCTACGAGTGCCGTATAGTAGCCTTTATTCCGGTAAGCAGGCAGCGTTGAGCCTCCCCACAGACTGCCAAAGGACGTCCCCTCATGTAGATACATCCACGCTGCGCTCACCGCTTGATCGCCACTGTATGCCGCGTACACGAGAAGGTGCTTAGGATCTTCGGCCAAATCCTTTTTCAATCTCGCGGCCAACTCCGGATTCGCACTGCCCCATACTTGCTCTTCCAGTTGCATAATGTCATCGATGCCTGCCGAATTGGTGATTTGGCGAATCTCAGGAGGAATGCTACGGCTTCGCATGTCCTCTGCTTGCGCCACATCCATGACCAACAGCGCTTCTTCCTCTCCTGTTGTAAAACCATGCGCCTCCAACCGTTCGAGCAGATTCGCAGGCTGATCATAATCAAACAGCTTCCATTCAAAAGACTGTTGAAGGCTTGAGAAATACTCGATTTCGCGTGCGATGAGCTCCTCTGCATTTGCCTCAGACATTCGGGAAAACAAGACTGTTCCCGGCTCATCTGAGAGAGAGACGTGGCGAACAATATGCTCGGTCTCTTCGCGTCGAACATTCGGATAGTTCATCTCCACTCTCATCTCTTGATCGTACAGTCGTAGTAACTCTTGTTTGTGCATGTTTATTCCTCCTATTTAGTGCAAAATGTTCAGCAAAAACGTTAATGTACCTATACTGATCACCGTCGTAACCAACACGCTGCTGGAGACGAATTGTGGACGCATGTTGAATTGGATCGCATAGATCGCAGTAGTTGCGGCAGAAGGCATGGCTGCCAGAACGACCAGCACCTTTTGCAGCAGCGGATCAATCGGGAATAACAGACAGATGAGGTACGCCAAAAGCGGTGACGCCACCAACCGAATGACACTCGCAGCACTGAGTCCCTGCCACTCTAGCGCTTTGGTAGATACATTGGCGAGCTGCATGCCCAAGATGAGCATCACAACTGGAATCGCCGCCTGTGCAACGAGATCAATCGCCTGATAGTAGCTTTGCGGGATGACGATTTGCAGCTGTTGCAGCAAAATCGCGAGAACCACAGCGTAATTGGACGGCTGCTTGAAGATCGCCTTGACGGCCGTCCCCATCCCATTCCCTCCTCGGGAGGCAAAATACACGCCGAATACGCCCATCATGATCGAATGGAAAACCATAATTTGCACCGCATACGTAAAGCCAGCCTCTCCGAAAGCGAACAAAATAATCGGCGTCCCGTAGTTGCCACTGTTCATGAAGGCGGTCGCGAGCATCAGTGCGCTTTCCTGTTGTTTGTCGTATTTGAACAATCGTGCCGTCAACTGCGTAATCACAACGAGAGCAGCCAGCAGAAGCAGCGAAATCACGACGATATAAAATAATTGCAAGTCGAGCTGTGTTTTGTAAAAGGTACGAAAAACGAGCGCCGTCGACAAGATGTAAATCGCCAGGGAAGAGATCGGCTTCAAATCCATTTTGAAAATGCGCTGCAAAATATAGCCACTAAGAAAAATGAGCAGGACAGGCAGGATGACCTCCACAAATATCATGATTCTTCCCTCCTACCGTGCTGCTTCCATGAAGCTTTTGACCTCAGACAGCGTAGGCATGGCGGGAATGGCACCTGATCTCGTTGTCGTGAGCGCACCTGCGGCATTAGCAAAGCGAACCATGCCCTCTAACGTCGCTTGTGGGATATCCAGCATACTTTCCCCCTCCTCAAGAAGCTGATAGAGCAGCGCGCCCACAAACGCGTCTCCCGCTCCAGTCGTATCGATCGCGGTTACTTGAAATCCACCGACTATACCGAAGTGATTTCGAATACGGTAAAAACATCCCTTTTCCCCCAACGTGACAAAAACAGCTTGCAGATCATATTGCGCAAGCATCCACGCTGTCGCTTCTATGACGTCCTCGCTCCTCATGAGAAAAGCCAGCTCTTCCTCGGAAAGCTTGACGATATCAGCCTGCGCCATGCCTTTGAGGGCCATAGCCTTCGCTTCCTCCAGATCAGCCCATAAGGACGCTCGAATATTCGGGTCAAATGAAAGGAGCCGCTGATGCTTTTTCGCGTATTCGACTGCTTTCCAGGTTGCTGATCTGGCTGGCTCTTGCGTCAAAGACAACGTACCAAAATGAAAAATGGCTGCCTGTGCAATCAGCGCCTCGTTCACGTCTTGCTCCCGCAGCATCATGTCTGCACCCGGATTGCGGTAAAAGTGAAAAGAACGATCGCCTGTCTCATCGAGATGGACAAACGCCAACGTCGTAGGCGCTTCCTCCGTGAGTACGAGACCTTCTGTGCCAATATTCTGTCGGTTCAAGGTCTGTTGTAAAAACCGCCCAAACACATCGTTTCCCACCGCACCGATAAAGGAAGTCCGCTTCCCAAAGCGCGACAAAGCGGCAAGTACATTGGCAGGTGCTCCTCCAGGGTTTTGCTCAAATGCAGCGCTGCCTGGCTTTTCCTTCTGCTGTACAGGTGTAAAATCAATCAATAACTCGCCACATGCAACCACATCTACCATGTTGATTTCCTCCGATGACCGTGATAGCTCCAGTATGTCACAGGTTCTTTTTTTTGCCAATGAAAGCCAGCGACTGTATGTTGCTGTTTGCGTATGGGATTGGAGTCACTTTGTCTATTTTCCAACGAAAGATTGCTATCGGAATGCATCGAAGTCCTATTAAAGCGGAAACTATACGAATATATACCGAAATGTTAAAATTAGGAAATTAGCCAACGTATTTTTTATTTATGAAAGAAGGGGGAATTATGCAATGCAGGAAAAAAACCTTTTATCAACTGGTCCTTATAACACACTATCGACATCTGCTTATCAACAGTTGAACAATCTATCTAACAAAGCAGACGGATTGGATTGGGAGCAATTATTAAAAGATGTTTGGCATGATGTTTACAATGGACAAATTACACAAGATTACCTTCTGCTTGCAACAGACAATAATATCGATTATCGTGCCTTAGTCACGACTATATTGAGCTATGCTTCTTCCTTTGTTCCTTTTGTAGGGCCTGTAATAGGCTTTTTTATTCCTATTATGGATTTAATTTGGCCCCCCTCACAACCCGATTTATTTGATATTTTGCGTCAGCAGATTCAAGATTTAATTAACCAAGCGTTAACAACAGACACATTGAACAAATTAGAGGCACTGCTACAAGGTTGGAAAAATGAACTAGATGTTTTAGCTACAGAAGTCAAGAATTTAACCGATCCGAAGACCTCCACTATAGGGAGCACAGTTAATACGATTCACCTCCAATTCGTTCATGATATACCCCAATTTACACTAAAAGACTATGCAGCTTATGCACTTCCTTTATATGTTCAAGCAGCAACCATGCATCTAGGCCTTTTAAAGGAGGCCATTTCTAAACAAACAGATTGGGGAATTAGTGATTCAGATAAAACTAACTTTCTGACTTATCTAAAACAGTGGATCGTGAAGCATAGCGAGAATGTTCGTACTCTTTTTACAACAGGGTTACAAAACATACAGGATGATAAATCTAGTCAAATTAGTACCGCTGGCTTTATCTACACGTCAACATTATATGGGTTTGATATTGCTGCATTATGGCCTACTTTTGATAAATGGCCTACTAATGACAGTCCGGAAGTTTACTCGGCACAAACAGATATAGAACAAACGAGATTCTTATTTTCTGATCTAGTAGGAAGGTTTGATTGGAGAGGCTATCCATCCGCTGGTGATCCAAGTACGTACCTGTATGGAAATTTCCCTGGTGAACTGACTCAAATTTCAACGAGAACATGGGATCGAGTGGATCAGATTCAACAAGTATTAGATAGAGGATACAATCAATCACAAACATATACTTACGGCGGTTCCGGTGGAACTGCAAATGACCCTATCAACATATCAAGAGACAATCCTTTAATTGGAGTAACACCACGGGTTATGAGTCCGTATGTTGGAATCATGATGGATTTTGCAGATGGGACTAGTATTACCAATGGAGGAGAATATGGATATGACAAGAGAGTTGTAGCACCTGATAACCATAAAGTTCATTTTGTCTTTCCATGGACAGATGAGCTGGGTGGCCAAGATGCAGTGATAAATGCCTTTGTTTTCAAAAATCTATATTCCGAAAATGTCATAGGCCAATCAGATCCAACAACAGGAGTAGTTACGATTAAAGGAATTCCAGCTGAAAAAGGTTATATTGAGGATGGGAGCTCACTTAACGTTGTACAGGAAAGATTGAACGGGACCAACGCGGTTCAACTTCCACTGGGACCTTCCCTCATTGTACCTATTACAAATAAACTAGCTGGTCAGTATCACATTCGTGTACGTTATGCAAACCCTTCAGATTCAAGCATTGATATTTGGCAATCAGTTAATGCAGGAAATCAGAGTCTTCAAGGCGGTAATTTTACATTTCCAAGTACCAAAAACGTTCAAGATCAAGGATACGTGCCAGGACAAAATGGAAACTATAGGTTGCTTACAATATCTCTTCCTGATCCTATCTCCCTACCTTTAGGAGAGATCGATGTACGTCTCGGACAATACACCAGTCAAACGCAGGGTAATCTGTTTATTGATCGGATTGAGTTTGTTCCAGTTCAAACTCCTGTAAATTTATTTTCAGGCCCATACTACCTTTATGCTCCGGATGGTTATCCTTTTTCACAAACTCTTTGGAATGGTAATACAATTAACAGCCGTATTTCTATAGCAGGAACCGCAAATTCTTCTAGTGAACCAGCGGTACTCCAATTTTATCAAGGTTCAACATTGCGAAAAGAAATTCCTATACCTGGTTCAGGTCAAAATTACAATTATCCTAATACATCCATTCCAAATGGTTTTAATAAAATTGTACTTCACACAAACCAAAGTGCTGGTAAAGGAATAAGAGGAACAATGACAATTTCCTTGAGTAAATAGTTGTTTATAAATGAATCAAGGTACAATGGACAAAAAGAAATGGCTAAAGATCCAGACATGATCTGTGATCTCTAGCCATTTCTTTTTAATAGATCGTCAAATCCCACGCACTTGCCATATGCTTGAGCAGCGCTACCCCTGCTACGCTGTTTCCGTACTGGTCAATAGCAGGGCCATACACACCGATTCCGCAGCCGCCAGCAAAAGGCAGCTCCCCAGAACGCCCACGCGGAGGGACGGCAACCATAATGCCTCCTGACACGCCGCTTTTCGCTGGCACACCCACAAAAGCAGCAAAATTGCCGGAAGCGTTGTACATGCCACATGTAACCATCAGTGCTTTGGTCACGCGAGCCAGCTCTTTTTCGAAAAGCTGTTCCTTGCGTACCGGATCATAGCCATCATGCGCCAGGATCAAGCCAATTTTCGCGATGTCCTCTGCCGTTACCTCGAGTGAGCATTGCCGGATGTACACGTCCAAAGCATCCTCTACCGGACAGGCCAAAAAGCCAGTAGCTGCGAGATAGTAGGCGAGGGAGCGATTGCGGTTGGCTGTTTGCCACTCGGAGTGATAGACTTCCTCGTTGATCTGATGCTTGCGTCCTGTCATGCCCTCGACCATGTCTTGAAAAGAGCGAAATTTTTCCTGGACTCCGTTCCCCTGCAACAAGGAAGACACCGTAATGGCTCCCGCATTGATCATGGGATTAAAAGGCCTTCCTGGCTTGTGCATTTCCAGCCGAACCATCGAATCAAATGCGTCTCCAGTAGGCTCTACATCCACCTGCTCCAATACATTTGCAATCCCGTGGTGCTTACATCCTGCCAGAAAGCTGATGACTTTGGAAATGCTTTGCAGGGTGAAAGGAGCATCGTAGTTGCCAGCCCTGCTAATTTGTCCATCTGGTCCCATCACACAAATCCCTAGCTGTGTTGGGTCAGCCTCTTTCAAAGCAGGGATATATGCAGCGCATTTGCCCTTACTGGACTCCCCACGATATTGCTCGATCCATTGTTCCAAGCAGTCTGTCTCGATCGTTCTTGTTTGCTGCGCCACTTGTCTAACCAACTTCCTTTTCACCTTCGATTTACGCTTTTTGAGGTGGTTGAACATCGTCCGGAATGAGCGAGAAGTATTCTTCCCCTTCCAAACGTTCCTGCAATTCGGCTTTTGCCTGTTCAATCAGTGCCGGGTTTTCCATTGCCTCGATCGCTGTAGCAGCCATAACTTTACCTGCTTGCAGCATCCCTTTGTGTGCAATTGGCATAGCCCCCTGCGAGACGACCTGCCACGTATGGAAAGGTGTTCCCAGTGCCCAGCATGTCGTCATGCATTGCATCGTCGGAACCTGCCAGCTGACATCTCCCACGTCCGTAGACCCAGCAAGCGTAAACTCGTGCGTAGAAAGTGGCCCGATCACATCCGCAATCGCTTTGTCCTTCAGTTGCTTCGCTGTTTCACGATCCAACCCGAACAACGAAGCCCTCATATCCTCGGCTGTTAACGTTGCCTGAATTTGTTTGGCATATTGCTGATCTGCTTCATCGTACGTAGGCACGCCGACTTCAACCAGATTTTTGTGCATGAGCTTCGCCAATACCGTATTCGGCACCAGATCAGAAGCTGTCCCCTCAAACACCGCTTCCATGGTGGTTCCCGTCATCAAGGCGGCTCCTCGTGCGATGTCGTAAACTCTTTCATACAGTTCCTTCACTTGCTGCTTTTTCGGAGCGCGAATCAAGTACACGACCTCTGCAAACGGCTGGACGACGTTTGGCGAAATTCCGCCTGTATTCGTAATCGCGTAGTGAACCCGTGCTTCCGGAATCATATGCTCTCTCATGTAGTTCACGCCGACATTCATCAGTTCGACCGCATCCAACGCACTTCGTCCCAAATGCGGTGCTGCTGCTGCATGTGCGCTTTTTCCGTGGAACTGAAAACGAACAGAGTAATTCGCAAGCGAGCTGATGTTCATGATGCTTGGCGCTGTCGCAGGATGCCAGGAGAGCGCAAAATCTACGTCAGCAAACATGCCTGCCCTAGCCAAATACGCTTTCCCAGAGCCAGCTTCTTCAGCTGGACACCCGAAATAACGGACCGTTCCTGTTAAGCCTGTTTTCTCCATGTAATCTTTAACAGCAACCGCTGCTGCCAGTGCGCCGGCACCTAAGAGATTATGTCCACATCCATGCCCATGACCATCAGTCACAATCGGATCATGGTTGATCGCGCCTTTTTTCTGGCTCAAACCTGCCAGTGCGTCGTACTCGCCCAGGATGGCTACGACAGGCTTGCCGTTTCCAAAGCTGGCAACAAAGCCAGTCCCCAGTCCAGCGATTCCTTTCTCCACTTCAAAGCCCTCTGCTGCCAAAGCTTGACACAAGTACTCGGCAGAACGATGCTCCTCGAAGTAAATTTCTGGTGTTTCCCAAATTTTATCGCTAACGCGAATAAGCGCGTCTCTTTTTTGTTCAATTAACGCAGAAATGATCTCGGTTCTGTTCATTTCATACGCTCCTTTCTCTAAGTGTTCAGGCGGATGCACTGTCGGCGTTTTGCTGCAACAGCTCGCCTTTTTCATAGTTCAACGATAATAGTGCGCCAATGCAAATGACCGCGAAGCCGATCAGCATCCAGAACGCTGCATCAAATGAACCGTTAAACGCTTCTACAATAAAACCAATTGCCATTGGCGTGATAAAGCCAGCTAGCTGTCCACCTGTATTCACGATGCCCATCCCTGTTCCCGCTACGGCAGCCGGAAGATTTTTCAGGACAACAGATGGCAACAGAATGATCACAAAGGAAAGGAACAGCGACACAATTGCTTGGTACGTAATAAACATCGTCACGCTCGAAGCGGTAAACATGAAGTACAAGAGCACTGCGACTACCACACAGGAGAGACTGCCAATAATTTTTTCGCGACCTTTTGGCAGCTTGTCCAGTACATAGCCGCTCACATAAATACCGACCAACGTAGCGAAGCCTGGAATCGTTTGCAGCCAGCCGAGCGAAATCATATCCAGTCCGCGTACCTTGCTCAAGTAAGTCGGCATCCAGGTTACAAGACCCCAGTTTACTGCATAAATGCTAAAGTAAGCGATTAACAGACTCCATAGCAAAGGCGTTTTTAACAACAAGGACACGGAGCTTTTTGGTTGCTCGGAGCCATTCATTGTATTCGTTGTAGACTCATCTTGCGGAAGTTTAATATGGCGCCAGTACAGGAAAGCAATCACGGCACCAACTGCACCAATGACGACGAACATGGTTCGCCAGCCCATATTTTGAATCATCCAAACGGATAAAATCGGGGAGAAAAGCCCAACAATGGCACTAGAGGAGAGCATCACAGACATTGCTCGCGAGCGTTCCTTTACAGGAAAAATCGTGGCGATAATCTTCGAGCTGGCTGGTTGGAAGCCACCTTCACCAATCCCGAACAGAAAGCGGATAAGGATCATCGAAGCCAAAGACCAAGCAGCTCCGGTCAATCCTGTAAAAATAGACCACATGACAACGGATGCGATGAGTACTTTCCTGGAACCAAACCGGTCTGCCAGCCAGCCTCCAGGCATTTGCATGAGTGCATAGCCAGCAAAAAAACTACTGAGCAATAATCCCGTGGATGAAGCACTAAGCTGCAAGTCTTCTGTGATCGACAAAATGGCATAGTTCATGACGTATCGATCCAGGTTCCCTAATGCCCAGCCCAAAAAGAGTAGCGCTAAAATCCAGTTTCTCGTGCGTGCTGATACCATATGTGTGGATACCTCCTTCTAGATGCATTACTAAGCTAGTCTTTCATTTTGGCGAAAGCGCATTCATCTCGTTCGATGGCTGACGATCCGCGCAAATATGGTCCAGCTCCCTTATTTACCGCATATATTACGACATGTCGTAATATATACTCTACGAAATGTTGAGACTATTGGCAACGTTTTTTTTTAACAGTTTGATTTCTCGGCAATGAAAAAAGCACCCGTAGCAGGGTGCTTACAAAAGTCGGTATCGTTTGGTGGGTCTTCCTCGCGTTGATTGCGATTCTTCCCCGGAGCTTTCCGCCAGCTCAACGGCGCACAAATCCGCGACGATTCGCTGTGCATTTCGCTCGCTCATTTGCAAATACTTGGCCAGATCCTTTGTCGTGAAATCGGTCCAACCCATTTTTTGCAGCAAGGCATCGAGCTTTTTATAGCTTTTGACGCTGATGTTCCCTTTTTTCAGCTTTTCCAAAATCTCATCATCGTCGGCACGATACGAGTAGATGAGCTCCTCTTCCTGACCGACCCACTCTACGATCGTTCCGTCATCCTGAATCATGACGATATCTCGTGTAGCTTTTTCCATTGATTGGCGCAGGGCTCGGTGGGCATTCATCTCGGCTGCAAACGCAGTCTCTCCGAACCCGATTCCGACCGCGACCGTCGTATCCGCTTCCTTCGCCAAAAACTCTACGGTGTTTTGCAAGGTAGGAATCTCCCTGTGAATGGTTCCGCGCGTACTGAAGATGACGTATCTGCCATTACCTTGCTCCAAAAGCGATCCATCCACTTGCTCGCACAGCTTGATCAAGGCTTCTTTTATTCGCAGTTCCAGATATTGCAAATGATAGGGGGTCTTCGCGCTTTCCTTGATTCTGTCGAATTGCTCGACCTCGATCATTTCGATCCCGATTTGTGTATCCTTAAAGTAGGATGTGCGTACTTTCTCGACAAACACGCGGACTGTTTGATGAATGTCCATATTACTAGGAGAAATCCAATAGGCCGGGATACCAGCATCTACTAACGATTGATAGACGGTTGGATAGCAGGTCATCGCAGCATCAATCTTTTTCTTGTTCCATAAATCGAGATGAAATGCCAGCAGCTCTTGCGGATCAATCGTAACCTCAAATATCTTCATGTATAGTTGGCTCACGGATATGCTGCTGTTGTACAGCGAATCTTCCATGAACTTCGTAGATGAGAGCATATCTACACTGACCCGATCCAAAAGCTCTCCCCGTGTGTACACCATTTCCAAAAAGCCTTTATAGATACTGGATTCCGTCGGAAAAATATGTTCCATCCGCTTTTCATCGTACAGGACATTTTTGGCAATCAAGTACGGAAGTGGTCCCGAAAATAGCCAATGATCCACGTACTGGTCATTTTCCAAGACGATTTTTTCTGTTTCTTTTGTTTCTGTATAGATATAGGGAATAAAATTCATCCCTTCATCGAATTCCTTGGCAACCGCAAGAATTCTCTCTACCGATTGCTTGGGACCCACCACGCCGATTTTAAACATCCATCAATCCAACCTCTGCCCTCTATTTATCGAACCTTGCCTACGACCATTCTATACGTATTCTCTGGCACAAATCCACCCTTCGCCACACAAAATGGGCAGGACTACGCGAAACGAAAGAGAAATGCTGGGAGAATACTACGGGTTTCCATACCGAAAGGAGTCGTACGATGAATTTTAATCTGAAACAAGCGATTGAGGTTCTGGAGCGTACACCGCAAACATTGGAGTATTTTTTAGTGGGCTTATCGGATGGATGGTTGCAAGACAACGAAGGGGATGCAACCTGGAATGCCACCGAAGTAATCGAGCACTTGACCCAGGCTGAGAAAACGAATTGGCTCCCGCGGCTCGAAATGATTCTTCAGTATGGGGAAAGCAAACCCTTTCCTCCTTTTGACCGTTTCTCTCACTTACATGAGACTTCCGAAAGGTCGTTCGCACAAAAGCTCCAGGAATTCAAAACACTTCGAACAGAAAATCTCGCAAAATTACAAGCACTCGTAGAACTGGAAAAGAATCTCGAATTAACAGGGATACACCCTGCATTTGGCGTAGTCAAGGCAAGAGAGCTGCTCTCTTCATGGGTGGTTCACGATTTAACCCATATGGCGCAGATTGTGCGGGTCTTGGCCAAGCGGTACACGGCGGATGTTGGACCTTGGCGTGAATATTTAGGTATCTTGAAAAAGTAACGCTTGGTTCTCCATATTGCTAACTTAAGAAAAAAGTGATACGATTTATGGTATAAGATTCCATAAAAGAGCTCTCGGAACTTCCCGGAGCCTGATTATTGATGAAGGGTGACCCTCGTGAATAATCAGGCTCCTTTATGTTTGTAATAGGGCTACTCATCTGGCCTATTATGGAAAAGGGAGTGAGGAGAGTGAACGAGATTTTTCGCAATCGCAATTTTCGCAAGCTGTTTCTTTCCAATTTGTTTTCAGGCTTTGGCCAGGGGATGACCATGATCGGGATATCTTGGTATTTGGTAGAATCCACAGGCTCAGCCAGCCTACTTGGTTCCACTATGCTTCTCTCCTCGATAATGACACTGCTCATCGGACCTTATTTTGGTACATTGATTGACCGCTTTTCCCGCAAGGCCATTCTACAGCTGGAACAGCTAGGAGGCTTCTCGGTTCTCGCTCTTGTAGCAGCTTGGGGATTTTGGGGGACTTATCAAGAGTGGATGATGGTACTCGTTTTTTTGGCGTCGATGTTCATGTTTCAGGTTCACGAACCTACACAGTCAGCCTTCATACAGGAAACCTTTGAGCAAAAGCACTACAATGTGATCAATTCTACCCTGGAAATTCAAAACCAGACCGCTTTGGTCCTCGCAGGAGCTTTCGCAGGTTTGCTATTGGGGAAATACGGACTACATATAGTGTTGATCCTTAACACTTTGACCTATCTGATCGCTTTTCTCTCCTTAACCGGAATCGATTATGTGTATACACAAGAAAAACAAGTAGAAAAATATCTCCGAACATCCTGGGTGTCACAATTTCAGCAAAGCTGGATCTATATCAAAGAAAAACGAGGGTTTATCGTATTCGGAATTGCTGCGCTGATACCATTCCTCGCCGTTATGCTGACGAACCTGCTTAACCCTATCTTTGTTAGCCAAGTTTTGGGGGAAGATGTGGCGATCTATTCCATGGGAGAGGTTACGTATTCCATAGGCGCAGTGCTGGCGGGATTTCTTCTTACCTGGTTTCGTGGAAAAATCGGTGCTTTTCCTTATATGGTAGGGAATTTCATCTTGATGGCGATTGCTCTTGTAATGACCGTTGTGATCCCAATGGGCTCGGTTTTTGTGTTGCTCTCTGCGTTTATGGGCTGGTGCAATGTATCAACCAGACTGATCCGACAGACCATCTATATGGAACTGCTACCTAATCGTTTTATGGGCAGGGTCCTGAGCTTCTTTCGGTCGATTGGTACATGCATGCGGCTGTTATTACTCGCTCTATTTACTCTCATACTAGATTCAACCGGCGCATCAGTCGGCTACCTTGTATTGGCAGGTCTTTTGGTAACGGCCACACTAGGAATCGTCTTTTCCATGCGTATGCTGATGCAGCAGGCAGACACCCCCGATGTTGTGGCAGACCAAGTCACTGTGAAGCACTAAGTCTGTCAGCTTTCCTATAAAAAGACAGCGGTAGCTATGGACGTGAAAGTACATCCTAGACTACCGCTGCCTGCTACGCTATTTGGATGGCAAAAACAGCTGCGGAACGGTATACAGCGCTGGGGAACCACCTGTATGCAGGAACAATACGTGATCACTCTTGGTAAAATGCCCTTCGCGAATCAAGCCGATCAACCCTGCCATCGCCTTTCCGGTATAGACAGGATCGAGTAAAATTCCCTCTGTCCGAGCGACCAGCCGAACGGCTTCGATCATGCCATCCGTCGGAATCGCATAGCCTGGCCCGACAAATCTGTCGTCGCAAAGCACAGCTTCTGCTCGTATGTCCCCTTGCAAACCGATCCGTGCAGCAGTACTGCACAGCAACCCCATCACCTTGGCTTCTTGTGCAGCCCGATCTCGGCTGACATTGATCCCGATTACTTTTGTGTTGGACTGACGCGCCATAAAACCGGCAAGCAGACCGGCTTGCGTACCGCCACTTCCCGTTGCCGTCACGACATAATCGTATGGAGTCATCGTTTCCCAAGCCTGTTGCTCGATTTCTTCTGCACACGCCATGTACCCCAAAGACCCGACTTCGTTGGAGCCTCCTACCGGGATCAGATATGGTTTTCTGCCTTGTTTTCGCAGACTTTCAGCGAGCTCTTCCATAGCTGCAAGCAAATCTGCCTCTGCGGGAATGACCTCGATTTTTTCTGCTCCGAGCAAGTGGAACAACAGATGATTGCCACTCGCTTGCGGTTGGTAGTCCCCCGTCTCAGGCGCGGATAGCACGAG
The DNA here is from genome assembly GCF_013332495.1 of Brevibacillus sp. HB1.2. Lineage (NCBI taxonomy): Bacteria > Bacillati > Bacillota > Bacilli > Caryophanales > Paenibacillaceae > Brevibacillus > Brevibacillus sp. HB1.2. Next base: position 3,041 of record NZ_JABMIU010000014.1, on the reverse strand, counting down.
CTGGCAGTGCAGACCTTCGCGAACTGCCGCCGCCAGAGTCAACCGGCAGTGATTGGATTGGACAGCTCCACATGTAATCAACGTGTCTGCCCCTTGCTCGATTGCCTCTGCCACCAAATACTCCAGCTTTCGCGTCTTGTTTCCCCCTGCTGTCAAACCAAGCATGTCGTCTCGCTTGATAGAGATGCTCGGACCACCTAACTCCTTGGACAGTCGCTCCATTCTTTCGATTGGTGTAGGTCCGTGTGTGTATTTTCTGCGATGGTAACGGATTTGGTTCATGCTTTTCTCCCCTTCTGCTTGGCGTTTGTTTTGGGAAAAACCTTCGCGTTATGTGACTTTGTTACATGCAACCAAAAAGTACTCCGGTACAATAAGTCTCATCAATCACAAACACCATAACCGGAGGGATAAGAATGAAAAACGTCGGTCGTTTTGATCAAATGTTTCGTTTCGTTGCTGGATTAGCCTTTCTGTCCTTGTTCTTCTTTCAAGGAGGCTATCAATACCTTTCGTTGATCGGCATTCCGCTCCTGTATACAGCCTTGACCAAACAATGCTTCTTCTATCGTATCTTTGGGATTAACTCTTGCCAACTTCCTTCGCAAAAATCGTAATTCTTGCAATTGACCTTACCTCTTTGATTATATACCATTATCTAGTATCGATATCATTCTGATCAGAGAGGTAAGAAAACACGAATGAATGTCCAAACAGAAGCAACTGTAACGAAGCCAAAAGGATTGGGCGGCTGGTTAATCTGGCCGACCATTATTGTCGTTCTCAGCCCACTTTCCTTGCTTGCATCCGTTATCGGCATATTTCAAGATCATGCTGAAGCAATTGAAGGGCTCGCACCGTTTATGGAGCAAAGCCTGTCATTCACTTTGTATTACTACGGCAACATTTTGTTAGAGATAGGGTTACTCGTATTTTCATTGACCCTTCTCGTTTTCTATTTCCAAAAAAAGAAACGTGCTCCACATTTATTTATTGGCCTGATTCTTTTTTATATCACATTGAACATGATTGATTTATTGGCTTGGGCGAGCTTTGACAGTCTTTTCGGAGACACCATTCAGTTTGTCACGCAATCGGGACTAAGTTTGCTTCATACTTGCATCACCGCGATGATCTGGATTCCCTATTTCCGCTTGTCCAAACGAGTGAAGAATACGTTTGTGAATGAGTGAGGGGCAAGCGCTTCTCTCAATCGCTCCCGATGCACCCATAACGGCTTGCGCAATCCCGCCTTCTTCACCATGCCTTCTACTGTTATCTCATGGAACGTTTCTGTTACGGTCTCACGAATACACCCCATCATCGTCGCCAGCTCTTGATGCGTCAGGTTCACTGCCAGCTCGATCCATTCTGGTTCATCAGCCTGGCTTTTTCCCCCATATTTCTCGGACAGCTTGCCCAGCAAATACAGAAGACGCTGTCGGACACTTCCATACGCCATGAGCTCCATCATTTCTTCAACCTCTTGCAAACGATTCGAGACAATCTCGATAAAATGCAAGGCAAGCCTCGGTTTCTCTAGCATCAGCTCCTCAAATTGTCCTTTATCAATCGAACAAATCACCGAATCTTCCCACGCTTCGGCGTACATATTGGTTGAACTAATCGTAAACGAGCCGATCTCGCCAAACACATGCCCTGTCCCGAGCAAATCAATCGTTAGCTCTTTGCCGTCAGCCGAAAGCTTGTATAAACGAACCTTCCCAGCCTTGATCAAAAACAGCCTTTTCTGCTCCATGTGAGGGGAGGAAATTAGCGTTCCTTTTTTGACCACTTCCATAGGAGTCGCCGGTTCCAATTGGGCTAGCTCCGCTGCACTTAACGACTGAAACAAATTGATGCGGGATAAAAGCTTCTCCTTTTCGATCACGATGTACTTCCTCCTGCTCACTGTAGGCTGGACTACATATTGTAGGGATCACTCCCATTATACTCCTCGTAAGGCAATGGATTTCGAATGACCGAAGGAGTGTAAACGGTTGAACACATTCATCATGATTCTTTCACTGATGTTGGCTTTGATGTTTTCCCTCTCTCTGTTACTGAAGTTTTTACGCGCAAGCTCTATGCTCCAGCACTGGAAGGAATATGGCTACCCACTTTGGTTCATGGACGTGATTGCCTCACTTGAGTTGGTCGGAGTTATCGGTGTGATTAGCTCCTTTTGGTTTCCTGGAGTATTAACACACGCTTGCATCCTGTTCGCCATCCTCATGCTTGGGGCTATCCATGCCCATCTTTTCCGGGCAAAACATGAGCCCGTCATGGCGCTAAATGCGGTATTTATGCTTATTTGTTCGTTGCTTCTTCTTTGGCTTTAATCGTTTCCGAGCGCTTTCCAATACGTCTTTTGTCCGTTACTGATCAAGATCGCCTGTTTCGGAACTTGCTTCATCACCAGGAATAGATTCAACATATCGACTGATGAAGCGATAGCGTTTATCAAAATCAAAAATTTCAACATGGCAGTGAACAGTCCAAAAAAACCTAGAAGAAATGGCAACATAACCGACAGGATAATGAATGGGGCGATGGTAATCAGTATGTATCTTGATTTTGGAATCTTTTCTTCCGTTGCGACAAACCCTCCAAACAAGGTAAGCCCCATCCATGTTTTTTCTGATCTCATGAAATTGGGGATAAAAATCAAATGCAAGCATTCATGAAAAATAACCAATCCGAGTAGAAACAAAATCGCACGTAAGTCGATGGATATGGAAAAAGAACCGGATGTCAGTCCCAATTCCTGAAAGGTTATTGGCGAAAAAATAAAGATGATCCCATAGGCAATGAATGCATTAATCAGCATGAAAGGAATCGATAAAAGAGTTGCCCTGCCCAAGCTCTGTGGTTCTTTCAGGGGAACCCATTCATTTTTTATCAACTCGACATGTACATTTTCAAGATACTGTGGCAATTTGGTTGTGATTTTCATAATAAAACCTCCTTCCTTTCTAGTTAGACGTTCACCCTATGTGTTCAGTTTCTTTGAGGCGACGGAAATAAAAAAGGCTGTCTCC